>CU207211.1:1369722-2054584 GCA_000026125.1 Herminiimonas arsenicoxydans | reverse complement strand
CGATCAGATCACTGCCAAGGAACAGCAGCTACTCGAATTTACCGATACCGGTGACGAGCAGCGCGTCGAAGATATTCGTCGTCAGTTGGATGGTTTGTACCGGCAATTCATTTACATCTAATCGTTTGCCGGCATAGGGTTGCATGGCCGACCGATCTGCACCTGGCGCAAGCGGGCAGACGGTCGGCTCATCATTCAACCGGAGGGGCGAGCCGCCAAGGCTCAGTGCCCCGCTTTCCAGGGCGTGTGCCTTTCAGTGTCTTGCGACGTGTCAGCGCAAAGCTGGCAACGATCCAACGGCGACCAGCATTTCATCAAATACCGCTCGAACCCTTCCCGGAATGGGGCCACGCTGAGGCCGATAGACGTACAACCCCCATGCCGGAGGTTCTTCGCTCTCCAACACTCGCACGAGCTTCCCGCTGGCAATGTAGGGGGCGGCCATGTAGTCCGCCAGTTGCGCGAACGCGATCCCGGCCAGCGCCGCTCCCATTTCCATGTCGGCATTGTCGGCGACGAGAGTGGGTGCGGCAGGTGTCCACTGGCGTCCCGCCTTGAAGTGCCAAGGCCAGGGACGGCCGGTATTGATATCCAAGGCCACGGTAGCTGGCAGGCTGCTTAGCGCATCGATGTTTTCAGGTACGCCCACTTTCTTGATCAGGCGCGGAGCGGCAACGATCGGAAGTTTCATGTCGGCTGCCTTGCGTGCGACGAAGCGGCTATCACGCATGAATCCGACCCTGATTCCGACGTCAATCCCTTCGTCAACCGTATTGCTGATGCGATCGGACAGGCGCACATCCAGCGTGATGTCGGGATGACGCGCGGCCACGCGCTCCAGTGCCGGCAGCACCGCTCTGGTGCCCAAGCTGTGCGGTGCGGTGATGCGAACCGTACCGGACAGGGATGCCTGCTGGTCGGAGCCAGGCGTTCGCCACAGATCCTCGAACCGCTCCAATGCCGGGCGCACCTGGTCTAACAGCCCTTCGCCGAAGGCGGTGATGCGCACCTGGCGCGTGCTTCGATGAAACAACACCTCGCCGTAGTGTTGCTCCAGTTGCTGGATGGCACGGGTGACACCTTGCGGAGAAGTCCCCAGCCGGACGGCTGCATCGCGAAAACTGCTGCTTTCGGCCGCCACCCGAAAGATGCGCAGTAGTTCCATTTCCTTGTTCATGACGCACGCCTCATGGTCGGTTTCGCCGCTCGTTAATTGTTCCAGATGGTGGAATTATAAAATCGCAACAATTCCATATACAAGGGAGGCGCGGTTGCCCAGACTGACAGCACCCCGGAATGCTCCGCTCCGAACAACCCAACAAGGAACGCGAATGAACGCTGCGACTCTCATCACTGCCTACTACGACGCCTTCAACCGCGGTGACCGCGAGGCCATGCTGTCAATGTTGACCGATGACGTCGCGCACGATTTGAACCAGGGCGCTCGTGAGGTCGGTCGCGAAGCCTTCCGCGCCTTCCTGCAGCGCATGGACCGCTGCTATGGCGAGCAACTCCGCGGGATCGTGGTGATGGTCAGCGCCGACGGCCTGCGCGCAGGCGCGGAGTACGTGGTGCATGGCGAATACAAGGTGACGGACGACGGGCTGCCGGACGCCCAGGGCCAGCGCTACGTGCTGCCGGGTGGCGCGTTCTTCGAGATCCGCGATGGCAAGATCGCTCGTGTCACCAACTACTACAACCTCGGCGACTGGATCGCACAGGTCGGAGGGGACGCCTGAAATGACCAGCGACGTGCAGGTGCTGGTTCGTCGTGGGCCGGACATTGCCGAATGGTTCGACACCGTGGCACATCTGCGGGCGAAGGTCTTCCGCAGCTTTCCATACCTGTACGAGGGCGACATCGAATACGAGAAGCACTACCTTTCCATGTACGCCCGTTCGGCAGACAGCCTGTTGGTGCTCGTGCTCGCTGATGACGTGGTTGTGGGTGCGTCCACGGGGTTGCCGCTCGGCGATACGGAGCCGGCCTTCCAGGTACCGTTCGCCGATCGAGGAATCCCGATGGAGGCAGTGTTTTACTGCGGCGAATCAGTCCTGCTCCCAGCCTTTCGGGGCCTTGGCCTGGGCCATCGCTTCTTTGACGAACGCGAAGCGCATGCCCGTTCGTTGGGCGGCATGCAGTGGACATCGTTCGCGTCGGTGGATCGAGCAGACGACGATCCCCGGCGTCCTTCCAACTACCGCAGTAATGATGCCTTCTGGACCCGTCGTGGCTACGTGCGACAGTCGGACATGAAGGTTACGCTGCCCTGGAAGGAGGTGGGTGAGCCGACCGAAACCGAGCAGACGCTCACGATGTGGCTGCACTCTCTGGAGAACGCGAAGTGAAAGTAGCAGTTGCGAAATATGCAGTGGGTAAGCCGACGGACTTCGAGGCATTTGCTGCGCGGCAGCGACTGGTTCTGGAGGAGGCGCGCCGTGGCGGAGCGGAACTGGCCGTGTTGCCCGAGTATCTATCCCTCGAACTGGCTGCAACGTTCAAGCCTAGCATCCGCCGTGATTTCAACGCCTCTCTGGCCGCGCTGCAGGCCTTGCAGCCTGCTTGGCTGGCACTGTATGCCGACCTGTCGCGCGAGTTGTGCATGACCATTCAGGCCGGTACGTTTTTGACCCAGGTTGGTTTGGACCGCTACCGCAACCGAGCTTGGTGGTTTGCGCCTGACGGTACACGCGACTACCAGGACAAACTGCAGTTGACGGGGTTCGAGAAGGACACCGGCGTCATCGAAGGTGGCGACGAACTCAAGGTGTTCGACCTGAACGGTGTGCGTGCCGGCATCGCTGTTTGCTATGACAGTGAGTTTCCATTGCCCGTGCGAGCCCAGAGAGAGGCGGGAGTGCGCCTGCTGCTGGTCCCGAGCTGTACCGACACCCAAGCAGGTGCAACCCGGGTCCGTGTGGGCTGCATGGCGCGGGCGCTGGAGAACCGAATGTTCATCGCGCAGGCCGTGACGACCGGAGCTGCTGACTGGAGTCCGGCGTTGGACACGAACACTGGCGAGGCCACGATCTATGCACCAATGGATCGTGGATTCCCGGATGATGGCATTCTCGCGACGACTTGCGGCACGCAGACATGGGCGATCGGTGATCTTGACGTTGAAGCACTCGAACGAAACCAGGAACAGGCCCAGGTTGCGGTCGATCGTGACTGGGACGGCCAGATGTTGCCTGCACTGCGGAAGGCTCGGTATTCGGGTCGTCAGGTCGCCTAGCCGGTCTCATCTTGTTAGCTTCAGTTCGATGAGTCGGCTTAGATAGGCCACGTCTATCTGCGCATAGATTTTTCCAGTTTGACCAGTTTTGAACTTGCCCCGATGCTGTCGATACATGCAAGAAATATTCATTAATTTGAATGTTTTGCGCTTCTTGGGAACAAATCTGTACTAGCCTGTAAGCGTGCTCGAAGAGCACAGATTTTGTGGCGAAGTTCGGCCGCATATACTATGGGGGAGTATTGTATAATGCGGCGGTGTACCCAAGTAGAGAGGTGTTCGATGCCACACAGCCCGGAAGAAAAGAAGCAAGCACTGACGCGCATCAGGCGCATCAAAGGTCAGGTAGCGACTCTTGAGCAAGCGCTTGATGCAGGTGCGGAATGTCCTGCAATTCTTCAGCAGCTTGCGGCCGTTCGTGGGGCAGTCAACGGATTGATGGCAACGGTTCTGGAGAGCTATCTGCGGGAAGAGTTTCCCAGTAGCGAAATCAGGAGCGATTCGCAGAACAAGTCCATTGACGAGACCATCTCTATCGTCCGCTCCTATCTGCGGTAGAGGCACCAGGGTGCCCTCGGTGAGGGCAAATTTAGTTAGCTAGTAAAGGAAGCGACATCATGAAATCACGTGCAGCAGTTGCCTTCGGGCCAGGAAAGCCGCTGGAAATCGTCGAGATCGACGTCGAGCCGCCGCGCAAGGGCGAGGTGCTCATCAAGATCACGAACACCGGCGTTTGCCATACCGACGCCTTCACCCTGTCGGGCGACGACCCCGAAGGTCTCTTCCCGGTCGTGCTGGGTCATGAAGGTGCGGGTATCGTCGTGGAGGTGGGTGAAGGTGTGACCAGCGTGAAGCCTGGCGATCACGTCATTCCCCTCTATACCGCCGAGTGCGGCGAGTGCCTGTTCTGCAAGTCCGGCAAGACCAACCTGTGTGTCGCGGTTCGTGCAACCCAGGGTAAGGGGCTGATGCCCGATGGTACGACTCGCTTCTCGTACAACGGTCAGCCGCTTTACCACTACATGGGCTGCTCGACCTTCAGCGAATACACGGTCGTCGCCGAAGTCTCGCTGGCCAAGATCAACCCGGACGCCAATCCCGAGCACGTCTGCCTGCTGGGCTGCGGCGTGACCACCGGCATCGGCGCCGTGCACAACACGGCCAAAGTGCAGCCGGGCGACTCGGTGGCCATCTTCGGCCTCGGCGGCATCGGTCTCGCCGCGATTCAGGGTGCACGCCAGGCCAAAGCGGGCCGCATCATCGCCATCGATACCAATCCGGCGAAGTTCGAGCTGGCTCGTACCTTCGGCGCGACCGAATGCCTCAATCCGAAGGACTTCGACAAGCCGATTCACGAGGTTCTCATCGAGATGACCGGCTGGGGTGTCGATCACACCTTCGAGTGCATCGGCAACGTCAACGTGATGCGTTCGGCTCTGGAAGCTGCCCATCGTGGCTGGGGCCAGTCGATCGTCATCGGTGTCGCCGGTGCCGGCAAGGAAATCTCGACCCGTCCGTTCCAGTTGGTCACCGGCCGGACTTGGAAGGGCTCTGCTTTCGGCGGGGTCAAGGGGCGTACCCAACTTCCGGGCATGGTGGAAGACGCAATGAAAGGCGAGATCGATCTCGCCCCGTTCGTCACCCACACCATGGGTCTCGACGAGATCAACCACGCCTTCGACCTGATGCATGAAGGCAAGTCGATTCGCACGGTGATCCACTACTGATCACCCACTATCCATTCAACACCAACCATCAAGGAAACTAACCATGTCCACTCCTGTCATTTCCGGCGACGGCATCTTCTCGCACGTCTTCATCGGCGCCGCCGACGTCCAGAAGTCGGCCGCGTTCTACGACGCCGCCCTGGGTGCTCTCGGCATCAAGAACCTCGGTCCTTTCGGCAACGGATGGGTGCTTTTCGGTCGCGAAAAGCCGGCTTTCATCATCGCCCGTCCGGGCAATGGTGAAGCGCCTTCGAGCAACGGCGTGACGGTCGGCTTTGCGGCCGCCACTCCCGCCGAAGTGGATGCCTTCCACGCCGCCGGCCTTGCCGCAGGCGGCACCGACGAGGGCCAGCCTGGCCCGCGTGGCCACCTGCCGGGTGCCTATGCGGCCTACCTGCGTGATCCGGCGGGCAACAAGGTCTGCTCGTACACCTTCGTCTGAAAGCTAGGAAGCTGAGGGCGTTCTGAAAGGGCCAGCACAAGCCTCTACACGGCGAGCCTATTAGACGGACCGTGTAGAGCGGTGTCTGCTCATGAAGATCGGCCCGCAGCCATGTGCGAAACGCATGGCTGCGGGCATTTGCTTTGAAGCGTGTTTTTCAACCAAGAAGAAATGAGGTCGTTATGAAAGAGCCGGCCAACATAAATACGACGACCGTACAACCCACCCCGACCGCCACCGTGTACGGCATGCCGGCCTACACCGATCGTGCTGCCGCCGTGGGTGAAGTGCATGCGCGCCCGCATCTGTTGATTCAGGCCCCGCGCGGCATATTGCAGCTCGCTTTCATGACCGAAGGCGACCAGGCCAAGGATCAGATGGCGATGAGCGAGTTGTCTCATCGCTTCGGCGTTGCCGAACCCGACCATGCTACGCCGCTTCACGGCGTGACATGGGACGAAGGAGACCTGCACTGTGAAAAGCACACCGAGTTCTCAACGTATCTCTGGTGCGCTTCGCTGGATTCCGAGACGGGAGAGCCGTGCGGCGAAAATCCGTTCAAGCATGGATTTGTTCCTCCCGGCCCGGTCGTATCCGGCATCCGTTTGAGACTTCTTCCATGGACGCCGGAAACGGAGAAGGAGGCCGATCGCTTCGATCCTGCCAGCCTGTGCTACTCGCTGGTGGAGAACGGCTCTGCCGCCATCCTCACCGACTTCCGACAGGATGAGGATGGCCTGACGCAGATCCTCGTCCTTGCCCGCGATTTGACCCCGGCGCGGGCGGGTGCGCTGGCTCAACGTCTGCTGGAGATCGAGACCTACCGTACCTTGGCGTTGCTGTCCTTGCCGTTGACGCGGTCGATGACGTCGGAGCTGCGGCGCATGGAGTCGCGCCTTGCGGCGATCACCGACGAGATGTGTACGAGCTTGGTGGAACGGCGCGACAGCGACGTGCTGCTGTCCGAATTGACCGGCCTGGCTGCCGAACTGGAAGCTGGCGTTGCGGCGAATCTCTATCGCTTCGGCGCCAGTCGTGCCTACTACGAGATCGTCGAGGAAAGGCTGGCAGCGCTTTCGGAAGAGGCCGTATCCGGGTACTGCACCTGGGCGGATTTCCTGCAGCGTCGCATCGCTCCCGCCATGCGGACATGCCAATCCGTAAAGGAGCGCCAGACCAAGCTCTCCGACAAGCTGACCCGGGCCATCGCGTTGCTGCGTTCCTGGATCGACGTCGAGCTTGAACGCCAGAACCGCGATCTGCTTGCGTCGATGAACAACCGGGCCAAGATGCAATTGCGCCTTCAGCAAACCGTCGAAGGCCTGTCGGTCGCGGCAATTTCTTATTACGTCGTGAGTCTTCTCGGCTATTTGCTCAAGGGCATTCCGATGGTTCACGACAGCGTGGCGCCGGTGATGGCGGTTCTGGTGCCTGCGGTGATGCTGACGATCTGGTGGATCGTGCGCAGGATCAGACACGCCCACGGCGACACGGCAGCGGAAGAGAAATCTTCCTGACGAGCTGCCGTCCTGGCGCGCGAGAGCTGCGCCGTTCCTTTGAACATAGGAGAACTACATGGAACGCATCGAACATCACGCCAGCTTTGATGGTTGGCAGGACGTTTATCAGCATGAATCCACGACGCTCGGTTGCACGATGAAGGTCGGCGTCTATCTGCCTCCGCAGGCACAGCACGGCAAGGTGCCGGTGCTGTACTGGCTTTCAGGCCTCACCTGCACCGAGCAGAACTTCATCACCAAGGCCGCCGTCCAGCGCTACGCGGCCGAACATGGCATTGCCGTCGTCGCGCCCGATAGCAGTGCTCGCGGCGAAGGCGTTGCCGACGATCCTGCCTATGACCTCGGACAGGGGGCGGGTTTCTACGTCAACGCCACACAGGAACCCTGGGCTGCGAATCATCGGATGTACGACTACGTCGTGCAGGAATTGCCGGCGCTGATCGAGGCCCACTTTCCCGTGACAGCGGAGCGGAGCATCAGCGGCCATTCCATGGGAGGACACGGCGCTCTGGTCATCGCCCTGCGCAACCCGGGCCGTTATCGAAGCGTCTCGGCCTTCTCGCCCATCGTCGCCCCCACCCAGGTTCCCTGGGGGCACAAGGCCTTCGAGGCGTACCTGGGCAGCGATCGGGAAGTGTGGAAGCAGTACGACACCGTGGAGCTGATTCGCACCGTGCAGGAGCGTTTGCCGTTGCTGGTTGATCAGGGCTTGGGCGACGAGTTCCTGGAGAGCCAGCTTCAGCCCGACCTGCTGCGCAAAGCCTGCGACGAGACGGGGCACCCGCTCACGTTGAATCTGCGCCCAGGCTACGACCACAGCTACTACTTCATTGCCAGCTTCATTGGCGAGCATATGGCACACCACGCATCGGCGCTGAAACGCTGAGAGAGGAGATCAGGTCATGACAAAGACCTCCAAAAACCGACATCACGTCGTCATTATCGGAGCGGGCTTCGGCGGGATCGAGGTTGCCAACCAGCTTGCTGGTGTCGAGGTCGATGTGACGATCATCGATCGGCGCAATCATCACCTGTTCCAACCCTTGCTTTACCAGGTCGCAGGTGCGTCACTTTCGACATCCGAGATCGCCTGGCCTATTCGCTATCTCTTCCGAAATCGCCCGGAAGTGAACACCTTGATGGCGGAAGTGGAAGGTATCGACCAGGACGCGCGTCAGGTCATTCTCAACAATGGAATGCGGCAAACCTACGACACGCTCGTGCTCGCGACAGGTGCTACCCATGCCTACTTCGGACACGACGAATGGGGGGCTTTCGCGCCGGGGTTGAAGACGCTGGAAGATGCCACGACCATTCGGGGCCGAATCCTCGCGGCTTTCGAGGAAGCTGAGCGCACGAGCGATCCTCAGCAGCGTGCCGCGCTGCAGACGTTCGTCATCATCGGTGGTGGTCCCACCGGGGTTGAATTGGCCGGAACCATCGCCGAGCTGGCACGAGACACGCTGGCGCGTGACTTCCGCTCGATCGACCCGAGCACATCGCGGGTTGTACTGATCGAGGCTGGCCCGCGTCTGTTGTCGGTCTTTCCAGAGGATCTTTCGGCCTATACGCGCCAGGCACTCGAAAAACTCGGGGTCGAGGTCGTGCTGGGTACTCCGGTCACCGAATGCTCGGCCGACGGCGTGGTGTATGGCGGCAAGCCCCTTTCGGCCAAGACCATCGTCTGGGCCGCCGGAGTCCAGGCGTCTCCCGCGGCTCGCTGGTTGGGCGCTGCGTCTGATCGTGCTGGTCGAGTGGTCGTTGGCCCTGACCTGACGGTGGCCGGTCGCCCGGAGGTCTTCGCCATCGGCGATACAGCCTCGTGCACCATGGCCGATGGGAAGCCCGTGCCGGGCATCGCCCCGGCCGCCAAACAGCAAGGGAAGTACGTCGCTAACCTGATTGGACGGCGTTTGAAGGGCAAGCCCGCTGACGGGCCTTTCAAATACCGGCATCAGGGGAACCTGGCCACCATCGGCCGCAGCCTGGCGGTGATTGACATGGGGCGGGTGAAGCTGCGTGGTGCCTTTGCGTGGTGGATCTGGAAGCTGGCGCACATCTACTTTCTGATCGGCACGCGAAATCGTCTCAGTGTCGCTTTGAGCTGGGTATGGAACCACAGCATCGGCTACCGCGGCTCTCGCATCATCATGCATGCGATTGCCGACAAAGAGCCCACGGCGTTGGATAAATCCGGCTCTCTGGATTGAGGTGCCCACCTTATCGGAACGTCAACTATCAGAAATGCCAGGGAGAGGAACTTGACCGATCTATTCACGACAAAGCCCAAGCCTCCCTTGGCCGAACTCCTGCGGCCCAAGACGCTGGACGAATTCGTCGGGCAACGGCACTTGCTCGGCCCCGGCAAGCCGCTGCGTCTCGCGTTCGAGGCGGGCAAGTTGCACTCGTTCATCCTCTGGGGGCCGCCAGGCGTGGGCAAGACCACCCTAGGGCGCCTGGCCGCCAGTGCGACCGACAGCCGATTCATCGCCATCTCGGCCGTGCTGGCCGGGGTGAAGGACATCCGGCAAGCCATCGACGAGGCCCAGGCCGAACTGGACAACCATGGTCGATCGACGGTGCTTTTCGTCGATGAGATCCATCGCTTCAACAAGGCGCAGCAGGATGCCCTGCTGCCCCATGTCGAGTCGGGGCTCCTGACCCTGGTGGGGGGGACGACCGAGCATCCGGGGTTGGCGGTCAATTCCGCACTGCTCTCGCGCGCGCAGGTCTATACCCTCGAACCGCTGTCCAGCGACGAACTGAACCAACTCTACGAACGCGCACTGCCGCATCTCCAGGGCGTCACGTTGGACGCGGACGCGCTGGATCTGCTCAAGGGCTTTGCCGATGGCGATGGCAGGCGCTTCCTCAATCTGCTTGAGCAGGTGACGAATGCTGCGTCGGGCGCTGGCAAGGTCGTGGTCGATGGCCAGTCCGCCAAGCTGTCCACCAGTCCATCGCTGCGCAGGTTCGACAAGGGCGGTGACGAGTTCTACTGGCAGCTCTCAGCCTTCCACAAGTCGCTACGGGGCTCCGACCCTGATGCGGCCCTGTATTGGCTGGCCCGCATCCTTGACGGTAGCGGCGACGTCAGCCAGGTGACCCGCCGCATGGTGGTAGTGGCCAGCGAAGACATCGGCAATGCCGACCCGCAGGCGCTGCAACTGGCGCTCAATGCCGCGCTGGCTTATGAGAGGCTGGGTTCCCCCGAAGGCGAAATACCGATTGCCCACGCGGCGACCTACCTTGCTGCCGCCCCCAAGTCGAACGCTGCCTATGCCGCCTGGAACAAGGCGAAGACCTTCGTCAAGAACAGCGGCTCCCTGCCTGTGCCTCTCCATCTTCGCAATGCGCCGACGAAGCTGATGCAGCAGATGGGGTATCACGAAGGCTACCGCTACGCTCCTGACGAGCCCAACGGCTACGCCGCTGGGCAAAGCTACTTTCCCGAGGGCGTGGCGCGGCCGGGCTGGTATCAGCCAACGGACAGAGGTGTTGAGCGCAGGCTGGGAGAATGGCTTACTTGGCTGCGCTCGCTGGATGATGGGACGCTGCCAGAGGCGGACGCCTGACCGGTCGCCTCCGAAACCTGCCCATCGTGATCTCACAAACTACAGGATAAGCACATGCCAGCCTCTTCTTTTGGTGAGTCCTCGGCGCATATCAGACGGAGACGCGTTGCCCACTATCTACGCACGGAGTCTGGCGCTGCGGTGCTGCTGGTGATCGTCACGGTTGTGGCGCTCGTGTGGGCGAACTCGCCGCTATCTAACGCCTATTTCGAGTTGTGGCACCTAGACGTCGGGTTCAACTTCGGGCCACTGCGCCTACACATGGATCTGCATCACTGGGTCAACGACGGCCTGATGGTCGTCTTCTTCTTCCTGATCGGACTGGAGGTGCGTCAGGAGTTCGCCCACGGATCGCTCCGTGACCGCAGCCGTGCCCGCCTCGCCCTGATCGCGGGGGTCACGGGAGTCGTGCTTCCCGCGCTGGTGTATGTCCTGATCGTGAAACTAGCCGGAAGTGAGGGCCTGCACGGGTGGGGTGCGGTGGTCGGCACCGATACGGCGTTCATGCTGGGCACCTTGGCGATCGTCGGCCCGCGGCTATCGGGTCAGTTGCGCGTGTTCCTGCTCACCCTGACCGTGGTCGATGACTTCCTCGCAGTGTCCATCATCGGCATCGTCTATAGCGAGGAGATCCGGATCGTCCCGTTGCTTATCGCCCTCGCCAGCCTCGTTGGATTGTGGTTGTTGGGGCGCACCCGCCAGTGGCGGGCGACGCCGTATGTGTTGATCGTGATCGTGCTGTGGTTCGCAACCGTGTATTCCGGCATCCATGCCTCCCTCGCCGGGATGGCCGCGGGGCTGCTGATCCCCGCCTATGCGACGCAACGTCACGGGGTCGTTGCGGCAAGACAGTTGTTCCGTGACTTCTGGCAGTCGCCGAGTGCCGCATCGGCCCGCGCGGTGGACTGCGGGCTGTCCCGGGGTATCTCGGTGAACGAGCGATTGCACGAGTTCCTGCGGCTGCCGACGGCGCTGCTGATCGTGCCGATCTTCGCCTTGGCGAACGCCGGGGTGGACGTGCGTGGCGGGCTGCTCGCCGAGGCCTTTGGCTCGCCAGTCACGTGGGGCGTCATCGCAGGGCTCGTGCTCGGCAAGCTCTTGGGCATCGGGCTCACCACGCTCGTCGCCGTCCGTCTCGGCCTGGGCCGGCTGCCCGAGGGCGTCGGGGTGGGGAGCGTGTTCGGTGGGGCGGCGCTGTCCGGGATCGGCTTCACCGTGTCGCTGCTGATCATCGGGCTCGCGTTCGGCACGACCTCCGACCTGGGCCGCCAGGCGACGGTCGGCGTGCTCGTGTCGATGGTGTTCGCCACGTTGCTCGGGTGGCTGATCTTCAAGGTCGCCGCCCAGCGGTGGGGTGAGAAGACCGCTGACCTGCCGATGGTGCTTGAGCCGCCGGTCGATCCGGAGATCGATCACATCCGCGGGCCGGAGGACGCCCAGCTCACACTCGTCGAGTACGTGGACTTCGAGTGCGCGTACTGTGCGCACGCCACCGGTTCGTGGGACGATCTTCGCGCCCACTTCGGTGACGACCTGCGGTATGTGGTGCGCCATCTGCCGCACCACCCGCACGGGCCGATTGCCGCGCGGGCGTCCGAGGCAGCGGCGAACCAGGGGATGTTCTGGCCGTGGCTGGACTTCGTGTTCACCCGTCAGCATGCGCTGGAGCGCGAGCATCTGATCGGCTACGCCGCCGAGCTTGGGCTCGACGTCGAACGGTTCATCGCGGATCTCGACAGCCCTGCGGTGATCGAGCGTGTCGAGCGCGACCTCGCCAGTGCGGTCGCCAGCGGTGCGCACGCCACGCCGACGTTCTTCGTCGAGGGTCGTCGTCTGCGCGGCAGCTACGACGCCCGCACTGTCACCGCAGTGCTCGAAGCCAGCCGCCGCGGCACCCGAACTCAGGAAGTCCCGTCCTGAGCGGGACGAACTACAGGATAAAAACTTGCCAAACAATTCTTTCGGTGAATCCTCTTGTACCGCTGCGGCCAGCGGCATGGTGGAAGTGCGCGGTGCGCGCGAGAACAACCTCAAGGAGGTGGACGTCTCCATCCCGCGTAACGCGCTGGTGGTGTTCTCGGGTGTCTCCGGCTCCGGCAAGTCCTCGCTGGCCTTCGGCACCATCTATGCCGAGGCCCAGCGACGCTACTTCGAGTCGGTGGCCCCCTATGCGCGGCGACTGATCGAGCAGGCCGGCGTGCCGGACGTCGATGCGATCGACGGCCTGCCGCCGGCGGTGGCGCTGCAGCAGCAGCGGGGCTCCAGCAACGCGCGTTCCTCCGTGGGCAGTGTGACCACCTTGTCCAGCCTGGTGCGGATGATGTATTCGCGCGCCGGCGCCTATCCGGCCAACCAGCCGATGCTGTACGCCGAGGATTTTTCGCCCAACACGCCGCAGGGAGCGTGCCCGACCTGCTACGGCCTGGGCCATGTGTACGAGGTGACCGAGGCCATCATGGTGCCCGATCCCTCCCTGAGCATCCGCGAGCGGGCGATCGCCTCCTGGCCCCCCGCCTGGCAAGGCCAGAACCTGCGCGACATCCTGGTCAGCATGGGCTACGACGTTGACCGACCGTGGAAGGACCTGCCGAAGAAGGATCGCGACTGGATTCTGTTCACCGAGGAAACACCGACGGTGCCGGTGTACGCCGGCTTCACGCCCGCCGAAACCCGCGCCGCGCTCAAGCGCAAGATGGAGCCGAGCTACATGGGCACCTTCACCGGCGCCAGGCGCTACGTGCTGCACACCTTTGCCAACACCCAGAGCGCGTTGATGAGAAAGCGCGTGTCCCGGTTCATGGAGGGCAAACCGTGCCCCACCTGCCACGGCAAGCGGCTCAAGCCCGAGGCGCTGTCGGTCACCTTCGCCGGCGTGGACATCGGCGCGTTCATGCAGATGCCGCTGGACCAGTTGGCGGCCTTGCTCGAACCCATCGCCCAGGGCGATTTCCGCGCCCATGCAGCGGGGGCGGCTACGGACAAGGAAGCGACCCGACGCGACCGTGCCGAACGCGCGGCCTCCGGCCGCGCCGTCCATGCGGTATCGCCCGACGTGCGCCGCACCTCGGCGCTATCGGAAGAAAAGCGCCTCGCCGCGCAGCGCCTGGCCGGTGGCGTGATGGCACGCCTGCGCCAACTGCGTGGGCTGGGCCTGGGCTACCTGACGCTGGACCGGGCCACGCCGACGCTTTCGGCCGGCGAGTTGCAGCGCCTGCGGCTGGCCACGCAATTGAGTTCCCTGCTGTTCGGTGTCGTGTACGTGCTCGACGAGCCCTCCGCGGGCCTGCACCCCTCCGATAGCCAGGCCCTGTACGACGCGCTCGACCGGCTGCGCGACGCCGGCAACTCGGTGTTCGTGGTGGAGCACGACTTGGACCTGATGCGCCGCGCGCAATGGCTGGTGGATGTCGGGCCGGATGCTGGGGAGCGTGGCGGCCGCGTGCTCTACAGCGGCGAGCCGGATGGCCTGCGCAAGATTGCCGAATCGCGTACTGCACGCTACCTGTTCGATGAGATCCCCGCGCCGGGAAGCCGGGCACGCGAAGCGACCGGCTGGCTGGAGCTGCAGGACATTCACCGCCACAACCTGCATGGCGTGAATGCGCGCATTCCGCTGGGCGTGCTGACGGCCGTCACCGGCATCTCCGGCTCGGGCAAGTCCAGCCTCGTCGCGCAGGCCCTGCCGGAGCTGGTGCTGCTGCACCTGGGCCACGAGCCGGAAGACGATGTAGCCGAAAGCGCCACCAGCGAAGGGCCGGCAGTGATCGAAGCGACCGGCGGCCATCTGGCGGGCGACGTGGACGCCGTACAGCGTCTGGTGCAGGTGGACCAGAAACCGATCGGGCGCACGCCGCGGTCGAACCTGGCCACCTACACGGGCCTGTTCGACCATGTGCGCAAGCTGTTCGCTGCCACGCCCGATGCGCGACGCCGCCGCTACGATGCCGGACGGTTCTCGTTCAACGTCGCCAAGGGGCGCTGCGAGACTTGCGAGGGCGAGGGTTTCGTCAGCGTGGAACTGCTGTTCATGCCCAGCGTGTACGCGCCGTGCCCGACCTGCCATGGCGCGCGCTACAACGAGGCCACGCTGAAGGTGCAGTGGAACGGGCGCAACATCGCCGAGGTGCTGCAGATGACCGTGGACGAAGCCAGCGAATTCTTCGCGGGTGAAGACGCTGTGGCAAGGCCACTGCAACTGCTGCGCGATATCGGACTTGGCTATCTGCGCCTGGGACAGCCGGCGACCGAGCTTTCCGGTGGCGAGGCGCAGCGCATCAAGCTGGCGACCGAGCTTCAGCGCAGCCAGCGCGGCCGAAGCCTGTACGTGCTCGACGAGCCGACCACCGGGCTGCATGCGTCGGATGCCGACCGGCTGCTGGTGCAGTTGCAGCGCCTGGTCGATGCCGGCAATACCGTAGTGATGATCGAGCACGACATGCGTGCGGTGGCCCAGGCCGACTGGGTGATCGACGTAGGGCCAGGCGCGGGCGCTGCCGGCGGCAGCATCGTGGTGGCGGGTTCCCCTCAGCAGGTGGCCCGAAAGTCTGGCAGCCGAACCGCTCCGTTCCTTGCACGGGAGTTGGCGCGGGCCGAGTAGCTTAGTTCGCCAAATGTTGCCAGCTTCGCGGGGCATTGATCGTCGCCACACGGTGGTGACGGTCGCTGCCCGAGTCGCGTCACCCTTCCTGAGTCAGAGCAAGATAGGGATTGTTGGGCGGTATTTCGGCGAATACCAAGGACCTATTTTCGAGGAGGTAGCCATGCAGTCGGCGGGACTTCCTCGGGCCCGTGACTTCACAGGTCCAAATGTTCAGGCCATTGGGCTGCTTTCGATGTAGCTGCAGCTTCTCGAAGCGCTTCTGCACCCACTGCCAATCCTGTTGATTCTCCTGCTTGGCGAGTGCGGCCACTTCGGGATGCTCCTGCGCATAGCGTTGGAACACACCCGGGCTGACCAGGTAGGCCGTCTCATTCACCGTATGCACGAGTGCCTTCGCGTCGTTGATGATGAGCCGTCGTGAGGCGATTCCCTGCTTCAGCCAAACCATGAACTGTTCCCCGGATGGCTTCGTTGCCGATGACCCAGGCGTAGGCGCGGGTGCAGGTGCAGGCGATGGAATGGACGTCGCGGCTGTTGCTGGCGCGGGGGTGTGGAGGAACTCCTCGGCATCCTGGCCAACGCCGGCCGACTCACCCAAGCCCACCATCGCGAGCAAATCCTCCATGACGTCGGGCACGGGCTGGGCTGCGGGCGGTGAAACGATGGTGGTGCTGTCGCCCTCCCAAATCGGAGGCTCTTGACCTCCCTGCGCTGGGTTCACCGAGACGGTAGGCGCGGGAGCCGACATGCAGGCGTCGTTTTCCGCGGGCGTCGCGTCGATCTCTACCGTGCCCGCGAAAGGTGCTGGTCGCTCGCCAGACTCCCAGATCAGCGCGGGAGCGAGACGCAACAGGGTGAACGAATGGGACCAGCCGGTCGTGCTGGTCACGGTCGCGCGCCAGACCGCTTTGCCGTCCGAGGTGGGCTGGAGCATGCCGTGGTCTTGCAGCACGTTGAACACGGCGGTGTTGTTCGCAGGAATGCCATCGATCCCCTGAGACAGGAGGTGTGCGCGCAGTTTGTCCGAAACCGTCTTGCTCACCAGCCACAAACCATCCTCGGTGAGCCAGCCATCGGAGGCTTCCGGCTGGTTCAGCTTCAACTCTTCCTTGAGCAGATAACGCAGCCCGTCGAGCAGCTTGCGTTGCAGTGCGTGCTTGGGTGCTGCCATGACGCGGGCCGGATCACCACCCAGCTCCTGAGCCACAGAAGCGCGATCAGCCTGCACGACAAGCTCGCCCAGGACCCCGGCATGCTCGTACTGTCCGGCCAAGACGTAGAGCAGCGGGGCCCATAGCGCCGGGTAGCCACTGAGCCAGTCCAAGACGTGCCGATCGAGCAGTTGGCGGTAGAGCAGACCTGTTGCAGCACTATGCAAGCGGTATTCACGATCCTCACGATAGCGGAAGCGGTACGGCTGGAGCAGCGGCCCGTGCCAGGGATGCCAGGTGTTGCCGTCGGCGAGTTCGACGTGCAGATCGACAGCGATCTTGCCGATGTCGTGCAGTAGTGCCGCGTAGGCGACGGCGGCGGTCCAGGCCTCGGACTGCGCCGCCTGGTCCTCGGGGCTGGCACCGATGGGCAGCAGATGGGACTGGCGCAGCTTCAGGCTGTAGGCGACGATTTCCAGGCCGTGGTCGAGCATGCCGCCCGGGTAAGCGTGATGGTGGCTTTCGGAAGCGGGAAATTGCTGGACCAGCTCGGCATATCGTTCCAGCGGCGTGCGGTACAGGGTGACGAACTGCTTGCGCGAGAGGGAGGTGCGCTGCCAGATGTATTCCAGCAGCTTCTGCCGGCGCGGCGTGGCCAGCAGCGATGCGGCCGACTCGGGCCGCAGCAGCCCTTTCGGGAGATCGAGGGCGGGCGCTGGCGACGGAGCGGCAGCGACCGGAGGTCGTTTCCGCTGGAACAGAAAGAGCATGCGGGTGTCCTGGTGGTGGGCCGAGCGGGGGGCCTTTTCGCCTTTTCGAGGTAGGGCCTTTCCCCTTGCACCCCATTCCCTTGCCCTTTCGGCCCTTTAGCCTTTAACCATTTGGGTATAGGGCGTGGGGCATTGACCGTCCACGGCCAATGCGAGGTTCGGCGGGCCGGATTGATGCGTGAAGGCTTGGTGTTCCCGCCCTACGATGGGCCGATTCTTGGACTCGGGAGGACGCCATGAGACCCCATATTGACATGGTAAGGAATATTCCTTACCATCAGGGCATCGCTATTAGGAGAACGGCCATGCCTGCCATTCATGAAGTTGCCACGCTGACCTCCAAAGGCCAGATCACGCTGCCCAAGCCCATCCGGCAGGCGCTCGGTGTCGATGCCGGCGGCAAGGTTGCGTTCGACCTGCGTGACGGAGAAGTCGTCGTGACCCGTGCCGACGCCGAGCACGAGGACCCCGCCATCGGTGCGTTCCTGAGTCTGCTGGCCCGCGACATCGAGGCGGGCCGGAACGTCCATGGTCTGCCCGAGGATCTAACTCGCGCCATGCTGGAGCAAGCGGGTCACGGCGTGAAGCTGGACGAGGAAATCGACGGCGAAGTGGAACTCTGATGCAACGGCATGGCTGGGCATTGCTGTTCCACGACTGTGTGATCGAGCAGTTGCAGAAGCTGCACGCAGCCGCACGGCGCGCGCAGGAGAACGACCCGGAGGGCTTCGAGTCCAACGCCAACGTCAAGCTCTTCCGGGCCTTGAACCAGTTGATATTAGATGTGGTGCCCGGTGATCCGGCACGCGACGAGTACCGCCAGGGCAACACCCTGGGGCTGGCCCACCGGCACTGGCGAAGGGCCAAGATCGGAAGGCGGTTCCGGTTGTTCTTCCGGTACGACTCGAAGGCCAAGGTCATCGTGTACGCCTGGGTCAATGATGAGCAGACCTTGCGGTCTTCGGGGAGCAAGTCAGATCCCTATGCCGTGTTCGAGAAAATGCTCGGACGTGGAAATCCACCAGACGATTGGAACGTATTGGTGCAGGCAAGCAAGCAGGATTGGAGCAAACTGGAATAGGCATTCCTCATGTAGCAGGAGACGACCATGAACACGACAACCCGCATCAGCACCGCAGAACGCCTCGGCCGCAGCGTTGGCCGTGGATGGCGCGCCTATGCGCGCGGCGAGCGAAGGTTGTCGTGTTGGCTCGCCTCCAAGGGGATGCCGCTTGCCGGGGCCACCGTGCTCGTATGGGTAGTGAAGCTGGTCGCGCTGGGATTGCTGTTCTACGCCGCGTTCTGGCTGGCGTTGGTGCTTCTGGTTGGGGTTGCCGCAGCATGGACGGCCAGCAATTCGACGGTCAATGATGATCGCTGGACGCAACCGGACGAACTGCGAAACGGCGAGGCAGGCTTTGGCCTGTATTCGTCCAGCGGTCAGCGGATCGACCCGCACGACCCGAACGATCCGTTCAACGACTGAAATGGGCGACCGATCAAAGCACCTTGCCGGTAACCTTGTTTACGCCTGATCCCGCGCTGTCGCGTGCTTCCTTGGAACCGACAGCCAGGTTCTGAGCGATTACCCCGGCTTTTACTCCGACCCACCCAAGCGCTGCCACCCAGAAAGTCGGCAGGACCAAGAACATCGTGCCGGTGACGAACATCAAAAGCATGTCGCCGAAGGCATTGTTCAGCCCCACCAGCGGGTCGAAGTTGGTATGCGGCCGGTTCCAGCCAAAGCCCCACCCGTAGAGCGCATCGAGGATGGTGCTGTCGATCCAGCGTGCGAGCTGAAACCAGAAGTCCGTGAAGAACAGCGCGAACTGGACGGTGCTGACGGTGACGACCATCTTCAGGTCATAGGTGCCCACGACCAGCACTAGCGGAATGCAGATCACGAGCGCCATCTTGAGCAGCGCGAGCACCATGGGCAGTGCTTGGCGCACTACGTCCATTGCCGGGAAGGCGGCGAGAGCCCCAACCGCCAAGCCAACATCGCTGGTGGCACGGTTGACGACATTGGGCAATGTCTTGTCGATCTGACCGCCGTAGTCCGTATAGACGCTGCCTTGGTTCAATTTCTGCTGCCGCGGTGACGCGATGGCGCGGATCACGGAGTCGTCCACCTCGGCCCGGCTCAGGAATCCAGCCCAGCCCGCCAGGCGATTCAGCAGGCTTGGGTCCACTTGCCCCAGCAGCCGCGCGCGCAGTCCGTTACTGCCGTCGGACCACCACTGCCTGCAGGTCGGGTAGCCGCCACCATTGGCAACCTGCGCAAGCCCAGCGTCGCGGGTGTCGTCATAGGGCCATGCCTCGCGCGCCGTGCTAGAGCGGTAGCTGTCGTAGTAACCGCCCGTGTCCGTGAAAAACCTCGAACCGATCCAGGTCACATCGTTCATCTGCGTTTCGTCCAGCTCCGGCCGCGCCATGAACAATTTGGCGCGAGCCGGTCCATAGCAATCGTGCGTGAAATCCGCCACTTCTTGGGCCAGCACCGGGTCGTCGATGCGTGTGGCATCGATCTCCATCCGCATCTGCCGCAGATCCGTGCCGCACGGGATCGCAGCCACCGAGGCGCTCGTGACGGCGCGCGAAAGCGCGTGCATGAAAGCCCACCAGACCGGAACCTTCGCCGACTGGTTGCTGATGGTGCTGAAGGACTGCGACCAGCCAGTTTGCGCGGGCTGCGGCACGCTGACCTGGCACTGCGCCGAGCGCGAGCTGTCGTACTGGATAGTGCTGAGGTCGACGTCGATGAACGGAATGCCGGCGAACATCACGACCACGATGGCCACAAATACTCGGTTCTCGATGCGCGCCGCCGAGAGCACGCCCTTGTTGCCTTCGTCGGCGCCCTCCGCTCTGGCCTTGAGCCATTCCTGGATGACGATCGCCACAAAGGGCAGCGCAAACACCCCGCTGGACACCAGCACGGCCCAGATGCCGTTGTTGACGATCCAGGACACGAGGGTGAGGTAGTACTCCAGGTAGTCGGTCGTGAAAAGCGTCATTGCCTCGATCTCCCCTCAAGCGGCCTGCATCAACAGGCTGGCTTCGAGCGCCACAATGGCAAGGACGCCGGCGACCTCTGCGCGGATCAGCCGACGTCGCGCCTGCGTGCTGTCTTCGCGGGCCAGCAGCCGACGGCGCATCCAGACCCATCCATAGGCCGTACCGCCGTACAGGCACAGTCGCCAGATGAAGAAATACCCTGCGGACGCCGCCAGCCACCGCTCCCAGGCCGCGACACTGCCGACCAGGTAGATGCCCGCGACGTTGGCCCCTACGGCGGCGGCCACGACCAGCACAAGCCATAGCAGGGTTTTCGCCGCGTGCCGGCTGAACAGCCAGCGTAGTGGACGCCAAGTCATGCGAGCCTCGCTCATGGCCGACCTCCCGGATTGCCCTTCTGGAGTTGGTCGAGACGGTCGGGCACCGGATCGCCCTCGTAGATGCCGCGCGAACCCGAAGCGCGCGTGCTATGGCGCTGAATGATGGCCATCGGCGAGTTGTTGGCCAGCTCGCGGCGCAGTTCCAGTTCCGTTTTGAGGTTCTGGATCTCGCGGTCGAGCGTATCGCTCTCCTTGTTCACGGCCTCCACCGCAAGCTCGTTGGCCGCGACGTTGGGCTCTTTCTTGCCCGTGAGCAGCGTGCGCTGTAGCAACAGCGCCTTCTCCAGCACGGAGGACAGCGCGACCTCGGACGCCAGGCGCTGCGACAGCAGGTGCTGGTCCGGCTCGTCACGCAGCGCCTCGATCACGCCGCGGGTGATGGGCAGCGATGCACTGCCAGCCTCGCGCAGGTTCTCGGGCGTCGTGTTCTTCGCCTTGGACACCAGATCCTGGAGCGCCTGCAGCTTGGCGTCGTATTCTTCTTGGATCAACGGCGTCAGCCCTACGCCGGGCGTCGTCTCGGTCTTGGTGCAGGCATCGCAAGTGCGCTGTTCCTTCTCGCCGAGTACGCGCGTGGCCCACTCGACGGCGGCCTGCGGCGAGGTCCAGGTCTGGCACGAGAGACTGCTGCAACTGGTCGGTGCGATGGACGATGTATCGGTCACGCCGCGGCCGTTGACCAGGTTGTAGCCGGCGCGGGTGACATCGCCGACGACCTTGATCGCGGGCTGGCCGGAGCCTCCCGCGTTGCTGCCCCCGACCCACGGCACACCGTCATTGCCGCGGCGCGTCTCGGCCTGCTCGACGGCCGAGACCGCATCCGTGCTCGACACCGCATCGCGCAGCGCCAAGCCTTCTGCCATCTGGCTCCAGCCGAGCTGCCCGCCCGCCGTCTCGGCCATCCTCTCCGCCATGGCACGGCACGTCAGCTTGGAGCGGTCGAAATCGAGCCGTGCCTGCAACACGCCATTGGTGAGCAGGTTGTAGAGGCCGGGATCGGCCCGCTGAATGATCAGTGCCGGCAACGACGCCACCGCGCTGGTGGCGCTTTGGATCACCGATGACATGATTTGCTGGAAGCCGTTGGTGACGCCGTTGAGCTGATTCTTCAACGTGGTCTGGATGCTCATGTCACCGCAGATCAAGTTGCTGTTCCAGCCCACGCCGACCCCGAGAGAGCGCATGCCAGCCGCACGTCCCATCGACACGGCGTTTCCGCCGCCGATCGAGTACATGACGTCATCGCCGATGACACTGCCGCCGGTCTGGTAGCCCAGTTGGCTCCAGGCCACACCGCTCGTCAGCGCGAGCGCACCGGCCACCGCCATGACGATCCTCGTGCGACGTACCCGGCGGGAGAACGGATTGAATGCAGGACGGAACTTCATGGCACCACCTCAGAGGAAATCGACGCTGCCGAGAAACACCTGGCCCCGGCGTTCGCAGCACGCATAGGGCCGCCACAGCGCCCAGGCGTAATCGCCTTGCCGGGCCTGTGTCAGGGCGCCGCTGCGCGGGAAGACCGAGCAGGACGAGGACAGGACTGGCGTGAGTTCCTGCCACTTGCCCGTCGAGGCATCGCTCTCCATGAGCGCGCCAGCCGGCCAGTAGCCATCGCGGGAGTTGGCGAGCAGCGGCTGATAAACGTGGATCTGTCCCCGGCGCGTGACGACATCGCCTGCGCGCTGGGCCACCACTGCACTGGCCTTGTGGTCGTCGGTCTGGTGCAGGAAACCCCCGCGGGGATACACGTTGCCCCAGAGGTTCATCGTGGTGCGTGCACCGACCTCACGCATGCCGGGAATTAGCGCCTCCGGGTAGGCCATCTCGGGCACGTTGTAGCGCCAGGCCAGCGTGTCCAGGGTGCCGAGCAAGTACGGCATGAACGCCGTGCCCGCACCCTCGCAGAAGTAGCCCGAGGACGACACGAACTGGTTGAACACCTCGACGCCCGGGTGCCCGATGACGTCCGCGTTCTTGAACTTGGCGAGGTTGTTTTCGTGGTCCTCGTTCGTCGTTCCGTCCCCGCCGGTTTGGGCGGATGGGTTGGGCGTGCTCATCGGCCGGACTTCGATCCAGGGGTTTTCGCCGGTGTTGCTGTAGCTGGAGACGATCGCATCGGGGATGTAGTGGCGGACCTTGATGGACGTGCGTACCGTACAGCCCGTCCAGGTGCAGTAGAGCCAGTAGCAGATCCCGACGACGCGGTATTCGAGGCAGTCTGGCGATGCCACCGAGCCGACGATGGTTGCGGTGTTGAGCGCGTAGCTGCCCGTGGCGCTGAGCAGCAGAACGGACGCCACGCCAGCACGCAGGCGGCGCATCAGGTCGAATGGGCGGGTCACGGCTGGGCCCTCCAGTGCTGCTCGATGCGAGCGACTGCGCGGGCCACATCCGGTTCGCCATAGACGACGTAGCGTTGATCCACCACGACGGCCGGGATGCTGGTGATGCCCAGGCTCCACGCGTCGGTGACGCCCTGGTAGGCGGAAGCGATGCGGCGTTGGAGATCGGTGCCGCCGCTGTTCAGTCGGCGCTTGACGATGGCGGTCGCCTGCTCGGGTTCGGCGGGCAGTTCCGCAGAAAGCTCCGCTTCGATCCGGTGCGCTTCGTCCAGCTCGATCAGCCGCTCGCCGCCCATGGTCTTGACCGGATGGCGGCTGTCGGTGATGACCAGCACATCGGCAGCGAATGTGGCCGGACTAAAGACACCCAAGGACACCGGCAGTGCAACGGCCAGGCCAAGGGCTCGCCAGCTTGGCGCGAACCTGGGAAAAGATGCTGGCATGACACGTGCCCCGGAAGTTGATCAGGGCCATAGTCAAACGCCGAATCCGGTGCAGCCCCCACAAACAATGCGCATCGCGGACACCCCGCATACCTGCTTGCTTCGGGGCAAGGAAGAAACGGAGGCCGAAGCCCCCGTTGTGATCAATGAACGATGCGCTACAGCAAGCTGTGCTCCGCGAAGGAGTACGGAATCCCCTGGCCAACGATGATGTGATCCAGTACCCGAACATCGATCAGCGCCAGCGCTGCCTGCAGTTGCTGGGTCAGCGCACGATCGGCGCTCGACGGCTCAGTGACACCCGAGGGGTGCTGGTGCGCGAAGACCACTGCGGCGGCTTTCAGCTCCAATACACGCTGCACGACGACACGGGGATAGACCGCAGTCGAATTGATCGTGCCCCTGAACATCGGCTCGTAGGCCAACACTTGGTGCATGCTGTCCAGGAAAACGATTGCGAATACCTCGTTGGGCTCAGCGACCAGTTTTAGACGCAGGTAGTCCCGCACGGCGGCCGGTCGGCTGAGGCACGGTCCGACTTTGAAGATCCGTCTCTCCAGCAGCGCGATAGCCTGCTGGATGATCCAGTCCTCACGCTGGGCTGCGACAGCGGAAAGCGACTCCACGCAGGAGTCATTGACGACGAGAGACATGGCGAACCTCCGGATGATGAGATCAGAGGGCGCACGCCCTGGGAGGGCAAGCCCTCCTGGGGATGAGAACAACGGAACAAGGTGCATCCACCACCACGCAGAGGTGATTGTTCGCGGCCAGGATGCGGAGCGAACGGGGAGCGGTCAGCGCAGAAGACTGCGCCGTAGCCTCAAGGACCGCGGGCTACCTGGGCATGTCGCCGACAACGTCGGCAGGCATTTCGGTGGCGGGTGTGGCGGGTGGTTCATCAGCGGACAGCATGTCCATGGCCGACAGCAAGGCATCGCCTTCGATCGGTCCCTGCAGCAGGATGGACTGACCCGTCTGGCGATCGAGCAGGCGCAGCGACGGCGTGGCCGTCACGCCGCTTTTCGTGGCTTCCGCGGCCTGGGCGCGGATGGCCGCGTCGACCCGCTCGCTTGCCATGCACTGCTCGACGGCCGGCGTCGATTCGGGGTAGCGCAGGCCATCGGGCAGTCCCAGGCCGTCGCTGCGCGTGTGGGCATAGACCCACTCGACGGCTCGCCAGAAGGCAGCATGCCCGCCGGCTTCGGCGACGCACTCGACCAGACGCGCCTCGGCCAACGCGGCCGGCTCGTGCGCAGCCAGCGGCTGGTGATGCCATTGCAGGGTCACGTCGGCGTTGCTGCCGACCCAGCGCTTGAGCTGCGGGAAGTACTCCCGGCAGAACGGACATTCCAGATCGGCATAGAGCGTCAGTGTGAAACGGCCCTCGGGGTTGCCCATTTTCCAGGGCGGCCCGGCCATCTGCGCCGTGCTAGCCGGCGTGGGCGACTGCGATGAGGATTCGCCGGGCGACCGGGACACGAGCCAGATCAGCAGCAGCGCGACCAGCGCAGCAGTCAAGGCCCAAGGCCAGCGGGGCCGCCTGTGGCGACGGCGGAACGCCTGGACTTGTATCGGAATGGAAGGACGCTTCTGCTCCATGGTGTTCTCCGGCTTACGACAGTTCCAAGGCCGGCGACTCGATGCCGCGTGCCTGGTCGATCTTCTCGGCGACCTTGAAAGCTGCTTCCAGCTCGGTGCAGCCGTATTGCTGCATGAGCTGGTAGCGCTCTGCCTTCTCTTCGGGTTCGGTTTGCGCGAGCGCGAGGTACAGGCTCGGCGGCACGGCGCGGAACAGCACTTCCATGCTCTTGGAGAGGATGACGCCCTCGGTGAATTTCCCCGCCTCTTTGCGCGCCGAAAGCATCAGCGCTTTCTGCGCGGGCGAGAGTTCGCGGAACCGGGCGATCTTCTCTACCTCGTCCGGCGGCATCGACAGGCAGATCCACCACTCGATCATGTTGAGCATGGGTTCCGCGGCGCGCGGCAGATCGTCGATATTCTGCGTCGCGAGCCAAAACCAGGCACCCAACTTGCGCCACATCTTCGTGATCTTCACGACGTAGGGCGCGAGCAGCGGGTTCTTGGTGATGATGTGCCCTTCATCGGTCACGTTGATGATCGGGCGGCCCAGGTACTGGTCGCGCTCGGCGATGTTGTTCACCGTGCTGATCAGGCTGATGTAGGCGATGGAAAGCTGCGCGTTGTAGCCTTCGCGGGCATAGGTCGCCAGATCGACCAGGGTGATGTCGGCCTCGGGCCACGGCGTGCCGTCGCGGTCGAACATTTCGCCATCGGTGCCTTGACAGAACATGTCCATGGCATCTGCCATCTCCAGCAGCCGCACGCGCCGCATCTCTGGCAGCGTTGGGTCCTGGCCGCGCTCGCGCAGCGCGTTGCGCACGTCGCGCGTGAGCACCGTGCGCTTCTCGGCCACGCAATGCTCGGCGGCGTCGAGGATGCACTGGCGGATGAGCGAGCGATCGGCCCGCGTCATCCGGGCCTCTTCTTTATCCTCGCCGCCGGTGATCATCAGCCGTGCGGTGATTTCCAACTCGCCGAGTACGTCGCGCTGCTCGTCCGCTTCCATGGCCGATGCATCGGGTGGCATGTCCTCGTCCAGCACATCGGCATCCAGCGTCTGCACGTCGCTCGGCGTTTCGATCAGCCGACGCGCGTCGGCGAACGGCGCCAGGCTGATGCCCGAGCCAGGGGCCAGCTTGACCCGGTTCACAGTCAGGCCCAGGCGCTTGGCGAAATCGCTGAACAAGCCGAAGCTGTTGCCGGCTTCCACGATGAAGAGGCGCGGCCGGTAGATGGCCGTGACCTGGTTCAAGAGGTTGTTGAGCGTTGCGCTTTTGCCGGAGCCGGTGGGGCCGAACAGGAACAGGTGCGCGTTCATCTGCCGATCCAGGCGGTTGAGCGGGTCAAAGGTGATCGGCCCGCCGCCTCGATTGAAGAACGTATTACCCGGATGGCCCGTGCCCTGGCTGCGGCCCCAGGCCGGTGAGAGGTTCGCCACGTGCTGGGCGAACATCAGTTGGGTGAACCAGTTCCGTCGATCCTGGCTCGGGTTGTAGCAGCACGGCAGCCAGCGCAGATAACTGTTCAAAGGCGCGACTTCATCGTCCTCGCGCACGGGCTGCAAACCGGCGTTAAGCATCACGTTCGCCAGATCAAGGCCGCGCCGGTCCAGTTCGGCTTCATCCCGGCCGCGCAAATAGAACGCCAGTGTTCCCCGGTACAGCTTGTGCGCGCTGCCGATCAGCGAGCGGGCCTCCTGCACATCCTTGAGCGTCTGTTCCGATGCCAGTGTTTCGCCGACTGCCTTCTTCGCCAGGTGGTTCAGGTGCGATTCGAGGATGTCCTGGGGGGTCGCCACCATGGTCAGACACATCGTCGTGTCCTCGGGCATCTGATCGAACAGCGTATTGATCGCATCGCCTTTGCGAGTTTCGCCAGTCAAATGCCCCGTGCCGGGCGGCATGCGCAGCCGGTCAGTGACCAGCACACGATGCGGCATGCCGTCGAAGTGCCAGGTGCCGTGCTCCGCGTCCGAACGTGGCTGGCTGAAGAAAAGCCGCTGGCTGAAATCCCGTCCGCTCGCCAGCTCGATCTCACCGTCTTCTGTCTCGTCGGGGTAGCGTGCCAGCGCATAGAAGCGTTCGCGGTCCTCGACCCCAGGGCCGAGCAGCGTGGGACGCGGGTTAAACCACCGCAGTAGCCAGTCATGGACGTCGGCCGCGACCATGCGCCGGGCCTGGATGCCGGCGTTCGCCAGCCCGCCACACAGGCGATCACAGACGATGTTCAGCATCTGCTCGGGCGTCTGGCCGCGGCGGCTCGCCTGCCCGGTGGCCCGGCGATAGACGACCATGCGCACGCGCCGCGTCTGGCCGCGCCAACGCAGCCGCGTGACCACCGTGTCCTCGAACAGCCCGCCCGGCTTCGCTACCGCGCGCAGGTGGTGTCCGAAGAAGCGAAGGTAGAACTCGGTGAAAGCCGTATTGCGGGCGCGCGGCTGCACGTAGTCGCGCAGGGTCTGCATGTACTGGTCGAAGCTGGGTTCGTCCTGGGCGTAGAGCTGGAGTACCCAGGGGTTCTCGTCCAGTTCATCGAACGAGTCCTGGAGCGCGTTCTCCAAGGCGTCGCGGGCATGCGCGAGCCAGCCGGGTTCCCGGCCCTCGGTGCCCAGCGGCACCAGCTCGTAGAATGCCGCGACCGATTGCCCGTCTTCCAGCAGCATGGACTTCGAATCGGGCAGGAACTCCACCCAGGGCAGGAATTCCGCGAACGACGGCGCGACGTCGTACAGCGCCTGCTCGTCGGCCACGGTCGCCGGCCTGCGGCCATGGACCGCCGTGCCGGGTTCTGGGATGCCGGCCTGGCGCAAGGCCTCGACGTGGCGTTGCCAGCCCTCCGGCCGCTCGTCATCGCCTGCGCCGGATGCGGCCAGCTTCGGCGCGGCCGACTTGTGCCAGGGGAGTTTCCAGCGCATCAGTAGTCCTCCACGCGCTCGCCCGGCATGGCGTACTGCACGCGCTGGTACAAGGGAAAAACCGTCGTATAGCCCGGCACGGGCACCGGGTCCGTGCCTGCCAGGTGCGGGTACACGTACATCACCAGGTCGGGATTCGGCAGGCGCTGGAACTGGCGATAGACCTCGTTGCGCGCTGTGCGCGTGTAGCGCATCTGCTCGGCGGGCGCGGCCTGTACATCCATCTCGGTCAGCGGCCGGCGCAGGCTCTGGCGCGCGTCGAGCAATTGCCTGCGTGCCACCTGGCCGGCGCCACCGCCGCCGTCACCGGCGTTCTGCTGCCAGATGTCCATCATCGTGCTGTCGCCGTGGGGCAGCAGCTTTTCCTTGCTGGTGGCGCAGCCGCCGAGCACCGCGACGGCAAGGGCCAGCGCCAGGCCCTTATTCAAGTTCGAGAGCATGGCTTTCTCCTGCACGGTGATCGACCTTGCGACCTTCGGGATCGAAATCGATGGCGAGCGGCTTTTCGAGGTGGACGGCGACCTTTGCGCCGGGTTGGACATAGACGGCGGCGAAGGCCTGGCCGTACAACTTGTTCACCCAATCGGCCATGTCGCGCACGCCACCGGCCAGGATGCGACCTACGGCCTCGTTGCTGGAAATGCCGACGCTGCCGATGGAACCGTCTGCGCCCACGTAGGACATCTGACCGCTGTCGCTGTCGATGAGCGAGGCCACGCCAGCACCCGCCGCGGTGATCAGCGCCTGCGAACCGAGGTACTGCTGGGCGTTGCTGCGCCGCTCTCCGCTGACGCAGGGAATGCCATAGGGATCGCTGATCCAGCCCAGGCCCCCACTTTGAGAGTTCTGCTGCTGGTTGTTCTGCTGGTTGCCGTCGCGGTCTTCGGGAATCGTCCGAATGGTCCCGTCATGGAACACAAAGGTGATGCTGCGCACCTGGCCGCGCACGCAAGAGAGCGTCCAGTCGCCCGAGGCCGTGCCGGAAAACACGGCGCCCGCCACGTCGGGAATGTCGATACCGTTTGCCGTGAGATTGTCGGGACCGACCAGGACTTTGAACGGATACGGATCGTTGACCGTACCGTCGATCGGCACGCGGCCGATCAGCGCCGTCATTGCCACCGATCCCATCAGCGTCGAGTTGGTCGGCACCGTATAGACCGGCTTGGCGCTCTTGACGCCTGCGGCGCGGGCGCCCGCGTTCGCCACGGTTTGTGCCGTGGTTTCCAGCGTGCTCTGCGCGGGGCCGAAGCTCGTCGGAAAGCTCATGCCGCCACCCGTGCCGCGACTGCCGTTACGCCCATCAGCGGGCTTCGCGTCGTCCGGCTCGACCCAGCGCACGCCGCCTTCCATGCCTGCCTCGTCGCCGTTACGCAGCCCCAGGCCCACGGGTAGATCGGCGTGGCCGCCGCCGCGCCCGCCGATGCCTTCCAGGCGCCGCTGCAGGTCGGCGAGCAGTCCCTCGGTCTGCTGGCGTTCGCTGGCTGCCTGCTGCTGGTCGCGGCGCAGGTTGGAGCGCTCGGTCTCCAGCGCCGAATTGATGCGCTGGTCGATCGAGTTCTCGCGTTGGCGCAGGCGCTGGTTCTCTTCGCGCTGGGACTTGTTGTCGGACAGCGCCGTCTGCAGTTCGGTGCGCAACTGCTTCACTTGCGCCACGAGCGTCGCCACGGTATCGCGGGGGGTATCGCCCTCGATGCCCAGCGCCTTCATCTCCTCCGGCGTGAGCTTGGCGCCGGCATCCGCAGCGGGCGGCGCCGACGAGCCTCCACCCGAAAACAGCCGGATGGCGACGAACAGCACCAGCAGGGCCACGGGGATCATTAACCACTTCAGGAGTCCGTTACTGCGCATGGCGGGCCTCCTTGTCGTCGGTGGCCTCGGCTTCGGGCTGCGGCAGATGCACGGCTGGGTCGAAGCGGTTGATCGCCGGCAGCAGCGATTGCGCGAGGCCGTGCCCCCGCGTCACCAAGTACAGGACGGTCGTGTCCTCTGGCGTCCCGCGCGGGCCGAGTGCTTCGTGCTGGAAGGTGGCGGTGAGGAAATCGCCCTGCAACACGCGCGGGTCCAGGGTGATCCAGCCGCCGCTGCTATTGGTGAGGCGCACGGCTGTGACCCACTGGTCTTCCAGACGCCACGAGGCGAGCGCAACTGCGCGCACCGGCAGCGTCGGCACCAGCGTGCCGAGGTCGAGATCGCGGCGCAGGTTCACCCGCATGACGCCCGGCAGCGGCTCCACGGTGCGCAGCGGTGCGTAGAGGTTCTGCGCGGCGAAGCGCGTCAGCACGACCGGAACCGGGGTTTCACGCCGCGCTGCCCGCGCGCCTGCCTGGTCCTGGGCGCGCGCCGGGGCGTCGTCTGCTCCGTCGGCTTGATCGCCATAGCGCGTCGGGGCGCTGTCGCCCTCGACGATGCGCACCGGCTCCAACTCGGCTTCGCCGTCCTTGGCCGGCTCGGCCGCGATATCGAGCAGAATCAGCGCGCCCGTGTCGGCATCCTGCAATTGCAGCCGTGTGGGCTCGATCGGCTCGCTCGCGCGCAGGTACACCGCGCCGCCCGCACTCTGCACCCGCAAGCGCTCGCCGACGCCCGCGGGCACGCCCACGCGGACGTTCCGGTTGATAAACACGACGCGCTCCTGCCCGACACGCAGGGGCACGGCCAGGGGCATGCGTTCCCAGCGAAGGATCTCCACGGCCTGGGCAAAAGGAGCCGAGGCGACGGCCAGCAGCCCCAGCAGTGCGAGTACAAGGTGCTTCATGGGGTTTCTCCTTGAGGCGCTTGCGGAGACAGGCCGCCAGGTGCCGGGCGCGACGGCTCCGGTGTGCTGATGCGCTGGGGCGCACCCTCGTAGCAGTCGAGCGCCAGGCCAAACGGATTGCGAGCGGGATCGATGTCCACCCGCGTGACTTTCACGGGGTAGCGCACCAAAGCCCGCTTGACTTGTTCCGCCCCGTAGTACTCGTCTGCGGTGATGTCCAGCGTCACCACCCAGTCGCGGTCGGACACCACGCGCACGCGCGCCGTGGGGTCGTCACCGTAGCCGCGACCGGGGATTTCGTAGATGCCGCGCACGCGCTGACGCAGCTCGCCCGTGGAGCGGCGATAGTCGTAGTCCGCCCGCAGGAAGGCCTGGCAGGATGGGGTGAGGTACGGCGAGAGCGTGTGGAGATTACGCGCATAGTCCTCTTCGCCATTCGTCGGCCAGCGGTTGAGGGTCTGAAACACGTAGAACGTGAACGCATAGACCGATTCGGGCGGCACTTCCCACCACTTGCGGGTACTGCCGGAGCGCAGATCAGGCGGGACGTGGATGGTCAGGTCGCGCGGAGCGCTCCACCAGCCGCCGCCCATGACCAGGGCGACGATGACCAGCGCGCCAGCACCCAGGCGAAGCGTCTTGATGTGCGCCTGCAGATGGGTGATCTCGTTCTTGAAGCGGCTCATCGTGCCCCCCTTGCAGCAGACCTTCGGGTGGTCCAGAAGCCGGAGCGTGAGATCAGCACATGGCCGCCCACCCAGCCCGCCACCAGCGGATAGCGCGTGGCGATGCGCCACTGGAGTTGCCGATACAGCCAGGTGTCGGGACGCCCACGCTTGAGGCGACGCAGGATGCCGCCCCCGATGAACACGCCGAAGGCCACGCCCAGCACGACGAACGTGGGCGCGAGCGCGATCGTGCGGAACACCCAGGACAGCGGCGCACCGACCAGCAGGCCGGCGGCGCCGGACAGGCCGCAGCAGATCCACAGCTCGTCGGCGGTGAGGCCGCGCACGACAACGGGATGGCGGTTGAGCCGGTGCGGAAGGAACGTGACCGTCCCGTCAGCACGGACGTGCTGCTGCTCGGACATACCGGCCTCGCCTTACAGGATGCCGGTGGCTTCGGTGAGCAGCCAGATGCCGATCACGAGCAGCACCGCGCCGATGGCGACCGTGAGGCCGAATTGGCCCCAGGTTTTGCGACCAGTGTGGATTTCCGCGTAGGTGCCGTAGGCGTGGTAGCACACGCCAATGAACATCGACGCCACAACCAGCAGGGCCACGAGCATGATGATGTCGTAGCCGTAGTTCCTGATCGTTTCCATGATGCCGTTGCCCGTGCCGCGGGTCGGGTTCTCCAGTTGCGGCAACCCCTGCGCGAACGACAGCGCGGGCAGCGCGGCGGCGCCCAGAGCCACGGTGGCGCGCTGGACAAAACGGGAAGTGAGGATGCGGTTTTGCATGGTCAGGCCTTTCAGGTCAGGAGAGGAGGAAGAAACTCAGGACGAGGTACATCGCGACGAAGCGGATGCAGACGCCGAGGAACTGGCGCTGGTTGAGGTGGCTCTCGGACCACCCCACGTAGGCCGTTCGGATGGCCCAGACGCCCCAGACGAGCAGGACCGCGAACACGACGCCGACCAAGACGGTCGCCATCGCGGAAGGCGCGATGCCGCTGTTGGCTTGAAATGCCGAGACCTGGGCGCCGTTCATGGCTTGACCTCCGCGGTCGTCGGCGATGGCTCGACGGCCCGCTCAGTGCGGTAGTCGCCGGCCAGTTCGGAGGGGTCGCGCGGCTGGGCACGCGAAGGTGAGAGGTGGGCCTGGATACCGGCGCGCACGCGCGCTAGGTCAGCCAGCAGCCGCGGGTAATCGAAGTGGTAGCGCTCTCCCGGCTGGATGGGGGCATGCGCGGCGCTGTCGGCGACGGTGCGCTCCAGCGCGTCGAGCTGGCGCAGCGCCGCGACCAGTTCCTGGCGCTGCGTGGGGGGCTCGGCCAACGCCATCGGGGACTGGCCCAGCAGGAGGGCCGTCACGAGAAAAGTGGGCACGCCGCGATGCGCGGCGCGCAGCCAGATCGGAGCCAACATCGCGCCATTCCTGTGAAATCAGCAATGGCTTGATCGTGGAGATCAGGGCTGCTTTAGGCCACAAACAATAGGAACTGGGGCCGACCGGATTAGGTGCGCAGCGATCCGCAAATACAGGAGCGAACGACGCTTTGTTCTACAGTGCGTCCCAAGAAGATGGCTGTCCAGCACCCGGCCACAAACCCAGGGCGACGAGCCGTTGTTCCTTATCAGGCCACTCTTGTTTGCTGCGGCATGCGACTGTCCATCGCGCCGCGGCAACGCTGGGCTGCTGAAGGAGCGCCTGGAAGTAGATCGCATCCACGGGGGACAGAGAGTGGCCAAGCACGACGACCTTCTGGATGGCTCCCAACGCCTGAAAAAACGTCCTATGCTGGGCGATCAGTTCCTCGGAACGCTTGAAGGTGGCTGAGAAGTAGTCGTCGATGATGTCGTTGGCTTCAGCCACCCGGGTATCGATCTCCTCGATATCCGGACGGTCGTTGAGCGAGGGGCGGGATTGGGGATTCCAGGCGTGGCCCAAGACCAACTCATCGTCTGCCGCATCGGATCGGCCGTGGATGTGCAGAACACGTGCCAGATCGATGCCATAGAGAGTGTCCAACGTGCTCGTGTAGTTGAAGGTCAGGAACAGCGCCTGTGGATCCAGCGTCGCAAGCCGTCGCGGGGCGGTGTCGTGTGTCGGGATGGGCAAGTCTCGGATCCATTCGGCAAAGCGCGTCCGAAGCCCCTTGGACAGTCGCTCGACGACGTTCCCCACCTCGTACTGAAAGTCGTGGTGCCCTGAATCACTCCAGTCCTCGGCACCATAGGCCCCCATGAAGTGCCCCAAGTTGTCGACCAGCATATCGGCATCCAGTTCAGCCAGGGCTAATTCCAAGTCGCACCAGTCGTCTCCGGCTGGAAGGTAGTCCTCGACCTCGCGATGAATGTCCCGGTCTGTGGCCAGGACATACTCCTTGAACTGTCCGAGGCCCGATGGAATGCCGTGCCACAGGTCGAATCCATTGCCGACTACATAAAGCGTGGTGGGGTGCACGGTGTGCTCCTTAGGTCCCAAGAATCCGAAGTGTCTGGGCATTGAAGGTTATGGTCGATATAGTAATATCAAATAGCGTAAATAACCCATTTGAGGAGTCAGTCATGAGCGTCGTTGCAGACCGTCTCGGCGTGTCGACCCTTGTGGGTACGCCCAAAGAGATTCAGGCTCAACTCGCTCGGTCGCAGGCTGACCACGTGCTGGTGGTGGCGTTCGACCACATCAAGCCCAGTGTTTTCGCGGCATTGGCGGAAAACTTCACCAACGTCGCTTCATCCATGTTCGAGGTGCTGCTTGAACGTCAGGACCGCGAATCGCTCGAACGGCTGGCAGAAATGCTCGTGCCGCGCAATCCGCTGTCGCCCCGGCTGCTCAAGGAAGCGAGCCTGCTGGTGCAGGCGCGTAAGGCGGTGTTGGAAAGTGGAGACTGGTTGACCGCCGCGAACATCGCACAACTCGCGGAACTGAGCACCCGGAACCCGAGCGCTCAGCCCAATAAGTGGAAGAAGCAACGCCAAATCTTCGCTATCAACCACGGTGGCATCGATTACTTTCCGGACTACGGGCTGGATCGTGACGCTGGTTTCCGTCCACTGAAATCGCTGGCCAAAGTGATTGAAACCTTCGAAGGACACAAAGACGGCTGGGGCATGGCTTATTGGTTCCGCTCCGAAAACAGCTTCCTGGGTGGAAATCGTCCCCAGGATCTACTCGCTTCGGCACCGGACCGTGTCATTGCGGCCGCTGTGGATGAAATTCTTGAAATGACCCATGACTAAGCGATGCGCCAATCTGCCCGCCGATGGCGAGCCACCTAGTGAACCATCCTCGGCCGCGTCTGAGCCTTCGCACAACGACGTCGGTGCCTACGATGCCGTGCTCGAATTGGCCGACAGGATCGGAGTGTCCATTGTCCAGGGGAAGAGTTGAATGGAATGCTTCCGGATCGATGAAAGTGGTTATACCGGCTTTGACCTGATGAACCCTGAGCAGCGGTTCCAAGGAGCGACGGCCATCGCCATTGAGGATGACGAGGCCGGGCGCCTGATCCGGGAGCACTTTCCCAAGCTTCAGGCGGACGAACTCAAGTACCGGGCGTTGGCTCGGCGCCCAGCCAATCACCCCCGTCTGATGGCGCTGCAGCGCGACTTGCTAACCGACCACAAGTGCGTGACCTACGTCTGCGACAAGCGCTACCTGTTGCTGCTGATGTTCCTGGACTACGCGGTCGAGCCGTTCTACTACGAGCGCGGCATGGACTTCTACGAAGACGGGCAGAACTACTCGCTTGCGTCGCTGCTGTATACGGTTGGACCGACGCTCCTCGGCAAAGGCGCGCTCGACCGGCTGTTGGTCAGCTTCCAGCGCGCGGTGAAGGAAAAGAGCTCGGAGGCGCTTGGGAACCTGATCGATGCGGCGTGCGCATCGCGCTGGTGGGAACTGCCGGAAGCGCTTGGCCCGCTTGCGCAGTTCGCTGCCCCTGAATGCCTGAAGGCGATCGTCACGCCGGGCGTCAACACCGATGCTGCTTTCGTGGTGCTGCAGTCCCTGGTCAGTCGGATGGAAATCATGGCTGACGGCCCGTATCGGGTCGAGCACGATCAGTCCAAGAACCTGCTCACTTATCACGACCTGCTGCAGCGGTACATCCGCCATGAGAAACCGATCACGTTTCGTCAATCGGAGATCGCCAGCATCACCTTTCCGCTCAAGCTTCAGTCCGTGACTCAGATCGATTCAAAGCACAGTCCTGCAGTGCAAGTGGCGGACGTGATGATCGGCGCGGCCATCGAAGCGGCGAATACGCTTACCGGACAACGCGCCGGGGTACTGGATGCCGAGAAGGTCATGGCGCTGTACGCCGATCATCAACTGATCCATATGCTGCCCTCGATCGACTTCGAGGAGCAAAAGCGTTTCCGTCAGGGATCCCAAGCGGGGCAGGTCATCGACTATTTTGCTGAGAACTTCCACAAACCGTAATAGCGAATGGAAGCATGACCCGCCTGTGCCTACTGCGCTGGCGACCGATCAACATCATCAAGGACGCCATCGAAGCGTCTTCCTGTGTAGAGGGGGCTGCATGGCAAGCATTCATTCGGAGTACCACCGCTTCTTGGCGCACTTGGCGCAACGCCAGGTGCATGACGACGTGTGCCGGCTCGCGCATCTGGTGCTTGATCACCTGCAACCTCTGGCTGAAGTTGGTGCAGCGCGCCGTGGACGCTCCACCCGCATGGCGCCACTGGCCGTCGCCCATTTGGCGCAGATGCCGGTCGCGTACCAGGGAGATGGCCACGGACCCGAAGTCGGGCCGGCGCTGGGGCGCCTGCGCCAGCTTGAGGTGGGACCGTTTCGCGGATTCATGCGGCAAGAGACATTCGACCTCAGCCACGACATCACTTTGGTCTATGGCGCCAACGGTACCGGCAAGAGCAGCTTCTGCGAGGCGCTGGAAGTGGCGATGCTCGGCTCCATCAGCGAGGCCCAAGTCAAGCGGGTCGACCAACGGACATACTGCAACAATGCCCGGTTGCGTCGCCATGTCGCGCCCGTCCTGTCTTCCGGAGCACCAGACCAGGCCCAGGCTGTGCAGCCCAACGAAGCGGAGTACCGCTTCTGCTTCATCGAAAAGAACCGCCTCGATGACTTCGCCCGCATCGCGGCGCGTACTCCGGGCGATCAGCGGCAGCTCATCGCTACCTTGTTTGGCGTGGATCAGTTCAGCGACTTCGTGCGCGGCTTCAATCCCGCGCTCGACCAAGACCTGATGCTCGTCGGCGCCCAGGCTACTCAACTCGCGCAGCGGCGCTTGCAGTTGGCGAACTCTGAACAGACGATCGCTGCTTATCCGCAAAAGATCGCGGCGGTGGAGAACTCCGAGCAAGCGCTGGCGCAACGAATGTCGCCCGGCGCGACGTACCAGGCTTGCGTTGACTGGCTGCTCGGCACACCGGAGCAGCAAGGGCGGCTGCCGTACGTCCAGGCGCAACTGGTTGCCGTCCCACCTGCCGTTCATGAGGTGAGCCAAGCGCGGCTGCAGACGCTGCTGGATGAGGCTTATCACCTTCAAGGCCTGTGGCAGGCGGCCACCGGACAGCTTTCGGCGCGTGCTGGGGAAGTGTCGTACGCTAAGCTCTACGAGGCTGTGCTGGCCTTGACTGACGGGGCGACCACCTGTCCCGCATGCGGAACCGGATTGGCTGCTGTCGCACAGGATCCTTTCGCCAAGGCCCGCACGGGCCTGGAGCAGCTCGCGCAGTTGGCCACCCTCCAGCAGCAGGAAGCCGGCCTACGGACGCAGTTGAGCGAGGCGGTGCGGGCGCTGTGGGACGAGATGCGTCGGGTAGTCGCGGTTGGCGCAAACGCTTGTCCTGCACAGTTGCAGGCAGCAGGCCTGCCTCCATTGCCGCCTACCTCGACAGGCGCCTGGCTTGGCGCATGGGTCGATGGCGACCGGCGTGCCTGGAACGCTCTGCTGCAGGTCACGGAAATCATCGAGCGCGCCGACGCGCAAGCCCGCGAAGCGCATGCCCTGCGCGGGGCGCTGGCCCGGGAGCGGGACGCACTGGACCAGCACCGGCTGGAGATCGAACGGCTGCGGACCATACGCATGACAGCCGACCAAGAAATGGCCGCTGCCCGCCAGACCGTGGCCCAATTTGACGAGGCGAACCGTGAGTTGATCGAGTCGGTCGCAACCGAAGTGCCGGTAGTCGCGCACCACCTGCGGGTCAAGGCCGCCTACGACGGCTTCTTGCCCGAAATCCAAGCCTACTTGGCCGCATTGCCGGGCGTGCTGCTCCAGGGCCTCGGAGAACAGGCACGCAATCTGTACAACGCATTCAATCGTGCTGATCCGCCTGGCGACCTCTTGCACGCGTTGTGGCTGCCTGTCGCCGAAAACGGCAAGATCGAAGTAGAGTTCACCGGTGAGCCTGGCGTGCGCTATGACGCGCTGGTGGTCTTCAGCGAAGGGCATATCAAGTGCCTGGGTCTGGCGATTCTGCTGGCGAAGAACATCGCGCAGGGGTGCCCCGTGGTCATTTTCGATGACGTCGTCAACGCGATCGACGATGACCATCGTGACGGAATCTGGCGTACCTTCTTCGAGGATGGCTTGCTCGTCGGCAAGCAGGTCATCCTCACCTCACACGCCGAGGAGTTTCTGCACCGGATCCAGCAGGAATTGGGCGCCCGGCGGGCCGGGTCCATCAAGCGCTACAAGTTCCTCCCGCACCAGGGCGAGCATGAGCTGCGCGTTGACAGCGATCCACCGACGAAGAACTACGTCCTGTTGGCCCAGCAGGCGTTGGCAGCCGATGAGAAGCGTGAGGCGCTGCGCCAGGCGCGGCCCGCGCTGGAGAGTCTGACTGACCGTCTCTGGACTTGGCTGGGCCGGCGAGCAGATGGGCGCATCGAACTCAAGCTAGGCGGGCCACGCTCCCCCTGGGAATTGAACAACAAATGCGCAAAGTTGAGATCAGCCGTCGATCGCATCTCCGCGCAGCATGCTGGCGCGCCAGACGTCGTTGTCGCTTTGACCCGGCTGCTTGGTGTTGGTGCAGGAAGCATTGAATGGGGGTGTCTCAACAGCGGTGTCCACGATTCCCAGCGAGACCACGAGTTCGACCGCTCCTTAGTGAGAGTCATTGTCGAATCGATTACGGCGTTGGACGCTGCGTTAGATGTTCTGCAGAACCGATGAGCACTACAGCCACGCGGGACAGCATTCGCCTAAAGGTATTTCTTGAAGCTGCCCGCGGTCAGGCTCACGGCCAGCCCCAGCAAGGCGGCGCTCGGCAGCAGAATCAGCAGTGGATGCACCGAGATCGGCAAGGCCAGGTACGTGACCCAGGGCAGAACGGCCAGCGGCATCAGGCTTGCTTTCGCGCGGTGGTAGATGAAGCCCGATTCGCGGCCCGCGCCGAACCGGCGCACGTCCCTCCGCACTAGGCCGTCGATCAGGCCGACGAATGCCGCGGTGAGGATCAGCGGCAACGTGAGCACCAGGACCAGCAGGCGCACAAGGAAGGTCAGCGTCGTGAAGGCTGCGGCGATCAGGTAGCTCTCGGTCCAGACATAGGCCTGGCTGATGTAGTAGCGAAAGTTGCGTGTCTGCCCGTGGCTGGGTGCACGGGCGCGCTCGGCGGTCTGGCTCATGCGCTCCAGCAAGCCCGAGCGCACGAACACCCATTCGTATCCGGTATCCACCAGCTCGTGCGCCGTGCGCCCCGGTTCCTGCACGACCACGCTGCGCGTGAAGTGGTTGGACAGGTGCCCCAACTCGTACTGCAACATCTGCTGGGAGTGTCGCCAGCCCTCGTCCTTCCAGAACAGGTGCATTCCGACGCACTCCACGACAATGGAGAACAGCAGCGAGCCGATCAGCACCCCCAGCAGCCGGAACGGCAAGGTGATGGTGCCGACGATCAGGCCTTGGCGCTGGTTCTGCTCCCGCTGCGCGGTCGAGGCGGCATCCTTCATGGCGAGGCCTCATTGCCGGCGCTGTCGTCGGTGGCCACCGGGCCAGGTTCGGCCGCAGCGGCATCATCCAACAGGTCGTCGGGCAAGGCCCCGTCCTGCAACGCCGGGGAACTGGTGAACTCCCACCACTGCGTGGCCTCGCTGTAGCTCTGGCGCATGTAGCCCGCCAGTTGTTGCAGATCCTGCGGCATGACCTCATCGGGGTCCGGTGCCGGCAGCGGCATGCGAACCTTCCAAAGCTGGCCGCCCTGCAACAATGCGAAACATTGGCCCTTGGGTAAGGCGACGACGTGCGACGGCTCGATCATCGGCACGCTGGACATGCTGATGCGGTCCTGCGTGTTGCTGGTGAAGTCCGTCGCGCCGCGGATGTCCGAGCTGTCGGTCGCGCCGGAGACGATGGTGGTCGTATAGACCTCGACCTTCGGCAATTGCCGGGTCAGCAGTTCGGCGGTGGCCGTCTCCCTGACCCTCAGCATGAACAGATTGTTGAAATTGCCAATCACTTGACCCGCTTTGGCGCGGTTCCCGATACGGGCCTCGATGTCCGAAAGCGTCTGCGTGTACGCGGTGACCTGCAGACCGGCGCCGCCGCCTTTGTTGATCAGCGGCACGAACTCGTCACCCATCAGTTCATTGAATTCATCCGCGTGGACGTTGATCGGCACGCGCGTGCCAGCCGATGCGCCCGGCAGGCCGTCATCGATCCCGTGCTTGTAGATATGGCCTGCCACCGAAACGAGATCGCTGAACATCGAGTTGCCGACCGCTGCGGCGACCTCGGCATCGGATAGCGCGTCCAGGCCCACATAGACGACTGCGCGCTTTCGGATGACCTGCATCCAATCGAAGATCGGGCGGGGGTCGGCCAGGTCGGAATAGTTCGGCGCCAGAAGCTGGGAAATCTTCCCGCTGGTGAGCTTCTCCAGCAGCGGCAGCAAAGACGCGACGATCTTGTCGAAATACGTCTTGTCGTAGCGAACCGCCGAGCGCAGGCCGTCGAGCACCGGGTCGTAGTTACGGGCCTGGGATAGGTACTGCTCCAGCGCCACCACGCGCTTCTCGCGCCCAATCATGTTGCGCGGGATGTTCTTCTCGTTGAGCTTGGCCTCGATCTGGACGATCACCTCCCAGGCTTTGGGCTCGGTCTTGGCGAAGTAGTGCTGGGCGTACTCGATGAACAGCGCGTCGATGTTGATGACGTGCCGCTGGATCAGCATGTAGTCCGGGCGCTGCCCCAGTTCCACCAAGGCGCGGGCAATGATGTTGACGAAGCGCCACGCGAATTCCCTGAAGGCTGCGCTGTTGCCTTCGCCGGAGAGCTGCCCCGCGATGCGGGTGGCGACTTCCGAGATGCGACCGAATCGGCCTACGGCGTTGTAGCGTGCCGAAATGTCCGGCCACCCCAAATGGAAGACATAGAACTCGCCTTCGCGGCCCGCGCGCTTGGCCTCGACATACATCCGCTTCAGGAGATCGGCATCTCCTTTGGGGTCGATGACGATCACGACCTCGTGTTCGCCCGCGGCGTTCCTCCGGCGGATGTCTTGAGTGACGAAGAGTTCGGCCAAACGTGTTTTGCCCACCCTTGTCGTTCCCAAAACCAAGGAGTGGCCCACGCGCTCACCCAGCGGCAGGCTGACGTCCACCTCGTCGGGTTCGATGCCGTGCAGGCGCGGCAGGCCGCCCACTGGCGGCAGCGGCCGCACCGGATTGAAAGGCACGTCCCAGCCGGTGAGTTTCGATAGCCGGGACAGCGGGAACGGCGCGAACTCCAGCCGTTCCTCCAGGCGCCGGGCCAGCCGATAGGCCGGCGTCGGCTCGACGTAGCGCCGAAACTCTGGCCGGTACGTCTGCATGAGCCTATGGGTGTGTTTCTGCTCCCACAGAAAGCCGCGTCCCACAAACAGACGTTGCTGGCTGACCGGCACGTCCTTGCTGGTCATCACGTAGCGCGGCAGGCGACGGATGTTGCGCCGGTAGCACAGGATGACGCGGGCATCGCGGTAGCGGATCGCGCCATAGGCTCCGAACGCCAGCGCGCTGCCGACACCCATGGCGGGGCTCAGCGCGAGCGACCACGGGGCCACCAGGGACAGAAACGCGGCGCCTGCACACGCCGCGACGGTATATAGCTCCACCGCTGGGCGAAGCAGAACCTCGACCGGCTGTTTCCCCGACATGGCTTCATTGCTCGATGCCGGTGGCCGTGACTAGCGCCGGGTAGTGCCGCAGGCCCAAGCGCTCGGCCAAGTCGTCGCCGGACACGGGCGCAAGCGGCACGCCGGACGCCAGTGCGCGCAGCCGCGCCAGGCCTTGCACGGTCTCGACGTTGACCACCAGACCGACCGCGCCGCGCTCGCGCAATGAGGCTGCATGGCGGCGCAACCAGGCCTGGGAAGCCTCGTCGTCGCCCACGACCACGAAGGGACGCAGGCCCGGGGCCTCGATCACCCGCCGCGCGACGGTGCCGGGCGTGAGCTTGGCGCTGCGCACCGGCAACATCGCGGCCTCATCCGCCGGCGTGGCCGGGATCTGAGTCGCAGGGATGGGCGATCGGGCCGGAGTGTTGGCGCGCGGCTGGAGGCTCAGGGCTTCGTAGTACGGCAGCGCCGACGTGCCGCCACGGTCTTCGACCAAGATCAGCGGCTCGCCGGCACGCGAGGCCAGCGGCAGACCCGCCAGCAGCACGAGCAGGCCTTTCGCCGCGAGATGGGCCAGATGGGATTTCGTCATGGGGTGGTCTCCTGGCGCGCGGCGAGGACCGCGGCGGTTGGGCGCGTGCCCTGCACGCGGGCGAGGTGGCGGGAAACGCTCCGCCGGTAGCGGGCTGCGGGCTCGCCCCCCGCGGGGCGGTGGTAGCGGCCGATCGCCAGCAGCCAGTTCTCCCCCGGGATGTGCTGCTCCTTCAGGATCTCGGAGGCGATGGCGAGGTTGCGGTACGGATCGAGCAAGTCGCACGGGCTGGTGAAGCGGTGCTTGTGGTAGCCGAGGTTGATCTGACCCAGGCCCGCGTCGATGCGCGTGTGCGGCGTGGAGCGCATCGCCTGCTGCAAACCGGCGCAGGCGTCGGCGCGGGTCGCATAGCGGCGCGATTGGCCGGCGACGTTGAGGGACCACGGCCACGGGACGATGCGTCCGTTCCGCCGGATGCCGCTCTCCTGCAAGGCCACGGCGTAGAGCACCGTGGAGGGAATGCCCGCACGTTGGGCGGCAAGCTGATAGGCCGGAGGCGGAACCTCCTGGGCATGGACGGCGCAGGCGTACAGGCCAGCAGCGATCACCAGTACGCGAAACCGCGCCGTCAGGGCTGGCGCTGCCATTGGCCGTTCACCTCGCGCACGACCGCGGGCAGATCGCCGGGCAGACCCAGCGACAGCCAGCGGCCGCCGTCGTGGTTGAGCGTGATGGTGCCGCTGCGCACCCGTGTCGGGTCGATCTGTGCGCGCTTGGCCCAGTCGCGGATGCGCGCGTCGTCCTGGCGGCTGCCGACCATGTACAGGTCGAACTCGGTACCTGAGGATTGCAGGCGTTGCACGAGCTGTCCGCAGGCCGCGCAGCCGTCCTTGACGAACACCGCCGTGCGGCCGCCGCCGCGCACTGCGCCGCCGCTGGGTTTGTCGTCAGGCAGGTTCACCCGTTGCATGCCGGGGTTCAGGCGCTGCCAGGCTTCGTCGTAGGCACGTTGATAGGCAAGCAGCTTCTCGACGCGGCGCGCTTCGATTTGCACCTGCAGTTCTGCGTAGCGCCGCCGTTCCTCGTCGGTGCGGGCCTCGATGCCCAGGGCGGACAGAGGGTCCAGGTTAGGCGAATAGATGCCCAGCGGCCCGTCCATCAGCTCGCGGTATAGCGCCCATTCCTGCGGTTGGAGGCCCCAGTCGCCTGCTACCTGGTCGTCCGGGGTTCGGGCGACCAGCGGACGCTCCTGGTTCTGCGCATTGCGGGCCGGGGCGGTGACCGGCTGCTGCGCCCAGGCGGGCAATTGGGCGGATGCCAGCAGGAGCGCGGAAAGGATGATCGACGGATTCATGTGGTGTGCTCCGGTCAGGGAATCGCCACGCGACGGGTCTGGTTGCCGGCCTGGAACACGGCGGTGTTGCCCTCAATCGCCTGTAAGTGCCACGGGCCGAGCGCATCACCTGGCAGCAGCACCTGAAGCTGGTCAGGCGTGAAGTCCGCACTGCTCGGCGCAACGGACACGCTGCGCTGGCCAGCGCGCAATTCGGCGCCGACGACGCGGAACGGCAGCGGCGGCGGTTCGGGCTTGGCGGCGGCCTTGCCCGATGCGCGCGGCTGGGCGGGTGCTGCGGCGCGCGGAACGGGCGCAGCGGTCTGGCGCGCCTTGATCTGCTCGACCTCCGCGCGCAGCGCCTGAAGGTCGTCGGCAGCGGCATAGCCGCTCAGCGTTTTCTCAACCTGGGCAGCGCGTGCTTCCAAGACTTGGCGGGTGTCTTTGAGGTCTGCCGCCGTTGCGACGGCCGAACGCTGCTGGATGGCCTCGATCGACTCGACCAGGCCCGCCGCCCGGGCTTCCAGGCGTTGCAGGCGGGAATCCAGCCGTTCCTGGTCGGCCTGGTCGTTCATGGTCTGGTAGCCCAAGGCTACGAAGACGCTGAGGCCGATCAGCCAGAGCCACAGAAGGCTCTGCACCATCACGACGGCGGCCGGGCGCCGGGCAGACTGTGGGGCGCTCATGGCTGGCCTCCCGAAACCGAAGGCTCCAGCGGGAACGTCTGCACCGCCTCGGCGGCGGGTGGCTCGGATGCGGGTTCGATGACCGCGCTGTCGGCGGGCCGTTCGAAGCAAATCTGCCGTGCGCGATCATCCGCGTGCAGTTCCCAGGCCGGGCCAGCCAGTGTGAGCAGCGCATCGCGCAAGGTCATGGGGCCGAGGTGCAGGTGCGCCGCCGGCAGCGGCAGCGCGTACAGCTCGATTACCGCGTGCGCCGTCTGGCACAGGCTGTAACCGCTGCGCTTGAGCACATGCCGCAGCCCATCGCCGACGGTGGCGCGGGCATCTTCGGGCATGGACACGTCGATGGTCTGCAACAGCAGGTCGCGTTGCGCCGCTCTGGGTGCCAGCTCGACCAGCGTGTAGCGACCGTAGCGCACGACGGGGATGTACTCGGGCGCCTCGGGTTCGGGCGTGGCCAACACTTCCTCGATGGCATCAGGTGCGGGCGGCGCAGTCGTCGTAGCGCAGCCGCCAGCCAGCACCGACCAGAGCAGGCCGAGGACTCCTGCCAGCAGGCGGCGTTCGGGATGGTGAAACCAAGGTGGAGAGGGGCACATAAGCTCGGCGTCCTGAAACAACGAGCCCTCACCATCGCCGCTAAGGCCCGGGGCAGCAGCAAACAATGCGAACCACGCTGCGTCCGATTTGCCGGCAGCGGTCTAGTCGAACAAAAGCGGCCTTGAGGGCGCCGAAACGGAAAAGCTCAGTCGCGGTCGGCGGATGGAGGCCGGCCGCTTGACTGCTACTATTTGTTAAAACACCAGTGGACGGGGGCGTAAATGAGGGTTTCTCGGGTCAGGTTGATCAATTTCGCCAATTTCTCGGATGTTGATGTCGAGACGGGGGAAAGTATCGTCATCGTGGGAGAGAACAAGGTTGGCAAGAGCAATTTCATTCGCGGCCTGCAGTTGATCCTTGATCCGGGCTTGTCTGAACGCGATCGACAACTGGGGCTTGAACATTTCTGGGACGGACTTGGCGAAGACAAGGTTGGTGCGACCATTGAGGTCTCTGTGGATCTAACGGACTTCACAAACGATCCCCGGCTGATGGCTCACCTCAACGATTGCGTGATTGATCCTGGCCCACCCATGGTGGCCCGACTCACCTACCGCTTCCAGCCTAAGGCGGGCCTGGGGCGCGCCCCGGAATCGTTGAAGGACTATGAGTATGTGATCTTCGGTGGCAACGATCCCGAAATGCGTATCGGCGGCGCACTTCGCCGGATGTTGCCAATAGATGTTCAGGTAGCCCTGCGTGACGCTGAGAAGGACCTTGCGAGCTGGCGCAATTCGCCATTGAGGCCACTCATTGAGGATCTTGCCGCGTCGTTGGATGATGACGCCCGTGAGGAGATTCAGAATCAGGTCGACCAAGCACAGCGAGAGCTGGCTGGACACGAGGAAGTGGTAGCGACAGCAGAACGGATCAGCGAACGGCTGATCGCAATCGCCGGGGGGCAACATGCTGTCCCGGTATCGCTCGGACTTGCACCTACACGAGTGGATGCATTGCTGCGTAGCCTTCGGCTGCTTATCGACAACGGTGTTCGCGGTGTCGGCGATGCCAGCCTAGGAACGGCGAATCTGATCTTCCTGGCCTTGAAGAGCCTCGAACTCGACCGTCTCGTCTCCGAGGGGGAGCGCGACCACACATTCTTCGTCGTCGAGGAGCCCGAAGCGCACCTGCATCCGCATGTCCAGCGTCTTGTCTATCGCTACTTTCTCGGCACAAGAGCGGAAGATGAGGACGAAGCCCCTCCACTGACGACAATTCTCACTACTCACTCGCCGCATATCGCAAGCGTTACACCGATTAGGTCCATCGTTCTCCTGCGTCATAACGCAACGGACGGGAAAACCGTCGCGGTTTCGACCGCGAACACACCTTTCACACAGAGGGATGAAGACGACCTCCAGCGCTACATCGACGTCACTCGCGGAGAAATATTATTTTCCCGGGGAGTGATTCTGGTTGAAGGGGACGCCGAGCGCTTCATCATTCCCGCGTTCGCCGACGCCCTCGGGATTCCTTTCGACATACTTGGAATCACTGTGTGCTCGGTCGGGGGGACGAACTTCACTCCTTATGTGAAGCTTTTGGGCCCTAAAGGGCTAAATATTCCACATGTAATTTTGACAGATCGCGACCCGGTCAATGGCAAACCTCCACTAGCCCACAGGCGATTAATTAATCTCTTAAACGAGGTCGATGACGAATATGGTTACGATGACCTGGATATAGATGAGGTGCTCAAATACGCCGCAGAGTTTGGATACTTCGTCAACGAGAGCACGCTGGAATCCGACCTATTTGCCGCCGGAATGACCGAGGCGATGAAGTCGGTAATCGAGCAGGAGTTGCCGCTGAGGCAAGTCACCCGGGACGCATTGCAAGAGTGGGTGGATGATCCGGATCAGGTCGATGAAGACCGGCTGCTGAAGTTGATTGAACGGATTGGCAAGGGGAGATTTGCACAGGCACTTGCGCCGTCGGTGTCTGAGGACGTTTGCCCGGCCTACATTCGCTCTGCGCTGGAGCATATCCGCGATGCCGTCGCGTAACGTCGGTACAGCCTACCTGGCGCAGGCTGCCGAGTTGGCTGGAAATCCAGGGCAGTTGGCAGCTTACAACTCTCAAGGACATTGTGTGGTACTCGCTGGTCCCGGGAGCGGTAAGACCAAGACACTCGTCCTAAAGCTCGCCCGCATCCTGGCCGAAGACGTCGAGGCCCCTCGTGGCGTTGCGTGCATCACTTATAGCCAGGAGTGCGCTCGCGAACTCGCTCGCCGAATTGAAAACTTGGGACTTCAGCAGGCACCTAATCTTTTCATTGGTACGGTCCATGGGTTCTGTCTGCGTCATCTCTTGATGCCGTATGGACGCCTGGCCGGCCTGCCCATATCTTTCCCACTTTCGGTAGCCACTCAACGAGTCAGTGATCGGTTGTTGAAGCAAACTGGAGATGCGCTTTTCGGCCAGAACCATCCGTACAAAGTTATTGACCTCGGGCGGCATCGCCGTTCCGTGCTCAATCGAAATAGCGTCGCTTGGCGTAGCGAGGAGGAACTCGCTGCCTGGGCCGAGGCCTACGAGGCCGCTCTGCGCGACGAGGGGCTGATTGACTACGATGACATGGTTGTCTTCGGCCAGCGTTTGATCGCCGAGCACGACTGGGTACTACCTCTGGTTCAGGCAAAATTCCCCGTGCTCGCGGTGGATGAGTACCAGGATTTAGGCGTGGCACTGCATCGCATCGTCAAACGCCTTGCCTTCGACGGGGGTGTCCGACTTTTCGCTGTCGGGGATGCGGATCAGTCGATATATGGATTTACGGGAGCTGATGGCGCGTTGCTCATGGAATTGGCGGCTCGCAGAGACATTGAGCCTGTCCAGCTTCAATTAAATTACCGTTCTGGTGCAGGGATCGTGACTGCGTCAGAGATGGCGCTTGGAGAAGCCCGAGGCTATCAAGCGAGCGATCCTGCGCGACAAACGACCATCGAATTTGTCCTGCGCCCGGGTGGTATGGCGGACCAGGCTGCGCACGCCGTCGCGCAGATCATTCCGGCGGCCTTAGCCTCCAAGCCGGGACGAACACTGGGCGATATCGCGATCCTATACAAAGACTATCGCGCAGGCGATATCGTGGCTGAAGCTGTGGCAACCGGTGGTCTCGATCACATCCGTGTGGATACCGCAGCACCTTACCGCAAGGTTGCCCTAACAAGTTGGGTAGAAGATTGTGCGGCGTGGTGCGCGGGTGGCTGGCGTGTTGGACGCCCACAATTGCGTGGACTACTCGACCGCTATCGCGCATTTCATCGGGCGAGCTTGGACGATTCACAGGCCAAGCGCGAAGAGCAAGAGCTAACCGCCTTGCTATGGGAGCTGCGTGCTGACCAGCAACCTGCGCGAGAATTTGTTGCTTCGCTGCGCAACGGTGTAGTGGATCATCTGCTGGCGGCTGAATTGGCGCTCGCTGATCAGAAGGAGCAACTGGATCGCATGACGGCAGCGCTCGCTGAAGGCGGTGCACTGGCTTCGCTAGACATCACGAGTTTGGGCGGTCGGGACGGTTCGCCCGATCACCTGAATCTGCTGACACTGCATTCCGCAAAGGGCTGTGAGTACGACGTCGTCATCATGGTTGGACTCGACCTCGGAAATCTGCCGTGGCGCAATGAAACTCCAGAGAAGTTGCGCGAAAGTCGCCGGCTCTTCTATGTGGGACTCACACGTGCTCGCGACGAGGTCCACATGCTGTATTCGGGCTTCGTTGATGGCCGCTATGGCCCTATGCGCTTTGGGCGCTCGCCATTCCTTGATGAGCTGGAGGCGCGAATGCGTGCCGCTGGCATTTGAGTGTGAACCCGGGAATCTGGAGTGTCGGTGCTGCGTCGGCGCATGTCGAGCAACACCACAGTCGAGCTACATCTTTGCAGCCAAGCGATTGGCTGCGAAACGCTCGCGCGCGAGTCTGGCGGCGTTATTCATCGAGTCTAGGTTATCGATACACCATAGACCGTTGATGCAAAGAAAGCGCTCACTAAGCACTGCTTCAAGTATGTTTGGAAGGGTTGCGTTGAAGAATCCGGCACCCTTGACCGTTGGGGCCGGATCTAGCTCAAGCATCGCGACCGGCAGGTCAGAAAGGCACGGGCCGAAGTGGCCGGCCGAAGGGAACTTGCCCCCAAACTCGGTGCGCAGACGCTCCTTTCCCATGCTCTTGGTGAGAGTGCTATATCGCTCCTGCCGCAGCAACCAAAGAGACTTGATGCCCGCCTCGCGGTACCGCTCTTGGCGTTTACGGTAGTCACGGAGCGACTGATACGATCTTTGGATCTCGACAGCCAACCTAACCCCATTGCGCTCACCCCAGACATCAGCCTGCCAGCGACCTGCATCACCCGAACCCGGCATTTCAACCGAGGCACGGAATCCAAGATCTTCAAGCACGCTGCGCACAAGTATCTTGGCCGCCAGGTGCCATTGGCTTTCTTCGGAAGTACTGCACGCACCTCCTAGATGCGCGAAGAAGGGGTACCCATTAGCACTAACCTTGGGAATCGCTGGAGCGTTGCAGCAAGGCATCAGCAGATCACCGACGCAGTACGCCCGTTGCAACTCTTCCCACTGCGCCTGAGACATATGCAGTGCGTTGGCTGCACCAGTACCATCTGCATATGCTGCTTCGATCACCATAGCCATAGTGCCTCCTTGAATCTCGGTATTGTCTGATCAGTTTAGCCTTCCCCGCGCTGGGACCGGGGCGGTGATCGAATCCTCCGAGCAGCAATTTCCTAGAAAAATGCCGGCACCCCCGAAAGGATGCCGGCAGACAGCAGATCACGCAGTTACCAATTGCCGGGCCAATGCGACCTCGACGGAATCACCATCCTGGTTCAGGACATCGAGCCCCGATTCGGGTACATCGCCCGAAGTGGACTGCGAGACCATGATCTTCTTGGCCATCAGCTCCAGGCAGGTCATCTGCGAGGAGCCGGCGTAGCCCAGGTAGATCACGCGCACGGACAGCTTCTGCCCGATACGCCAAGAGCGGCGTGCCGCCTGCTGGAGCGAATACACGTTGTAGCCCGACTGCATGAACACGATCGTCGGAAACTCCAACAGGTCCAATCCCGTCTTGACAAGCTCGGGATTGGTGATGAGCACGTCGATGCCACGGTCCAACTGCTCGGCGATCCAGTCCTCGCGGCGGCTGGCATCCACGCTTGCGCGCAGTACCGCCACTTTGAAGCCTTCCTGCTCCAGCAATACCTTCAACCGGCTAGTCGTGTCGCGCGTGCCGGTATAGACCGTGTAGGCCAGAACCTTGCGGCCCTGTGCTTTCTCTTCCCTGCAGATGTCGATCAGCTCACGCTCCTTGGGGCTGATCTCGAACTCGTTGAACTGAGCCGGGACGAACGCCAAGGTATTGCGTGTGCGCGGATGCACCACGGTCTCCGACCGGAAGCAGCAGTCCGGCCAGGCCAGCAGCACGTTGAGGACCACACCCAGCAAGGTTGTATCGCGTCGCGCCAGAGCCTGTTTCAGCTCCGCGGTCAGCCGACCCGCCAAATCGCGGTAGGCCGCGGCTTGCGCCGTGTCCATCGCGACTTCACGGAACTCCTCGTCATACGGTGGCAGAACGTTGCCGCCGATGTCTCTGAGTTTGAGGAAGATCGTGAACGGCAGGATGCAGCGCAGCACGCCCTTGGGGCCGAAGCCCGGAGCTTTGACCGTTCTGACACTGACTTTCGTGCCTTTCGCGGTCTTGTGCGCCGTCCCGGTGCTCTCGGAATAAATGTCCTTCAGGACACCGTGATCGCGCATGAACGCCATCGCGGCCGAGGTCATGCTGCCGCTCGTGGTCGGGCGATAGCCGTCTTCGATCATCCGCCCGGGAAGGGCTCGGAACAGCAGGTAGAACAGATCGTCGCCGTAGCCGCCCATCAACGTGCCGGTCAGCAGTAAGGTCTTGCGAGCCTTCGCCGCCAGCACGCCCATGGCCTGGCCCTGGGCGCTGCCGCCGTTCTTGTACTCGTGGGCCTCGTCGGCGATGAGCAGGTCGAACGTGCCTTGCGGCAGGTAGCGCTTGATGAACTCGGACGGTTGATAGCCGCCCTCGCCAAAACCGAACTCCATGTTGGCCATCGCACGTTCCATGCGCGTGGCTTGACGGTCGGAAAACACCAGCTCGCCGTTGCCGTCCATGAGGTTGATGAACTCATGGATGTTGTCGCCCAGCATCGACGCCAGGAACCCGTCGCCGAACTTCTGCATCAGCTTCTGCGCGGTGACTTCCCCGATCGTCGGGATGCGCTTCAACGCTTTCAGCACGGCCGAGGACTGGTCGCTGCCGGACAGGCTGCGCGGGCGGATCAATGTCCACAGGGGCGCGGCGCAATGGCTGCACTTCCTGCGGTACTCCTCGGCTTCGAGCGCGACCGGGTTGACCGGCTCGCCGTCGAGGTCGGTGATGACCGTGCCGCAGTCAGGGCACGCTGCCACGTCGCCATGGCGGGTGCGCCGCGTGGTGAAGACAGGCTTCCAGTGGAATCCCATCCGCATCCTGACGCGCCCCAGGACAAAGAACTCCTGGCCCGTGGGCTGCACACCCAACTGCTCGCGCAGCTTGATGAGCTTGACCAGCGTGTCCGGGCCGTTGAGCACCCAGACCTTGGCGCCTGCCACCGTCTCCTGGATCTCGCGCCGCCACTTGTAGACCAGGTGCGGTGGAGAAAGAACCAGGGTACGGCGATAGCCTTCGGCGTTGAGCACGGCGGCTGTGGCGATACCAACGGTCGTTTTGCCGCAACCCATCTCGCCGTTGACGATCGCGGCGTGTTCGCCACGGTCGATCAGCAGCTCGGCGGCGGCATGGACGACTTCGGCTTGGGCTTGGAATAGCTTGCGTTTGAGGCTGGCGACGACGAGTTGACGATGCGCCTGCGGCTGGCCGGTATAGACCGGCGGATTGGCGCTGTTGAGGGCGTCGAGCAGTTCGTCGCCGAACTCGCCGACAAAATCCTGAAGGCTCAGGGTCAGAGGGTTGGATTCCGCGTCGAGCAGTTCGCCCTGTACGGGCGTGGCTTCGGCGGTAGTGTTTTCGAGATCGAGGGACATGGTGATGCTCCAAAGAAAATGGGGCATGCACCACCCCCAAAGGGGCAATGGCCTGCCCCAGGGTGGGAAGATCAATCGGCACACGGCCGACGGTGGATGGAAAACGCAGGCGCTGGCGGCCTGCTGGTGAAATGTGCTTAGTCTTCGGACGGCAGCACGATGGATGTGAGATGGCGTTTCGCATCGGTGACGATGCGAATGCGCAGCGCACGATGAATCACGTAGTGCGATTCCAGCAAAGCACCCGATTGAAGTGCGATGCCGTTGGCTTGCCATTGCCCGTCGCTGACGTCCCCCCAGTCGCCACGGACATGGCGACGGAAGTACGGAATCGGGTCAAGACGACCGGCGCGGACCAGGCGGTCGATACCTTCGCTGAGGATGAGTGCACCTACCGGAAACAGCAGGTCCTGGCAGTAGGTTTCGATGTGTCGGGATGCCATGGATTCCTCCTTGATGGATTCATTGAGCCACGACACCCCTGGCGGAGTGAAGTGGCTCCGTCAGGTGACTGGGATGACGATGGGTGACTTCAGATCATGTCGCGCTCTTCGGGAAGCTGGACAACCGTGGTCTGGTGGTCTTCGCTGGTCTTGACGATCAGAACCAGCTCCGGCGTGATCCGGTAGTAGGAGATCATCAGGTTGTCCTGTTGGAGTGCGACGTCGTTGGCCTTGCGGGTGGCCTTGTCGATCTCGCCCCAGTCACCGCGCACATGGCGCTGGACATAGGTCAAGGGGTCGATCAGGCCTTTGCGGGCCAACCAATGCACCTTCTCGCTCAACTTCAGCGAGCCCGGTGCGAACAACGGTTGCTTCTGCGGCGCGGGCCGCTTGAACAGATTTGGGAACATGGTGTTTCTCCTTCGATGTGGTACAGCAGGACAGCAGCGCGTCCGGTGGATTAACGAATGGTCAAGACGTCGCCCCGTGTCGGGGAGCCAGGCGTCATGTCCCACGCGCGGATGACAGGTACGAACTTGTCGGTGAGGATGCGGGTCTCGGCGATGGAGCCGTCTTCGCGTTCGGTGAATTCCCGCTGGAGCGTCTTGTCCTTGTGGGTGTCACCTTTGACGACGAGCACGCGCCCCGTCTTGGAGCGCACAACCCCCGAGATCGCGCCTGCGGCCAGAGCCAGGGCGAGATGCCAGTGGGACAAGGCCCGCGCCGGTGGACGCAGCGACTGCTGCGCGGCCCCCAGGTGCGTGTCCTGCGACGGCCAGAGGCCTTGCAGCCTGCCAACCTCGTCGGCGAACTGCTCGGGCTCCATCGTCACGCGGAAGAAATGCTCCGGCTCGGCCGGACTGGCGGGGACGATGTACGGCAGGAACGGCCATTCGCTCGGCAGTTCGTCAGCTTCGATCTCGCCTTGCCCAACCTGCAGCAGCAGATTGCGCACGGCCTTGACGCCATCCGAGGCCTGCTCGCGCTGGCGCACCCGCCGGCCGAAGATCACAACTTGCTTGAACTGCGTCTCCACCGCTCGGTAGATGCGCAGGTCGGTGTAGTGGCGCGTCAGCCAGCCGACCAGCTCCGCGTCGAGCACGTAGCCGGGGACGATGAAGACCAGCACGCCGCCGTATTGCAGCAACGACAAACTGCGCTGGTAGAACAGTTTTTCGAGGCGGGCACGACCCTGGCCCTGATAGCCGATGTTGCCGTTGACGTCCTTGGACAGGTCGCCATACGGCGGGTTGAGCCAGAGCAGTCCGAACGACTGCTTGGAGACCATCGTGTCCATCAGGTCCGCGTGCAGGCAGTGATCGACCAGGCCGCGGGCATGGCGTGCCCGCTCCGCGTCGAACTCAACGGCGAACGCCTTGGCCTGCTCGCGCCCGAGGGCGTGGGCGGCTTCGGCGATCGCTACGCCTTCGCCGGCGCAGGGATCGAGGATGCACATCGGCCCGTCGCTGGGCATCAGTGCGTTGAGGGCTCTTTCGAGCGTGGGTTCATCAGTCGGGAAATACCCGTTCTTCACGAAATTGCGGGCAAGCCGCGGGAACATGAGGGCCATGGAAGTCTCCTGGTTGGCGGGGATGAAAGACGGAAGCACACCAAGGCGTGCCTCCGAGGGTGGGTCAGGCCGCTACCACTTCCGGCGTCCAGATCTTGGCCGGGTATGGATAGGCGGTGAGCACGTCACTGCGGATCAGGGAGCCCAGCGCCAGGGTCAGCGTCGGCACGTCGATGGCGAGCCGATGGCCTTCCAGCGGCCCGAGGGCGAACGGAAGGCGGCCCAGCATCTCGCGGCTTTGCAGCAGTTCCAGCACGGTCTCGCGCCAGTGGTCGAGCAGCGGCAACGGGCACGTGTCCCGCACCAGCGTCCACAGGCGGTCGAGCCGGTGGGCGCTGTCGCGTGGCAGCAATGCCAGCGCGCTGGCGTTGGCCTTGTCGGGCTTGACGCAGCGCCGGTCGAACAGCCACACGTTGGACAGCGAACCGAACAGCGTTCGCCGGTAGGCGCGCGTGATGCGCTTTTCCAGGCGATCGACGTTGCCGATGAACACCGGGACGCTGCCGCCTTGGTCGGTGATGACGTGAAACTGGTCCAGTCCCTGCTCGTCGCGCCCAAGGGTCAGGCGAGCGAGGAACTGCTGGACGGCGGTGTCCCGCGCCCAGATCGACAGGAAGATCAGGTTGCCCTGGTCGTCGCCGACGCAGGCGTCGGCCATCACATCCGGGCATTCGTCGATGCGGTACAGCGTGGTGGAAGAAGTGTGTGCGGGCATGGTGGTGTCCTCGGATGAACGGGAACAGCACCGCCCGCTGGGGCAAGTGCTGCCCCTGGGGGTGGAAGAAAACCGCTCAGTCCGGCTCGAACTGCCGGGTGTGCGGGTTGAAGTGAAGCACCTCGTCCACCGCGGTGATCGGCGTGAAGCCGTCCAGGTAGATGTTGTTGAGGTACTGGTCGCGGTAGGTCAGTGCCTGCCGCGCCTGTTTCTCGGTGAGGCCGTTGCTGATGAAGTACTCCAGCATCTCCTCGTCGGAGGACACTTCGTCGTTGGACAAACTCCCTTCAACGAGCGCCAGCAGCGAGGGGGAGAGCGCAGCGAGGATCAGGTCCATGTCGGTTCCTCCTGGCTCAGACCATCAGCGTTGCGGCGGGTGCCGTGACAGCCGTGGGTGTGCGTCGCCGAGCGTGGTAGGCGCGAACGCCTGCACGCCATTCGGCAGACTGCTCCGGTGCAAGGTCCAGATAGGACAGCGGGCACGAGTAGTAGTACGGGTGCATGGACTCGTCCAGCGGCTTGTAACCCCACTGGCCGCCGCTGCGTTCAAGCAGATCGCAGCGGATGTAGCGCAGGGATTGGCCCGGCGCGAGATCACGATGTACGCCTTCGACCTTGGCCGTCACTTCCGCGACAGACCAGAGGACGTTGCCGCGCAGCGCGTGGGCGATGACCTTGACGCTGGCGCGCTCGGTCTCTTGCGGTGCGATCAGTTCCGCGATCAGTTCAGACCGCGATTGGGGTGAGAAATACCAGCCCATGAGAGGCCTCCTGGAAAAGTAGAGCCGGAGGCCTCCCCACGGGGAGGGCCTCCCGGCGGGTGATGAAAAGCCGCAGGTGCGGCGAAGGAACCTATGCTTTGCCCTTAGTCCCAGTCGTCATCGTCGCGATCACAACCGGCCGGGCAGTAGCCGAACTCGATCCCATGCGAGCAATAGCCATGCTCCGCATTCCAGTCCTGGGCTTCCTGCCGCTCGGCGGGTGTTGCGTAGTCCCATTCGTGGGCTGCGATTTCCAGGGCCTGAGCTCGCTGGCTTTCCGGCAACCGACTAGCTTGCGCGTCGATCTCCGAACTGAAAAGCGTGACCCAATGATCCCAGGACAGGCCGCAACCACGCTGGGCGTGCTCGGCGGCTGTCTTGCAAACAGCTCGCCATGCGGATTCATCCAGCGCGGAACGGGGTACATCGAAAGCGATGGTGGACATGATGGAGACCTCCAGAAAATGGCCGAGGCCTCCCCCGCAGGGGGAAGGAACCCCGGCGGGTGGATGAAGAACACCGCGGATGCGGCGTCTGCGATCACGCAGGTTGCAGTTCGGCCTGACGGCTCCACTCCTGCGTCTTGAAGTCCAACGCAAAACCCAGTTCGCCCAGGCGGGCGATCTGCGCGCGCAGGGCGCGGCGGTCGATGGTCGAATCCAATTTCACGGACTCGCCCAGCGGCCACAGCAGACCGAACAGAGCGGCGTCGCCATCTTCGGTGCTGCCGGGGGCAGCCGCCGCAGCGGGCGTCGGCGCATCCACACCGAAGGGCGTGGTATCGACCAGAGGATCCGCCGACGCCTGCACGGGTGCGTGCTTGGCGGGCGTGGAGGCCTTGGCAGACTTGGCCGGCGTTGCTGCAGGCTGCGTCCCCAGCTCTTCATCGAGTGGATCGACGTCCTGGGTGGCGAAGCTTCGGGCTTCGTCGCGGCTCAGTTTGTCGATTCCGTTGAGCGTCATTCCGTCCAGGTTGGCGCGGATCTCGAACCGCATGCCGTCGCCGACCGGATAGGACTTCGGGAAGATGTAGCGGATGATGAATTCCCCGTCGTATTTTCCTTCGGGGTACTGCTCCAGCTCCGCATCCTTGACCGCGAACTTGCCGATGGGGGTGACAAGGCGGCCGACGGTGAACGGGCCGTTCTTGCCGCGTATGGTGCGCAGCGTGAGCTGGCCCGGAACAATGATGGGCGATACCGATTGCTCGGGCGCCGATGTGGTTGCCATGTTGGTTCTCCTGATGACGAATAGCGGGCCGCCGACGGCGCCCGGTGGATGAGAGGAAATGGACCTCACCCGAGCTGGGCGAGGTCCGCTTGGCATCACGCCTTGAGCTGGCGCATGCCTTCGGCCAGCAGCCACAACGCCCGGTTCAGGCGCAGGTTCTGGTCGATTCCTTGCACCGGACGGGTGCGTTGATTGCGGCCATTGGCCGAGCGTCCATTCAGTCCCCCTTTGACGAGGTTCTCCTGGACGCGGTTGAAGACGGCCCACAGGTCGTTCTTGCGGTCGTCCCAGCGCCTGGGCGCCAGAAGTTGGCTCTCCGTGACAGGGGTGGACTTGGCCGGGTCGTCGTACTTGAGTGCGAGCGCGGAATTCGCAAAGATTTCCGCTTCGCCCTCATCGAGGGTGATGGTGCGCATCGCATCGCGCGCGTCCTGCACGCGCTCGAAGCCTTCGAGAACCTCGTAGGCACCTTCGATCACCTGGCTTGCCACGTCGCCCTTGTGAGGAACGCGGATGTCGGCGGTGGTGTCACCGCAGACCAGGCCGTTGTGGCAGACGAACCGGAACATGCCGGCAAGCATCTGGTAGCTGCTCGTGCCGTCGTGGCTGTTGAGCAGGATGATCTCGTTCGCCTCGTCGCCGTTGATCTGGCTTGCATGGCGAAGTCGGATGAGATGCTTGGTGTACTCGCGCCGATCCTCGTTGCGCACGCGCGTCTGGCACACCATGAAGGGCTCGAAACCCTCCTGGCGCAACCTGGTCAGCACGACCGAGGTCGGTATGTAGGCATACCGATCGGACCGGCTCCCATGCGGAGCGTCGGCAAAGATCGAGGGAACAACGGCACGAATACGGTCGTCCGAGAGTGGGCGATCGGAGCGCAGGATCGGGGATTGCGGAGCAAAACGGGATGCCAGAGACATGGCTGATCTCCTTTGAGAAATGCGGTAACCGCGCGGTCGTGTGACCACGCGGGACTCGGGGGATGAAAAGACGCAAGCACCTTTGGCGTCTTGGGGACGCGGCGGATGCTAGGGAGGAGAAGCGACAAGGCCCCATGAGGGGCCATGCCGGATCAAAACGAAGCGACCAAGGCCGGCTCCTGCTCCTCGACTTCACCCTCGGGCTCGCGCTCGGCGGACTCGACGGGTAGGTCGGAAACGGCGTCGGCGGCAGTGTCGATGGCGTTGTCGGCTTCGGGCGCGGGTGCGTCCTCCACCGTTGGCGCCTCGGCTTGCGCCTGGCTCATCGGATAGACCTGGGTGCCATCGATCTTGATCAGACCGATGTGGATCAGCGTCGACTCCAGGCTTGCGGCCGGTGCCCCAGCGTGCTCGCCCTTGGTACGGATGTACGGATCGATCTTCATGTCGTTGAGACGGAAGGCGATCAGCACCTTGCGATCCCCTTCGATGGCCTGCACGCATCGGCGAACCAGATGCTCGGCCCCGAGGGTGGCGACGATCGTGTCGAAGTACCGATATTCCGGTTCATCGACAGGTCCGGCCAATGCGGCGATGGAGCATGACAGGAACGGATCGCCATCCTTGGGGGTGACGTCCTTCGGACGGTTGAGGTAGCCGATGCCACGGGTAATCAGCTCGTGCTGCTCGATTGAAGCCAGTTCGGCCCGCTCGATCGGCTCGGCCTTGAGCAGTCGCGCCTTGAGGGACGCGGCGGCCTTGCCCTGGTTTTCGCCCTTGTCGCGGATGTACGCATCGCCCCAAAGGTCGCCGAGGCGGAAGCGCACCAGCGGGCGCTGCTTGGAATCGTCAACGCCGATGTAGCGCTGAACGAGCTTCTTGGCCTCGGCACCCGAGACCTTGACATCGAAGTAGCGGTAGCTGGGGTCCCTGGCGGGGCCGACCAATGCGGCGATGGTGCATGCCAGGAAGGGCTGCGCACGGCGGCCGCCCCTGACGGGCACTTCACGGACACGCTGGATGTAGCCGATGCCCGATGTGTGGAGGTCGAAATACGATTTCTCGTTGGACGTGGTGTTCATGGTGAATCTCCATTGGGAAAAGCGGAGACACACCGAGCCCACGCATGCGGGGAAAGGTGCGTAACCCCGCGGTGGGTTGATAAGGCGAAAGCATCCACCACCAGAGACTGGTGGCCGCTCGCGTATGGATGCGGTGCGAGCTGGCTCGGTCACGCAGTGGAAACTGCGCCGCAACCTCGAAGACCGATGATTGCCTGGCATGTCGCTGACAACGTCAGCAGGCATGGGGTCAGCATGGGCGGCCCTTGCGCGCGCGGCAGCAATCAATTGGCATCCGGGTGTTTCCCTTTGTCCACGCAGCCCGGTTCAGCGCAAGAAAAAGCCCCTCGAAAGGGGCTGGAGATGTCAGGCTTCGTACACGAAATAGTGTTCGCGCTGACGTGGGAAGAACACGTGTTTCCACGTGTCGCCGGTTGTATTGCCACCGTCAAACACGACCATTTCGTAGTCGTCAATGTCGGTGTCCATCAGATCGGCGCTGTCGATATGGCGCATGTGCAGCGTGCCGCTCATGCGCTCGAACACCAGAATCTGGCCGATGGCGTCGTTCTGGCTCATGGCGTTAACGCAGGCTCCAAGCTGATTCTCGAAGTCAGGCGTAGGCGAGATGAGATCGGGGAACATGAGATTGCTCCTATGGAATTGAACCGGCCCAGCTCCTGGTGGGAGGCGGGCTGGCATGTGGGGGATAAAGGGGAAGGCTTGCGCGTCGCGCGTCTGCTAGATCTCGGCCAGTGGCAGGCCCAGTAGCGCGGGTGCGTCAGCGTCTAGGATGAGGATGCGCACATCGGCCTGGCCGGCCAATTCAAGAATGTTCGCCAGGTCGTCAGGCATGCCCTTGTCCCGGTGTTCCTGCCGAAGCTGCTCCGCACTGATGCCCTCGGCATACTCCAGGTTCTTGTCTGTCCAGGGCGTGGAAATCAGCTTGACGCCGATCGCTGGGCTGTATGGAACCCGGAAGGCGATGAACAGAAAGGCCTCCGGTGTCGCAAGGTCCGCTAGGCTGGCCAGGTACTGGCCGGTTTCCTGGCTGATGTGCGCGCTGCTGATTTCCCAGCATCGGCTGTAATAGCCGGTCTCGAAACCCAACCGCTGCACCACGTCTCGCGCGGCCTCGGCCGAATAGGTATCACCGACGTGGACCGGGCGACCGTCCAGGTCGTCGCCATGGATGGCATAAACCACCGCACCCACCACGCCTTCGCCGCTGACGCCTTCAATGGCATCGCATTCGGCCATCAGTTCGGCACTGACAGGCACAGTGCCATTCCTGACCACCGCGAAGTCGCTGGTGACGATGCAGGGGGAAGAAACCAGCTCCTCGTCGGAGAGGTGCTGTTGGCTCGCGTGGATGTTTCGCCACACATGCGGGCTTCCGTCTTCGTAGCTGATGCACAGCGTTCGGACGATTTTCAGATTCCAGTAGCCGCGTACAAAGGGGTTGGGATTCTGGGTCATAGGATTTCTCCAGATTGAATAATGGAGCCAATCCCCGCCACCGGGAACTGGACCCCGGTGGGTTGAAAGTCGAAAAAGCGTCAGGCGGCACTGATCGATGGCTTTGGGCCAATCCGCGCTGGCTGACGGAGGGAAAATTGAGGGACATGGCCTGGTGGGCGCATGTCCCTCATGGGGTGGCGAACGACAAGGTGGTGATATTCCGGAAGCCGGCTCACCAACCGCTGTAGTTCACCAGCAGGTCGGCGATGACCTTGCGGCGTTGCAGATCGAGACCGTCGAAGTCCGACAGTCCTTGGAAGTGGCAGCGTTTGAGCATGGCACCGCCCTCGCGCGCGTTGTAGAAGCTGAACATGGCGGACAGGAACATGCGTTCTCCGCTGCTCAGGACGCCGAGAGCGTCGTTGGCACGCAGCATGTCGGGACGCAGATCCCACTTGCTCTTGGCCTGGTTCAGGCCTTCGCGTGTGCCGTCGCCAAACCATTGCGGGCCAGCGATCTCGACACCGCGCTTCCAGGCCTCGAAGAAGGCTTGGGGCGCGGCGGCGAAATGCTGCTCTTCCCGCATGATCTGATCGACGACTTCCTGTGGCAAAAGCTGGTTCATGACGTGATTCCTCCAGTTGGATCAGGGCGTGGCGAGCTGGGACCAGCCGCCTCTTTCTAGGGCACGTTGAGCCGCGACATAGCTGCGGAAGTACTCGCTGGATTCCCGCGAAACGGGACCTTCGGTATCGCGCGTGCCGATGTAGTGGCCGGCGGCGCTATGCAGGACTTCGAGCGGCAGGAACTTGCCGCAATGGATCAAGGCCAACTGGCCGAAAGAGGCTTGCTGGGACATGGATGGGCTCCTTGGAGAAGCGAGGGCCTTGTCCCTCACGGGATGGCAGCTCCCGCATGCGGTTGAGAAAAAGCATCGGCGTCACGAGGACGCGCGTCCGCAGACTCGATGCGATGGCGGACTGGCGGGTGGCGCGGAGAGAATCCGCGGCAGCCTGGAAACCCTGGCTGCTGGCATGGTGCTGACGGATCAGCGACACATGCAGGCAGCTTCGTGCGCGAGTCGAGCCACGTCAGCCGGAAATCGGCACCTGCTACAGCCCCGATTGGCGAACGTGGAAAAAGAAAGCCCCGCAGCAAGTGCGGGGCTGTCAGGACGGGTAGGAGAAGCTGGATCGATGCCGCTGCACACACTGCCGTACAGCAGTTGCGCGCAATATTGAGGGTGCATGTCATCTCTCCTGTTCGTGTGGCCCAGGCCAATGGCCGGACCGGGACGTTGATGGGCAGGAAAAAGGCGCCGAAGGCCCTGCGGCCTTCGGCTCGGGAGGAAAGAGGAGCCACCCGTGGGCTGATTGGCAGGCCCGGTCGTCGCTAGAACCGTCTGCTCTCAGCAATCACACCCGGCCCATGTCGTGGCTGGGGCCGGCATCGTCTGGCGCACATCCGCGCACAAAGGGAGCCCGTTTTTGCACCGGCGGGCACCGGCACCGATTACCGCTGACCACGAAGGGTCTCCCGGTGGCTCGTGCACGCTGGCAAGCCACCGGGAGACCCTTCGCAGAGGGCGGAAGAAACGCAGATCAACAGAACGCGCGTGGTGCGGCTCGCAGAGAAGCTACCTTCAGGTCCCGCGGCCGGGGACGGCTGGGCGGGACGCGCACACAAATCAAGAAGGCGTTGCGCGCTGGGCGTCCCGCAGGGCATGCGGGACACGGGCCACGCCGCCGAAGGCGGGCACGGCTCACGGGGAACGGGATCGGTCAGGAGCCTTTGCGGCCGCTACGGCGCGGGCGCGAGGCGGCGCGCTTGGAGCTGCCGGATTCGACCGGCAGCGTGCCTTTGCAGTCCGGGTAGCGACTGCACGACCAAAACGGGCCGCTCTTGCTGCTGCGCTGGCGCGTGGGTGCGCCGCACTGCGGGCATGTCGGCCCTTGGGGAGCCTTGATAGACAGGGACGCGTTGCCGTACTGCGCGATCAACTGCGAAATCCATGCGGCCTGCTTGCCGATGAACACATCCAGCGTGAGCTGGCCGGCTTCGATCATGTCGAGCGCTTGTTCCCAGACGGCGGTGGTGCCGGGGTCGGCAATCGCCGCAGGCACGGCATCGATCAAGGTGAAAGCCGCATCCGAGGCGCGGATGGCGCGCCCTTTCTTTACGAGGTAGCCGCGGGCGATCAGGCCGCCGATGATGTTGGCCCGGGTCGCTTCGGTGCCGATGCCGACCGTATCCTTGAGCTTCTGCTTCAGGCGGGGATCGGACACCAGCTTGGCGACGCCTTTCATAGACTTGACCAACTCGCCTTGCGTGTACGGTTTGGGCGGCAGCGTCTTGAGTGCCTTCAGATCGATATCGGCCACCTGACATGCCAGACCTTCGTGCAGCGCCGGTAGCACCTGGGCGCGGGCCGCGGTGTCGCCGTCGCCATCGCCGTCCTCGGACTGCGGCTCGGCCAGCACCTGGCGCCAGCCCGGCGTGACAACCTGCTTGCCCGTGGCCGCAAGGTTCTGCCCACCGCACGAAAGCTTGGCCACAGTATGGTCGAACTCGTGGTGAGGGAGGAACTGCGCTAGGTAATGCGCCCGGATGAGCCTGTACACGGCCAGTTCCTTCTCGCTCATGGCGGAGAGGTTCGCCGGTTCGAGCGTCGGGATGATGCCGTGGTGGGCCGTGACCTTGCCATCGTTCCAGGCGCGCGAGCGCTGCAAACGGTCGAGCTGGCCTATGATCGAGCGCAGCGAGGGATCGGTCTTAAGCAGGCTGTCGAGAACGGTGGTCACTTCGGCAAACATGCTCTCGGGCAGGTAGCCGGAATCCGAGCGGGGGTATGTCGTGGCCTTGTGCGTCTCGTACAGGGCCTGGGCGATCTCCAAGGTTTCCTGCACGTCCAGCCCGAGCTGCTTTGAACACACCTCCTGCAAGGTGCCCAGGTCGAACGGCAGCGGCGGGCCTTCGCGCACGCGCTCGGTCTCAACCGACACTACGTGGGCGCTGCCCGCAGCGCGGATCTGCTGCATGGCCTGCTGTGCGACCGGCTGCTGCAGGCAGCGGCCTGCGTCGTCGGTGCAGGCATTGGGTGGAACCCAGTGCGCGGTGAAAGCCTGGACACCTGCGGACAGGGACACGACGATGGCCCAGTACGGCACGGACACGAAGGCTGCGATCTCGCGGTCGCGGTCCACGACGAGCTTGAGCGTCGGGGTCTGGACGCGGCCGACCGACAGCACGCCGTCGTAGCCGGCCTGCCGCCCCAGCACCGTGAACAACCTACTGAGGTTCATGCCCACCAGCCAATCCGCACGGGATCGCGCCAGCGCCGAGTGGTACATCGGCAGCGTCTCGGCTGAGGGCCGTAGCTTGCCGAGGGCGGCGCGGATGGACGCATCGTTGAGTGCCGACAACCACAGCCGCTCGATGGGGCCGCGGTAGCCGCACAGTTCGATGATCTCGCGGGCGATCAACTCGCCTTCGCGGTCGGCATCGGTGGCGATGACAAGCTGGGTCGCCTTCGCCAGAAGCGCCTTGACGACCTTGAATTGCGTGGCGGTCTTCGGTTTGACCTCGACCCGCCAATGCTGGGGAATGATGGGCAACTGCTCGATGGACCAGCGCTTCAACTGCTCGTCGTAGGCTTCGGGCGTAGCGGCTTCTACGAGATGGCCGATGCACCAGGTGACGGTGACGCCGGAACCGTTGAGACAGCCTTCACCGCGCTGTGTGGCGCCGAGAATCCGGCCAATGTCTTTGCCCTGGGAGGGCTTCTCGCACAAGAACAGCCGCATATCCGTTCATCCGATTCCCATGGTTCATGGAGTTGCTGGGATCGAGGATGCCGAGCACCACCGGGGGCAGCAGCAAACAAGCGGCACGCGGCGGCGACCGCTTTCACGGGATGGAAGGGCTTGTGCGGTAATGGCGAGTGGCCGGAGGTATGCGGTTCGGGAGCGGCGATTCGCGGGAACGCGTGGAAGTCGGTGGACGTTGATGGAGCTATCCCCTGGGGATAGCTCGCGGCGCATGGAGGGCGGCGAAGCGCTGCGGCAGCCGCCCTCCATGCCGGGTCACTTCCGGCGCTTCGTCTCTTTCGGCGCGGTCGATTCCTGGTCGGCCTGCGGCTTCGGTTCTGCCTCCTGTGGCTTCGGGCTGAGGACCACAGACTCGATGCGGTACGGCAAGATGCCTACGCTGCGCGCATTGACTTGCCAGGTCTCGCGTGGCTGATCTTCGTTGTCCGTCCAGGGCTCGCGCTCCATGCGGCCGATGACCAGCACCCGCATACCCTTCTGGTAGAGGCGCTGCCAGTGCTCGGCGTCGCGGTGCCAGATTTCCACCGGCGCCCAGAAGCCGCCACGGTCCTCAAAGGTGCCATCCTTCTTGGGAACGGGGTTGTCGAAATAGACGTTCAGGCGCAGCAGGCGGTTGGGCTCGTCGTTGCCATTGGGGAATTCGCGGTACTCCGGTGGCGAGCCGATATTGCCTTCGCCAGAAAAATGCGTGCTCATGATGTGATCTCCGTGGTGGTTGAAATACCCGTGCCTCATCGGCGCCGGGTGCGTGCTGGGATGTCTGGCGCAATCACCGATCGCGCATTGCGGTTGGGGTGGACTTGAGCCGGCGCAGGTATGCGTTGTCCGCTTCGGCCGCTTTGCTGGCGCATTCCTGCGCCTGCCTGCCCAAGGTGTGCAGCAGGCTGATCTGCATGTTCAACGTGATGCGCTGTAACTCGATCGCGTGCAGGTCGGCCAGCAGGTTGACCGGCGTGCTGGTGCTCGCCACCAGTTCCTGCCACAGCGCCACGCCCATGGCCGAGCGGTCGTGCTTGCGCCAGCGAAGGAACGTCGTTCCCGCGCCAGTTATCTGCTGGGCCAGCTCGACGGGAAGCAGGTGGAAGGGATGCCCGCACGCCTGTGGCAGCACCTGTCGCTGCGCCAGGGCAATCAACTCGTCGCGCATGGCGAAGCACTGGCTGGCCCAGGCCTCGAAGTCCCCTTTACCTTTAAAAGGCTTTAAAAGGCCTTTTAGAGAGGCCGCGTGTTCCAGCCGCATGAAGGCTGGCTGTTCCAGACCACGGAAGTAGCGAGGTTCGCGGTTCGGGTCGCTCATGCCTGTTCGTCCTCGCCGGTGCTGGCCTCGGCCGGATCGGCGGCAGTGCCTTCGTCGCTGGGAGGTGCGGCTGCGGCAGCGCTATCACTGCGCTGTTGCAGGCCGCGGCGCACGACGGGCGGCGCAAACTTCGAGCGGCGAGCGCCTTCGAGCACGTCCTGCGGCAAGTCGCCGAACTTCTCCAGCGCCGCCCGCGCTGCGGCGTTCTTGGCCGCGAAGTCGTCGCGGGTGCATCCCGAGTAGCGGTACTGCTGGGCCAGGCTGAACAGGCTGCGCAGCGTGTGAGCGCCTTCGTTGAGCCACCGCTCCAATGTCGAGCGATCGATCAGCGCGGTGTGATGGGCGAGGATCAGCTTGCGGGCGATGTCGTCATAGTCGGCCAGGAGATAGACCGCGGCAAAGCCGAGCTGCGCGTTCACGAACAAGGGGAGCTTCACCGGTTGCACGTTGAGGTTCTCGCCCAGGCTCAACGCCGCTGGCACGCCGGCCAATGCCTGGTCCACCTGCTCGCGCAGCGATTGCAACGTGGTCTTGGCCTGGTCGAGCTTTTCCTCGATGCGCAACATCCACCAGTCGCTGTACGGGTCATCCTGTTCCGAGCCGCGCTTCATCTTGTTCATCACGGCGATGTAGCCGTTCAGGCCGACGATGCCGGGTCGCCCCTCGGCGGCGGCGCGGCCATGCCAGATGCGCGATGCGTGGTGGGTGTGAAGCGTCAGCGACATCGCGCTGCGCAAAGAGCCGAGATTGAGTTGCAGAGGTTCGTTGGTTGCCATGGTGTCCGCTCGCTTGGGAAAAGGAGCGGTCAGGATCGGCATGCAGCGGAAGGCAGTCAGTCAACAAACCGAAATGAACTGGTCCCCGGTTGTCGTGGTGGTGGCGGCCCGCAATGCGAGCTATCCCCAGGGGATAGCTCCATCAAACGCCACAGAGCGCTGCTCGCGCAGATGGTGGGTGCGCTCAGGAACCGGACGCCACTGCAGCACCGTGGACAGAAGCACCCAGCCTGTGTCTTTCGGTGTTACGCCTTGCATCACATCTATCCCCAGGGGATAGCTCTACTGACGGCCACGGGCGTCTGCTTCACGCCCTTGTCGCTCGTCGCGCTCAGCTACTGCGCAGAAGGTCGCGCAGCCGGTCGATGTGCTGCCGGGCTACCTCGGGCGGAACTACATTGCGCGGTGGCTCAGGCGGTGCATCTCGTGCAGGGGCAGGTGGCGGTGCTGACCCAGCTTGCCTGGCCCATGCGTTGAACTCGCCACGGATGGCACGTTGGATGATGCCGAACAGGTAGCCTGCCGGGTTGCGGATGGTGCTGCCACGACAGCGATCCGCCCATTCGTCCAGCACGGCCTGGCGTAGCGGGGCATCGACCTGCTGCAATGCCACCATGGCGCCGGCCTGCTGTTCATCTTTCAAGCCGAGAAAGCGATCAGGCAGACGAACTCCCGGCATCGCGCGCGCCTGCCCACGCTCACGCGCGGTAGTACGTACTTCATTAATACGACTACTACGTACAGTACGGTCCTGTTTCGGATTCCGAAGAGCGCCGTCTGCTGCGTGTTTTGGCCCTGCTTCGGAATCCGAAGAGGGCCGATCAGAATTCCGAAGAAGGCTCGGCGCCCCTTCTTCGGAATCGTGAACCGTGTCCTCCTGTGGATAACTCTCCTGCGACCCAATGCCTTGGCTTGCGAGGCGTTCGGCAAGGACCTGCAGCCGCGAGGGCAGCATGCGGCCAGACAGCAGCGGGTCTTCGGCGATCTCATTGAGCGTGTGCAAGCCCACGACCTGAACGGCCCTGGCCGAATGGCCCAGGGCTTGGCTGACGAGCTGCAGGTAGTCCGGGTCGAGCTGCATCGCCTCGAACGGGGTCAGGGGCTCATCGTGCAGGACGTAGAGGTTGCCGAGGATGCGCCCGGTCTTGGGGTCGCGCCTGCGGCGCACGAGACTCAACCAGCGCGTCAGGCGCAACAGCGTCAGCGCCCGTGCCACGGTCTCGTGGGAGGCCTGTCCGGCGCAGGGCATTGACGCGAGCCACGGGCGAAGTTGCTCATACGTCGGAAACGCCGTGACGCCATCCTCGTTGAGCATCATCCGGAAGACTTGCCAGGCATTGCGTTCCAGCGGCGTCAGGCGTCGGTCGAGGAACAGCCGTCGCGGCACGCTCTCGTGCCGATTTCCACTGAACAGGAAACCGTCGCCGGTTGCAGACACAGGAGACGTCGCGGATGCGAAGGCGGGAGCCGGTGCTAGTGGGCGAGGTTTCGGTGCAAGGTCTTTCAGCGCGCTGTCGAACAGATCAGCGAGGGCGACCGGACCTTGGCGTGGTGCTCGTGGTGCAGCGTCGTCCACGGCCATGATTCAACCCAGTCCCTGATCGATCCAGTTCTTGATCGCAGCCCAGACCACCGACAGCGGCAGCTCCATGCCTTCGGCGAGGTCCATTGCCGCATCAAGAACCGAGGTCTCATCCTCCAGCTCGACGTTCCTGCTGCTGGTCACGACCTTCCAGCGCCGCCACAGCTCGGTGTCCTGCTCCTCGTCCAGAACCGGATGGCGCCCCTTGCGTTTGGGCAGGCCGAGAACTTCGCGCCGAAGTGCGACTTCCTGATGTGTCAGCCCGTAGAAGCGGCTCACCATTTCGGTACTGGCACCCAGGCGCAGCATGCGATCGACGGTGGCGATCTCCTTCTCCACGTCCTGCGCCTGTTTGAGCAATCGCCGGAGCACTTCCCGGTTCACCGAGACAGAGCACCAGGAGACGTTGGCATTGGCCAGCACGCTGATCAGCGCCGGATGCTTGAGCGCATCCAGCTCTTCCTCGCCGAACCCCATCGCCTTGCAGCGACGCAGTTGCCCGTTGCGTAGGTCGTAGAGTGCCTGCGCGATGACGGCCTGGTTGAGTGGGTTCGGTGCGGACATGCAGGCCTCCCTCGCTCAGATCCCAGAACCGACAGCGCCGGCTTCCAGATCCAGCAGGCGCCGGGCCAGCCGCAGCAGACGAAACAGCTTGACCAGCGCGGTGTCGCTCAATCGCCGGGCCCCGCCGTCACGACGTTGACCCTGGCCGTGCAACAGCGCTGGCAGGTCTGTGATGAGTTGCCCGCTGTCCAAGCCGACGCCGGCTGGCTGCTGACCGGCCAGGGAAACCAGTAGTGCGAGCACGGCGCGTGCGAGCGGCGACGAAGCCTGGGCTGGGGCACGACACGTGAACCCGATGCCATCAGAACGATCCTCGACACACGCGTCCAGGTCGGCCTCGCCCGCGATCTCGCGCGCGAACTGCGCGATGTGGATGCGCAGGCGGTCGGGTGTGTCGAGGCCAGGGTCGATATACCAGATGTCCGAGATGGGATAGAGGCCACCGGCCTGCACGGGAATCGACTGCAAGACGTTGGCCGAGAAGTCGGGCGGCAGCGCATCGCCCAACTGGTCGGCGACCATGCGCTGGATGGACTGGAGCCGCTCCGTCGTGGGTGCCGGAGAGATGATGTGCTCGTCAAGCAGACCGCCATTCGCTGCCGCAGGGCTGGCTGCGGATGCCTCGCTCGGGGCCCCATCGTCCCGGGGCCTTGTCGGCGCGTCGGCAGAGTGGCCCGCAGAAGGTGCAGTTGTAGTGGGGGGCGGTGCCGGTTCGATCGGCGGCCGTGCGATGGCCCCAGGCTCGGGCAATGCCGGCGGCGCCGATGGCGGGGTTGGGTCGCTGACCAGGGCGCGGTGGCGGCTCTCGGATTCGGTCAGGTCCAAGGCGAGCACGTCGTAGTCGATGCCCAGCAGCTCGGACATCTGACCGATCAACTCGTCCTGCACACGCGGCGGCGAGAACTCGTCGGGCTGGACATCAAATTGCGACAGCGCCTCCAGAAAGAAGCTGTCGAAGTCCAGCGGCAGGGAGCGGCCTTTGGCATAGTGCTCCCACGTGCGTTCGCTGGCTTTGCGCATGACCGACAGCCGCTCGACCTGGTGGCGGCCGAGGCCCCCGTATAGGACGGTCGGGATCGCGGGCAGCAGGTAGCGCACCGCGTCAGCCATGCGGCTGATGTGCGACTGCTGGACTGGGAAGCCGTCGGCGGCCAGGCGGCGGGCCAGCTCGGACTGGCTCAGGGTGGTGCCGCTTTCAGCCTCATAGAACTCGCGGGCTTTCTCGACGCCCAGGGCGCGCTCGATGAACGTGAGGCCGCCGCGTAGTTCGTTCTCGGCGAGGTGCCCGGTCAGGGCGACGATCTCTCCGCGCGCAGGCCACGGCCGGAACAGGCACGATATGCGGAAGAAGCGTTCGTCCTTGGTCTCCGCCCAGAGTTCACGCAGGATCGCCAGCCTGGTGTTGCCGCCGTTGCGGATGATGTAGTGCGCCTCGCCAGGACGGCGTGTGATCGCTGGCGCCGCGTCCAGGCCGCGCTCTCGGATGGAGGCCTTGATTTCATCGTAGGCCGAGTTGCGCTTTTTGCGGGGGTCGTGGTCGTAGGGCCGCAACTGGTCCAGCGTCACGACCATCGGCGTGTCGGCGATCGGGTCGCTCAAGGCCGTGGCCGATGGCCCACTGCGCTCGAACCCGGCGGCAAGCAGCTTGCCGGCCATGTCCTGGGAGGTCATCTCAGCCATGACCACATCCCTCGGCGTTGACGGCCCGGGCCATGCGGGCCTCGCGCTCGGCGCGGCGGATCTGTGCACGGGCGTTGAGATCCGCCCGGTAGTCGCTCGCTGTTGAGCTGGTGTAGATGGCGGCGCAGCCGGCCTTGGTGAACTTGAGGTGTCCGCCCCGTGTGCGCTTGACGTGCCAGCCTTCGCTCACCGCAAACTCAATCAGGGCGCGCAGCCGTTTGTGGCCGCGGGCCAGTTCATGTGCGTTCGCCATGTGACCTCCCGGTTTCAATGGAACGAGGAGGACGGCCGGACACGAGGGCAAATCTGTCTTGCCACTGTGGGAACAGTTCGCCGGCGAGCGCGCGCATGGTGTCGAGCGCGGCGGGCGCAACTCTGCCCGGCGGCTGGCGATGCTCGACGCGATGCACCGGCAGGCCGCGGGTTGCGGCGCGCGGATAGGCCTCGATGGCCGGCACGTCGGTGCCCAGCACGCATATGCCGGCATGGTCCTGGAACAGGTCGCGCAGCGCCTGCTGGATCATCCGTGCATTCGCGGACACGGGGTGGACGCGATTGATGAGCAGGTGCAGGGATGGCGGTTCGATGCCGAGGTGCCGGTATGGCGCGATGTCCTCCAGCAACTGCATGGTGCCGCGTCGCAGTTCGCGGGCAGCGAGAATTTCCGGGGTCACGGGCGACAGCGCCAGGTCAGAGGCGAGCACCGCCATCTCCAACAGCACCGAGCGTGCACCCTGGGTGTCGATCAGCACCAGGTCATAAAGCGGCGCCAGCGCCGGCAGCAGGTGCCGCAGTCTCAGGCGTCCGTCTGGCGCGTGCAGTAGCAACGTGTTCAGTTCACCCCGGTGATCGTTCGAGAGCACCAGGTCCAGGCCCGCGATGATGGTGCGGGACACCAACTGATCGAGGGCGCGTTCGTTGAACGCCAGCAACTCATAGATACCGCCGGCAGCGCGGTGTGCCAGCTCGTAATAGGACGACAAGGTCGGCTGCACGTCGAGATCGAGCAGCAGCACACGCAGCCCCGCGTCCGCGGCGAGGCCGCCGAGGTTGGCGGCCGTAGTCGTCTTGCCTACGCCGCCTTTCGTTGAAATTATGGATACGACCTGCATGGCGCTCTCCGTTTGGCGATGGGAAAATCGAGGGGGAGCGGGTCAGGTCCGGTTGTTGAGGCGTTCGGCGATCCACTGGTCGATCTCGACCGAATCCCAGCCCACGGCGCGCACGCCCAGGCGCAACGCCTGCGGAAACTGGCGCTTCTTCATCAGGTTGTAGATGTGGGCGCGTTTGAAGCCGGACTTCGCTTCAACTTCATCGAGCCGCAGGATGCGGCGCTCGTGCGGTGGCAGTACAGGTATTTGCGACATGGCGGTCACTCCTGAACGCTCAGTAGCGTTTGTTGGCGTGACCTCTATTCAATAGACATGGCTGCGGAAAAACATTGCAAATGCAATCTCCGCGACTGCACATACAAGATGGAAGAATTCACGCGGCTGCGCTACGGACATTCTTCCTGGCATTGGCGAACTTGCCGTTCAAGGTTCGCTCCGTGATGCCCATGGTGCCGCCATAGTGGGCGAGCAATGCGGTGACGATGGCCTCCTGCGTCTTGAAGCTGGAGTACGGCACGCCGGATGGGGATTGGCTCAGCATCAGCGTCAGCATGCCGCCGATGATGTTCAGGTATGTAGTTTCCGCCCGATCACTGATCACGCACTGCTTGGGAGCCAGCAGTACGGCGGACTGCTTTAGCAAGACTTCGTGTTGCTGTTGCAGTTCGCGCATCTCGCGTCGGCTATGGTCCAGCGCGGCCTGCAGAGCCAGCCGTTCCAGCAGGATTGCCTGTCCTGTCTCGATGGTGATGAAGGGATGCACCATGCGCTCGCCGCGACTGAACAGAAATCCCGGCCGATGCTCGGGATAGTGGGTGCGCATCCACCGCTTCAGATCGACATGGCGGACGGTCAGATCGAGTGAACTCACCAGATCTGGGTCATTAAGTGTGATCCCGTTCTTGCCGAAGGGTAGTTCGGCGTTGAGGATACCGTCGTAGATGCGTTCCGAGTACAGCCGACACTCGTTCCATCGCGGGCAGTCCAACATCTGCGGCAGACAACGCGGTGATGCGATCGATGCGACGATCACCGCTTCGTACCGCAACAACCCAGCCCACCGTATGGCAGCTTCGATGGGACGATAGAACACCTTTGATAGTGGTGGCTCCTTGTGCATGTTTTCGTCTCCTTTCGGAAGCGCTACATCACCGGCTCCTTCTTGCCCCACCAAGGGGCTGTTTTTTCGTTATGCCTGTGGCTGATGCCTGGGGCGATGCCCTGGAACATGGACGGAAGAGATCATGGCACCCGTCACAGGTGGTTCTCTCTTGCTCGATATGCAAGAATTGACCAGTTGCCGGTCCGTCGAGTAATAAGGAAGAAGCACGCTCGACAATTGCGCTCACGGTGCCAGCGTCATGGGGTGCGTCAAGCACATCAAGACCGATTCGATATGGTCTGATATCCCCACGGTTTCACAAGGCGCAGGGGATTGCATCCGCTGCTCCACGTCCAGAGGGACCTGGAGAAATCCGCGCATGTCATGCTTGTTTCGGCATCCTGATATATCGACATAGCATCTTGCGGCGAAGCATTTTGCTTGGTTCAATCCAACGCACTTTGCGTTCACGCGCCTGCGGTGTGGGCCAAACATGGTCACATCGCATCAGGATGCAGTGCAGTTCTATCGCCCGCTAGGCATCCTGCCTTCCCTTGAACTAGTCCGTGGTGCGAGAAGGCATCCGCCGCTCTTGATAGAAGCATCTTGCTGCCGCGATGACTTTGATGGGCGTGATGCGCGGAACATAGTCCAAGAACTCGACGGCGGTATGCCGCGAAGCCATGAATGACTTGCCCGCTGATTCTTATCCATTAATTCAATAATTGTTGTACTATCGAATCATGAACGAAGATCAAGCCGTTTCCGCCCTGAGCGCCTTGGCGCACACCCAGCGCCTGCGTGTGTTCCGCGCCCTGGTCGTCGCCGGCCCGGAAGGACTCACGCCCAGCGTGCTGGCCGACCAGCTCGACGTGGCCCGCAACACCTTGTCCTTCCATCTGAAGGAACTGGCCCACGCCGGCCTCGTCAGCATCGAGCAGCAAGGCCGCAACCTGATCTATCGCGCCGAATACGACCACATGAACGGCCTGATCGGCTACCTGACCGAGCATTGCTGCCAAGGCGGAGTGTGCGAGGTTTCCGAATCCACCCGCTGCGACTGCTGACGCCATGACCGACACGATCTACAACGCATTGTTCATTTGCACGGGTAATTCCGCCCGCTCCATCCTTGCCGAAGGCATGCTCAACGAGCTGGGCAAGGGCCGCTTCCACGCTTATTCGGCGGGCAGTCACCCCAAGGGCGAGGTTCATCCGCTGGCACTTGCCACGCTGGAGCGGCTGCACCTGCCGACGACCGGCTACCGCAGCAAGAGCTGGGACGAGTTCGTGGCACCGGGTGCGCCGGTGTTCGACTTCATCTTTACAGTTTGCGACAACGCTGCTGGGGAGGCTTGCCCGCTGTGGCCGGGCAAGCCGGTGTCGGCGCATTGGGGCGTCCCTGATCCGGCAGCCGTCGAGGGCACTGAGGAGCAACAGCGCAAAGCGTTCCTCGACGCCGCGATCACGCTGCGCCGACGCATTGAACTGTTCCTGTCGCTGCCGCTCCAGCGCCTGGACGCCATGTCGTTGCAGCGCGAGCTGCGCGACATCGGCCGCCAGTAAGGGCGGCGCGATGACTACAGAAACCGAAGCGGCCGGTCACGCGCCGGCCGCATCTGCCATGAGCAGCTTCGAGCGCTATCTGACCCTGTGGGTGCTGCTGTGCATCGTTGCCGGCATCGCGCTGGGCCAGTTCGCGCCGGGCGCGTTCCAGGCCATTGGCCAGCTGGAAGTCGCCCAGGTCAACCTGCCGGTGGGCTTGCTGATCTGGGTGATGATCGTGCCGATGCTGCTGAAGGTGGACTTCGGCGCACTCGGCCAGGTCAGGCGACACTGGCGCGGCATCGGCGTCACGCTGTTTGTGAACTGGGCGGTCAAGCCGTTTTCGATGGCGCTGCTGGCGTGGATCTTCATCCGCCATGTCTTCGCACAGTGGCTGCCGGCCGGGCAGCTGGACAGCTACATCGCCGGGCTGATCCTGCTGGCCGCCGCGCCCTGCACGGCGATGGTGTTCGTGTGGAGCCGGCTGACCGGCGGCGATCCGGTGTTCACGCTGTCGCAGGTGGCGCTGAACGACACCATCATGGTGTTCGCCTTCGCGCCCGTCGTCGGCCTCCTGCTGGGCCTGTCGTCGATCATCGTGCCATGGGCCACGCTACTGGTGTCGGTCGCGCTCTACATCGTCATTCCTGTCATCCTCGCGCAGCTCTGGCGCCGGGCGCTGCTGCGCCGGGGTCAGGTTGCGTTCGACCGGGCGCTGGAACGTATTGGCCCGCTGTCGATCGCCGCGCTGCTACTGACGCTGGTGCTACTGTTCGCCTTTCAGGGAGAGGCCATTATCCGGCAACCGCTGGTGATCGCCATGCTGGCGGTGCCGATCCTGATCCAGGTGTTCTTCAATTCCGGGCTGGCGTACTGGCTCAACCGCAAGGTAGGCGAGAAGCACAGCATCGCCGGCCCCTCGGCACTGATCGGCGCGAGCAACTTCTTCGAGCTGGCCGTGGCCGCCGCCATCAGTCTGTTCGGCTTCCACTCGGGCGCGGCGCTGGCCACCGTGGTTGGCGTGCTGATCGAGGTGCCGGTGATGCTGCTGGTGGTGCGCGTGGTCAACCGCTCGCGCGGCTGGTACGAGCGCCAAGCGTAATCATGGACAACACCATCCCGCGCTCTCGCGGCTGGCTGATTCCCTCGCTCGGACTGACGCAGATCGTCGCGTGGGGGTCGATGTTCTACGCCTACGGCGTCCTGATGCAGCCCATGCAGGACGAACTCGGCCTGTCCAAGCCCGCCATCGTCGGGGCTTATTCGGTGGCCTTGCTGATCTCGGGACTGCTTTCGACCGCGGCCGGCAGCATCATCGACCGCATCGGTGGACGTCTGCTGATGGGAAGCGGCGCCTTGCTGGCCGCCGTCATGCTCGCGTGCCTCTCGCGGGTACACAACGCGACGGAGCTTTACCTCGTGTGGGCCGGTATCGGCGTGGCCATGAGCGCGACCTTGTACCAGCCGGCCTTCGCGGTCATCACGCAGGTCCATGGCAGCAACTATCGCCGGGCGATCACGCACCTGACGTTGTTCGGCGGTTTCGCCAGCACGGTATTCTGGCCGCTGACGCAAACGCTGTTGCAACACGTCGGCTGGCGCGAGGTCTGGTTGATCTATGCGGCCGCGAACCTGCTGATCTGCCTGCCCATCCATGCCAGCCTGCCAAAGGGACGCGGCCCGGCACACGGCACACCCCCAGCGCGGACGGAAACCCGATCCCGCAATCTCACCGCGGTCATGCGCGAACCGGTGTTCTATCTCGTCACGGCGGCTGTGACGCTGAATGCACTGGTGTTCGCGGCGATGTCGCTGCACATGATCCCAGTCTTGCAGGCACATGGCATCTCTGCCGCAAATGCGGCCTGGGTCGGTGCGCTGATCGGGCCAATGCAGGTACTCGGCCGTGTGGTGCAAGCCACGGTCGGCAAGCGGGCCAGCACGCGCCAGGTCGGCATGGCGGCCATCAGTCTGCTGCCGCTGTCATTGCTCCTGCTCTTTGCTTCCGAGCAGTGGCTGCCGGTGTATGTCGTGTTTGCCGCGCTCTACGGCATCGGCAATGGCGTCATGACGATCGTACGAGGCGCCTTGCCCGCCGAGCTGTACGGTCGGGCCGCTTATGGCGCCATCAGCGGCGCGATGGCGACACCCGTGCAGATCGCAGTGGCCGCCGGCCCCTTCGTGGCCTCGCTGCTGTATTCCGCCGGCAACGGCTATCCCGGCACGCTGCTGGCCCTGACCGGCATCAGCGCGGCGGGCGCGATCCTGTTCGGCTATGTGATCAGGCATCTGCGCCAGCAATCCATGCTTCTCTCGAACGAAGGCACCTCGACATGAGCCACATCACGATCTACCACAATCCCGATTGCGGCACGTCACGCAACGTCCTCAGCCTGATTCGCAACAGCGGCGAGGAACCGGCTGTCATCGAATATCTGAAGACACCGCCCGACCGCGACATGCTGAAGGCGCTGATCGCCGCGATGGGCATCCCGGTACGCGCGGTGCTGCGCGAGAAAGGCACGCCGTATGCGGAACTCGGCCTGGGAGATCAGAAGTGGAGCGACGAGCAATTGATCGACTTCATGCTCCAACATCCGATCCTCATCAACCGACCTATCGTGGTCACGCCGCTGGGCACGCGCCTGTGCCGCCCGTCGGAAACAGTGCTCGACATCCTGCCGCAACCGCAGCGCGGCGCGTTCAACAAGGAAGACGGCGAGCCGGTAGTGGATGTGGAGGGCCGTCGTGTCTGAATCCCGTCTCGACCTGCCGAACATCGACGCCGCATTGCTCCAGCCGCCGGACATGGAACGGCTACTGGCACCCGAACGTTCCACCCATGCGCCACGCTTCCTGCTGCTCTACGGCTCGCTGCGCGAACGCTCGTTTAGCCGACTGGCCGCCGAAGAGGCAGCCCGCGTGCTGCGGGCGTTGGGCGGCGAGACGCGGCTGTTCAACCCGTCGGGCCTGCCGCTGGTGGATGACGCGACCGAGGATCATCCCAAGGTCAGGGAACTGCGCGAACTCGCGCAGTGGGCCGAGGGTATGGTGTGGAGTTCGCCGGAGCGCCATGGCGCGATGTCCGGCCTGATGAAAACGCAGATCGACTGGATTCCGCTGTCAGTCGGCGCGGTGCGTCCGACTCAGGGCAAGACGCTGGCAGTGATGCAGGTGTCGGGCGGCTCGCAATCTTTCAATGCTGTCAATCAGATGCGCGTGCTGGGCCGCTGGATGCGGATGCTGACCGTCCCCAACCAGTCCTCGGTCGCCAAGGCGTATCAAGAATTCGATGAAGCGGGACGCATGAAACCGTCGGCCTACTACGACCGCATTGTGGACGTGATGGAGGAACTGATGAAGTTCACGCTGCTCACGCGCGATGCGTCGCCGTATCTGGTGGACAGGTATAGCGAGCGCAAGGAAAGCGCCGAGGCGTTGACCAAGCGCATGCAGCAGGCGGTAATCTGATAACCCCTGATTCCATTCGCCTATCGCCGCACGACGGCCTTGGCCACTGGAGGCCCCATTGCATCGCGACAGCATCGTAGGGCGGTGCGACTGCGAAAAGAGCAGTCCTTGGACTTCAATGGAAGTCGTTGGATGAACTTTGTTGCCGAGGGCGAAAAACAAGGCTATAATTCAGGCCTTCGCTGCTCACCACAGCGGAGAAAGTGATTGGGAAACAGAGACTTATCGCTCTAGTGCATGACTCGTTTCCCGCTCCAGATTTCTAAAAGGGAGCTGATCAAGCTTCCTTTTTTATTCGCGAGCAGTGCCAGTTTTTTCGCAATTCGGTTTTTGTGTTTGTGTGTGTCGCAGTAGTATGTTTGATTCGCGATACAATACGAATCCGTGGCGGGGTAGCAAAGTGGTTATGCAGCGGCCTGCAAAGCCGTTTACGCCGGTTCGATCCCGACCCCCGCCTCCAGTTTTTCCAAAAGCGCCGAGGGCGCTTTTATTTTTTTGTCTGTTTTAGAATCGTGACATGCCCGGGTGGTGAAACAGGTAGACACAAGAGACTTAAAATCTCTCGCCGGTAACGGTGTACCGGTTCGATTCCGGTCCCGGGCACCAAACTCATGAAAGTCTATGACCTTTGTTGTGAACACGATCATCGCTTTGAGGGATGGTTTTCCTCCGAAGATGACTTTCTCACGCAATCCTCGCAACATTTGATCGAATGCCCGCTGTGCGGCAATCAAGCGATCAAACGCCTGCCATCTTCCCCACGTTTGAATTTATCCGGTGTCACCGCGCGTGCGCGTGAGGAGGGTAATCGCGTGCAGGATCAATGGATGGAATTTGCGCGCAAGGTGATTGCCGATACGGAAGACGTTGGTAGCCAGTTTGCCGAAGAAGCGCGCCGTATTCATTACAATGAGGCGCCCGAGCGCGGCATTCGCGGTGTGGCGACGGTTGACGAACGTGCGGCACTCGCCGACGAAGGTATTGATGTCGTATCCTTGCCGATGCCAATTGCATCGAAACAATCGCTGCAGTAACTTAACCGGAACCGATATGCGTCACATCGCCTCGTTGGACGAACTCAGGAATCTGGCAGGGCAGGAAGTCGCAATATCCGACTGGGTGCTGATCGATCAGGCGCGCATCAATCTGTTTGCGCAAGCCAGTGGCGACCATCAATGGATACATGTCGATGTCGAGCGCTGTCGCAGCGAATCGCCATACGGCGTGCCGATTGCACATGGCTTCCTGACACTTTCCCTGCTGCCCATGCTGTTGCAGTCTTCAATCACTTTTCCACCGTGCAAACTGGCGGTGAATTACGGCTTGAATAAAGTGCGCTTCCCGGCGCCGGTGCCGGTCGATAGCCGGGTGCGTGCACGACTGATGCTGCAATCGCTGGACGAGTTTTCCGGTGGTGCGCAGATGGTCTGGCAGGCGACGATGGAATGCGCAGAGAGTGAAAAACCGGTCTGTGTGGCGGAGCTGATACTGCGGCATTACGCCTAGCCGAGAAGACGAACGATTTTTCCTGCTGCGAAAAATCGTTCGCCCGATCTGCCTTGATTAATGTTTGGCGTACTGCGTTGCGCCGAATAATATTTCCTTCGATTTGTCGTCCGTGATCGGCTTGCGTACATCGGTAAAAAGCGTAACTCCTTTTTGCACGGCCGGACGTGCACTGATTTCATTGAACCAGCGTTGCACGTTGGGGAAATCTGCTAACTCTATTCCCTGATTTTTCCACGAACGCAGCCACGGGAAAGTGGCTATGTCGGCGATGGTGTAGGTCTCGCCGGCGAGGTAGCTGCTTGCTTCCAGACGCTTGTCGATGACGCCGTACAAACGCTTTGCTTCATTCGTGTAGCGATTGACCGCATAGTCGATTTTTTCCGGTGCATAGAGACGGAAGTGATGCGCCTGACCGAGCATCGGTCCGACACCGCCCATTTGAAACATCAACCATTGCAGGGTCGTGAATTTTTCGCGATCGGTCGCGCCGAGAAATCTGCCTGCCTTGCTGGCGAGATAAACCAGAATGGCGCCCGATTCAAACAAGGACATCGGTTTGCCGTCCGGGCCCTTGCTGTCAACAATTGCCGGGATTTTATTGTTGGGCGAAATCGCCAGAAACTCCGCTGTGAACTGGTCGCCGGCGCCGATATCGACATGATGCATGCGATAAGGGAAGCCGCATTCTTCCAGCATGATGTGAATTTTGTGACCGTTGGGCGTGGCAGTGGAATAGAGGTCTATCAATTTTTTCTCCTGAAGTAGCCGTGGCGTGCAAAACGCATATGCAAATTTTGTACGATTATGCAGAAATTCGGATGCGTCTGCATGGTCTGACAATTTACTGGCCCAGAACAGACGAAGGTATGCGCTTACAGTCCGCGCGATTTACGGTATTGATGCAGCACTTCTTCCATTGTGGTGTATCGCGATTCTGTCTGCAGCGGCAGTAGCGGCGCGTAATTGATTGTTTGCACGACCCAGTCGTTGGCGCGTTCGCCGACATCCAGCACATTGATGCAACCGGGCGATTGTTCCAGATTGCCGAGGAATAGCCGCTGGCCGGTGATGGCGTAGGACAGCACGGCGCGATTCACGCCGCCATGCAACACCAGCAGCACCGTATCCCACGATGGATCGGCGCGCAGTCTATCGATGACGGGATGTATGCGATCGATCAACTGGCCGACGCTTTCCCCTGCGAGAAATTGCCTGTGTTCCTCTGCCATGCAGGAGAAGGCGCTGGTGAAGGCTTCTTCCAGGTCATCGTCGAGGATGTCTTCCAGCACGCCGCCGCGCACTTCCTGAAATTCCGGCCATTGTTCGAGCTCGATGTGCTGGCCGGTTTCTGCCAGCACGCGCAGCGCAGATTCGATCGTGCGCGGCAGATTCGATACGATCACGCGGTCGAAACGTATATCTTGTTGCGCAAAGACCCGCCCGGCGGCGCTTGTTTGCCTGCAGCCCTGTTCATTCAGGGGCACCTCATCCGGCGCGTAGGGCATGCCGTCAGCGTCGAAGTAAGTCACACTACCGTGGCGCATCAGATAGACGCGCCGTCTTTTTGTTGCGCTCATTTACAATTCATTTGTAATGCGGTGCGCGCTTTTCCAGGAAAGCATGGATGCCTTCCTGTGCGTCGCGATGATTGAGGCTGTCAACGAAGTGATTTTTTTCGATCTCGAAATGCTGTGGCAGTGAATGATCGCGCGCTTCTCTTGTTAGGGATTTGATGCGTTCGACCGCGTGGCCCGACAAGGCAGCCAGCTCATCGGCCCAGTCCAGCGAAGTTTGTAGGGTAGCGCCATCGGCGACGATGCGATTGATGACACCGAGATCGTGCAAGCGTTGCGCCGGCACGGGTTTTCCTTCCAGCATAATTTCGGTTGCCAACTGGCGCGGCAAGGCTTGCGACAAAAACCAGGAAGCACCGCCATCCGGCGTCAACCCGATATTGACATACGACATGGCAAATTTTGCATTGGCGCCGGCGACGATCAGATCGCACGCCAAAGCCAATGAAAATCCGGCACCGGCGGCCGCACTTTCGACTGCCGCAATGACCGGCTTCGGGCAATCGCGGATCGCTTCTATCCAGCCGCGCAGGCTGTCGACTGCATCTGCCTGATCGGCTCTATCCTGCGCACGCAGTTCCAGCAAGGTGTTGAGATTGCCGCCGGCGCAGAAAAAATTGTCGGCACCGGTCAGGATCACAGCGCGTATCGAGTCGTCGCGTGCGGCAGTGGAGAATGTTTCGATTGCAGCGGCGAACATATCCGGATGCAGCGCATTTTTTGCGCCAGGATTGGACAGCGTGAGTATGAGCGTTGCTTCGTGGCGGGATGCCCGGATTTCAGCCGACATAGGGGTCTCAATAGAGTGAATCAGTGCCTGAGAATATACATGAAGGCATTGTGTTGTACAGAATCTACATGTGTATTCCCTTGCATTGCATGCCTCTGCAAGCGAAATTCTGCAAACAATTGTCATACGCTGCGGGTTTGCTTTGACGATGCCTGAATTGTTAATTCACAATGACTGCGCCTGGAATGGCATTGTTCCAGCATAGAATACGCACGTATTTTTATATTAAGAGGACTCTATGGCTCGGCCCGAAAAGGTTCGTCTAGGCGAAATCCTGGTTCAACAAAAATTAATTTCCGAAGAGCAACTTCTGTTTTCTCTGACGGAGCAAAAGCGAACTGGTCGCAAACTCGGGCGCGTTTTTGTGGAAAACGGTTTGGTGACCGAAGAGCAGATATCGACTGCGCTAGCCAGGCAGCTGGACATCCCGTATATCAATATCAAATTTTTTAACGTCAATCCGGAGACCGTGCGCCTGTTGCCGGAGACGCAGGCACGCCGCTTCCGCGCCATCGTGCTGGAAGATCGCCGCAAGTCGCTGCTGATCGGCATGGCCGACCCGACCGACCTGTTTGCCTACGACGAGATTTCCCGCGCGCTGAAAAGAGATATAGAACTCGCGGTCATCAATGAAAGCGAGTTGCTGCAGGCGATCGATCGCATTTACCGCCGCACGGAGGAAATCACCGATTTTGCACGTGAGCTTGAAGAAGATCTGAGTAACGGCCCGGTTGATTTCGGCACCATGGGCATGACGCCGGGGCTGGAAGAGGCGCCTATCGTCAAGCTGCTGCAGTCCGTGTTCGACGATGCGACGCAGGTACGTGCGTCCGATATTCATATCGAGCCGCAGGAAGGGCGTTTGCAGATTCGTTTTCGTATCGATGGCGTGCTGCATCTGCAAACGGAAGCGGATATCAGGATCGCTGCGTCGCTGGCATTGCGTTTGAAGTTGATGTCCGAGCTGGATATCTCGGAAAAACGTCTGCCGCAGGATGGACGTTTTGCGATCAAGGTGCGCCATCAGAATATCGATGTGCGGATTTCAACCATGCCGACGCAGTATGGCGAATCGGTCGTGATGCGACTGCTCAATCAGAGCGGCGGCACCTTGATGCTGGACTCCATCGGCATGCCGGTCGAGATGATGAAGCGTTTCCGTCAGATCATTCGACGTCCGAACGGTCTGGTGCTGGTAACCGGGCCTACCGGTAGCGGTAAAACCACGACCCTGTATGGCGCGCTGGCAGAATTGAATTCGCTGGAACGAAAGCTGATTACAGTCGAAGATCCTGTCGAGTATCGCCTGCCTGGCATCAATCAGGTGCAGGTCAACGACAAAATCGACTTGAGTTTTGCCCGCGTTTTACGTTCTGCATTGCGGCAGGATCCGGACGTGATTCTGGTCGGCGAGATGCGCGATCAGGAAACCGCGCACATCGGTATGCGCGCTGCCCTGACTGGCCATCTGGTGCTCTCCACCCTGCATACGAACGACGCCATCAGTACGCCGATTCGCCTGCTGGATATGGGGGTGCCACGTTACATGGTCGCCACTTCGCTGCAGGTAGTGCTGGCGCAACGACTGGTGCGTGTTATTTGCGAAAGCTGTGCGACCGACTATGAACTGCTGCCTGCCGAACGTGAATGGTTGAAAAGCGAGTTGGGCGAGGCGATCAATACGCATCGCTACCAACATGGTCGTGGCTGTTCGCACTGCAATGGCACAGGTTATCGCGGACGTACCGGTGTGTATGAAATGCTGGAAATGACAGAAGCGGTGGCCCATGCAGCAAACAGCCATGATCCCAATCACTTCATCAAGGCTGCCGAAGCGCAAATGGCAGGCGAAACCTTGCGGCGTCATGCCGTATCTCTGGTTGCGGCCGGCAAGACCACGGTCAGCGAGGCGATGCGGATTACCAATCAGCAGGAGGATTGAGCAGACTCAGCTATGGTGTCGTGTGCAAAATCTGGAGTCTGATTGAACGTTGGCGTGAAATGACTATGTTGTTTCACGCCAAATTTTTATTGGGGGCCTCTCATGAGTTCGGCATTGTTCCTCGTTCCATTTTCTGCTCGTCATGAATAGTTGTTTTTCATCAAGCGCAATGTGACATCGATTCTGTCTTAAATGCATTACTTTTCATTGGAATTCAGCTTTCAATATTCATTGAAGCCTCTTTATCATTTCTTTGTGGAAATAAATTTATTTCATGGGAGGCAGCGGAAAAATGTCGAATAAGCTCATTAAATTTCCACGCGGAAATTTAATTGCTCTTAGTTCCAACACATTGCTTAAATTTCGTTAAATTTCATTAATTCGCGTAATTACTTGTGTGGGAGAAACCTGTATTCTCTTACTCTTGAGAATGATTTGATTTTAGGAATAGATGTGCCGTTTTTTGCATACAAGGCTCGCAATGCACGTGGAGAAATGCTGCAAGGTGTCCTTGAAGGGATCGACAGCGGCAGCGTGGCCGACCAATTGTTTACCACCGGCGTCACACCAGTGGAGATCGTTGCAACGACCCGGCCTGCGGGCAGCGATGGCAATGACTGGTGGAGCAAGCTGACGGCACCGAAGATACGTTCCATCGATGTGCAATTGTTCAGTCGCCAGTTGTATACCTTGCTGAAGGCCGGAGTGCCTATCATGCGCGGGCTGGCAGGTTTGCAGGAGTCGGCAATCAACAAGTCGTTTGGACTGGTGGTCAAGGATTTGCGCGAATCGCTGGACGCAGGGCGTGAATTATCTGCCGCCATGCGTCGTCATCCAAAAGTGTTCAGCCCGTTTTATACCAACATGGTGCGCGTAGGTGAAATGACAGGGCGGCTGGAAGAAGTATTTTTGCGCTTGTTCGATTACCTCGAGTTTGATCGTGATATGCGTCAACGAATTCGTACTGCGTTGCGTTATCCGATCTTTGTAGTGTCGGCATTGACGGTGGCAATGATCGTGATCAATCTGTTCGTCATCCCGACCTTTGCCAAGGTGTATGCAGGCTTCAAGGCCGAGCTGCCGTTCATGACCAAGCTGTTGATTGGCACGTCGAATTTTATGGTGCAGTACTGGTATCTGTTGCTGGCGCTGGTGTTGGGTGCAGCAGTCGCTTTCAAAATGTATGTGGAAACGACGAACGGCAGGTATCAGTGGGACAAGTTCAAGCTGCGTATTCCGATTGCCGGAAAAATCATGTTGAAGGGAACGCTGGCACGTTTTGCCCGCAGTTTTGCGCTCTCGAGCAAAAGTGGCGTACCCATCGTGCAGGGCTTGAATGTGGTGGCGCAGACGGTAGGCAATACCTATATCGCCAGTCGCATCGAGCAGATGCGCGACGGTGTGGAACGCGGTGAAAGCATTTTGCGTACGGCAGTGACCACCGGTGTGTTCACACCAGTCGTGCTGCAAATGATTGCGATCGGTGAAGAGACCGGTGAGCTGGATAGTCTGATGGATGAAATCGCTGCCATGTATGAACGTGAAGTCGATTATGAATTGAAGACCTTATCCGCACAGATCGAACCGATTCTGATTATCGGATTGGGAATACTGGTAGTGGTGCTGGCATTGGGCGTGTTCCTGCCGATATGGGATCTGGGCAGGGCAGCCTTGGGGCGCTGATGCAGAATCTTCCAGGCTTCAGAACGAAATGTGTGGATCGGCAGAGGGGATTTACCCTACTGGAGCTGATGGTGGTGGCCTGTGTTGTGGCAGTGCTGGCGACGGTACTGCTCAATCGTGTGCGTTTCTACCAGAAGGCGGCGGAAAAAACGGCGGTGGAACAGACGGTAGGCGTGTTGCAAAGTGCATTGCAGTTGCGTGTGGCGTCGCTGATTCTGAGTAACCGCCTGGGTGAAGCTGCCGATCTGGCGCAGCAGAATCCGATGCTGTGGCTGGCGCAAAAGCCGAACAATTATGCCGGCGAATATTTTGATCAACTGCCGGAAGGGGATGTATCGGGACGCTGGTATTTCGATTTAAAGGAACGCACTTTGGTGTACTTCGTGCATAACGCTGCGAAAGACGAAGAGGGTGCCTTGCCGCAGTTGCGTTTCAAGACGAATTTGTTGTTGGCAGCAAGCAGTTTTCCAGTGGCGGAACGGCCGGTTTCTGGAAAGGCAATTGAAGGTGTAGTGCTGGAACAGATCGTTCCGTATGTGTGGGATTGAGTTAATTAATTTTTTACAGGGAGTTTTGAAATGAAAGTGAAATCTTTTTCCAAGCAACAAGCCGGTTTTACCTTGATTGAATTGGTCGTTGTGATTGTTATTTTGGGTATTCTGGCGGTGACCGCGATTCCGCGTTTCACTGATATGTCCAAGGATGCAAGAATTGCTGCGGTCAACGGCATGCTCGGTGCAGTGCAGTCGGCTTCCACCATTGCGCATGCACAGGCCTTGGTGAGTGGCCAAAATGGCGCTACCGGCAGCATTACAATGGAAGGCACCACGGTTGGACTGGTTAATGGTTACCCTAGTACCGCGACCGGCATTCTTGCTGCGATGGCAACAAGCACAGGATTTGATACATCGACTGCAGGTACGTTTGCACTTAAAAACAGCTCTGGAACCGCGATCGCTAATTGCAATGTAACTTACGCTCAACCTGCAGCGTTGAACGGTACACCAACTATTGCGAGTGTCACCACTGGTTGCTAATACAGTTGGTTTATCCGAGCCCGTGCCTGGTAGCAGGTGCGGGTTTATTTTGTGTGGATGCGGAGATGCCGTGAGAGAGAAACCCCGTTTGTTCGATACCGGTTTTACCCTGGTCGAACTCATCCTGGTTTTGATTTTAGTCGGCATCCTTTCGCTGTATGCCTTGCCGCGGTTTTTCGACCGCAATACTTTCGATACGCGTGCTTTTTCCGACAAGGCACGCGCAATGGTGCGTTACGCACAAAAAACGGCGATTGCACAGAATCGTCCTGTATTCGTTAATTTCAGTGGCGGCCGCATTGCCCTTTGTTTCGATGCCACCTGCGCGAATCCCGTACGTGCGCCTGCCAGCAGACCAGCAGTTGCCGCATGCGCCAGCAGCACGACATGGATGTGCGAGGCCCTGCCCACCGATGTGGTGATCGCGCCAGCGAGCCAGATCTTTTATTTCAATGCATTGGGACGTCCGTTCAAGAGCGGCGACATTGACCCCAATTCGTCTTTTACGCTGCTGGCGATTACGCTCACCGGCAGCGGTTTCAACAGCACGATTACGATAGAACCGGAAACCGGCTATGTCCATTAGTTATGTCGATTAATCGCTGCACACCTTCCCGCACTGCACGTTCCGGCTTCACATTGGTGGAACTGGTGATGTTCATCGTCATCGTCAGCATTGCCGTGATAGGCGTGCTGATGGTGATGAACATAACGACAAAAAGCAGCGCCGATCCGCAATTGCGCAAACAGGCCTTGTCGATTGCGGAAGCATTGCTGGAAGAAGTATCGCTGGCGCGCTTTACCTTTTGTGATCCGGCCGACCCGAATGCAGAAACGGCGGATAACGCAGCGGAATGTACGACAGCACCGGAAGGCGTAGGCCCTGAAGCTGGCAACACGCGCCCCTTCGATAACGTGAATGATTACGTCGCTTCATACGGTACGGCGCAGACCATTGCCATCTCGGATGTGAACGGTGCCGCTATTCCGAATCTGAACGCTTACGCATCGACGATCACGATTACGCCACAGGCATATAACGGCATTCCGGCGACAGACTCCTTGCTGATTACGATCAATGTGAATTACGGCGCCGATACGGTGAGGCTGGATGGCTACCGTACCCGTTACGCACCGAATTTGATGCCATGAGTCAGCGACCTTTTTCTTTCTTTGAAAAATACCGGCGCGGATTCACGCTGGTGGAGATGGTCATCGTCATCGTCATTACCGGCATCATAGGTGCAGTGGTCGCAGTCTTTCTTCGTACGCCGGTACAAGGTTATGTCGATATGGTGAGCCGCGCGGAATTGGCGGATGAGGCGGATACCGCAGTGCGGCGCATTTCACGCGATCTGCGTCTGGCGCTGCCGAACAGCGTACGCGTCACGACGGCTGGCGGTACCAACTTCCTTGAATTGCTGCTGACCCGCACGGGTGGTCGTTACCTGGATGAAGAGGATGCAGCAGCAGGCGGCGATATTCTCGATTTCTCGAATGCCGGCGACCTGACTTTCAGGGTAATCGGTCCTTTGCCGACAGAAGCTGCGCAACAAATTCAGACCGGCGACCAGCTTGTCATCTACAACCTGGGGCAGGAACCGGCAAATGCCTACAACTGTACCGGTTCCTGTAATCGCGCACAGATTGCAGGAGTCAACACGGGCACGCGCACGATTACCCTGGCGAGCAATCCATTCGCGGTGCAGATACCGGTCACCATGCGTTCGCCTGCACATCGCTTCCAGGTCGTTAGTACCCCGGTGACCTATGCATGCAATCCGCTTACCGGTACCTTGACGCGTTATTCCGGCTACGCCATTCAGGCAAGTCAGCCGAGTACAGAACCTGTGGCCAGTGCTGCCAAGGGTTTGCTGGCCAGCGGCATAACAGCCTGTAATTTCAATTACGCCACGCTGGCCAATGTGCGCAGTGCGCTGGTCGGCATCACACTGGGCGTGCAGCGCGCAGGCAGCGGTACTGTTACCTTGTTTCATCAGGTTCATGTGGACAATACGCCATGATTTTTCAACGACCTTTGCGTGCCGAATCTCAACATATGACATGTACGCGCAAGATGCGCGGCTTCAGTCTGGTCAGCGCCATTTTCCTGCTGGTGGTGCTGGCCGCGCTCGGCGTAGCGATGGTCACGATTTCAACCGTACAGCATCAAAGCTCGGCCCTGGACGTGCAGGGTACGCGTGCCTATCATGCCGCTCGTGCAGGTATGGAGTGGGGCGTGTATCAGAAGTTGCAGGTGCCGGCTTATTGCACTGGTGCCGTAACAGACAGTATTGCGCTGCCGGCAGGTACATCTCTGAGTGGCTTTACCGTGACGGTGGTGTGCATGCCGGATAGCGGTTTGGGATTGAATATCGATGGCGCGGTTATCCAGGCGACCGCGTGCAATATACCGGCAGGTGGGACGTGTCCGAATGCGGCGCCGAACAGCAGCGATTATGTACAGCGTGTGGTGCAGGTGCGTTTGTAAATGGAATTACTGAAGGTCGGCGGCATAGAGTTCGCATTCAAAATATAAATAAATATTAAAAGCAGATAAAAGCAATGGAATACGAGAACAAACAGGGGAAGAGAGGATTTTGCAAAGACGCGCTTTGCTGCTTTTTTTCGCTTGTCTGTTGCATATTTTTTCTGCTGGGGTTTGTCGCCGATGCTTCTGCGCAGGTGGTGTTCCGTGCTGCCAGTTCTGCCGCCTTGCAAGCTGGAAGTGCCGGTATCAGTTACGTTGGTCGAGGGAGTGTGGATAATGCCGCTTCGGGCAGCATTTCCCCGGGCCTGCCTTCTTATCAAACCGGTGACCTGATTTTATGTGTGGTGGAATCGCATGATAACGTTGTGCATACCATTTCAAGCGGCTGGAATACCCTGTATTCGCTTACCAGCGGTAATGGACATCGCGCATCGCTGTTCTGGCGGATTGCGACGAATACTTCGCTGAGCAATCCGACAATTGGTCATTCCGGCGGCAATAGCATCATTTCTCGCTGCGCATCGTATCGGGGAGTAGATACGACAACGCCGTTCGATGTTCCTTATTCATTTGCCACTTCCGCCAGCGATACAACAATCGAATCCGGCTCGCTGAATGTCAATACCAATGGCGCATGGGTGCTGTTCGCCAATCATATGGCAGAGAACCCGGGATCGCTGACGATGACGACGACTGATGGCCGGACATGGACTAACCGTATTTTTTCCACGACCGGTAACGGTAATGATTCGGGTGTCGGGCTGTTCGATACCGGACCACTAACGCCAACACCGCAAACAGTCGGCCCGGTCGTGGCGACCACCAACGTTGCCGCAGAGAGCACGGGGGCATTGCTGGCACTACGTCCAGCCGGCGGCAATATTTTGACCATCAACAAGCCGGCTGGTGTGCTGGCTGATGACATCATGATTGCATCGATCGCGGTTGGATTGAATACGATCGTTGTGACGCCGCCCAGCGGCTGGATACTGGTGCGGCAAGTCTCGCGTAGCGGGACTAACTCCAGCACTTTGCAGACTTACTACCGGGTTGCAACTGGCAGCGATCCTGCGAGCTATTCATGGACGTTTTCCGGCGGCACCCATGTGGGTGCTGTAGGCGGCATTGCTGCCTTCAGCGGTGCAGACACCGTCGTGCCCATTGCAGACGAGACAGGGGTTGCAACGGTAAGTGCAACTACACATTTGGCAACAGGACTCACCAGTATCAAGGCAAACAGCATGCTGGTGACCGTGCATGAATATGCAAGTTCCGGTACGTGGACGCCGCCGGCAGGCATGACGGAAGCGGTGGATATTGCATCGAGAACGGTACCTGATGCAGGCGGTCTTTCCATGGAAATGAATTATGAATTGCGGCCGGTTGTCGGCGCTACCGGCACGCGGCAAGCTACAGCGAGCAGTAACGCTGATCTGGGGGCGACGCAATCACTGATGATCAATCCTCTGGGCGGGCTGTCCTGTTTTGTCGATAGTTTTGATCGGGCGAATGGCACACCTGGCAACAACTGGTTTGTCGGCAATGAAGGAGGCAGCTTCGGTAACCCATCCATTGTGAATAACCGTCTGAGGCTGACCGATGCTTCTGCACAGGTGTCAACCTACGCCACCTTACAGAGGATATTTCCTGGTGCCGGTAACAAAGTCATTGTCGAGTTTTTGCAGTATTCATATGGTGGTAGCGGGGCGGACGGAATGGCGGTTGTGTTGTCGGATGCTGCGCAACCACCTGCGGCAGGGGCATTCGGCGGTTCGCTGGGTTATGCGCCGAAGCAGGCTAGCCTGGGTGGCGATACGACGCATGAAGGTTTTTCCGGCGGCTGGCTTGGAATTGCATTGGATGAGTTTGGCAATTACTCGAGTAATACCGAGGGGCGATCCGGCGGTAGTGCGCCGGGTATCAGAGCGGATGCCGTCGCCATTCGTGGCTCGGGTAGCGGTTACACCGGGTATGCCTATTTGCGCGGTACGGGAACCCTGCCTGTGGGCATCGATAATGCCGGCTCTGCGACTGCGGCGCCGGGGCACCGGTATCGCATCGTCGTGGATCATAGTGATGGCGTTCATGCGTGGACTTCAGTTGAGCGCGATACGACAGGTTCCGGCAATAGCTATGGTTTTGTCATACCGGTATTTGATGCCAAGATAGAAGCGGGACAGGCCGCTGTGCCTACTAACTGGAGCCTTTCCTATACAGGCTCGACTGGTGGTAGCGCCAACATTCACGAGATCGATTCATTGCAGGTATGTTCAATCACACAGAAGGTGTTGACGCTGCATCACATTCGACTCGAACATCCGGGGCGAACCTGCGGCTCTGGAACAGTGGTAGTGAAGGCGTGTGCAGATGCGGATTGCACGGCCTTGTTTGGCGGGACGGTGACAGTGAGTCTGAGTCGTACTCCTACTGCCAATTCGACCTTTCCTGCCTCGGTAACGTTTACCGGTGGTCAAACCGAGGTAACTCTTACCAAAACCGATATAGGCAATGTGACACTCGGCGGTGCAGCGACTACGCCGACCACTACAAATGCGACGCGCTGCTTTAGTGATACGGCCGAGACTTGCGTTCTGAATTTTTCAAATCTCTGTTTCGATGCGGTTGAAACAGGCGGTGCAGTAGCGACGCCGATTTATACCAAATTGGCGGGAGCAAATTTCTCGCTGGATGTGTTGTCGGTCAGATCGGGAATAATCAATACGACTACCAACGCGGGAACGGTAGCAGTCTCGCTGGTCGATCCAACTGCCGCCAGTGGCAACTGCAACGATACAAATGCCGGTCTGATGAGCGTGGGAAATGTAACGTTTGACAATAACAATCCCAGAGGACGCAGGGCACTCACTTTTAATTATCCTCAAGCAGCCAAAAATGTGAAGGTGCGCGTTACTGCTGGAGGTGTCTCCACTTGTTCCAAAGATAATTTTGCCATCCGGCCGCAGCAGTTCGGTTTGTCGACAACGCCGACACTCAATCCTGCCTCGAATAACTTCCCGGCTGGCAGCGATTTTACGATTAAGGCCAATCCTGTCGTAACGAGTGGTTATGACGGCACACCTCTTTTGAATATGGCACAAGTCGTCGCCGCTCCGACGTCTGCCGATATTCCATTAAATGGGGATTTCCCTGCGGCTATGGGGGCGGCGTCGATTGGAACATTTCAATACGAGGACGTGGGGACGCTTACTTTTAATATGGATGCAGTTACAGATTCTGCATTTACTGCTGTCGATCAGGTCACTGGTATTGTGAACGGTGTAAATCACGGTACAAGCCAGGATTGCATAATGGGGAGCAGCAGCAATGCATTGGTTGGCGGGCGTTATGGCTGCTTGATCGGGAGCGCGGTAATGGGGCCCGTAGGACGTTTCCGGCCGCACCATTATGATGTGTCTGCAAGCTTGCAGGCGGCATGCGGTAATACATTTACCTATATGGGGCAGCCTGCGCTGGGCGTGCAAATCGGCCTTCAGGCCATGAGTGAGAACGGCGTGCAATTGACGCGTTACGGCTCCGGCACCGGCTATACGCCGCTCGCTACTTTTTCGATTGCCGGTGACAATGCAGGAGCTGCAATCAGCCCATTGAATAATCGCCTGACGCCGGATTTGCCTGCTTTTGTGTGGACTGCTGGTGCGTATGTCGTCAATCTTGCCAACTTCAGTTTCGATCGTAATGCGGCTCCGGATGGTTCGTATGAGAATTTCGCACTCAAGACAACGATTACAGATCCGGACGGCGCCAATATCACGTCCTTGAACGGTGTACCGGTATCCGTTTCCAGCGGACTATCGAATACAACTGCACTGCGTTTCGGCCGTCTGAAGCTGGCGAACGTCAACGGTTCGGGTTTGACGAATGTGCCGGTACAGGCAACGGCAGAGTACTGGAAAAGTGGTACCGGCTTTGTAACCAACACGGATGACAATTGCAGCGTCATAGATGCATCTGCCATCAAACTGCAAAATCAGCTGCTTGGTCTGAATACGACCAATATGCCGGCAAATAATTTCGACAGTACATCGCCGCTTTCCCTTGTTGCAGGCCAGTCCACCATCATCGTGAAAAAACCGCTTTCTACGCCGGCTGGAAAAGGCAGCGTGGATGTGTGCGTCGATCTGGCAAGCGACAACACGCCGGGCACCGTTTGTACGGCGACATCTGCCAACATGCCTTGGCTGCAGGGTAAATGGAATGGCACGCTCTATGATGACGATCCGGGTGCGCGTGTCACCTTCGGTGTCTTCAGAAGCGGGCCGGTGGTTTATCTGCGCGAGATTTATTGATGATTTAACCGAATAATTAACGAAAATTTACAAATACGTTGTTAATCGTTTTCCCTTTCCTTTTTATGAAGCCGCGAGACGGAAAAGCGATTGACATCAATAGTTTAATCCCCTAAGTTCACGCAGGTTCTAGATGAAAATTTCAGGATGAGTTTGTTCAGAAAAAACCACAAGATCGCAGACTGGATGGTTGTATGCATACAACCCGATAGCATTAGCGTTGCCAGTGTAAAGCGCTCGCCTTCGGCGAGGCCGGCGGTGGAATTGGCGACTTCGTTTGCATTGCAAGGGGATGCGGTTCCGGCTGTGCTGGAAAAACTCGCCAGGGAATTGCATGCGGAGCGCTATCACTGCATCAATCTGATGGCAGCCAATGAATATCAATTGCTGTCCGTTGAAGCTCCCAATGTGCCTGCCGATGAATTGAAGACAGCAATACGCTGGCGCTTGAAAGACATGCTGGATTTCCATATCGATGATGCAACGGTCGATGTACTGGATGTGCCGCTTGACAAAAATGCAGGCAATCGCAATCACCAGATGTATGCGGTGGCGGCGCGCAATCAGTTGATTGAGCAGCGGCAGACGCTGTTTAGCGACACCAAAATTTCCTTGCGCGTGATTGATATTCCCGAAATGGCGCAACGCAATCTGGCTGCCTTGCTGGAGCAACCGGGGCGCGGCGTGGCGCTGTTATCGTTCAATGCGGAAGGCGGTCTGCTGACGATGACTTACGCGGGCGAACTTTATCTGTCGCGCCGTATCGATGTCACGCTCGAGCAATTGATGCAAACGGACGAAGAGCAGAGACAGGCCTGTCACGAACGCGTGACGCTGGAGCTACAGCGTTCACTGGATTATTTTGAACGGCAATATCACTATATAACCCTGTCGAAACTGATGCTGGCACCGCTGTACGGAGCAGCTGAGAGTCTGGCTTCTCATCTAGCCGAAAATTTGTATATCCCGGTAGAGATTCTGAATCTTGCAACGATTCTGGATTTCACAAAAACGCCGGAATTAACTTCCCTGCATATGCAGCAGCGCTATTTCATGGTTCTGGGTGCCGCCTTGCGGCAGGAAACGGTAGCGCTATGAGCCAGCAGATCAATTTATTCAATCCGATTTTCCTCAAGCAGGAAAAGCATTTTTCCGCGCTGACGATGGCGCAGGTGTTGGGCGTCATTCTGGCGGCAGCCTTGCTGCTGACTGCCTATGCGTCCTACCAGTTGTCTGCATTGCAGAACGAGCAAAAATCGGTGACGACGCAATTGCAACTGGCGCAGAACCAGTTGGCGAAGGTGACGGCAGCCTATGCGCCGCGCGAAAAGGACATGCGGCTGGAAGCCAGGTTGCGGCGCGCCGAGGCGCAAGTGAAGTCCCTGCAACAGGTATCGGATGTTTTGCGCAAGGGCGAGCTGGGCAATACCGACGGCTATGCCGATTACCTGCGTGCGTTTGCGCATCAGATCATCGATGGCGTATGGCTGACCGGCTTCACGATACAGGGAGCCGGCAGTGCGATTTCACTGCAGGGCGGCGCCTTGCGTCCGGAGTCGGTGCCGGCCTATCTGACGCGTCTGAAGTCGGAACCGGTCATGCAGGGTGCTTCTTTTTCCACGCTGGAAATGCAACTGCCCAAGAGCGACAAGCCGCTGGCACCGGGAGAAAAACCGGCAGCGCCGGCTGGCTACATCAATTTCAATTTGCATTCTTCCAGTGTGAAAACGCAAAAAGGCCTGGCTGACGAGCCGGATAGTTTCGGTCTACCGGGGTTCAATCTGCAAGAGCAGATACGCAAAGCAGCAGGGGAAGGCAAATGAAGCAGGCATGGCACAAACTGGCGTTGAAAATCGATGCCATGTCTCTGCGTGAGCGCGTCATCATTTTTGCAATCGCCGTGCTGATTCTGGTGCTGCTGATTAATGCAGCGCTGCTCGATCCTCAATATGCGAAACAGAGCAAGCTGTCGCAACAGATCAAGGAGCAGCAGGCGCAGATCGCCGATATTCAGAATCAGATTCAGCAAAGAGTGAAAGCGCAGGCTAACGATCCGGATTACGACGTCCGCGTGCGCATGCAGGCCTTGCGGCAACGTGCGCAACAGATGAACGATGCCTTGGGAGATGTGCAAAAAGGCCTGGTACCGCCGGACAGGATGGCAGCCTTGCTCGAAAGCGTACTGAAGAAAAATGACAAATTACTTTTGCTGTCGCTGAAAACGCTGCCGGTAAAAAGATTGAACGACGCAGTCGACGCAGATGAAAAGCCGTCGCCGGATACGTTGCCGATATCCCTGGCCGATGAAGAGTCCGATGTCGTGAAAGGTGTATTCAAACATACGGTCGAACTCAAGGTGCAGGGCACCTACATGGACATGATGGCTTACATGAAGTCACTGGAAAACATGCCGTGGCAGATATTCTGGGGTAATGCAGAATTGACGGTGGATGATTATCCGAAGGCAACGCTGACCTTGACGCTATTTACATTAAGCCTGGACAAGAAATGGCTGAATCTATGAGCGCGCGCATCGTGCTGATCGTGCTGACCAGCAGTCTGGCATGGCTTCCTGCAGCATGGGCGCAACAATTGCGAGACCCCACGCAACCGCCCAGTTTACTGATGCAGGACGGCATGGCTGCCGGCGCCAGTAGTGAGCCGGTTTTGCAGTCGGTGTTTATTTCGCCGACGCGCAGAGCGGCCATCATCAGCGGCCAGACGGTCAGATTTGGCGAAAAGTTCAACGGCGCTACTTTGGTAAAGATTACCGAAAGCGAAGTGGTGTTGCGTAATGGCGGCGAGCTTCAAACATTGAAACTGTTCCCAGGTATTGGCAAGCGATTGACGTCTGCCCATGGCCGTCAAAATTCTGATAATCGGAAGTGAAGAGGTAGGCAAGCGTGCGTAAAATTCTATTAGCCACAGTGGTCATTTCTATCGCTGGATGTGCAGCACCGACATCCAAACGGGAAACGTACGATTTGATGAATGCCGAGATGAGCAAGGCTGCTCAGGCAAGCGTCCAGCCGGCAAAACAGGATGCGGTTGCTGCCGCGCTGCTGCCGCCGATTAATATCGAGATGCCGCAGGTGCGACAGCCGCTGGAAGAGCGCTTCAGCCTGGCCTTCAATAATGTACAGGCCAGCCAGTTCTTCAATTCGATCGTGATCGGCACGCGCTACAACATGCTGGTTCATCCAGAGGTGAGCGGGACGATATCGGCCAATCTGAAGGACGTGACCATGTTCGAGGCACTGGATGCGATCAAGGATTTGTACGGTTACGATTACAAGGTGGAAGGTTCGCGCATCGTCATCAAGCCGCTGACCATGCAAACCAGTATCTTCCAGGTCAACTATCTGACCGGCAATCGCAAGGGCACTTCGGATACGCGCGTAATTTCCGGCTCGGTCAGCGTGCAGGGACAAAACAACGGCAATAACGCGAACACGCAAAACAGCAATAATTCAAACAGCAATAACTCCGGCGCCAATCTCACCGCGCTGGAAAGCAGCAAGATCAGTACGACTTCTACCAGCGATTTCTGGGCCGAGTTGAAATTTGCGCTGGATGCGATAGTCGGCAGCGGCAAGGATGGGCGCAGCGTTGTCATCAGCCCGCAATCGGGTGTGGTCGTCGTCAAGGCGATGCCGGACGAATTGCGCAGCGTGTCCGCTTATTTGAAAGCGACGCAGCTTTCGGTGGACAGACAGGTAATCCTGGAAGCAAAAATTCTTGAAGTGGAATTGAACGACGGTTTTCAGACAGGGGTGAACTGGTCGGCTTTCAGGACTGGCAGCAGCCGCATATCCGGCGGTTCGATTTCTCCTGGTACGGTGCTGCAAACCGGCGGTTCGCTTGCTACCGGTGCATCCAGTATTGATGCGACAGCACGCACCTTCTCCGGCGGTCAATTGACAGCTTTGCCTGGACAGGATCTGTTATCAGGTGTGTCGAATCTGGGCAGCATGTTCGGCCTCGCATTGCAAACCAAGAATTTCGCTGCCCTGATCTCCTTCCTGGAAACGCAGGGCAATGTGCATGTGCTGTCCAGCCCGCGCATTGCAACGCTGAATAACCAGAAGGCGGTGCTCAAGGTCGGTACCGATGAATTTTTCGTCACCAATGTCAGCAGCAATATCACCAGTTCGGGAACGGGGGGCAATACGGTGACGCCGAATGTTACGCTGCAACCGTTCTTTTCCGGCGTCGTGCTGGACGTGACGCCGCAGATCGATGAACAGGGCAATATCATCCTGCACATTCACCCTTCGGTCAGTGATGTGCAGACGTCGGAAAAAGTCATCAATCTGGGCACAGGTGGCGGCGTGCTGACTTTGCCACTGGCGAAAAGCAATACCTCGGAAACCGATAGCGTGGTGCGTGCGCAGGACGGCAACATCATTGCGCTGGGCGGCTTGATGCGTCAGGGAACTTCATCCGATCGTTCGCAATTGCCGGGTGCCGGCGATGTACCGGTGCTGGGAAATCTGTTTCGCAATACCAATCAGTCCACACAAAAGCGTGAACTTGTCATTCTGTTGAAGCCGACCATCATCCACAATGCAAGCAGCTGGTCGCAGGATATTCTGGATGCACAAGGCCGGATTCAAGGCATGGCGCCGCGCGACAAAGTGCGGGAGTAACGGGGCGCAATGTACAAGCATCACTTTGGTTTGCGCGAATTACCTTTCGGTATTACACCCGACACCAGTTATTTTTTCGCCTGCCCGAATTATCAGCAGGCGTTGAACACCTTGCTGATCGCGGCAAAAAGCGGCGAAGGTTTCATCAAGATTACCGGTGAGGTCGGCACCGGCAAGACGCTGCTGTGCCGGAAATTTCTGGCCTCGCTCGACGATAGTTTTGTCACCGCCTATATTCCGAACCCCTACCTTGAACCGCGCAGCCTGATGCTGGCGCTGGCGGATGAGCTGGAAATCGAACTGGAAGAAGAAGTCGAACAGCATCAATTGCTGAAGGCGATCAATCACCGTTTGCTGGTACTGGCGCGCGAAGGCAAGCGCGTGTTGCTGTGTCTCGACGAAGCACAGGCAATGCCGCTGGAAAGCCTGGAAGCCTTGCGCCTGTTGACGAATCTTGAAACGGAAAAACGCAAGCTGCTGCAAATCGTCCTCTTCGGCCAGCCTGAGCTGGATGTCAAATTGCAGCAGGCTGCGATCCGGCAGCTCACGCAACGCATTACCTTCCACTATCGTCTCAGTCCCTTGTCGCGCGACGATCTGGATTTTTATATCGTACACCGCCTGAATGTCGCCGGGTTTTCCGGCAGCCGCCTACTGGCGCGCGATGCGATACATGCCTTGCATAAAGCCAGCGGCGGTATACCGCGACTGGCGAATATTCTTGCGCACAAGGCCTTGATGCTGGCGTACGGAGAAGGCCGGCAACAAGTGCGCGCCCAGCATATTCGTGCTGCGGCAAAAGATACTGAAGCGGCGCGCCGAATGTTGCCGCCTGTACTCTGGCTGGCTGGCGGCGGATTTTTGATTGCCCTGTCGGGCATGGCCTGGATTTATTTGCGATGAGTATTATTAATCAGATGTTGCAGGATCTGGAGCAGCGTCATGCGGATGGCGTTGTCGGCGGCAATATGGCGGGGCAGGTGCGGGCGGTGCCGCAGGAAAGAAAAAGCCATGCCGGATGGATTGCAGCAGGAATATCGACACTATTGCTGGGTGGTGTGCTGCTGTGGTTATGGCTGCGTCCGGCACCGCCTGCCCAGACTGCGCCGGCAAGCATTGTCGTTGCACCGGTGCCAACGCCTGTACCACCTGAATTGGCATTGAAGCTTGAGCCGGATTTGACGATCATGTCCGAAGCGGTTGTGCCTGATGTGTCCGCTATACCTGCCGCGCAGGCAGGCAGCGAAACCCGATCGTTGGTCGTAGCGGATACGGCTGCCGATACCAGCGCCGGTAACCAGTCTGCTGGCAAAGCCGGCAACAGCCAGTTAAATATTGCCCTGCCTGCTGCATCGCCCGCAGTCAGCAAACCTGCTGCAGAAAAAATAAAGGCGATGCCTGATGCACAGCCATCTGCGCGCGACTCCGGCAACCAGACAGCGAGCAGGCAGCCCACACAGGACAAGACTGCAGTATCGGATGCGTCTGCCATGTTGAGCAAGCAAATCAAGGAGCTGACGCCGCCGCAGCGTTCTGAAAACGATTATCGCAAGGCGACCGGATTGATGCAGCAGGGACGTGTCACCGAAGCGATCAGTCTGCTCGAACAGGCGCTGCAATCCGATGCACAAAATGCAGGTGCGCGGCAAACATTGATTGCGCTATTGATCAACAACAAGCGGCAGGACGAGGCTGCACGTCGTGCGCAAGAGGGTTTGAATCTCGATACCAAACAAGCCGGCTTTGCCATGATACTGGCGCGCTTGCAAGTTGAAAAAGGCGAGCAGCAGACGGCGATCAACACCTTGCAACGCACCTTGCCTTATGCGCAGGACAGGGCGGAATACCAGGCATTTCTGGCGGCCTTGCTGCAGCGCGAAGGCCGCCACAAGGAAGCAGTGGAACAATACCTGGCCGCCGTACGCAAGATGCCGCAAAACGGTTTATGGTGGATGGGTATGGGAATTTCCCTGCAGGCGGAGAATCGTGCTGCCGAGGCACGCGAAGCCTTTATCCGTGCACGCGAGAGCGCCACATTGACGGCCGATTTGCAGGCTTTCGTCGAACAGAAATTGAAGCAGCTGGCACCATGATGTTCTATCGCAGATTTTATTTTGCGTAAGTGCTGAATAATGGACGACTGCCAGTCGCCTTCATGTTGCGGCCTGTTGCAGAAACAATCATTCTGTCGTTTGCGGCAAGGCCGAAGTTTCCAGTGTCCACGCTTCCGGCGTCATGATGGCGAACAGGCCATCGCGCCGGGTTTTTCTGGCAAGCTTCAATAGCGCCTTGTCCTTGGTAATCAAGACATCGGCATTGATATCGCGCGACAATTCCAGAAATTTCTGATCGTCTTTATCCTTGCAGATCGGCAGCTTTGCCGCCTCTGTATCCAGTCCAGGCATGGCAGTGCAACGTATCAATGCATCGAATTCTTCAGCTATCTGGAGACGTGCGGTATCGTCCAGTTTCAGATGTGGGTAGCGCAGCACTATGCTCCATTCCATTCGGCAGTCGTCGCGCGTGATCGCTTCGACACTGCCATCTTTCAACGCTGCATGCAGGCGCGTCCAGCGCGGATCACGGAAGACAAAAAGATCCAGGCAAACATTTGTATCGAGCACGATGCGCGTCACCAGTTTTGAATTCATTATCTTGGGTATCATAGGCAAAATTATTTCGTCGGAACTATACATGCTTATTGTTTTATCGCCTGCCAAAACACTCGATTATGAAACACCTGCCAATACAGAGATTAGTACCAAACCTGATTTCATCAAGCGATCTGCGGAATTGATTGAGATTCTGCGGGAGTTCGCACCGGATCGCATCGGCAGCCTGATGCGTATCTCCGATCAGCTGGCGACGCTCAATGCGAATCGCTACGCTGCATGGTCGCCGAAATTCACGTTGAAAAATTCCAAGCAGGCGATGCTGGCTTTCAATGGCGATGTGTATGAAGGCCTGGATGCCGCCAGCCTGAATGCGAAACAACTGGCTTATGCGCAATCGCATATCCGTATTCTATCCGGCTTGTACGGCGTATTGCGTCCGCTCGACCTGATGCAACCATACCGATTGGAAATGGGAACCAGGTTGGCCAATCCGGCTGGCAAGGATTTGTATGCGTTTTGGGGAAATACTGTCACGGATAAACTGAATCAGCGTATCGCCGAGCAGCAGTCAGAAGCGTTGGTGAACCTGGCATCCGAAGAATATTTCAAGGTCGTCAAGCCGACATTATTGAAAGCGCCCGTGATTACCCCGGTGTTCCAGGACTGGAAAAACGGGCAGTACAAAATCATTTCTTTCTACGCAAAAAGGGCGCGCGGTCTGATGGCAAGATACGCCGCAACCGAGGGTGTAACCCGGCCAACAGACCTGAAATCTTTTGATGTAGACGGTTATGAATTTGATGCAGGTGCGTCAAATGAAACGACCTGGATGTTCAGGAGGAAGGTATCAGTATAATTTCCAGTTGGAAATAATATTTCCACATGGAAATCAATTGCTTATATCAAGACAACTTCCTCATATTTCCTCGATTTATTCAGTAATAATTTCTGCAATGCAATTAATTCACTGAGCAATGCGATTCCTTGCGGTGACTTTCAAAATTGAAGCTTTGCCTATAATGAAAACAATTGTTAAATCAATGGCTTATTGTTCAAATTTACAATTGTTAACCTACAACTTATTGCGTTTTCGCTGCCCGGTTCAGGGATAAGTTCCCTATAATGGTTTCCACACATAAATAATAAAAATATGTGTTTAAGCGCATTCCCAGTGCAAGATGCTTTACCTGCATTTTTTTGCAGCACAATCGCCGGTTGGCGGCCTTGATCGGCAGTTGTTAAATGACAAGTACATTGAAATACAGACTTATCTCAAGTATTCCATTTCTAATTGCATCGCAGTTGGCATTGGCTGCTCCGTCTGCTTCAGATGCTCTTGCCCAATCGAATCTGTTCCGCTCCCGTCCTGGTGCAGGTGAGCAACCTTTCACGCAAGACATACCACGCCAGACACCGACGCCGAGTGTAGAGTTGGCACCTGTGGCGACACCGCCGGCCCTGCGTTTGCCTTCCGACGTACCCAAGCGAACAAAAAACGAAAATACCAACGCCGCCAAGGCATCTGAAAATGTTCAGGCGGATGGTTCGCGCGATGACGAAATCCTGCAGTTGCTGCGTCAGTCAGATAAAACTTTTTCCAGTCCCGCTGTGCCTTTGCCGGATGGCATTGCTGCACTGAGCGATGGTCCATTGCAAAACATGTTGTCGCTGGAAGAGGCGCTGGCACGTACGCTGCAAAACAGCTACAGCTATGCGGCCGCGAGTGCGGTGGCCGAAGGAGCGGTCTACGGCAAGAATGCTGCACTGGGTCAGCTCGGACCAACCCTGGATGTGCGCGCTCAGCGTGGCCGCGAATACTCGGCACCAGCTTCGATTATCAATCAGAACACCGGTCGGGCTTTGAGTAGCGATACGCATATCCGTTGGGATAACAGCGTCATCCTGCGGCAGCCGCTCTTCGCCCCGGCTTCTTACTTTGAATACCGCAAGCAGGCTTCGCTCGCGAATGCTGCCGACCTGCGCAAGGAAGATGCACGCGAAGCGCTTTACTACACAACCATCAAGGCTTACTACGATTTGTTGCGTAGCTATGTCGGATTGACATTTGCACGTAGCTACACTGAGCGTATGGATACGTTGCAGGAATACATGAACAAGCGCTTGCAGGGCGGTGGTGCCAGCAAGGTTGATTTCGAGCGGGTGCGTGGTCGTGCGTTGACCGCACGATCGACGATGATTGAAGCCGAAGGCGTGCTAGAAAGTGCGATGGTGACTTTGGCGCAATTGACAGGTGTACGCTCGCAGCAACTCGGCATCCCTTCGAAGATGATGCCTATCGTGCCGACTTCTTCACGCCTCGCGCTGGAGCAGATTTACGAAAACAATCCGGCGGTGCGAGCTGCCCGCCTGGATGCTGCGGCTGCGAACGAAGAGTTGAAATCGGCACGTTCGCGTTTTTCGCCCAACTTTTCGATAGAAATGTCGCAGGCAAGAACCGATAACGCCGGCGGTGATGGTCGGCTGACGACGGATCGCCGCTACATGTTTGTGATGAACATGAACCTGCTCAATGGTGGTTCCGACTACTACTATCAAAAACAGATCGGTAGCAAATACGTCGAAAAATCGAATACTGCATCCGATATCGAACGCAAGCTCAAAGAACAAATCGAGATCAATTACCGTACGCTGGACGCCGTCAAAAAACGGATCACCATTGCGCGCCAGGCTTATCAGACCAATGCTGATGTCGCAGATGTTTTCCTCGAGCAACTGGCTATCGGCAATAAGCAATTACTGGACGTGCTTGATGCTTATCAACAGGCTTACCTGTCGCGAGTCGAGTTGTCACAGTTGCTGTTCCTGCAGGCAGATATCAGCTATCAAATTTTGCGTAACACCGGGCGCGCTTCTTCCTTCGTGGAAGACATGAAGCAGCCTTAATGCAGTAACCCCAGGGGGAAAGATGGAAGGTGGAGGAAGAGAACAGAATTTCTGGCCGGGCTTCGTAGACGCGCTATCCAACGTCGTGTTGGTGATGATTTTTGTCGTCGTTGTTTTCGTCGTCACGCTGTTCTATTATTCGCAAAAACTGGCGCAATTCAAAGCCGTGAAGTTCATGGAAAAGAAGGAGTTGCAGGAACAGGTGGCAACACCGTCCAAGAACCAGCCGAATATCAGCCGCCTTGACGACGGTCAGAATCCTGATGCTGCACGCTTCAAACAGGAAAGCCAGGAACAAATCAAGGAAATTGCAGCTTTGAAAGGACAGGTTGCCTTGCTGCAAGCCAAGCTGAACAATAGCAGTACTTCACTGCCAGGTAGCTTGCGCAGCGATGAAGGTGCGCCGACCAAGGCAATCCAGATAGAAAAATCGCGTACTTCGACCGCGAGCGACACGTTGACCGGTCTCAAGCTCGATGGTCGCAGCGATGCGATGATCCTGCATTTTGATACCGATGGCGTTGAGCTAGACAAGAAGGCAACGGCAGCGCTGGAAGCCAATCTCAAGGGCTGGACTGAAAAAATCAAAACTCGCCAGGGCAAGCTGGTGGTGACTGGCGTGGTCGGTACCTTGGCATATACCGAAGGTCGTCGCCGCGCTTATTACCGTACGATTGCCGTGCGCAACTATCTGATCGACCAGGGTGTGGCACCCAGCAGTGTGATCAGCCGCGTGGTGCCGGGTAATGAAAACGCGGAAAGCGATTCGAGCGTCGTGATCCAATACTCAGCGTCGACCAAATGAAATTCACCCGTCTATCCAGCTTTGTAGCCAATCGCTTGCAGCGCGTCGAAAGTGCGACGCGCAAGGCGGTGCCTGTGCTGGATCGCGGGATTGAGTCCTATCGCGAGATGCCGGGACCAAAATTATTCGTCCTTGCCTTGTTGATAGGTTTGTTGCTGTTGGTGATTTGGGCTTACTTCGCGCCTATCGATATGGTGGTGCGCGGGCAGGGACGTATCGTGCCATCGGATCATAACCAGATCATCCAGCATCTGGAAGGCGGCATCGTTTCCGCGATCGTGGTGCGTGAAGGTGCGGCGGTACGCAAGGAGCAGGTCCTGATCACGATACGTGATGTACGGGCCAGTTCGGATCAGGGTGAAGGTCGCATCAAGTTGCTGGGCCTGCGCGCGCGCGTGGCGCGCCTGACGGCGGAAGCCAGCGGCGCCGCGCAACTGAACCTGCCAGCCGATATGCTGGCTGATCTGACCGGGCAAAGCGAGCAGGCTGCATTCGCTGCACGCCAGGCCAAGTTAAATGGCGAGTTAAGTATCTTGCGCGAACAGATGACGCAGCGCCAGGCCGAGTTGAACGAAACCATCAGTCGACAAAAAAGCCTGACCGATGAATATGCCTTGGTGCAGCAGCAGTACCAATTGGTACATGCGATGTATTTGAAGAGTGCTGCTTCGCAACTGGAAGATATCCAGGCGCAATCGCGTGCGCAGGATGTGCGCAGCCGCCTGAATGCAGCGAGTTCAATGATCCCGCGTTTGCGTGCAGCGATTTCTGAAGCGCAGGCCAAGGTAACGGATGGGGTTTCACGCTTCCGTGCTGAAGCTCGTGCGGATTTGACGACGGCAGAAACCGAATTGGCGCGCTTGTCTGAAGAAATGAAGTCACGCAATGATCGTGTCCTGCGCTCTGAAGTCAAAGCGCCTATGGATGGCGTGGTCAACCGCATTTTCGTCAATACCGTAGGCGGCGTGGTCAAGCCTGGCGATCCGATACTGGAAATGACGCCTATCGATGACAAAGTCGTGGTGGAAGCCAATATCAATCCTACTGATCGCGCTGAACTGGCAATCGGCAAGCCTGCACGCGTCAAGGTGACAGCGTATGACTATGGTGTGTTTGGTTCGATGCAAGGCAGGGTCACCGAGATCAGTGCGGATACCGTGCCGGAAGAGCGCGGCGAACGCCATTACCGCGTCAAGATTGAAGTGACGCGTGATCCGGAGCAGATCAAAAGTGCCGGCAATGGTTTGCCGCTGATGCCGGGCATGACCGCGACTGCAGATATTGTGGTTGGCCGCCGTACCGTATGGCAGTACCTGATGTCTCCAATTAATCGGTTCACGCAAACAGCTTTGCGTGAACCGCGATGATCCTGATAGCAACAATATTAATTTCAATTACCCGATCGGAATATCCAGCACCATGAAAACGCTACGCAAATACTACGTTCTTGCGATGATTCCGTCCTTAGTCCTGTTGACGGGCGGAATTCTGTTCAAGGATTTTGTACTTCACGCGGTTCACATCAATCCGATACTGAATTTGTTCATCATCGGTGTTGCGGTGTTCGGTGTCGCATTGATCATGTATGACATTTACAAGGTCAACTGGGAATACAACAAACTGCAAATGTTTTATGCGCGCGCAACAGCAGGTGAGTTGCTGGAAAACCTGGTCAAGGATCCGACTTTTGCCGGTACTGAAATCGCCAAGGTGCTGGTCAGCGTCGCTAACACCAAAGGTCGTTTGACTACGCGTATCGAACAGGAAACGATTGAGCGTTCGCTGGCTGAATTGCATACGCATCTGGAAGCGCGCATGGAGTTCCCGCAATACCTGACCGGTTTCATGATTGCCTTGGGCTTGCTCGGGACCTTTATCGGTTTGTTGGAAACCCTGGTCAGTACCGCTGACCTGATTAATGGTTTTGGCCAGGCCAGCCAGGGTAGCGATATGGATGCGTCGTTTGCGCACCTGGTGGCAGATCTGAACAAGCCACTGGCGAGCATGGGTACCGCTTTCAGTGCTTCGATGTTTGGCCTGATCGGTTCCCTGACCTTAGGCCTGACGCTGGTATGCCTGCGTGGCGCCGGTAAACGTTTGGTCGTGGCAGCACGTGAATGCATTAGCGTGATGGTCGAGCACGTTGTACATGAAATGTCCGGCCCGGGCGCATCGCAACGCCAGGGTATTTCTGAATCTTTCCTGACAGAGTTCCTGCACGATCTGATGGTCTTGCAGCGTGAATCGGTATTGACTTCGCGCAATAGTTCCGATGCTTCGCTGCAAGCCGGTATGAAACTGGAAGCGATGAATGAAAGACTGTCGACCGTGGCGCGCCTGTTCCAGGAGAGCATAGATGAGTCGAAGAACATTCGCCAACTGGTGACATTCGGACCGCGTATGCATGAAGTAGGGCAGCAGACTCTGGAAGAAATTCGCGGTCTGGGTCAGATGATTAACCAGAAACTGGAATCGACGCAGGATATTACGCAGAGTCTCTCATTGCTGAATGAGAGACTGAGTGTGAATGGTGATATTGCGTTGCGTAGTTTTGATGTCTTGCCGCAAATCGTCGGTGCGATGCAAAGCGGGCAGACCGCTTTGTCGTCGGCGATGTCGTCCTTGCAGGCACAGCAGTCGGACGTCGCCAGCGTGCATGAAAAAACGGCGCAACATATCGCGCAATTGCCTGGCTTGTTGTCACAGGTATCCATCCGTCTGGGCGATGAACTGAATGCGATCCAGCATCAGGCAGAAATTCATTCGAACGTCGCAAGCCGATTGGGTCAATTGGGTACTGTGATTGGCGAGAACTCTGCCAACATTACGCGTGATGCATTGGCTGCGCGTCAGTTGCAGATCGATCTGGCAAAACACATGGCGATGCAGAATGAACGTATCAAGGGACTGGATGCGATTCCGCAAGCATTGGCGAATATCAGTGAAGCTCTGGTACGTCAAAACGTGATGTCGCAAACCATTATTGAAGAGATGCGTAATGGTCGCCAGACCATGATCAAGGATCTGCGCCTGGAGTTGCGTGAAGCGATGCGCGAACTGTCGAATCGTGGCGACAGCAAGTAACAATAACCAACCATAAGCAATAATAACGAGCAAGAAAACAGTCAAGCATATGAGCAAGTTGCCGGATCTTCCTGACGCTGCCATACCCGCCACCCAGGCTACCGCACCGGTAGAGGGTGGCGTTGGTGTATTGCGCGAAGCTTTGGGCGAGATTACGCGCGATCCTATGTATGTGACGATGTTGCGCGCATACGGCAAACGTCTGGTGGAGATCGTGGTCGCGGGCTTCCTGATCAATGTATTCGGTTTGCTTTTGCCTATCTATTCGCGCCTGGTGTACGACAAGGTGATCGGCAACCATATTCCGGACACTTTGTGGGCACTGACGCTGGGCATGTTGCTGTTCCTCGCGCTGGAATTCGTATTGCGCGTGATACGCACTTTCTATGTCGAGCAACTAGCGGGCAAGTTCGATATCGATTTTGATCTGGCGGTCGTCAAGAAATTGCTGGCTGCACGTGTGAGCTGGCCGGTCGGCGTGGTACTGGCAAAGTATCGGGATATCACCAGCGCCCGCGATTTGCTGTCGTCGAATTACATGCTGGTGATCATCGACTTTCCTTTCCTGCTGCTTTATTTGCTGGCAATAGGCTTGATAGGTGGCCCTATCTTGTGGGTGGTGCTGGTCGGTGGCGGCCTGTTGGTCGGCGCTCAACTGCTGTGCAAAATACCGGCCAATGATTATGCGCGCGTCGCCATGACTGTAGGCGCAACGAAAACGGACAAACTCGCAGGCCTGGTGTTCGGTATTGAAACCCTGAAAACTTCGGCCTTGCAAAAGCGTGTATTCGATTTGTTTAGCCGGGATGCTGAAGTTTCAGGTGTGACGCAGGCCAAAGGCCGCTTCTGGGCTTCTGTCGGCTATACCATTTCATCCAGTGGCTATACGCTGATGACCGTGGCTACCCTGGTCGTCGGTGTGTATATGGTGGAAGCAAATGCGCTGACGGTCGGCGCCTTGATCGCTTCTTCGATGCTGGTCGGTCGTGCTGCTTCCATGTTGTCTTCGGTAGCGATGGTGCTGGGGCGTATCGATACCTTCAAACAGGCACGTACCTCGTTTGAGGAATTGTTTGTGGACACACAGAATACGAACAAGACGAATGAAGTAGACCGACAGCAAATAGAAGGAAGAATCCAGGTGGCTAACCTGAGCTTCAGTATCAAACCGGATGAGCCGGCGATGCTGAAACAGATTTCTTTTATCATCAATCCGGGTGAAAAAGTCGGCCTGGTTGGCCGTTCCGGTTCAGGCAAGTCGACTTTGCTGCGTTGCCTCGCTGGCGTACATGCACCAGATGTCGGGCAGGTCTTGATGGATGGTATCTCGGTCGCTGCTTATTCGCAAGAAGTACGCATGCGTTCGATTGCTTACAAACCGCAAGATCCTTTCCTGTTCGATGGCACGCTGGCATCCAATATCTTCATTGACAACACCATCAGCACTTCGATTTACCAGATTGCATTGCATGTGTCGTGCATGGATGAACTGTTGGCCGGCGGCCAGTTGCGACTGGATCAGATGCTGGTTGCGCCGGGAAATTTGTCCGGCGGACAGCGCCAGATGGTGGCATTGGCCAGGGCGATCGCCAGCACACCGAATGTGCTATTGCTGGATGAGCCGACTACTGGTGTCGACCAGATGACGGAAAACAAGATTATCGAAAGACTGGTTGCGTTTGCGGCGAATCGTACGCTGGTAGTGGCAACGCACAGCCCGGTGCTGTTGAAGCAGATGGATCGCATTATCGTAATTAATGACGGCAAGATAGTTGCCGATGGCCCACGGGCTCAAATATTGCAGTAAGCATGATGGATGGTCGGTGAAATTCCGGCTCTCAATATGAAGGGACATTCAGATGGCTACCGCTCCTGTTTCCAAAACCGCGAATAACCAGCCTGCGGCTGACAAAAATGGTGCACCTATCCGCGTTGTTACGCCGGATCAGCAGGGCAACTTCCAACTGAAAATCGGTAAGGGCGATATTGCAAAAGTGCATATCGTCGACGTCGATATGGTGCTGTACCTGAACGATGGCACCAAGCTGGTGCTGGCTGGTGGCGCAATAGGCGCGATGGATGACAGCGTGATGGTCGACTTCAGCAATGGACGCGACAGCGCTGCCCATATGATGGACCAGGTCGGCATCATCCCCCTGCAAAAACTGGATCAGCCGCGGGTACTGAGCACGGAACCGCAAGGTGGCGACGGACGCGGCAATATGCAGGAGGAAGCCTCTTATCGTCAAACTGAAGGCGCTCAGGATCTGGCCGCGCAGGCCCAGGCCGCGAATGCAGCGATATCCGCCCTCAGCAAGGCTATGGTGCAACTAGCGAACGTGGTGCAAACCAATGCGCAGCCGGTCAACAACTTCAAATCGAATTATGAAGGGCAGGCTTCACAACAGCAGCCACTGATCAAACCTGTACCCCAGGTCTTGCCGGAACGTCCGGGTGTCACACCGCAGGAATTCGTGATCGGCCCGAATGCACCGGCGCTGTCGGTGCATCTGGTGAATACGGTGGGTACGACGCAGGACGGTACTGTTCTGAAGGGTAGCGGCGGTAGCAGCGCTTTCCAGTCGGATACCAATACTTCCAATATCGCCCAGATCGCACCGCAGATTATCAATGCGGGCAATGACGTTGATACGATATGGGCGAATGGCCAGGCTCCAATAGGAAATACGCCCGATGGCACATTCAGTAAAATACTGAATGTGCAGATTACCGGTGACGGTAAGGTGCAGAGCCTGACCATCACGGCAGTACTACCAGCCGGTATCACGATCGTCGGCGCTACTTCTTTGGGTAATAATGTTTATCAAATCCCGGTGTCACCAGACACAAAAGATTATCGAATTGAGTTGCGCTACGACACGGTTGACCCTAAAGCCAGTGCCCCGATTCATGCTGACTTCAAACTTAATTTTGAATTGACGGTTATTACGACAGAGGGTATACAAGTACTCAATAGTGTGCGACAAGTCGTGCTCAAGGATGCGACCACTGCGGATGACCTGAACTATGCCAATCCGATAACAGGTGAAAGTGCATTGGTGTTGCCGGCACAGGGTATTTCGCACATCGTGCATGCGGGTGACAATGCGGGCACCACGATCTACGGCAGCAATGCGAATGACTTCCTGTACGGCGGCACCGGGGATGACACGTTATACGGCGGCAAGGGGAATACTTATTTCCAGAGTGGTGCGGGCGACGATACGATAGTCGGAGGGGGGAATATTGGTGGAACCAATATTAATACCGTCGGCTATACGAATTCGACTTCGGGCGTACTGGTAGACCTGAATACTGGTAATGCGCTGGACGGTTTTGGTGGCCGCGATACGCTGCAGAATATCCAGAAGGGAATTGGTGGCGCACATGACGATACCTTTATCGTCGGTGTCAATACCAAAGGTGTGGATGGTGGTTCCGCGGGTAGCGACACGATCGATTTTTCTGCATCGAATGCAGCAGTCACGGTGAACCTGGCTACTGGTACCGGCACTGGTGGTTATGCGGGAAATGTGACTTTCACGAACATCGAGAATGTGGTCGGCAGCAGTTTTAGCGATACCTTTATCGCCAGCAATGCGGTGAACAAATTTGACGGCGGCGCAAGCGGTTCAAATACCGTTTCGTATGCGAATTCGCCATCGAGCTCCACTTCTGGCGTAACAGTGGATTTGCTGAACGGCGTGGGGAGTGGCAATGATGCGGCCGGTGACCAGTACGTCAATATCCAGAATGTAATCGGTAGTGCGTATAACGATACTTTTGTCGCGAACCTGGACGTTAATCATTTTGATGGCATGGGTGGTGTCAATACTGTCAGCTATGCAGGTTCTGCTGCTGGTGTTGACGTTGATTTTTACAAAGGCCAGGGTGCGGGTGGCAATGCAGCAGGCGACACGTATAAAAATATCCAGAACGTCATCGGTAGTTCGTTCGACGACAAGTTTGTCGCCGACACCGATAGCCTGAATTTTAATGGTGGTGCAGGCGGTATCGATACGGTCAGTTACGAACGATATTTGTCGGGTGTGGTGGTAGATGCGTCGCGCAATGTCGGCGGTATCGAACTCACTCCGGCAGTTGGGGGCACGCCTGCAACTTACTCCAACAGCTACACAAACATAGATAAATTCGTAGGCACGGCTTACGCCGATACATTCATCGCCAGCAATCACGCCGATAATTTTGATGGCTTGGATGGGATGGATACCGTCAGCTATGCGGCAGATACCGCGGGTGTCATCGTCAATTTGCGAACCGGACTAGGTTCCGGCGCTGGTAGTCTGGCCGATGGCGATACGCTGGCGAATATTGAAAATGTCATAGGTGGTAGCGGCAACGACAGGTTTGTCGCCAATGATTCTGCCAATGTATTCGATGGCGGCGGCGGTTCCAACACGGTTGACTATAGTGAGTCCACTACCGGCGCAGTGACGGTGGATCTGGTTCATGCAAATGGCATGGGTACCAGCGGCGGTTTCGCGCAGGGCGACAAATACATCAATATTCAAAACGTCACTGGCAGTGTATTCAACGACACCTTCATCGCTAGTGCCGCCGAGAATACATTTGACGGTGGTGGCGGCGACCACAATCGTGTCAGCTACGCTAACGATACCGTGGGTGTGACGATCAACCTGGTGAGCGGACAGGGTTCTGGCGCAGGTAGCCTGGCTGAAGGAGACACCTACTTCAATATCCAGGATGCGACCGGTGGTAGCGGTGACGATACTTTCATCGCCAGTGATGTAGCCAATGCCTTCAGTGGCGGACTGGGCTCGAATACTGTCAGTTACGAGCTTTCCAATGCGGGTGTGACGGTTGACCTGGTGGCTGGTACCGCTAATGGTGGCTATGCAACGGGCGATTCTTTCATCAATATCCAGAATGTCAAAGGAAGTACCAGCGCTGATATTTTTATCGCGAACAATATTGCCAATTCCTTTATCGGTAATGGCGGTGTCGATACTGTCAGCTATGCCAAGGCGACGGATGGCAGTGGAGTCACGGTTGATCTGAATGCCGGAGAGGGCAGCGGCGGTTATGCGCAGGGTGACCGGTATGACGGCATACGTAATGCAATCGGTACCAGTTATGACGATACCTTCGTCGCCAGCAACCTGGCGAATAACTTCGATGGCGGGCTGGGCTCCAATACGGTCAGTTATGCGGCTTCAGATTTAGGTGTGACGGTCAACTTGTTGAACGGCACAGGTACTGGCGGATATGCGGATAACGATAGTTACACCTCGATTCAAAACGTGATCGGTAGCGCCGCCGATGATCTGTTTATCGCAAACGGTGCAGTCAATCGCTTTGATGGCGGTGTAAGTACCGCTATTTCGCATAACCGCGTCAGCTATGCGACTGATACAGCTGATCTGACCATAGACTTGCTCAATGTAGGTGTAGTTGGTATTGGTGGCAATGCCGCTGGTGATACGTATGTCAACATCCAGGATGTAACTGGCGGCTCAGGTGATGACACTTTTATTGCCAGCAGCGCTGCCAATAAATTTGAAGGTGGACTGGGCAGCAATACGGTCAGCTATGCGGGCACAGCTGGCAATAACACGATAGATCTGGCGACTGCGAATGCTGCAGCGACCGGTACCGGTTTTGCGTCAGGTGATACTTTTTCGAATATCCAGAACCTGATTGGTGGCAGTGGGACGGACATTTTTTACGCTAGTGCAGCGGCCAATAATCTGAATGGTGATGGCGGAGTCAATACGGTCGACTATTCGAAATCGACCGATAGCTTTGGTGTGATTGTCGATCTGGTTGCCAACAAGGGTTATGGCAATGGCGCTGGAAATGCCGCATTGGGTTTTGCTGCTGGCGACGTATATACCAATATTCAGAATGCTGTCGGCACTAGTAAGGATGACTTGTTCATCATTTCAGCAGGCGCAGTTGCCAACACTATAGATGGTGGAACTGGTAATAACACAGTCAGTTATCTCAATGAGACGTCGGCTGTCACGGTCGACCTGGCGAACGGTCGTGGTTATTACACATCAGGTGCAGGCGTACAGGATACGCTGACGAATATCCAGAATGCGACCGGCGGTTCAGGTGATGACACTTTTATTGCCAGCAGCGCTGCCAATAAATTTGAAGGTGGACTGGGCAACAATACGGTCAGCTATGCGGGCACCGCTGGCAATAACACGATAGATCTGGCGACTGCGAATGCTGCAGCGACCGGTACCGGTTTTGCGTCAGGTGATACTTTTTCGAATATCCAGAACCTGATTGGTGGCAGTGGGACGGACATTTTTTACGCTAGTGCAGCGGCCAATAATCTGAATGGTGATGGCGGAGTCAATACGGTCGACTATTCGAAATCGACCGATAGCTTTGGTGTGATTGTCGATCTGGTTGCCAACAAGGGTTATGGCAATGGCGCTGGAAATGCCGCATTGGGTTTTGCTGCTGGCGACGTATATACCAATATTCAGAATGCTGTCGGCACTAGTAAGGATGACTTGTTCATCATTTCAGCAGGCGCAGTTGCCAACACTGTAGATGGTGGAACGGGTAATAACACAGTCAGTTATCTCAATGAGACGTCGGCTGTCACGGTCGACCTGGCGAACGGTCGTGGTTATTACACATCAGGTGCAGGCGTACAGGATACGCTGACGAATATCCAGAATGCGACCGGCGGTTCAGGTGATGACACTTTTATTGCCAGCAGCGCTGCCAATAAATTTGAAGGTGGACTGGGCAACAATACGGTCAGCTATGCGGGCACCGCTGGCAATAACACGATAGATCTGGCGACTGCGAATGCTGCAGCGACCGGTACCGGTTTTGCGTCAGGTGATACTTTTTCGAATATCCAGAACCTGATTGGTGGCAGTGGGACGGACATTTTTTACGCTAGTGCAGCGGCCAATAATCTGAATGGTGATGGCGGAGTCAATACGGTCGACTATTCGAAATCGACCGATAGCTTTGGTGTGATTGTCGATCTGGTTGCCAACAAGGGTTATGGCAATGGCGCTGGCAATGCCGCATTGGGTTTTGCTGCTGGCGACGTATATACCAATATTCAGAATGCTGTCGGCACTAGTAAGGATGACTTGTTCATCATTTCAGCAGGCGCAGTTGCCAACACTATAGATGGTGGAACTGGTAATAACACAGTCAGTTATCTCAATGAGACGTCGGCTGTCACGGTCGACCTGGCGAACGGTCGTGGTTATTACACATCAGGTGCAGGCGTACAGGATACGCTGACGAATATCCAGAATGCGACCGGCGGTTCAGGTGATGACACTTTTATTGCCAGCAGCGCTGCCAATAAATTTGAAGGTGGACTGGGCAACAATACGGTCAGCTATGCGGGCACAGCTGGCAATAACACGATAGATCTGGCGACTGCGAATGCTGCAGCGACCGGTACCGGTTTTGCGTTAGGTGATACTTTTTCGAATATCCAGAACCTGATTGGTGGCAGTGGGACGGACATTTTTTACGCTAGTGCAGCGGCCAATAATCTGAATGGTGATGGCGGAGTCAATACGGTCGACTATTCAAAATCGACGGATAGCTTTGGTGTGATTGTCGATCTGGTGGCCAACAAGGGTTATGGCAATGGCGCTGGCAATGCCGCATTGGGTTTTGCTGCTGGCGACGTGTATGCAAATATTCAGAATGCTGTCGGCACGAGTAAGGATGATTTGTTCATCATTTCGGCAGGCGCAGTTGCCAACACTGTAGATGGTGGAACGGGTAATAACACAGTCAGTTATCTTAATGAGACGTCGGCTGTCACGGTCGACCTGGCGAACGGTCGTGGTTATTACACATCGGGTGCAGGCGTACAGGATACGCTGACGAATATCCAGAATGCGACCGGCGGCTCAGGTGATGACACGTTCATTGCCAGTGACGTTGCCAATAAATTCGAAGGCAATGCAGGTGCGGATACGGTTACCTACAGCGATGCAAACGCTAGTGTTACTGTCAATCTTTCGACCAATTCTGGTTCCGCAGGTTGGGCAACCGGAGATACGTATTCCAATATTGAAAATGTCATCGGCAGTAAGTTCGCCGACACATTGATCGCTGCTGCTACCGGGAAAACTGTCCTTACTGGCTTGGGCGGTGCTGATAGTCTTACTGGCGTTTCCTCCAACAGTATGAACACTTATGCCAGTTATGCGGGATCAGCAGCAGGGGTTATCGTCAATCTCGAAACTGGATTTGGTTCGGGCGCTGGCAGCGATGCCGTCGGTGATCATCTGACCTATATCGATAATCTGATAGGCAGCAGCTTCGATGATATTTTTTATGCCAATACCAATGCCAATATTTTCGACGGTGGGGCAGGTGGTATTGATACTGTCGATTACAGCGCTTCGACTGGCATCGTGCATGTGGACCTATCAAATACGACAGGCACCAGCGGTTTTTATGCCAATGGAGACAAGTTCATTAACATACAAAACGTTACCGGTAGTGGCTACGACGACGTGTTGAAGGGTGCCGCGGGAGGTAACTCAATCATTCGCGGTGGGGCAGGTGCAGATGCGATGACAGGCGTGGGTACTGGAAATTACGCTAGCTATGTCGGTTCATCGGGCGCTGTTACCATCGATTTGACAAATGGTAGTGGTAGCGGTGCCGATGCGCAGGGCGATACACTCGTCAATATTTACAATGTTATTGGCAGTGACCATAACGATATCTTTATAGCCGGCACGCAAGCGAACATATTCAAGGGTGGAGCTGGTTCGGATACAGTCAGCTACATGAATTCGAATCTAGCTGTGACAGTAGATCTGACCGCAGGCCTACTTGCTGCAGGCTCGACGGCAGGTGGGTACGCTTTAAATGACCGCTACGAAAGCATAGAAAATGTAATCGGTAGTTCGTTTGGCGATACTTTCTTTGCCAATAATGTAGCGAATGTCTTCAATGGTGGGACGGGTGAAGCAATTGGTATACACAATGTAGTTAGCTACGCTAAGGACACTGCGACGACAGGCGTTGGGGTAACTGTTGATTTGACCAACACGACTGGTGCGGGTACTTCTGGTGGTTTTGCTGCGGGCGACATCTTTATCAATATCCAGGATGTGATTGGTACTGGCCGCAACGATACGTTTATTGCAAATGATGCCGCCAATGCATTTACTGGTGGTGGCAATACTACGGTAGGTGCAAGCACGAATGTTTTGTTAAATTGGACGGGTGGAGATACGGTCAGTTACAAATCATCGACAACCGATGTTGTCGCCAGTTTGCTATCGGGGGTCGGTGGTACCGGCGGGTATGCAAATGGAGATACATATAACGGAATAGAAAATCTCACCGGTAGTGCAATTGGTGGCGTGAAAAGCACTTTAACGGGGGATGGAAACGCTAACATATTGACTGCACTTGGAAGCGGTACAACTAACGTATTAAATGGTGGTGGCGGTGCAGACTTGTTGGATGGGCGTGAAGGCGGACACAATACCTTAACAGGGGGGGCGGGCAACGATACTTATTGGGCAAAGATGACAGGATCGACAATAGCGAATATTGATCACATTGTTGGCGGAGATGGGAGTGATACGCTAAAACTGTTTGATATTACGACTAATTCAACGATAAATATGACTAGTTTTCTGACAGGTACAGGTCCTGGGGATTACAAAGTCACGGGTATGACTACGCTGGATATAAGAGATGGCGTAGCTAGTACTTTGCAGTTCACTGCCCAAGATGTTATCAATATGGGAATGTCTAACGGCACTTATAGCGTACTGACAGTGCGCATGGATGCGACAGGTGATTTATTGTCATTTTCAGGGGATTTCCGCGCCGGGAATGGCTATGTGTCCTTTTACGCAGACCCTTCTTCCAATGTCGAGCTGGCGAGAATTAACACGCAATACACTTAGCAATATCGTCTCAATATTTCATACGTTAATGAAAAAAGCCTCGCAATGCGAGGCTTTTTGTCTGAATCAATTACCAGATTTGCCACCAGGGCTTGTCCTTCTTCGGGCCGCCGTGGAAATACACGCTGTTCGGGAAGTTGGTTTTCATCACACGTTCTGCATCGTCGCGCAATTGCGGCAGATTCAATGCGTCGTAGGACTGAATCATCACGTATAGTGCGCCTTCTGCAGCCGGTGCGCCCGGGTAATTCTTGACTGCTGCCTGCGCGCGGTTGGCGGCAGCCAGGTAGGCGCCGCGACGATAGTAGTAATTCGCAACGTGCACGTCGTATTGCGCCATCGCATTGACCAGATAGGCCAGGCGTGCGGAAGCATCGGGTGTGTATTTGCTGTCCGGGAAACGTTCGGTCAGTAGCTTGAATGAATCGAAGGCTTCACGTGCAGCTTTCGGATCACGTTCGGTCGGGTCCTGGCGCGACAGGAAATCGAAAACGCTGACCTTGTCGTTGAAGTTGATCAGGCCGCGCAGGTAGTACATGTAATCGACGTTCGGATGATCCGGGTGCAGTTTGATGAAGCGTTCGACGGCGGCCAGCGCCTGCGGTTGATCGCCTTGGCGGTAATAGGCGTAGGCAATTTCCATCTGCGCCTGCTGGGCATAGGTGCCGAATGGATAGCGCGACTCCAGCTTTTCGAAATGACTAACGGCTTTTTCGTAATTGCCGGTATTCATCTCTTCACGAGCCTCCGAGTATAATTTGGACGGCGACCAGTTTTTGGTCTCGTCGATTTGGTCGGGTGTGAGGCTACATGCGGACAACAAAAAGGCAAGAGCAATATAAGTAAGTTTTAACATTTGTTTTTGCATGAGATTTTGCGAGGATACCGCCAGACAATGAATGATTATAGCCGATGGGACTTGCAGTGAACCCAACTGAAACACCGATTGTGAATAAAACAATGCCGACAGGCGATTTGGACGGCATGGACGAAGCGGACGGCGATTTGCTCGACGTTCCGCCGATAGAGCTGGATTTGACGCCTGCAGTCTGCGGCGTCCGCTTGGACAAGGTGCTTTCCACTCTTGTTCCGCAATATTCCCGTAGTCGTTTGCAGCAATGGATAGATGCCGGCCATGTCAGCGTCGACGGCGAGATTGCACGCGCCAAAATGACTGTGTACGGCGATGAAAAAGTCGTGATTTATCCGCAGCCGGCGCCGGAAGACGAGGCGTTCAAACCGGAAGCGATGGATTTGAACATTGCCTATGAGGATGCGGCGATTTTGGTCATAGACAAGCCGGCCGGGCTGGTTGTGCATCCGGCGGCCGGAAACTGGTCGGGCACGCTGCTGAATGGCTTGCTGCATTACCTGCCGGCAATTGCAGGTGTGCCGCGCGCCGGTATCGTGCACCGGCTGGACAAGGACACCAGCGGCTTGATGGTGGTGGCAAAAACGCTGGTGGCGCATACGGATCTGGTGCGCCAGTTGCAGGCACGTACCGTCAAGCGCGAATACCTGGCGCTGGTGTGGGGCACGCCCAACGTGTCGGGCAAAGTGGATACCTCCATCGGTCGTCATTCGCGTGATCGCGTCAAGATGGCGGTTTCTGAGAATTTGACTGCCAAACCTGCGCTTACGCATTTCCAGCGCCTGGCAACCGGCATGCTGGATGGCCGTCCGGTCAGTCTGATGATGTGTCAGCTGGAAACAGGACGCACGCATCAGATACGCGTGCATATGCAATCGATAGGTTTTGCGCTGGTCGGCGATGCCTTGTACGGCAAGCAGCATCTGACGACGGTATTTCCGCGTCAGGCTTTGCATGCACGCCGCCTCGGCCTGGTCCATCCGGTCTCGGGTGCGGCAGTCGAATGGTCGTCGGAGTTGCCGCAGGACTTTGCCGATCTGATTGCACGTAGCGGCATCAAAGCCTACTGAAGCGTTCCTCATCTTCTCTCATGCACGTTTGCACTCACGTCCGATCATGGAATTGATACTGCCACAATGGGGTAAGAAACTGCCTGGCGTGCGCGCCTTGGCAACGACGCGCCCCTGCGGCAACAGTCCGGCGCCGTATGACGACGGGCAGGGCGGTGGCGGATTGAATCTGGGCGTGCATGTCGGCGATGCAAGCGATTGCGTGCAGCTTAATCGCGCGCAGATTCGCCGCCATCTGCCGGGCGAACCGGCGTGGCTGACGCAAGTGCATGGCACGACCGTGCTCGATGCGGCAAAGGTGAGTGATGCGCCGTCTGCCGATGCCAGCTTTACGACGCAGCGCGGCGTGGTGTGCGCGATCATGACGGCAGATTGCCTACCGGTTTTGTTCGCCGATGCGGCTGGACGTGTCGTCGGTGCGGCGCATGCCGGCTGGCGCGGTCTGGCAGGCGGCGTACTGGAAAATACGGTGGCCGCCATGCGCGCCGCCGGAGGCGACACGCTGCATGCGTGGCTGGGTCCGGCGATCGGGCCTATGCAATTTGAGGTGGGGGAAGAGGTGCTGCAGGTTTTTGCGGCGAAAAATCCGCTCATGCGCCATGCCTTCCAGCCTGTCGCCGCGCGTCCCGGGAAATATCTGGCCGACATTTATCAACTGGCGCGATCCACCCTGGCAAACGTCGGCGTGATGGATGTCAGTGGCGGCAATTTCTGTACAATCAGCGAAACCCGGCGCTTTTATTCATATCGCCGCGATGGTGTCACCGGACGCATGGCCTCTCTGGTCTGGCTGGAATAAGCAGGCAGTACGCTGTCGGCAAGACTGCAGTTCAAACTTCGGGCCGGCATTCAGCCGATGGCGCGTTCTTCATTGCGCTTTTTCCCGCTCCGCATTGTTCATTATTTCTTCGCGCCGCTGCATTTCCTGTGCCCGACGTTTGCGCTTGCGCTGCCCGGTGCCCATCACGTATACAATAATCGAAACCGGCAGGACGCCGTACAGCAGGAAGGTCATGATGCCCGCGATGACGGATGTTTCCATGATGGACATCATGAAAACGACGTAAATCCATGCGATGGCAATAATGTACATATAAGTATGTGAAGTTACTCAAACCGCAAAGATACTCGAAAAGAGAATTGCCAGTATGAATAAACCTGAATTGCCTCCGTCTTCTGCCGTGCTTATCGATCCCGCCGTTGCTGCGGAATTGCAGCGTGACTATGCGCAAAAGTTTTTGACTTTATGGCAGCAGATGCTGACGGCGCAAGTGCCGCCGCTTGCCGACAAGCGTTTTTCCGCTGCTGCATGGCAATCGAGTACCTTGCATGCTTTCAATGCGTCCGTGTATTTGCTGAACGCACAATTCCTGGCGGCGATGGCGGATGCGATGCAGGTCACGCCCAAGGTAAAGCAGAAAATTCGCTTTGGGGTAGAGCAGATGGTCAACGCGATGTCGCCGGCAAATTTTCTTTTTTCCAATCCGGAAGCGCAGCAGAAAATTGTCGAGACCAATGGCGCAAGCCTGACCAATGGCCTCAAGCACCTGTTTGAAGATATGCAGAAAGGCCGTATTTCGCAAAGCGATGAATCGGCATTTGAAGTCGGTCGCAATGTGGCGATTACCGAAGGTGCGGTGATCTTCGAGAACGATCTGTTCCAGTTACTGCAATACAAGGCGCTGACGCCCACTGTATATGAGCGGCCGCTGCTGTTGGTGCCGCCCTGCATCAATAAATACTACATTCTCGATTTGCAGCCGCATAATTCCTTCGTGCGTTACGCAGTCGAGCAGGGGCACACGGTATTCCTGATTTCGTGGCGCAATGCCGACGCATCGATTGCGCATGCGACCTGGGATGACTATGTGGAAAGTGGTGTGCTGCAGGCGATCAGCGTCGCACAAGCTATCTCTGTACAGGAAAAAATCAATGTACTGGGTTTTTGTGTAGGCGGCACCATGCTTGCAAATGCACTGGCGCTGGCATGCGCGCGCGGCGAGAAACCGGCGGCGAGCCTGACTTTGCTGACGACCTTCCTCGATTTTTCCGATACCGGTATTCTTGATGTGTATATCGATGAAGCAAAGATCAAGGAAACTGAGGAGTTGATTGGGCACGGCGGCTTGATGAAGGGGCTGGATTTCAATGCGGCGTTTGCCAGCTTGCGCTCGAATGAACTGATCTGGAATTACGTGACATCCAATTACCTGAAGGGCGAAAATCCGGTGCCTTTCGACATGCTGTACTGGAATGCCGACAGCACCAATCTGCCGGGGCCCATGTATTGCTGGTATGTGCGCAATACCTATCTGGAAAACAATTTGAAGCAGTTAGGGAAATTCAAACTGGCTGGCAAAAAAATCGATTTTGGCAAAATCGATGCCCCCAGCTTTATTTACGGTTCGCGCGACGATCACATTGTTCCGTGGACCAGCGCCTATGCATCGACCGCTATCTTGAATCGCAAGAAACCGCAGCAAAATCGTTTTGTGCTCGGTGCAGCCGGTCACATTGCCGGCGTGATCAATCCGCCTGGCAAGAGCAAACGCCATTACTGGATCAATGATCAGAGGGAGACAGATGCGCTGTCATGGCTGGCTGGTGCCACGGAAGTGGCTGGCAGCTGGTGGCCGGCATGGAGCGATTTTCTGGCGCAGCATGCGGGTAAAAAAGTAAAGGCGCCGCACAAGATGGGGAACGCCGAGTTCAAGCCGATCGAAGCCGCGCCGGGTCGTTATGTGAAGGTGAAGGCAAGCTAAATAAAAGAAAGGCCGGCATGGCTGGAGATTTTCTTGCAGTGCGGCAGACAGGTAAACCTGCTACTTGTTGCGTAATCCCCTTTTTTTTAGCACTATAATGGCCTGACGAAGCGAGCAGAGCTCGCTACCTGAGACAACTGAAACAAATAATTGCGTTGCGACGCAGCAAGTTGGGATTCCTGATGACGAGTACAAAAAAAATGGCCGAGCGTTTGATCAAGAAGTATCCGAATCGTCGTCTGTACGATACGCAAACCAGTTCCTACATTACGCTCGCCGACGTCAAACAGCTGGTGCTCGATAGCGAACAGTTTTCGGTAGTCGATGCCAAGACCGATGAAGATCTGACGCGCAGTATTCTGTTGCAGATCATTCTGGAAGAAGAAGCCAACGGTTCGCCGATGTTTTCCAGCGCGGCGTTGTCGCAAATCATTCGCTACTACGGGCATGCAATGCAGGGCATGATGGGTTCGTATCTGGAAAAAAACATCCAGGCCTTCATCGACATCCAGAACAAGCTGACCGAAAACTCCAAGGGCTTGTATGAAGGCAAGCCCTTCAGTCCAGAAATGTGGGCACAGTTCATGAACGTGCAAGGCCCGATGATGCAGGGCATGATGAGCAACTACATCGAGCAGAGCAAAAACCTGTTCGTGCAAATGCAGGAGCAGATGCAAACGCAGTCGAAGAATATGTTTGGCGCCTTTCCTTTTGTTCCGCCCGTTCCGCCTTCTGGTGATAAAAACAACAAGTAACAGCGTAGAGCCATCCACCTTGCGTGAGATGGCAGGCAGGGCGGTCAAGAGGGTACAATAGCGGCTTCGTTTCTTACCTGTCTGCACCATGACCAACGCTCCCCCAGCAACACCCAAAATCGGCTTCGTTTCCCTCGGATGCCCGAAAGCCCTGGTCGATTCAGAGCAAATCCTTACCCAGTTGCGCGCCGAAGGCTATGACACCGCCAAGTCCTACGATGGCGCCGATCTGGTGATCGTCAATACCTGCGGTTTCATCGATGCTGCCGTGCAGGAATCGCTGGACGCCATCGGCGAAGCGCTGCATGAAAACGGCCGCGTCATTGTGACCGGCTGCCTGGGTGCGAAAAAAGACGCCAATGGCGACGACATCATCCAGAAAGTGCATCCGAAAGTGCTGGCCGTTACCGGCCCGCACGCGCTCGGCGAAGTAATGGATGCCGTGCATCTGCATATGCCGAAACCGCATGCTCCTTTCCTTGATCTGTTGCCGCCGCAAGGCATCAAGCTGACGCCCAAGCATTTTGCGTATCTGAAAATTTCCGAAGGCTGCAACCATCGCTGCAGCTTCTGCATCATTCCTTCGATGCGCGGCGATCTGGTATCGCGCCCGATTGCAGACGTGATGATGGAAGCGGAAAACCTGTTCAAGGCCGGCGTGAAGGAATTGCTGGTCATTTCGCAAGATACCAGCGCCTACGGTGTCGATATCAAATTCCGCATGGGCTTCTGGAACGGCAAGCCGGTCAAGACGCATATGACGCAACTGGTGGAAGCACTGGGCGAACTGGCGGCTCCTTATGGCGCATGGGTACGTTTGCATTATGTGTATCCATATCCGCACGTGGACGCGATCATTCCGATGATGGCCGAAGGAAAAATCCTGCCGTATCTGGACGTGCCTCTGCAGCACGCGCATCCGGATGTGTTAAAGCGCATGAAGCGTCCGGCCAGCGGCGAAAAAAATATTGAGCGCATCCAGGCGTGGCGCGCGATGTGTCCCGATCTGACGATACGTTCGACTTTCATTGCCGGTTTCCCTGGTGAAACCGAAGCAGAGTTCGAATACCTGCTCGACTTCCTGAAAGAAGCAGAAATCGACCGCCTCGGCTGCTTTGCCTATTCACCGGTGGAAGGCGCAACGGCAAATGATTTGCCGAATGCAGTGCCGGAAGAAGTGCGCGAAGAACGTCGTGGCCGCGTGATGTTGCTGCAGGAAGAAATTTCGAAAAAACGCTTGCAGGCAAAAGTCGGCAAGACCATGCGCGTGCTGATCGATGAAGTCAACCGCACTGGCGCAGCCACTGCACGCTCTGGTGCAGACGCACCGGAAATCGATGGCGTGGTCTACGTCAAGGCGCCATACGAACCGCATATCAAATACAAGGTCGGCGAGTTCGTCGATGTGAAAATCACTGGTGCCGATGCGCATGATCTGTGGGCTGAAGCATGATGAAAAAATGTTTGCTTGCTTCTTTGGTCGCACTGGCCTGCACCGGTGCTGGCGTGTTTGCACAAGAGCCTGCCAAAACCACCGCGCCAGCTGCAACTTCTGCTGCCAGCCCGTTGATTCCTGCAGTTCCGGCGCTGTTCCTGAAACCGGTTACCCTGCGCGGCACTTTGGGCGATACGGATGTGCAAGTTCATATTCGTCCCAAAGCTGAAATCGATGAAGGCATAGAAGGTGAGTATTTCATCTTCGGCAATTCGGCCAAGATCCTGCTGGCCGGTGAAATCGAAGGCGAGATACTGTTCATGGAAGAGTCGGAAAACGGCACCAATATTTCCGGTCAATGGGACGGCAAGCTGGAAGGCGATATGCTATCCGGAACCTGGATGTCGGCTGACGGTTCGTTCACCAAACCGTTTGCCTTGAAAGTAGTGCCGCTCAAGCAATCTGCTGTTTCCAGAGTTGGTAAAAAGGCGGTAGCCAAGGCCGACAAACCGTAATTTTATTGGAGAAGCGCGTGACCGATCGCACCTCGTTCCAGACCGCCCTGATCCACCATGATTATGTGGCGCCCGAAGGATTCGCCGCCTTTCCGCAAGCTATCCATCACGCATCGACAGTCTTGTTCAAGGATGTGGCCAGCATGCGCTCGCGCAACTGGCAGGACAAGACGGCTTATACCTACGGCTTGCACGGCACGCCGACCACTTTCACGCTGGAAGCACGGCTGGCAGCCATAGAAAACGGCAAGCATTGCCTGCTGGCGCCCAGCGGCCTGTCGGCGATTGCGATGGTCGATTTCGCTTTCCTCAAAAGCGGCGACGATGTACTGATCCCCGATAACGTCTACAACCCGAATCGCGAACTGGCCAACTGGCTGGCGCATGATTTTGGCATTGCAGCGCGCTACTACGATCCACTGATCGGCAGCGGCATCGCCGATCTGATTCAACCCAATACCAGACTGATCTGGACCGAAGCGCCGGGCTCGGTGTCGATGGAAGTGCCGGACATTCCCGCCATTTGTAAAGCAGCGCATGCAAAAAGCGTACTGGTTGCACTCGACAATACCTGGTCGGCGGGGATTGCATTACGTGCTTTCGATCTGGGTGTCGATATCGTGATGCAGGCGCTGACCAAGTATCAATCCGGCGGTTCTGATGTGTTGATGGGCGCAGTCATCACGCAGGATCAGGCCTTGAATCACCGGCTGGAACTGGCGCATATGCGACTGGGTTTCGGCGTGAGTGCCGATGACAGTTATCTGGTGCTGCGCAGTTTGCCAACCATGAAATTGCGCTTCGAGGCGCACGATGCCGCAGCACGCAAGATAGCCGCCTGGCTGCAGACCCAGCCGCAGATTGCGACCGTCCTGCATCCTGCATTACCGGAATGTCCAGGGCATGAAATATGGCAGCGTGACTTCAGCGGCGCCGGCGGATTATTTTCCATTCTGTTCGATGCACGTTATACCGAAGCGCAGACGGATCGCTTTGTCGATAGCCTGAAACTGTTCAAGATAGGTTTCAGCTGGGGTGGCGCCAACAGCTTGTGCGTGCCGTATCGCATGCAGCACATGCGACGGAACTGGCCACATCAGGGGCAATTGTTGCGACTGAATATCGGCCTGGAAGACCCTGACGATCTGATCGGCGATCTCAGACAGGCGTTTGACGCGCTGTAAAACCGGGCATCCCTTGTGGATGCTTTTTTATTGGCGGATGCGCGCGTAGCGCGGCAGTTTCACTTTTTCACTGGCAGTTTCCAGCGGCGGAAGCCCGAGGAAAATGTGTCGGTACGATGCATACAGAATCCCACCCAGGATAGGATACAGCGGCACTACAGTCAGGCCGTGGAGCAGTGCACCGCCCATCAACAGCACGGCACAGACAAAGACGACGATGACAACAAACTTGTTTTGATTGAAAGCCTTGAAGGTGTGGTCCAGACATAATCTGAGCGGCAGGTCGGTGCATACGATGAGCGGAATCGCAAACCACGGCAGGATCACTAGCAACCAGATGCCGATGGAAAAAAGTGCCTTCGATCCGGCCATGAATTCACTTAGTTGGTGCGATTTCTCGATATAGACCGACGGTTCTCCCGAGGGAACGACGGTACTTTGGACAATATGCAGAATGACGAACATCGCGATCGTCATAGTCAGCACTGTTGCAGCTGAACAAAACAGGATGCGCAACAGGGAAAAGGACGATGATTTCAGTACCTTTGCAAGCGACTCAGATGAGTCTGCACTATATGCCACGAGGACAAAGGCACCGACCAGGACGGGGGAGATAATCGTCAGCACCAGCGCAGGAAACTGGCTGGCCACACCCAGTGTGAAAAGAACGAGGGCGACATTCAGTACGAAATGCTTGCTGGATAAGTGCAATGCTTCGCTGACCCAGCGTCGCCAACTGGATGCGTCAACCTGTCTCGGGCCAAAAGTATTCATCGCGTGAATGAAGCAAGTGATTGAGTTAATGAGTGACGCTTGATGTTGCTAAAGTCTGTTTTTTCAACTTCCGGTGCATTGCAATAAGGCAGCTTGCGATTCGCTGCTGTGATTCATCGCTGTGATTCACTACGCGCCTTTTTTACAGCATAAGTAAATTTAAGCGGGAAAGCAAACCTGTCTTGCCTCATGCCGGAAGCGAGTGCTGATTTCCGTGCCAGGATCAGCTCTTCAACTGATTGAATAGCTGATGCAGGCAAACATCATGAATAAAAAAAGCATCCGGATGGATGCTTTTTTTGATGGCTGCAAGAAAATACTGTCAAGGCATCGCCTTGTTGTCGTTCAAGTCCACGATGCCCTTGATCAGGCGATACAGCTTCCACAGCCATGCCACGGTCCAGATCAGGAAGGCGACGGGTATGCCGATGAAGGTCATGAAGAAGATGCCGCCCAGCGTCATCCACACCAGATACCACCAGAAGGAACGAATCTGCCAGCCGTGATGGCTGTAGACAAAAGTGTTGGCGCTATCCGCCCGTTTGACGTAATTGATAATCAGTGGGATGAAGGAAAATGCACCGAGTGAAAAAATCAGGCTGGCGGCGTGCGCGATATACAACCACCACGCGAGGTTTTTTGCGGATTGCAAAGGGCTGTCTAAAACAAGGTTTTGATTCATGGTCCGGTCTTTATGAAGGTTCAGTCACTTTGATGCATAAAAGAAACTGAAGTTCCGCTTGTTAACATTGTTTGACATGTATGTCTGCAAACATTTTAAACGATCAAGCTTGAACGGGGCAGCGCGGATGAAGGATGCGTCAGATGGTGTGTCGATGCATCAGGAAAAATGATCAAAAAAAACGGGCCCGCAATGGGCCCGTTTTTTTATCTGCTGCTTTTCTTATTTGACGACCATATACGTGAATGGAATCACATAAGCCTGCAGCGTCACCAGGAAGCCGACCAGGATGGCCAGAGCGATCGAGTGGAAGAACACGTAGCGCAGAATGTCGCCCTCGTGGCCATACCATTTGGTTGCGGTAGAGGCGACCACAATCGATTGCGCATCGATCATCTTGCCCATCACGCCGCCCGCGCTGTTGGCGGATGCCATCAGCACTGGTGGCAGGCCCAGTTGTTCAGCAGTCGTTTTTTGCAGGCTGCCGAACAAGACGTTGGCAGCAGTATCCGAACCGGTCAGCGCCACGCCCAGCCAGCCTAGCAGGGTACCGAACATCGGATAGAACACGCCGGTATGCGCAAATGCCAGGCCGAGAGTTGCATCCAGACCTGCGTATTTGCTCAGGTAACCGACAGCGAACATCGCGCAAATGGTCATGAGCGAATAACGTACCAGTACGATGGTGTTCCAGTATTCCTTGAGCATGCGGCGGAAGGAATAACCCATCAACGCACCTGCCACGATGGAAGAAACCAGAATGCCGGTGCCAGCCATTGAAAGAATGTTGAAGTTATATACGGCCGCTTCGACGAATGGTTCCTTGGCCACTGGCGGCATCTTCATGACCATCTTGTCGAGGCCGGGAATCGCATACTTCCACGACCAGACTGCATCAATGGCCTTCTTGAAGAACGGTGTACCCCAGACGAATACGAAGACAGACAGAATCACCCAAGGCATCCACGATTTGGCAACGGTAATGTTGGCAGTGGCAGTATTGTCCGCGGTGACGGGCTCATCCTTGATGTCGTCCTTGGAATTGTCGTTGCGATTACGCAGGGCAGTCGAGGTCCAGATTTTCTTTGGTTGCCATACTTTCAGGAACAGCGTCAGTGCGCCCATCGACACAATGGCGGCAATGACGTCAACCAGCCATGGGCCGTGATAGTTGGAAACCAGAAATTGCGGAATGGCAAACGATGCGCCAGCCACCAGAATTGCCGGCCAGATTTCACGCATGCCGCGGAAGCCGGCAAATGCCCAGATCAGCCAGAACGGCACCAGTACCGAGAAGAAAGGCAGTTGGCGTCCGATCATTGCAGACAGATCCAGTACGTCGATGCCGGTCACGGAAGCCAGTGCGATCACCGGTGCACCCAGTGCGCCGTAGGCAACTGGAGCGGTGTTGGCGATCAGTGCTAGGCCGGAAGCAGCCAGCGGCGAGAAGCCGAGACCGATCAGGATCGCGCCCGTTACAGCAACCGGTGTACCGAAACCTGCAGCGCCTTCAAAGAACGCGCCGAAACAGAAGGCAACCAGCAGCAATTGCAGGCGACGATCTTCAGTGATGCCGCCTATGCTGTTTTGCAATACCTTGAAATATCCGTTCAGCGTCGTCAGGCGATGCAGGAAGATAATGTTCAGCACGATCCAGCCGATCGGGAACAAGCCTGCAGCAATACCGTAACCGGCTGCCTTGCCGGCCATGGCCACCGGCATGCCGAATACAAGAGCGGCAATCGCGATGCCGACGACGAGTGCAAGGCCGGCGGCGAGGTGAGCCTTCATATGGAAGAATGCCAGTGCCGCCAGCAGCACTGCAACCGGAATGCCGGCTGCCAGTGTAGAGAAACCGAAGCTGTTAAGCGGATCGTAGATTTGTTGCCATATCATGTCTTTTCCTTTGATCGGGGGAGCTATTTTTCTGCCCTTGCTAGTCGTCCCAGCGCAGGGCACAGTACGATAGCAGCCGCTTCACAGCGCATTGATGCAAAAAATTAACCTATCAATGAAATATTTTGATGTGGATGAGGGCTTATGTTGAGCGTTCTTTTTTTACAGAAATAAAATGCGCCAGGAAAAGTATTTGAGCTTTGAAAAACTTGGATGAATTAACTGGAAAATAGTTGCAGGATTCCATCCAGTCCGACGAAATTTAAAGCGACGTCAGCTTGCGCGCGCACCACCGGTTTGGCGCGAAACGCCACCGACAATCCGGCAATGCCCATCATCCGCAAATCGTTGGCGCCGTCGCCCATGACGATAGTCTGGCGCGGCGCGATATCCAATTCCTTGCACACGCGTTCAACCGTCGCTTTCTTTTCTGCGCCGTCAACAATGCCGCCCATGACGCGGCCGCTCAGTTTGCCGTCCACGATTTCAAGTTCGTTGGAGTGCGTGTAGTCGAGCTGAAGTCGCTGCTTCATGCGATCGGTGAAGAAGGTAAAGCCGCCAGAGACCAATAGCGTTTTCATGCCGGCGGCCTGGATTGCCGCGAGCATTTTTTCAGCGCCCGGCGACAGGGCCAGGCGTTCATCGTAGACGCGCTGCAGTGCACCGGCATCCAGGCCCTTGAGCAGGGCGACGCGGCGCGTCAGGCTTTCCTTGAATTCGATTTCGCCACGCATGGCGGCTTCGGTGATTTCTGCAACCTGCGGTTTCAAACCTTGCATATCGGCAATCTCGTCTATGCATTCGATCGTGATCAGCGTCGAATCCATATCCATGACAAGCAGCTTGAAGTCGGACAGCGAGCGGCTGCGTTCGATGAAGGCGTAGTCCAGCTGCGCGGCCCACGCCGCCATATCGATTTGCGATTTCACTTCATCGTTGTAACTGACATCGATACAGCGGTAGGCATGCTCACCGATGGCGACGATCGTGCGCGGGCGGGCCAGACCGGCGATCTGTTCGACGATGTGACGTTGTACGTTCAGGCCTTGCAAAATCAGATTCATGGTGATGTCGATTCAAGATAGATTTTTATGTTAGCAGTGCGCGTATCGTGTTCTTGATCTGGAGTACGCGTGCGGCGAGGTCGGGCATGTTTGCGGTAATACGCAATTTATCCTGACCGCTCAACTTGATGTGACGATTTTTTTGTATCAGTTCGATGATGCGCATCGCATCGATAGGTGGATTCGGCTCGAACTGCAGAGTCGCAGATTCTGCGTGCGCATCTATCTTGATGATGCCGACCGGCACCGCTGCTACACGCAGCCTGTGCGTTTCCACCAGCGCCTGTGCCGCATCCGGCAGCTTGCCGAAACGGTCGATCAATTCTTCCTGCAGATCGTTGACGGCATCCTGCGTTTTGCAATTGGCCAGACGTTTGTAGATCGATAGCCGCTCGTGCACGTCGCCGCAATAGGTGCTTGGCAGCAGCGCAGGAACATGCAGATTGATCTCGGTCGTGGTGGCCAGTGGTGCCGCCAGATCCGGCTCCTTGCCATTCTTCAGCGAACGCACGGCTTCGTTCAACATGTCGGAATACAGCTGGAAGCCGATCTCGGTCATTTCGCCGGATTGATTGTCGCCCAGTACTTCGCCGGCACCACGGATTTCCAGATCGTGCATGGCCAGATAGAAGCCGCTGCCGAGTTCTTCCATTTGCTGAATCGCATCGAGGCGGCGTTGTGCCAGTTTGCTCAAGCCTTGTACGTCGTGCACCAGCAGATACGCATAGGCCTGATGATGCGAACGTCCGACGCGGCCGCGCAACTGATGCAATTGCGCGAGACCGAATTTATCGGCCCTGTGCATGATGATGGTGTTCGCAGTCGGCACGTCGATACCGGTTTCGATGATGGTTGTACACAGCAGGATGTTGAAACGCTGCGCGACGAAATCGCGCATGATGCGTTCCAGGTCGCGTTCGTGCAACTGACCGTGGGCAACGCCGATGCGCGCTTCCGGCATCAATTCTTCCAGCATCGCCTTGCGGTTTTCGATGGTTTCGACTTCATTGTGCAGGAAGTAGACCTGGCCGCCGCGTTTCAATTCACGCAGGCAGGCTTCGCGGATGACGGATGCATTTTCACTGCGCACGAAAGTCTTGATCGCCAGCCGCTTTTGTGGTGCGGTGGCGATGATGGAGAAGTCGCGCAAGCCTTCCAGTGCCATGCCCAGCGTGCGCGGGATAGGCGTGGCTGTGAGCGTCAATACATCTACTTCTGCGCGCAGTGCTTTCAGTGTTTCCTTCTGTCTTACACCGAAGCGATGTTCTTCGTCGATGATGACCAGGCCCAGGCGCGAGAACTTGGTATCGGCCGACAATAATTTATGCGTGCCGATCACAATGTCTATCGTGCCGTCGGCCATGCCTTTCATCGCTTGCGTGATTTCCTTGCCGCTGCGGAAGCGCGACAGTTCGGCGATGCGCACCGGCCAGTCGGCAAAGCGATCGGCAAAGGTTTGCGCATGCTGTTCTGCGAGCAGCGTCGTCGGCGCCAGAATCGCTACCTGCTTGCCGCCAAGCACGGCGATGAAGGCGGCGCGCAAGGCGACTTCGGTTTTGCCGAAACCGACGTCCCCGCAGATCAGCCTGTCCATCGGTTTGCCGCTGGTCATGTCCTGGATGACGGCATTGATGGCGGCCGCCTGATCGACGGTTTCTTCAAAGCCGAAACTGTCAGCAAAGGCGGCGTAATCGTGGGCCGAGTATTCAAAGCTGTGGCCTTCGCGCAAGGCGCGGCGGGCGTACAGGTTCAACAGCTCTGCAGCGGTATCGCGGATTTTTTCAGCGGCGCGGCGTTTGGCTTTTTCCCATTGGCCGGAACCGAGCGCATGCAGAGGCGCATCTTCCGGTGAAGCGCCGGAATATCGCGAAATTACATGTAGTTGCGATACCGGCACGTAGAGCTTGGTGTCCTTCGCGTATTCCAGATGCAGGAATTCGGTTTCGCCTTCGCCCAGATCCATGCTGGTCAGGCCCATGTAGCGGCCTATGCCGTGATTGACGTGCACCACCGGATCGCCGATCTTGAGCTCGGACAGATCGCGCACCATCGCTTCAACTTGCGTTGCGCCTTCCTGTTTCTTGCTGCCGATCCGGCGGCCGGAGCCGGCGTACAACTCGGTTTCCGTAATGAACGCCAGTCCGCCCAGCGCTGCACCAAGTTCAAAACCGGCGTGCATGGGCGCCACGCCTAGCATCAGTTTGGCGGACGCGGTGCTGAAGTCGGCAAAGTCGTCTGCTGGTGTGAGTGCCAGATTGTATTCGTTGAAATACTGCTGCAGCGTTTCGCGTCTGCCGTTGCTTTCGGCGCAGATCAGCACGCGCTTGTCGGTTTGCAGCAGCCAGGAACGCAGATTGACCAGCGGATCGTCGGCACGGCGATTGACGGCGATATTCGGCAATGAAGCGGACAGCTCGGAGGCGACGTCTTCGCTTTGTATGACCCAGCGGCCGAAAGGTTTCGCCAGCGTGAAGAAGTTTTCATCGCTGAGAAAAATTTGTTCAGGCGCCAGCAGCGGGCGTTCGCGATCGGATTTGAGGAAGCTATAGCGCGATTGCGTGTCGCTCCAGAACCGGCGTATGGCTTCGTCGATATCGCCAACCAGAGCAAAGGTCGTGTCCGGCGGCAGGTAATCGAACAGCGTTTTGGTTTCTTCAAAAAACAGCGGCAGGTAATACTCGATGCCGGCGGACGCAATGCCGCTACCGATATCCTTGTAGATCATCGAACGCGAGGGATCGCCTTCAAAAATTTCGCGCCAGCGACCGCGGAAGGTGGTGCGCGCTTCTTCATCCATCGGGAATTCGCGTGCCGGCAGCAGGCGTACTTCCCTTACCGGGTACAGCGAACGCTGCGTATCTGCATCGAAGGTGCGTATGGTGTCTATCGTGTCGCCGAACAGGTCGATGCGGTATGGCAGCACAGCACCCATCGGAAAGATGTCGATCAGGCCGCCGCGCACCGAATACTCGCCGGGCGACATCACCTGCTTGACCGGACTGTAGCCGGCCAGTTGCAACTGCGCCTTTAGCTTCGCCTCATCCAGCTTTTCGCCCTGCTTGAAAAAGAAGGTGTAAGACGCGAGGAAGGCGGGCGGCGCCATGCGTACCAGCGCGGTAGTGGCCGGTACGATCAGGACATCGCACTGGCCGTTCAATACTTCATACAGCGTTGCCAGTCGTTCGGATACCAGATCCTGATGCGGCGAAAAGGCATCGTAGGGCAGGGTTTCCCAATCGGGCAATAGATGACAGCGCGGTTTTTCCTGCCCTTCGCCGGTAAACCATGGAATTTCAGCCAGCAGGCGCTGCGCATCGCTGGCATTGGCGACGACGACTGCCAGCATGCGTTTTTGCGATTTCAGTTCTGCCGCCGCTTGCGCCAGTACATAGGCATCTGCCGAACCGTGTACAGCAGGCAGAACAAAACGCGAAGCGGGCTTGGGGAGAGATTTTTTTAGGTCGAATGACATCAAATAGCGACATTGGAAATGTCAGGGTGGTCAAAAGTGCCGGCGGACTTGTCCAGACTTGCCCGAACTTGTTTGCATGCACTTCATTTGACAGTGAAAAATTATGATGAGATTATAAACCAAGCCCCTGTTTGAAGTTCTCTTCGCTTGGGCGTGTGCGCAAATCACCGCAAGGCTTCCCCAACAACAAGCGCACCACGCTTCTTCCCAGCGACCACAACATGACTTTACCCCGCTATTTCGCATTGATTCCTGCTGCCGGCATCGGCGCGCGTATCGGCGGCAGCACTCCCAAGCAATACGTGTCGATAGCCGGCAAGGCTATGCTGCGGCATGTACTCGATACGTTTTCCGATACGGTGGCGATTAGCCATACTTTTGTGGTCGTCAGTGCAGAGGACGGCTACATTAACGACATCATGGCAGAGCCGCCGGACCATCATGCCGGCATCACGGTATTGCGCGTCGGCGGGCCGACGCGCCAACTGTCGGTGTTGAACGGACTGCATGCTGCCCGCGAATGGATAGGGGATGATGACTGGGTGCTGGTGCACGATGCGGCCCGTCCGGGATTGAATGACAGTCTGGTAGACAAGCTGATACAGACGCTGAAGGACGACGAGGTAGGTGGTTTGCTGGCGGTGCCAGTGGTCGATACCCTGAAACGCATGGATGAATCAGGCCGTGTCGAGAATACGGTGGCACGCGAACACCTGTGGGCTGCGCAAACGCCGCAGATGTTTCCTTATGGTTTGTTGAAGAAGGCGCTGGAACAGGCGGCAGCAGTGACCGATGAAGCCGGTGCGATTGAAGCGCTGGGTCTGAAGCCGAAACTGGTCACGGGGCATGCATGCAATTTCAAGGTGACCCTGCCGGAAGATGTGGCGCTCGCTGAATTATATTTAAAAGGACTTGTATGAGTATTCCCGCCACACTTTCCATGCCTTTTCGTATCGGCCAGGGTTACGACTGCCATGCGCTGGTGGAAGGCCGCAAGCTGATTATCGGTGGCGTGACGATTCCGCATGTGACCGGCCTGCTGGGGCATTCAGATGCCGATGTGCTGCTGCATGCGATTACCGATGCCTTGTTTGGTGCTGCTGCATTGGGTGATATCGGCCGGCATTTTCCCGATACGGCAGTCGAGTTTGCCGGTGCCGATTCGCGCGTACTGTTGCGTGAAGCGGCCAAGCGCGTGGCCGCAGCCGGTTTTTACATCGGCAATGTGGATGCCACCATCATTGCGCAAAGACCGAAGATGGCGCCGCACATTACGCAGATGATTGCCAACGTTGCGGAGGATCTGGGCGTCGCTGTCAATCAGATCAACATCAAGGCGAAAACGAATGAAAAACTCGGTTATCTGGGGCGCGAGGAAGGGATCGCTGCCGAAGCGGTGGCCTTGATTTATCAGAGATCATGAAACGGATCGAATTTTTTGACCATTCCCTTGTCTACCCAGCGAGACTGATTTTTTCAACAGAAATACATTCATAAGGATACATACATGTCGAATGAAGGCTATCACGAGCCGATAGATAAATTGTCGGCGGAAACCATGGACATGCACAGGGCGATTACCTCGCTGATGGAAGAGCTGGAAGCGGTTGACTGGTATAACCAGCGCGTCGATGCCGCGACCGACCCTGAATTGAAGAAAATCCTTGCGCATAATCGTGACGAGGAAAAAGAACACGCGGCAATGGTGCTGGAATGGATACGCAGGCGCGATCCCAAAATGGACAAGGAATTGCGCAATGCCTTGTTCAAGGAAGGTCCGATCACCGGTGATCATCACGAATAAGCAGTATAAAAAGCAGTATAAAAACGACAAGCTGACGAAAAATATTGAATTTTTAGGCTTTGGCGCAATCTATTGCAGCAAAGGCTGGATTCACGCATAGTGCAGTTATACGAAATCGTGCAGAAAAAGGCCGCAAACATCCGTTTCGCACGATTCGGCTATACTACAAAGACTCAGGAGTGACACATACATGGCATCTTTTCTTTTCAGTCAGCATGCACAAGGTTGGCAACAAATGTTCCGCCGCAGCCAATCAGGCGGCTTTGCTTCGCGTTTGCTCGCGTGGCTGGTGCTGGGCCTGGTGCTGATGGTCGGCTTGCTGGTGGTCGTGACGGTGCTGTTGCTGAGCTGGTTGCTGATTCCGGTGCTGCTGTATAAAAGACGTCGTGCACTGAAAGCGCGGTTTGAGGCGGAACGCGCCTTTCATCAATCTGCGCATGGCGACATCATCGATGGTGTAGTGACTGAAATCCGGGATGAAAAAATGTAAGCTTGCGCTTGTTTGCCAGATGGCGAACAACAGTTAATAAAAACGCACATTGCTGAAAGGCATGTGCGTTTTTTTATTGATGCGCCGATGAATCGGGTTGCTTGCTGCGTTATGCGCAGCCCTTATTTGCCAGACCGTTCAGATGGTAAAAGGGGAGTGGCGTTTCCTGGGATTGGCCAGGACTATCTGCACCGTCAGCCCGCCGCCATCGCGATTGAACAGATGCAGCTTGCCGCCGTGCCGCTTGACGATGCGATCGACGATCGCCAGGCCCAGGCCGGCACCATTGGCTTGCCCGCGTGCGCTATCCATGCGGGTAAAGGGGCGTAGCAGGCGCGCGATCTCTTCTGCCGGCACGCCTGCGCCGTGATCGGCGATTTCCAGCATGACCTTGTCGCCCTCGATACGGCAGCATATGTCGATATCGACATGATGGGCGTCGGTTGCCTTGCCGTAGCGGCGCGCATTTTCAACCAGATTATTGACGACGCGTTTGATATCGATAGCATTGCCGAGGACGGTCACCTTGTCTTCCATGAAGGGGTGTACCTGCACATCGGGCAGACGGGCCGCTTCGTGTGCCGCCTCCGACAGCAACGCCGTCAGGTCTACGGATTTGAAATGGCTGCTGTCTACCGGCTTCGCATAATCCAGAAATTGGCCAATGATGGCATCCATCTGTTCCAGATCGGATTGCATGCCTTTGCGCGCATCATCCGGCAGGCCGGCCATTTCGACTTCCAGCTGCATGCGCGCGAGCGGGGTGCGCAGATCGTGTGATATGCCGGCGAGGACCACTGCGCGATCGGACTCCACCCGGTTCAAATCATCCACCATTTGATTAAAGCTGTGATTGGCTTCACGGATTTCGGTCGGGCCGCTTTCCGGCAATGGCGCGGGCCACTGTCCGTTGGCAATCGCACGGGTGGCGGCGGTGAGGCGCGCCAATGGCTGGTTGATCAGGCCGGAAATCATCAGTGCGCCCAGCAGCGATAACAGCAGGGTGGCGGCGCCCCAGCCTATCCATTGCACGCCAAAACTGGCTTCCACCCGACTGCGATCCAGCATTAGCCAGTATTCATCGTCGGCAATGGTAAAGCTGACCCAGAAGCCGGCGACATCATTGACTGTACGGGCAAAACGGGTGTCCTTGCCCAGTGCAGCGCGTACGCTTTCCTGAATGCTGCGCACCACGCTGTTTTCGATAGGAGGTTCGACGCGATCGGTGTCTTCCAGCGGATAGACGCGTATGCCTTCATTGCTGGAAAGATCGAATAGTAATTCGCGGCGCAGGTCGGGCGCTGAATGTGTCAGAGCGGCACGTGTAATGGTAACGACGGAGATGACTTGTGCGGCGATCTGGTTGGCGCGCGGCGTTTCTTCAACCGCGCGATAGCTGGCGATCCATGCGGCCATGCTGGCGGCAATCAGAAAGGCCAGCAGAAAAAAAGTGCGCCAGAACAGACCGCTTCTTATCCAGTTCAGGTGATGTGACGATATGGGCATCCGTGGATTTTTCACGCAGCTGCAAACAGATCAGCGCGGCTTCCCTTCCGGAATGAAGACATAGCCGAGACCCCAGACGGTTTGAATATACAGTGGCGTGGACGGATCCGGTTCGATCAATTTTCGCAGCCGTGAAATCTGTACATCGAGACTGCGATCGAATACTTCATATTCGCGTCCGCGCGCCAGTTCCATCAGTTTTTCACGCGATAGCGGTTGACGTGCGTGGCGTGCAAACACCTTCAAGACGGAAAATTCGCCAGTGGTCAGCGGTACGGTTTCGTCATTTTTTTTCAGCGTGCGCGTGCCAAGATCCAGCGTAAATTCGCCGAAGGTAAATGATTGCGGCGTTTCGGACGGTGCGCCCGGCGCTTCATCCGGGCCGATACGACGCAGCACGGCGCTGATGCGCGCGACCAGTTCGCGCGGGTTGAAAGGTTTGGCAATGTAATCGTCGGCGCCCATTTCAAGGCCCACTATGCGATCGACATCTTCGCCTTTGGCGGTCAGCATGATGATAGGCGTCTTGTCGCCGGCACCGCGCAGACGGCGGCAGATCGACAGGCCGTCTTCTCCCGGCAGCATCAGGTCCAGCACCAGCAGGTCGTAGCGTTCGCGCAGCCAGAGCTTGTTCATCGCCTGCGCACTCTCCGCCGTGACTACATTGAATCCCTGTTCAGACAGATAGCGACGCAGCAGGTCGCGCAAGCGCAAATCGTCATCCACCACCAGCACCTTGGTCTGATGCGAATTGGTCGAGTGGCCGGTTTCCTTCATGGGTACATTTGTCGTATTCATTTTGCTATGGTAACGTCAGAAAGACTTTTCGGTGCAAGGTGAATTGCAGGCATTACAAAGTGTTACAACCTTTACGGAAATGCCCTTAGGGCTGGCTGCAAAGCAGCATAAACTTTGGGCATGGTTTGCCACAGGGGGCGTGTCCATCAGGAACGCAGCAGAAGATGACAATGATGAATATAACATTGAAGAGAATGGGATTGGTGATGGTGCTGGTTGCGGTTTTTGCCGGCGCAACGACAGCGTATGCGCAGTCGCGCTTCCAAGGGAATGCATTCGGATATGTGGCGCAGGATGATTCTCGTCAACGTTTCAACCAGGATAGACGCGGGGACGATGGCCAACGCCAGGCGCGTGAACGTCGTGACGCCTATGGCGCAGATCGCAATGCGGGACGGCAGGATCAGGGGCGTCGCGATCCGCGTTTGTCGCCCGATGAACGGCGCGCATTGCGCCGCCAGATTGATGAGGCAGGACGCGATATTTATGCGCCGCGCCGATAGATGCTTCAAGCCGGATAGTGAAAGTAAAAGCAAAAAAATATGCCGCCAGTAATGGCGGCATATTTTTTTTTGCGGAGTGTCGACAAGACGGGCTGCACGCCCAAATCAATGAGTAATCAGCCGGCGACGATGTGGCGGCTCATGGTCTTGCTTGCTGTCTGGCCGTCCGGTCCGTAGACATTGTTGCCTTGCACACTGCCATGCTGCAGGATATTGAGCACGTTCTGGTTACGCACCATTTGCTTGTTGATCAGCGTTCCGTTGACGCGATTCAGTTCCTTGCCGGCTTCCGCCAGTGCAATCAGTTCATGCCAGGATGTATTCGCAGTAGCCGAAGCGGCAGGGCTGCCTAACCAGGCTTGCATACCTGTTTCGTTCGCTTCAAAACCCGCTGTTCCAAGTAGTGCGTGTCGTTTGGCGGCCAGTTCAGCCATGTGCAGCGCAGCTTTTGCCTTGGGTTCTGTCAAGGCGGCGATGGCTTCGATATCGGCGGCAATCAGCTTTTCCTGCTCCAGTTGCAGCAATTCCGTCAATGCGCGTACAGCTTTGTGTTCTTCACTCAAGCTGTCTGCAGGGTTGCTACCGAACGAATCCATGTTGAAATTAACCTCTCCGGGCGGAGATCAGGTCTTTTACCGTGTCCATCAGTCCATCCGCAACGCGTTCTGCGTTGACCTGGAACTGACCGCCGGCAATCGCTGCCTTGATCTCTTCCACTTTTTTAGTATCGAATACGCTGGCACTGGAAACCTGGCTGGTCAACGCCTGTACTTGCGTCGACAGCGTGACATTGGCCGACGGAGCCTTGCTGCTGCTGGCGCCTGCGGCTTTTTCAGTTCCCTTGCCCGCGCGGGTTTGCGTCGTACTGACGCCTATTCCTGCGGTTTTCTTGCTTGAGTCATCAATTTTCACGACATCACCCCGTTTGGTTTGCGGCAAAACGCCTATCTCTTGATGGGACTAACGGCGTTATTAGAGCAAACTTTAATATTAAATTGGTGAAACGTAAAATTTTGTTTCTCAATCCGGCTTGTTAATACGTTAATTCAACTATCCCACCCAATTTTGCAATTCCGCTGATGACCTGACCTGCCGGTGTGCGGACCTGGGTTAACTGGCCTTCGTTTGCATTATTCAGTGCGCGCGCTTCGCTGGAGACGCTGAAGCCTGCGCCATTGACGACCACGCGCACAGCCTGTCCCTGCTGGATCGCCTGCTGATTGCGCAACGCATCCTGCCGTAGCGGTGCGCCCAGCGCCACCGTGGTGGCTGCGGTGCGACCTATGGCCTGCGATGCATCAGTGATGACGCCGGCTGGCAAAGTGGTGAGGTCGCCCTTGAGCGTGGCAATGTCGCCCTGTCCTATGGTTTGCCCCTGTGATAGCGGAGCAGCGGCAGCGATGTATTCGCCGTGTACCTGTACTTTTGCCTGTACATAAATGGTCCAGCGGGATGGGGCGCTGCAACGCAAGCCTACGCTGGTCTTGCCCCAGGCCTTGCTGGATGCGGGCAGGAATGCTTCCGGTGCGACGCATGCCGGCAATTTGGTGCGCGGATCTATAGAGCCCATCGTTACCCGCACTTCACCCGGCAAGCCGGCAGCCTGCGCGCGCAAAAATTGTTCGGCCGTTTGTTTCAGTACGCCCAGATCCTGACGCGCTTCGGGCTCGACACCCTGCGCGACAGCACATTGCGCGGAGAGAGCGAGGGCGGCAATAACAAAATTAAAAGTGTGTCTCATGGCTGGCTATGGATTGATCGCACGACCATGGTACTGATTGGGCGCTGCAGCAAAGCCGTGAATAGCACGGATTTTTGTCTTCTTATCGTTTGATCGAAGCGAGTGTGCGCTCCGTATGATCCACGCTATACAAATCCATTATCGGCGCAAAACGGGAAGTTCCTGAACGCGCACTTCGGAGGTCGACATGATCGGAAAACTTGATGACTTGATGCGCTTTCAGGAGACGGCACTGAGTCTGCGCGCGCAACGGCAGCAATTACTGGCGTCGAATATTGCCAATGCGGATACGCCCAACTTCAAGGCGCGCGACATTGATTTTAACAAGGCCTTGCAAGGTGCGATAGCCAAGAGTGCTGGCGGTGCAGCAGCGCCAGCCGCTCTGGTGAAAACGACTACGGCACATCTGTCGTCAAATACGCACGCGACGATAGGCGGTGCGCCGCTGTTATACAGCAATACGCAGCAGGGCAATATCGACGGCAACACGGTCGACATGGATGTGCAGCGCAATCAGTTTACCGATAACGCGATGCGCTATGAAGTCAGCGTCACGCTGGCATCGTCGAAAATCAAGGGAATGCTCACCGCTATTCAGGGGCAATAATCATGTCGCTATTTAATATCTTCAATGTCGCCGGTTCGGCCATGAGTGCGCAGAGTCAGCGCCTCAATGTGGTCTCGAGCAATATCGCCAATGCCGAAAGCACGACCAGCGCCGATGGCAAAACCTATCGTGCCAAACAGGTGGAATTTCAATCGGTGCCGATGGCGGGAGCGACATCTACGGGCGTCAAGGTCAGGCAGGTGGTCGAAGACGCTTCGCCGCTGAAAATGGTGTTCGATCCCAAACATCCGAATGCCGATGAAACCGGCCATGTCGCGATGCCGAATGTGAATGTCGTGGAAGAAATGGTCAACATGATTTCCGCCTCACGTTCCTATCAAACCAATGTCGAAACCATGAATGCGGCCAAGACGATGCTGCTGAAAACGCTGACGCTCGGTCAGTAAATAAAAGGAATTTCATCATGACCGCTGTCAACAATAACACCACCGTTCTGCCGCAAGCCTTGCTGGATCAGATGAACGGTACAAGCGCAGCAAAAAAAAGTACAGCTGAAGAAGCGCAGGATCGCTTTCTGACGCTGCTGGTGACGCAAATGAAAAATCAGGATCCGCTGAATCCGCTGGATAACGCGCAGGTCACTAGCCAGCTGGCGCAATTGTCGACCGTCACTGGCATTGACAAGTTGAATGGCACGCTGGAATCCATGATGGGTAGTTACCAATCCAACCAGGCATTGCAGGCCGCCAATATGATCGGTCATGGCGTACTCGCACCGGGTTCCAATATCAGCCTGACAGAGAACAAGGGTCTGATGGGTGTTGAATTCCCGCAGGATGTCGATGCGGCGGAAATCCTGGTCAAGGATGCTGCGGGCAATGTGATTCATACCATCGATCTCGGCGCGCATCCGGCCGGTACCGTGCCATTGCTGTGGGATGGCACGCTGGCCGATGGCAGCAAGGCAGAAGATGGCAGTTACCAGTTTGAAGTCAAGGCCAGTCTCGCAGGCAAGCCGGTGAGCGCCAATGCATTGCAGTTCGGCATTGTGACCACCGTTTCCACTTCACCCGGCGGCGTGCAAATCAATGTGCCTGGACTGGGTGCACTGAACCTTGCCGACATTCGTCAAATTCTTTGATGTCCATTCTTTCGATACAGCGGCACCTAATCCAGGAGAAATAGCATGAGTTTCCAACAAGGTTTGAGCGGACTGAATGCCGCCAGCAAAAGTCTAGAAGCAATCGGCAATAACGTTGCCAACTCCGGCACCGTCGGTTTCAAGCAGTCGCAGGTGCAGTTTGCGGATATCTATGCCAGCACGCTCTCGGGATCGGGCGCGGCGCAGATCGGTATTGGCACGCAGATCGCCCGCGTGGCGCAATTGTTCAGCCAGGGCAATATCACGGCCTCGAACAACCCGCTCGACATGGCCATCAATGGTGACGGTTTTTTCCGCATGAGCAGCGGTGGCACGATCAGCTATGCGCGTAACGGCCAGTTTGAACTGAGCAAGGAAGGTTTTATACAGAGCGCATCCGGTGCGCGTCTGACCGGCTATATGGCAGATGCAAACGGTGTGGTAGCGATAGGCGCGCCGGCTGAGTTGAAGATCAACAAGGCAGATCTGGCACCGGAAGCGACGACCAAATATGAACTCAAGCTGACGCTGGATTCGCGCAAGAATGTGCTGAATTCGGCCAACTTCAATCCTGACGATCCAACCACCTTCAACGATTCGACTTCAGTGCCGGTGTACGACAGCCTGGGTAACTCGCACATTCTGCGTACTTTTTATGTCAAAACCGCTGGCGGTGAGTGGGACGTGTTTGCAACCAACGATGGCGTACCGATTGGATATGATCCAGCAGCAGTGCCACCCGCCAATGCGCCGGTAGCGTTAGGGACGATGCAGTTCGGCCCAGGCGGCGTGCTGATTCCTTCTATCCCGCCCACACCATTGGTTGTGCCCATGGATGTGAGCACAGGTGCGACGACGCCTTTCAATATTGTTATCGATCACACTGGTACGCAGCAATTCGCCCAGTCTTTCGGTGTCAACAAGCAGCTTCCGGATGGTTTTCCTCCAGGCACCCTGACCGCCTTTAACGTTGCCAGCGATGGTTCCATCGTCGGTCGCTACAGCAACGGCAAAGTCAACGTGCTGGGTCAGGTCATTCTGTCGAGCTTCGCCAATCCGAATGGATTGCAGAACATCGGCGATAACCAGTGGGTGGAAACAGCGGAATCCGGCGTGGCATTGACCAGCGCACCAGGCAGCAGTGGGCTGGGCTCGGTGCAATCGGCGCGCATCGAAGAATCGAACGTCGATCTGACAGCAGAACTGGTCAATATGATCACTGCGCAGCGCTACTACCAGGCCAATGCGCAAACCATCAAGACGCAGGATCAGATCCTGCAGACGCTGGTGAACTTGCGCTAATGCAGGCAGTGATGGCAGTCGTATCGGCTGGTTTGCAAAACTGATGCGACTGATCACAGGAGAAAGAAATGGATAGACTGATTTACACCGCAATGACCGGTGCCAAGCAGATTCTGGAGCAGCAGGCGACGGTCACGCACAATCTGTCGAATGTATCGACTACCGGCTTTCGCGCGCAGCTCGACACCTTCCGTGCGGTGCCGGTGGTCAATGCGGCTTTGCCAACGCGTACCTTCGTGGTCGACTCGACGGTAGGCAACGATTTTCGTGCCGGGCCGTTTCAGCAAACCGGACGTGATCTTGATGTCGCGATCCAGGGCAAAGGCTGGCTGGCGGTAGAGCGTGCCGACGGCACGGAAGGATATACGCGTTCCGGCAGTCTGAAAGTCAATGAAAACGGTGTGCTGCAAACGCAGTCCGGCTTGAACGTGCTCGGCGATGGCGGACCGATTTCCATTCCGCCGGATGTGCAGATCACGATTGCCAAGGACGGCACCATCTCTTCGGTGGAATCGGGCAGCAAGCCGGGGCAGACGATACAGGTCGGACGCCTGAAGCTGGTTAATCCGGATGAAGCCAACCTGAAGCGCGCCGACGACGGCTTGTTCGTTACCAAGGATGGGGAAGACGTGGCGGCCGACGCCGATGTAAGCCTGGTCAGCGGCGCGGTTGAAGGCAGCAACGTCAATGTCGTCGATGCGATGGTCAACATGATCACTCTGGCAAGACAATTCGAACTCCATATGAATATGTTGAAGCATGCCGAGAGTAACGCTGCCAAAGCCACCGAGTTTCTCGCTTTGAGTTAATGGCTGTGCAGGCACAATGAAACAACCGTCTGGTTTTGATTAACCGACATCGGAGAAAAAAATGATACGTTCCCTATGGATTTCCAAAACCGGTCTGGATGCGCAGCAAACGCAGATGGACGTCATTTCGAACAACCTGGCCAACGTCAGTACCACCGGTTTCAAGCGTTCACGTGCCGTGTTCGAGGATCTGCTGTATCAAACGATACGCCAGCCGGGCGCTGCGTCCTCGCAGCAAACGGAATTGCCATCGGGTTTGCAGCTCGGTACCGGTGTGCGTCCGGTAGCGACCGAACGTATTCATACGCAAGGTAATCTGCAACTGACCAGCAACGCCAAGAATCTGGCGATTGAAGGCGACGGTTTTTTCCAGGTTCTGATGCCGGACGGCACTACAGCCTACACGCGCGACGGTTCGTTCCAGACCGACAATCAGGGTCAGATGGTGACCTCCAGCGGTTTTCCTATCCAGCCTGCCATCACGATTCCGGAAAACGCCACCTCGATCACGATCAGTCGCGACGGTATCGTTTCGGTTACGGTATCAGGCACGACGGCAGCAACCGAGATCGGCGCGCTGCAACTGGCAACCTTCATCAATCCGGCCGGCTTGATGAGCCGCGGTGAAAATCTGTATGTGGAAACCACGGCATCCGGCACGGCGAATACCAATACGCCGGGCTCCAACGGTGCCGGTTTGCTCAAGCAGAATTATGTCGAAACCTCGAACGTCAATGTGGTCGAAGAACTGGTCAGCATGATCCAGACGCAACGCGCATACGAAATCAACAGCAAGGCAATCACCACATCCGACCAGATGCTGCAACGTTTGACGCAGATTTAAGCGAGGTCCGTGGTCGCGCGGATAGTGGGTAAAGGAATGGCAATGAAAAAATCTTTGATGGCATTGATCGTGGTGGGAAGCTTCTTGCTTTCCGCTTGCGCGTTGAGGCCGGATACCATCGTGAACACACCGCTGACGGCGCGCCCGCAGGCCGCCAGCACAATTGCGCCACCTGCCAATGGCGCGATTTTTCAGGCGGCGGCTTATCGCCCGATGTTTGAAGACAGGCGCGCACGTCTGATAGGCGACACGATCACGATCGTCATCAACGAGAAGAGTTCGGCCGGCAAGCAGGCAGGCAGTGCCGCTAGCAAAACCGGCAGTGTGACAGCGTCGGCACCTAATGTGTTCGGACTGCTGGGCAGCCTGACCAATCGTCTGAGTGCAAGCGGATCGAATGCCATCAAGTATGAAGACAAGGGCGCAGTCACTTCCAGCAATAATTTCATCAGTACCATGACGGTTACCGTGATCGATGTGCTGTCGAACGGCAATCTGATCGTGGCAGGGGAAAAGCAGGTCTCGCTCGACAAGGGATCCGAATTCATTCGCTTCTCCGGCGTAGTTGATCCGAGCACAGTCAATTCCGGCAATATCGTCTCGTCCACGCAGGTAGCCGATGCAAAAATCGAATATCGCACCAACAGTACAGTCGATGGCGCCGAAGTGGCATCGATGCTGGCGCGTTTCTTCCTCAGTGTACTGCCTCTCTGATTTCGCAAGAGGCAACCAGGAAAGCACATGAAAACCGCACTCACATCATCTTCCATAATTAAAAAATCATTGCAGATGCTTGCCTGCTCGGCCTGTCTGCTGATGCCACTGGCATCGCAAGCCGAACGCCTGAAAGATCTGACCAGCGTACAAGGCGTACGGCAGAATCAATTGATCGGTTACGGTCTGGTTGTCGGCCTCGACGGCAGCGGCGATCAAACCACGCAAACGCCATTTACCGTGCAAAGCGTGATCAGCATGATGCAGCAGATGGGCATCAACCTGCCGCAAGGCACCAATCTGCAATTGAAGAACGTGGCGGCGGTCATGGTGACATCGTCGCTGCCGGCATTTGCACAACCGGGTCAGACATTGGACATTACCGTGTCGTCGATGGGTAATGCAAAAAGCCTGCGCGGTGGCACCTTGCTGATGACGCCGTTGAAAGGCGCAGACGGCCAGATTTACGGTATGGCGCAGGGCAACGTCGTGGTGGGTGGCGCAGGTGCGGCAGCCAACGGCAGCAAGGCGCAGATCAATCATTTGAGTGTGGGCCGGATTTCGGCAGGCGCCACGGTAGAGCGCGCGGTAGCGACGACGCTGGGTCAGGGCGACGTGATTTTCCTGGAACTGAAAGAAAGCGATTTTTCCACCGCCAGCCGCGTGGTCGATGCAGTCAACGCACGCTTCGGTCCGCAAACCGCAGCGGCGCAGGACGGTCGCGTCATTCGCGTGCGCGCTCCGGCGAGCAACGACGAGCGCGTCAGTTTCCTCGGTGCGCTGGAAAGCATCAATGTGACGCCGGCACAGGTCAGCGCCAAGGTCATCATGAATGCGCGTACCGGCTCGGTCGTGATGAATCAGGCAGTGACACTGGATGCCTGCGCGGTTTCGCACGGCAATCTGTCGGTCACGATCAATACCCAGCCTGTCATCAGCCAGCCGGCACCATTTTCCGGTGGGCAGACCGTAGTGGCGCAACAATCGCAAATTGAAATCAGCAAGGAGCCGGGCAAAGTCATCCTGCTGAAAAATTCCACTTCGCTGGCAGATGTCGTCAAAGCCCTGAATTCGATAGGTGCGACGCCGCAGGATTTACTGGCCATCCTGCAAGCGATGAAAGCCTCCGGTTCGCTGCGCGCAGAACTGGAAATCATTTAATTACGGATGATTAACTACGCATGATTACGCCTGCCGACAATTCGAACAGTTCGCTCGCGATCGATACCAAGGGCATCGAATCGCTGAAGCAGTCAGCGCGCCAGAATTCGCCTGATTCGCTGAAGGCTGCCGCCAAGCAGTTCGAAGCGCTGTTCATGAACATGATCATGAAAAGCATGCGCGAAGCGACGCCGCAGGAAGGCGTGTTCGATAATCAGCAGACCAAGATGTATACGTCGATGCTGGATCAGCAAATGAGTCAGAGCATGGCCAACAAGGGCATAGGGCTGGCCGAAGTGCTGATACGCCAGCTGAGTGTCAACAATGCGGTGGCCGATACTGCCGCGATGAGCGACGAGCGCACCAGCGCAACGGGCGGCAATGAAATCGGTTTGATGCAGGCAGTGCAGATCCGTGATATCTACGGCAAGCATTCAAAACTGGCGGCGGCTTACGAGGGAGAAGATACCACTGTGGCTGCTGCTGAAATAGCAGTCTCGACCTCTGGGCAGCCTGCGCATGTACAGGCCTTCCAGAACAAATTGAATGCGCACGCAGAAGAAGCCAGCAAAACCACAGGTATTCCAGCCAAATTCATGCTGGGTCAGGCAGCGCTGGAAAGCGGCTGGGGCAAGCATGTGATGCGCACCCCAGATGGCGGCAGTAGCCATAATCTGTTCGGCATCAAGGCGACCGGTGGCTGGAAAGGCAAGACCGTGGATGCCGTGACAACGGAATACATTAATGGCGCACCGCAAAAACGGGTGGAAAAATTCCGCGCCTACGATTCCTATGCAGACTCGTTCCGCGATTACGCGAAGCTGCTGAAAAATAATCCGCGTTACGAAAAAGTGCTGGCCAATGCCAGTGATGTTCAAGGTTTTGCGCAAGGTTTGCAGCGCGCCGGTTATGCCACTGATCCCAACTATGCGGCAAAACTCACGCATATCATCAACAAGAATCTATCAGCTTGAGCAGTGTTTTCGGCATACGGGGAAGCGCATGTTATCTAAGTTTCAAGTTGCTCTTCTCAAGTTTTCCGTCGATGTGCCGTTCATACAAACATAGAGTTAGAAAATAAACCATGTCCAATCTTCTCAGCATTGCTAAAAGTGGACTTGCCGCAGCACATGCAGGCATCGCCACGACGGGCCACAATATCGCCAACCAGGCGACTCCAGGCTATAGCCGTCAACTGGTTATCCAGGCGTCGCTGGGCGGCCAGAATATTGGCGGCGGTTATATCGGCAACGGTACCAACGTAGAAACCGTCAGGCGCATCTATAACGATTTCCTCGGCGCGCAAGTGGTGAGCGCGCAATCCAGCAAGAGCCAGCTGGATACGTATTACATGCAAATCAACAAGGTCAACAATATGCTGGCCGACCCGTCTGTAGGTTTGTCGCCAGTGATTGCCGATTTTTTTAAGGGCATACAGGATCTGGTTGCCAATCCGGGAATCGCACCGTCGCGTCAGGCCATGCTGTCGGGCGCCGAAGCGCTGGTTGCGCGTTTCCAGAGTCTGGATGGCCAGTTAACCGGCATGCGCAATGGCGTCAATAGCGAAATCGCCGGTGCCGTTACCAATATCAATGCCTACGCCAAGCAGATCGGTCAGTTAAATGATGCTATTTCCAAGGCGCAAAATGGCAGCGGCCAGCCGCCTAACGATTTGCTCGACCAGCGCGATCTGCTGATAGGTGAACTGGCCAAGCAAAGCAAGGTGACCCTCGTTCAGCAGGATGGCAACTACAACGTCTTTATCGGCAATGGTCAGCCGCTGGTGGTTGGTCTTTCCACGTATGAATTGACTGCTGTGCCCTCGTCCACCGATCCGGGGCGTATGCAAGTCGGCTATATCGCCAATGGCAAAACTGTCATCCTGCCGGAAAGTTCTTTGACCGGTGGCAATCTCGGCGGTCTGTTCGAGTATCGCAGCAAGACGCTGGATCCGATACAGAATTCGCTGGGTCGCATTGCGCTTGGACTGGCCTCAACCTTCAATGAGCAGCATCGTCTGGGGCAGGATCAGAACGGCAAGTTTGGTGGCGATTTTTTCAATATGGCTACGCCGCAGATTAGCTCCAGTAAAGAAAATACGGGTAATGCAAAAATCGACGCCACTATCAATAGTGTCGATAAGTTAACCACCAGCGATTACCGCCTGTCATATGACGGCAGCAATTACACGGTGACGCGTCTGTCCGACAATGTCGCCATATCTGCTTCCAATATGGATTTCCCTGCCACACCGATTGAGATGGATGGCATCAGCTTCTCGATGGATACGAGTGTAGGTGCCGGAACGATGGCCGCAGGCGACGAGTTCATCATCAAGCCGACCATCAACGGCGCTTCTGGTCTGAGCGTATTGATCAAGGATATCAAGCAGATTGCCGCTGGCACGCCGATTCGCACGAATGCACCGATTGCCAATACCGGCACGGGTGCGATCAGTGCGGGTACGATCAATGCAGGCTTCGATGCAGTAACAGCGGCAGCATTGCCAGTTGATCTGATCTATGACGCGGCAGCCAATACCTTTTCCGGTTTCCCGGCCGGCATGGATGTGACGGTAAACGTTGGTGGTACCAAAACTGTTTATCCAGCAGCGCTACCGCCAGCAGAAACGACAGTGCCGTACACGGCAGGAGCCATCGTTTCATTCGGCGGTGCGGAAATAAAAATCAGCGGCACACCAGCCGATGGCGATACCTTCAGCATCAGCGCCAATACCAATGGCGATGGCGACAACCGCAATATGCTGTTGCTGGGCGAACTGCAGACCAAGAATGTTTTGCAAGGCGGAACCGCCAGTTACAACAGCGCCTATAGCCAGTTGGTGAGTCAGGTCGGCAACAAGACGCGCGAACTGGAAACCAATAGCCTTGCAGAAGGCGCATTGCTCAAACAGATGCAAACCGCACAACAGTCCGAGTCGGGCGTCAACCTCGATGAAGAAGCGACCAATCTGCTGCGCTACCAACAGGCCTACCAGGCTTCAGGCAAGGTGATGCAGGCCGTCAGCGACATGTTTGATGTGCTGATTTCACTGGGACGATAAGGATTACTGATCATGCGCATTAGCACGAATACGATTTTTGAAATGGGCTCGGGCAAAATCGGCGATCTGCAGGCCGCCATGCTCAAGACGCAGCAGCAGATTTCGACCAATCGACGCATCCTGGCGCCTTCGGACGATCCGGTTGCGGCTGCAGCAGCGTTGGGCATGGAGCAGGCAATTTCAATCAACGATCAATTGGCAACTAACCGCTTGAGTGCGAAAGCTGCCCTGTCCGAAGAAGAAAGTATTCTGCAAAGCGTCACTTTATTGCTGCAATCGGTCAAGGATATCGTTATTTCTGCGGGCAACGGTGCCCTGGATGATGTTCAGCGTCAAATGTTTGCGACTCAGTTGCGTGGTAATTTTGACGAGTTGATGGGATTGGCGAATACGCGTGACAGCAACGGAAATTATATTTTTGGTGGTTTCCAGAGCTCTTCACCGCCTTTTATGCAGTCGGCAACAGGAGCAGATTACACGGGTGATCAGGGACAGCGCATGCTGCAAGTTGGTCCGGCGCGGCAATTAGCCTCTGGTGATTCGGGTTCTGCCGTGTTTGAAGGCGGCGTCACGGGCAATGGACGTTTTGTGACGGCGGCAGGGCTGGGCAATACCGGCACAGGGATAGTCAGCATGGGTTCGGTTAGCGATCTTACGCAGTTGACCGGCCTTGCTTATGACGTGACTTTTTCCGTCGATGCTATAACAGGTGAAACAACTTATCTGGTAAATGAACCGCCGCCTGCAACACCTACACCGCAACTTTATGTGAGCGGCGACCCGATTGAAATCGGCGGCATGCGTTTTGATATCAAGGGAAAACCGGCTGACGGCGACACATTCAGCGTGAAGCCGAGTACCAATCAAAGTGTGTTTACGACCATTACGGATTTGCTGACAACATTGTCTACTTCTGCAGTGGGGCCGACAGGGCAGACTAGGTTGGCCAACGGTCTGGCGAGCGCGAATACCAACATCGCGAATGTGCTGGATAATATTTCTACCGTGCGTACTTCAGTCGGTGCACGCCTGAAGGAAATTGACAATCTCGATAGCGCTGGCGCCGACTTGAAGCTTCAATATACGAAAACCTTGTCCGATTTGCAGGATATCGATCCGGTTGAGGCTTACTCGCGTTTTACACAGCAGCAATTCACGCTGGAAGCGGCACGCCAATCCTTTATCAAGATTTCAGGTTTGTCTCTGTTCAACATGCTGAACTGAGCACTTGCTCTGTCCATGCCGGTTTGCCTGCGCAGAAGCAAAGGCAAATCGCCTTTATCTCTCTTATGCTCTTTCATGCTGACTGCTATTCAAGCGGCGCGAGCGCGACAGTAATTCTGCCCATCGCATCTATGCCTTCCTGCATTAAATTGATGAAGGGATTCATCAGATAAGGCAGAACGATGGCGATCATGATGAAGCCGACGCCGATGGTGATCGGGAAACCGATGCCGAAGATGTTCAATTGCGGTGCAGCCCGCGTCAAAATACCGAGGGCGATATTCGTCATCAGCAGTGCGGCAACCATGGGTAGCGACAGCTGAACACCGGCGCTGAAAATACGCCCCCCCCATTTGACGACCTGAAAAAATCCCTCCGTCGAAACAAAATTGCTCGAAATCGGCAGCAGCTCGAAGCTTTGCGCCAGCGTGGAGAGAACGACCAGATGCAGATTGGTCGATAGATAAATCATCAGTATGAGCAGCGCCAGAAACTGGCTGATCGCCGACGATCGTGCACGCGTTTGCGGATCAAAAAAACTGGCAAAGCCGAGGCCCATGGTCATGCCGGTGATTTCGCCTGCCATTTCCACGCCGGCAAACACAATCCGCATCGCAAAACCCATCGTGAGGCCGATCAGCAGTTGCTGCACCAGAATCAGCAGGCCGGCAGGCGACATCGGGTCCATGGCCGGCAGAGCCGGTACGGTAGGCGCAATGATCAATGCGAGCATGATGCCGAGGCTGATCTTCACGCGTGCCGGCACGCTCACGTTACCAAATAGCGGTGCGACCGAAATCAGGCCGAGGATGCGCGTGAGCGGCCACAGGAAGGAGGCAATCCAGGTATTTAATTCTGCGCTGGTAAGGGTGATCATGCCGATCCGGGTTGAAGCAGGGTGGCGGCGTCGCTACTAGCTGACGAGCAGGGGAATATTGGTGAACGTCTCACGCATGTAGTCGAGCAGCACGGTCAGCATCCATGGCCCGGCAATGATCAATGCGAGAAAAATACCGACCAGTTTCGGAATGAAGGATAGTGTGGTTTCATTGATTTGCGTGGCGGCCTGAAAAATACTGACGATCAGGCCGATGCCCAGTGCAACCAGCAACATCGGCGCCGCTACCATCAGCGTAATTTCAATCGCATGACGGCCCATGGTCATGACGGTTTCGGGAGTCATAGCAAATCCTCAGTAAAAACTTTGCGCCAGTGAGCCGATCAGCAATTGCCAGCCATCGACCAGGACGAACAGCATCAGCTTGAACGGCAAGGCCACAATCGCCGGCGATACCATCATCATCCCCATCGACATCAAGACGCTGGCAACCACCATGTCGATGATCAGGAAGGGAATGAAGATGGCGAAGCTGATCTGGAAAGCGGTTTTCAGTTCGCTGGTGATGAAGGCCGGCACCAGTATGCGCAGCGGAATATCTTCCGGTCCCTGCAGCTCCGGTCCCTTGGACATCTTGACGTACAGGGCCAGATCGGATTCACGGGTCTGCTTGATCATGAAGGTTTTCAAGGGTGCCACTGCCTTGTCGAGCGCTTCACCCATCTGGATCTTGTTGGCGGAGAAGGGTTGATAGGCGTCGACGTAAATCTTGTCCAGCACCGGGCTCATGACAAACAGGGTCAGGAACAATGACAGCCCGATGATGACCTGGTTCGGTGGCGAACTCTGGGTGCCGAGTGCCTGGCGCAGTAATGAAAGAACGATGATGATGCGGGTAAAACTGGTCATCATCAGCAGCACGGCCGGCAAAAACGACAGTCCGGTCAGCAGCAGCAGGGTTTGCAGGCTGAGCGAATAGGTTTGTCCGCCGCCCGGCGTCGGCGTGCTGGTCAGTGCGGGCAGGCCGGCTTGCTGCGCCATGGCTGCCATCGGCAAGACCAGCAGCAACAGGGGCAGGCAGCGACGCAGCAGGGGGAGAGTGCTATTGGACATTGCGTTTTTCGATTGTTTGCGCGAGCCAGCTGGAAAAATTCTTCGCTGGCGGTGCATCGGTAATGACGGGTGTTTCCTGGCGTGGCATCGTGCTCAAGGCATTGACGCGGCCCGGTGCGACGCCCACGACTATCCATTGATCGGCGATTTCGACGACCACCACGCGTTCACGATTGCCGACGCTGACGCCGCCTATGATCTTGATATTGGCGGCACTGCTGCCTTTTGCGCCGGTAAAACGGCGCAGCATCCAGGCTGCGGCTGCCATCAGGCCCAGTACAACGAGCAGGCCCAATGTAACTTGCAGCAGATTGCCTGCTGTTGATGTATTGGCCGCAGCAGCGGTAGCAGCAGGTGCATCGGCAGCGCGAGCCGCTGCTGCCAGCATCGTCAGCGGTGCGGCTGCCAGCAAGATAAGACGAGGAAAAATCATCGGTTCAATTTGCGGATGCGTTCTGACGGCGTGATGATATCGGTGAGACGTATGCCGAATTTGTCATTCACCACCACGACTTCACCCTGAGCAATCAGGCAGCCGTTGACGAGGACATCCATCGGTTCGCCGGCCAGGCCGTCGAGCTCGACGACAGAACCCTGCGCCAGTTGCAGCAGATTCTTGATGGCGATCTTGGTGCGACCGAGTTCCACCGTCAGTTGCACCGGGATATCGAGGATGAAGTCGATATCGTTGTGCGTGCCGGTTTTCAGGTCGCCGCCGGAGAAATCCTTGAAGACCGTGGCAGAGGCAGCTTTCGGTGCCATCGCAGCAGCTTCGGCTTCCGTCTGCTCCTGCTCGGCCATGGCCGCGCCCCAACCGTCTTCCGCAGTAGTCTGGGATGCGTTTTCTTCACTCATGATCTTCTCCTTGCGTTGTATCGTTTGCGCTATAGATCAGTTTTTCCACACGCAAAGCATATTGCCCATTCAGTTTTCCGTATGAGCATTCCATCACCGGTACGCCATCGACTTCCGCCGTGACCTGCTCCGGTACGGCGATCGAAATAATGTCGCCGATCTTCATGTTCAGGATGTCGCCCAGGGTTACTTTGGCCGACCCCATATTGGCGAGAATTTCAACTTCTGCGGTCTGGATCTGCTGCGTCATCAAGCGTATCCAGCGCTTGTCCATTTCCAGCGTTTCACCCTGCATGCTGCTGGTCAGCAGATCGCGTATCGGTTCGATCATCGAGTAGGGCACGCAGAAATGCAGGTCGCCGCTGACCGGACCGAGTTCGATCGTGAAGGTGGTGGCAACTACCACTTCATTCGGGGTCGCGATGTTGGCGAACTGGGTGTTCATCTCCGAGCGGATGTACTCGAATTCAACCGGATAGACGGGTTCCCATGACTTGGCATAGGTTTCAAAAATGATGCCGAGTATGCGCTGGATGATGCGCTGTTCGGTTTGCGTGAAATCGCGACCTTCCACCCGTGTATGGAAGCGGCCATCGCCGCCGAACAGATTGTCCACCAGCAGGAAGACCAGATTCGGGTCGAGCACGATCAGGCCGATGCCGCGCAGCGGCTTCATGTGAATCAGGTTCAGGTTGGTCGGTACCACCAGATTGCGTATGAATTCGCTGTATTTCGATACACGCACCGGACCGATGGAAACCTCGGCGCTACGATGCAGGAAATTGAACAGGCCGATGCGCAACAGACGCGAAAAACGCTCATTGATAATTTCCAGCGTCGGCATGCGGCCGCGCACGATACGTTCTTGCGTTGCAAGATTGTATGGGCGCACGCCAGTCGAATCTTCCGGCTTGCCGGCCTCATCCTGATCGCCATTGACGCCCTTTAAAAGAGCATCAACTTCTTCCTGTGAGAGGAAATTATCGGCCATGATTTTATTGCACGACGAATGAGGTAAACAACACGCTGCTTACCTTGACGGTCGGGCCCTGTGGTGTAAATGGTTGTTTGAAAATATTGATGATTTCTTCGGCCAGCTTGGTCTTGCCTTCCACGCTCAGGATTTCCGAAGCCTTTTTGCTCGACAGCAGCAACAGTATGCGGCTACGCACATGCGGCATGTACAGCTTGATCAAATCCACCTGCGCCTGATCCAATACCTGCAGCGTAAAGCTGGTTTGCAGAAATTGTTCGCCGTTTTCAGACTGCAGATTGACGGTGAACGCTTCCATAGGCAAAAACACCGGCGGCTTTGCTTCCACGTGCGCTGCCTTTGCAGGTTGTGCCGCTGCTTTCTGACCCAGGAAATACCATGCACCAGCGCCGCCAGCAGCCATGATGATCAACAACGCGAGCACGATAATCAAGATCCTTGATTTCTTCGGTTTTGCTTCCACGTTTGCGCTGGTCGTTTTGGGAGCTGCTTTTGTTGCCATCTGTTTTCCTCAAGTGCGGCATGCATTCTGGTTACACGCCATTATTAAAAAAAAACGACACACAGGATGCATTGAAAAGAGAGGGGAACACGACGCATATCGTCGTATTCACGTCATCCAGTCCCGTGGTCGCTTCTTCCAGCGAATGCCGCGCATCGTTGAGGATGTGCGGAATTTTTGCTCAGGGCCTATTAAACCATTATTCATTGCGAGCAACACTCGCATCGTGCGAAAAACGATGTGATTTTTAGTGAACAGATGAAGAGCGCATCCACGCCATGCAGAAATCGCTGCAGGCGCGGAGTATATGTTTTGACAACGAAGCGCTGCAGATGCTATGGAATCGCGTCAGGCAAAGGTGTCGACCATGCCGCTGCCGCTGGAAGGCAGCGGTACGTGGCTGACGTGGATGACGGGTTCCACGGCATTGTCGTTGCGGCTGGCTTGACGTCCGCCCTGTTGCTGTTCGCCGGATGTTTGCTGCTGATTCGGCGAACCGGCGCTGACGCTGGACTGGCCAAGCTGTATGCCTGCGTCGTTCAGCATTTCGCGCAGGCGCGGCATGGCCGCTTCCAGCGCCTGACGAACTTCGGGCTGATGCGCAGTAAAGTTTGCCGTCGCCTGATTGTTCGAGACGTTCAAGGTCACCTGCATGGGCCCGAGATCAGGCGGATTCAGCGTCAGCGTTGCAGTTTGCTGTGCGCCCTGAATCATCCATACCACTTTTTGACCCAGCGCCTGATCCCATCCCGGGCTGCCGACTTGCGGCGCCAGCTTGGCGGATTGCGCATTCCGCGTTTCGTTCAGATGCTGAAGTGCGGCGGTGTTGATGGCGATGGTTTGCGGATTGCTGACGGTGGCCGGTTCGATGGCCTTGGCTGCTGCAGTTGTCGTTGCAGCAGCGACCGCGAGATCGGCATCGCCCTTGGCGGCGGCTGATGCAGCAGCGGGCGTTTTACTGTTTTCATTTGCCGCGACGGTGGCTTTGTCCAGAGCGGAAACGAAGTCCGACTTTTTGCCGATCGCATCTTTTTCGCTACCGGCGGCGGTGGTCGTGGCAGCAAGCGTGCTATCCGCATCCAGTTTGGTGTCGATGTCGGCAGCCTTGGTGGTGGCCAGCGTGTCCGGCGCTGTGTCCGCTGCCGGGGCTTGCGCAGTATTGGCCTGTGTCAGTGCGGCCACAAAAGCCAGCAATTCTGCGGAAGGGTCGGTCGCGGCGGGATCGGCTTCATCCTTTTTAGAGACGGCGAGGGCAGCAGCCTTTTCGTTTTCCGCGCTCTTTGCCGTTTCGGCAGCAGTCGTATTGCTGTTGTCGTTCTTGGCGTTGGTCGTGCCGTCGCCTTTGCCGGATGCTTCCTTTTGCGTATTGTGTGTTGCTGTGTTGCTGTCGGCATTGTTACGGCCGGCGATTTCACGCGAGAGCACCTGATTGAACGCGCCAGTATCGGACGGGGACGCCATATCCTGCTTGTTGCTGGCAGGCGCCTGCAATATGCCGAGCGGGTTGTTGATCGCGGAGGTATTCATGAGTCTGTCGCCTGTTGTTGTCGTTTATCTTTTGTACAGAAATTGCCGGGCTGCGTGTTCGTCCGTCTGCTTCTGGTCGCGTTTGTTTTCGGCCAGTTGCCTGGCCTTCAATGCCCGGTTTGCCAGCGTGCCGTAGGACATGCGTTTGCGTTCACTGGCTTGCCATGCCGATCGTTCCTGTTCGACGTGTATATGCGCATCGCGCACCACCAATTGCTGACTGCTGATTGCGTTTTCCAGCTTGTCCAGGAAGAGCTGGAAATTACGGTAACCCATGGCCGTCAAACCGTTAGCCAGATTTTGCTGAAAGCGCGTGGCGTAATCGTCGCGATACTGCATCAGCAAAGCCAGTTTCTGTTCGCTGTCCTCGGCGGCCTTCATGCAGTGGCCCAGACGCTTGGCAGCTTCGTCGCTTTCCTTGCTGGCCAGTTCTATCAGTGTGTCTAATGCAGAGGAGGTAGCCATTGTGAGTAATTATATTTTTTTGACGCCTGCAGCCATCACTCGAATAGCGAGGCAAGTTGCCCCAAGCTCTCGTTTATGCCGCTGCGTTCGGTAATATCCTGTTGCAGGAATGACTCTATTTTTGTATTCAGGGCAATGGCCTCGTCCAGTACCGGGTCCGAGCCCGCGCTGTAGGCGCCGACGCTGATCAGGTCGCGATTGCGCTGATAGCGGGAGGTCAGTTGTTTCAGCTTGCGCGTCTGCTTTTGATGTTCCGGCGTCGTGATATTGTGCATCGCGCGACTGATCGACTGTTCGATATCGATCGCCGGGTAATGTCCGGCTTCCGCCAGCGAGCGGTTCAGCACAATATGGCCGTCCAGAATCGCCCGCGCGGCATCGGCAATCGGATCCTGTTGATCATCGCCCTCGGTCAATACGGTATAAAACGCCGTGATCGAGCCGCCGCCTTCCTTGCCGTTGCCGGCACGTTCGACCAGTGCCGGCAACTTGGCGAATACCGATGGTGGATAACCCTTGGTGGCCGGCGGTTCGCCGATGGCGAGGGCGATCTCGCGCTGCGCCATCGCATAGCGCGTCAGCGAATCCATGATCAGCAAGACATCTTTGCCTTCATCGCGGAAATGTTCGGCGATGGCCGTGGTGTAGGCGGCTCCTTGCAAGCGCATCAGCGGCGGCGTGTCGGCTGGTGCCGCAACCACGACTGAACGCGCCAGACCTTCCGGCCCCAGAATCTGTTCGATGAATTCCTTCACCTCGCGACCCCGTTCGCCGATCAGGCCGACCACGATCACATCGGCAGTTGTATAGCGTGCCATCATGCCGAGCAACACGCTTTTGCCGACGCCGGAGCCGGCGAACAAGCCCATGCGCTGACCACGTCCTACGGTCAGCATGCTGTTGATGGCGCGCACGCCTACATCCAGTACATCGGTGATGGGCGCACGTGTAAGCGGATTGGCGGCGCGTACATTCAGCGGTCCAGAGTGCGTTGCATGCAGCGGTCCCAGACTATCGAGAGGACGGCCAGCGCCATCCAGCACGCGACCCAGTAACTCCATACCGACCGGCAGATGACGGGTGCGATCGCTAGGGCGACGGCGCGGATGGCTGACGGCCCCAGGTTTGGGTAGCGATTGCACCACCTCTACGGGGAATACGCGCGTGCCGGGCACTATTCCTTCCACATCGCTTTGCGGCATCAGGAACAGCCTGTCGTCCTCAAAACCGACTACCTCAGCTTCAATGCGTGCGCCATTTGCCAGCGGTATCGTACAGGCGCTGCCGACGGCGAGCTTGAGACCAACCGCTTCCATCACCAGGCCAGCCACGCGCGTGATGCGGCCGGAGACCAGCATCGGCTCGGCGATATCCAGCAGGGTACGGCAATCGCGCAGATAAGCCTGCCAGCGACTGCTGTTCGGGGTGGTTGAAGGAGTCGTGGTGGGCATCAGACTAGCCAGTCGGATTCTTTGCCCAGTGAGGCGGCAATGCGCTGCCAGCGAGTTGGGGCGCTGGCATCGATCTGATTACTGACCGCTTCGACGCGGCAACCGCCGCGACCCATGTGCGTATCTTCCACCACGCGCCAGCCGACCGCACTCAATTCATCGTTCATGTGTACGGCGACGATGGCTGCATCGTCCGGATGCAGATGGAGCAGCGTGGGTTGCTGCAGCGTAGGCAGATAGTGAATTGCTTCCCGCACCAGCGGGATGATGAGTTCGGGACGCACGTTCAAGGCGGTTTTCAGCATCGCCTTGGCCAGATCCAGCGACAGATCGAGCATGTCGTTGGCGATCAGTTCATTGGCTTGCGCTACTTCCGTACCAAAAGTTTCGGCGATCTGCCGCAGGCTGAGTCTTTCCTGTTCGGCCTGCGCACGACCTTCTGCCAGGCCGGCTGCGCGACCTTCTTCGAGACCGGCGGCATAACCTTCGGCATGCGCCTGCGCGCGTGCGTCTTCAATCTGTTGCGCCATCGCGGCAATATTGGCCATCTGCGCGCTCGCCGCAGCATTGGCGGCAGCGATGGACGCGGCGGTATCGGGTGTCGACGCCTTGCCACCGGCAGGTTCTTCGCCGAAGGATGTCATTTCCCAGCGTTGGTAAGCCGACTGCTTTTCTTTCGGAATGACGTCAGACATAAGCATCTTCCGCCTTGCCGCCCAGCGTCAATTGGCCTTCATCGGCCAGACGACGCACGATTTGCAGGATTTCCTTCTGATTAGCTTCAACTTCGGACAGGCGTACCGGCCCTTTCGATTCCAGATCTTCGCGCATCATTTCTCCTGCACGCTGCGACATATTCTTGAAGAATTTTTCGCGCAAATCTGGTGTTGCACCTTTGAGCGCGATGATCAGCGATTCGGATTGCACTTCGCGCAGCAGCAGCTGGATGCCTCTATCTTCGATATCCATGATGTTGTCGAACACGAACATTTCGTCCATGATCTTTTGCGCCATATCGTTATCGTAGCCCTTCAGATTGGCCATCACCGATACTTCGTTTTCGCCATTGAAGAAGTTGAGAATTTCTGCCGCCGCGCGGATACCGCCCATCGGTTTTTTCTTCAGGTTTTCATTGCCGGTCAACAGCTTCGTCAACACTTCGTTCAGTTCGCGCAGGGCGGCCGGCTGCACGCCGTCCAGTGTCGCAATGCGCAATACGCAATCGTTGCGCAGACGTTCGGTGAAATGTTCCAGCACTTCGCAGGCCTGATCGCGTTCCAGATGGACCAGGATGGTGGCGATGATTTGCGGATGTTCGTTGCGCACCAGATCGGCGACCGATTGTGCGTCCATCCATTTCAGGCTTTCGATGCCGCTGGCATCGCGTGCGCCGAGAATGCGGTTGAGCAGCGACGCCGCCTTGTCGTCGCCCAGTGCCTTGGTCAGCACGTCGCGGATGTAGTCGTCGGAATCCAGACCCAGCGAGGTATTTTTTTCGGTCTCGGCCCTGAATTCGCTGAGCACGGAAACCAGTTCCTCGCTCTGGATGGCCTTCATCGTGGACATGGCTGCGCCGAGTTTCTGTACTTCGCGCGGGCCGAGATATTTCATCACCTCGGCAGCTTCATCCGCGCCGAGTGCAAGCATCAAGACCGCGCCTTTATGTATGCCTTTATCACTCATTTCCCACCCACGCCTTGACGATGTTTGCGACTACCTTCGGATCCTGTCTGGCGAGCTCCTTGGCGGCTTCCAGATTCTGCTGATAACTGTGCATATGGATGCCCATAGGCCCGACTTCTTCTTCCAGCTCCTGCGCCATGCCGACAGGCTGGCCGCTTTCATCCGTCAGCGCCAGCGGCGGCGGATTCAGTTTGTTGAGCAGCGGTTTCAACACTTTAAAGTACAGAATCAGCAGTACGATGCCGAGCAGCAGATACTTGGCTCCCTGCATGCCCATGTCGATCGCTTCCGGCCGTTCCCACAGCGGCAACTTGGGTGCTTCTTCCTTGTTGCTGCCGGCAAAAGGACTGTTGACGACATTGAGCGTATCGCCTCTATCCTTGTTGTAACCCATGGCTTCTCTGACCAGATCGGTTATCTGCGTTTTTTCGATTTCCGTCAACGGCAGGAAACTGACTTTGCCATCCTTGCCGACCACGCGCTTGTAATTGACCACGACGGCAACGGACAGGCGCTTGAGGCCACCCATCGGTTGCTGGACGTAGCGGATGGTTTTATCCACTTCGTAATTGGTCGTGGTGTCGCGTTGTATCGGCGTGGCTTGCGGTGCGGTTGCAGTGGCAGCCGGTGCGCCGGGAGTACCTGGGGCACCGGGTGTGCCGGGTGCAGCGGTGGTTTGCGGCGTCGTATTCAATGGTGCCGTTGCTGCCGGTGCCGGCTGGTTGGTCAATGCGCCGGGAACGCCCGTTGCGTTGTTGCTGCCATTCGTCGATTCGCTGGTTTGCTGGCTGCGCACGGTGGCGCTGCTTGGCACCTGATTCGGTTTGTAGATTTCAGCCGCTTGCTCGCTGGTCGAAAAATCCACATCAGCGGTTGCTTCCGCACGAACATTGTTGAGCCCGACGATAGGCGTGATGATCGATTCGATGCGCTTGGCGATGTTTTGCTGCAGTTCCTGCACGTATTTGAGTTGCGATGGGTCCAGCGTATTGGTGCCGGCTGGTTTGTTGTTTTCCGATAGCAGGTTGCCGGCTTGATCGACGATCGTGACATTTTTCGGTGACAGCTCAGGTACGCTGCTGGCGACCAGATGCACGATGGCGCTGACTTGCTGCTGATCCAGGAAACGGCCTGCATGCAGATTCAGCAATACGGATGCCGTTGGTTTTTGCTGATCGCGTACAAAGACCGATGCCTTGGGCAGGGCCAGATGAACGCGCGCCGCCTGCACCGCACCAACCGACTGGATGGAACGGGCCAATTCGCCTTCCAGCGCACGCTGGAAATTGACCTGTTCGAGGAATTGAGAAACGCCGAGTTTTTGATTTTCCATCAACTCGAAGCCGACGCTGCCGCCTTTCGGCAAGCCTTCTGCCGCCAGCTTCAGACGGATTTCATGCACTTTATCGGCAGGCACCAGTATGGCGCCACCGCCTTCGGCGAATTTGTACGGCACATTGGCCGCTTGCAGCGAGGTCATGATGGCGCCGCCATCGCGATCCGAGAAATTGGAAAACAGCACTCGATATTCCGGCTTCTGGCCCCACAGCACCAGACCTATCATTACCGCAATGACAGCAGCAACGCCGACCATCAACAGGAACTTGCGGCCGTTAGGCGATTTTGCCATGTTGAGTATGGTGCTCGGGCTGTTCGGGTTGGCGCCTGCCGTTTGCGGCAGTCCGCCTTCGCCTGCTACGACTACTGCCATGATTGTGCTCCTGCCTGGCTATCGTCAAATTGGACTGGATGGTTCATCGATGTTCTCGCTCTTCAAACTTTTTTCCGTAGCATGAATTGTCAAGGGTACGAGGAAATTCAATCTTTGGAATAGAGCAATGTTTCTATCCTTTATCGGACCGATTCAAATTGACGTGCGTGATAACTTGGCGGGGTAGTGCGGAATCCCTTATCGGAAATCCGGCTGTATGGGTTGACGGCAATTATAGTGCCCGACCGCAACTGTATGGAGAAAATGATGAAAGTCGGTGGAATTGATTCAACGGCAATAGATGCCATGGTGGCCCAGCTCAAGGCTGCAGCTGCGCGTTCCCAGCCTGCGATAAATCCTCTGGCAGGCGGTGCGTCGCCGGTCGAAAAATCGGCGACCAAGGTGGATTTTTCCCAGGCGCTGAAGGCGTCACTGGATAATGTAGCCAGCGCACAGAATCACGCCGATAAACTGGGACAGAAATTTACACTGGGAGATGACAGCGTGAATCTGTCGGATGTGATGATATCCATGCAAAAAGCGAGTATTTCATTTCAGGCAACGGTGCAGATGCGCAACAAGGTGGTGTCGGCCTACCAGGAAATAATGAATATGCAGGTCTAGATTGACGGCGTTTTAATCAGCGAACTGGCGCTGCCCGGTTCCTGTCTTTTGCTTATCGGTACTTCTTTACTGCGGCTTCACTTTTTTGCGTCTGCTTCCACTTCCATCCCTGCTTCTTCAGCCCAGCCCTGTGGCCTTCGCATTCTGATCCCGCTCCAGCTTGGTAATGTACTTTTGTACCGCAGCTAACGCGCCGTTGGAAGGGTCCACGAAAGCACATCCCAGCCTGTGTATGCTTTTGCCATTGGTCAGTGTGACCTCAAGCTGATTACGGACTTGCAAGGCAAGCGTCACAACGCCGCCGGGCAAATCGAGGCGGCAGTTTTCGTAGATGCGACCGGGTGTCGAATCGATCAATTTTTTTTCATCGACGACCGACAGTCCGCCGCCGCTGATATTGTGCAGTGGAACCACCACAGGAATGATCTGATCTTCGGTTTTGACCGGTATCGTGCAATAGACCGGGTTGGTGACAGGTGTGGACACACGATAGAATTCGCGCCGTTGCAGACGAATCACGCTGGTCGGCAGCGGAATGATGAAGGCCGGCAGATTTTCGTAGATGCAGCTCTGTGCCGCCGGTGAGTTAAACAGAATGCGGATGTTTTCCAGCACCGTTTCAAACGACAGTTTTTCACTATTGAGCACACGCTGGTTCATGATGGCAGTAGGCGCGCAATCGAGCAGGACTGTATTGGCCGTCTCATCGATTTGCAGGATCGAGGTCACAATCGTGTCGTTGCCGTGGTTGATCAGCATTCTGACCAGCTGATTGCGTTCGCCTATACTGCGCAGCAGGGCAATTACTTCCCGGCGGGAGTTAACCCGGTAGGGATTCAAGTCATCGTTTTCGTATTCACTGGCAAGAGTCATCGTGTTTTTCTAATCAACTGAGTGCAAGTAAGGGGCCGTAGCTTCACCTTACAGCCGGACATCATACATTGCCGCCGCGCTGTTGGGCAGCCTCGACGCGATATAACCATGCCAACAGTTCGGCTACTGCGCGGTAGAGCGCAGGGGGAATATTATCGTCTAGTTCTACCTGCAATAATAATGCCACCAGTTCTTTCGATTCGTGTATCGCAACGCCATGTTCTTTTGCGCGTTCGATAATCTGTTCGGCAATCAGGCCGCGCCCCTTGGCGACAATGCGTGGTGCCGAATCGCCGCTTTGGTAGGCAAGCGCAACGGCGCTTGGTGGCGGTTTGAAATTATCCATGCGGTTCATCCGCTTGCTTGACCAGCAGGGAGTCCAGTGTCGAACCGGCAGCGGCCAGTGCGTCGGCCAGCAGATTGCCGTGGCTGCGTAGTGTAACGGCAGTTTCTTCGTCGGCAGTATGGACTTGCACCTGCAGATGTTCTCCGCTCAAACGGATGGTCGCGGAGACTGAGCCCAGCGTCGGCAGGCTAAAGCGCACGCTGCTGTTCCATGCCTGTTCGGGTTCGGATTGCTCGGCGGTTTTTTCCGGCGTGTCGTCGGAAATTTCCCACTCCAGCGGCTGCCCGGGGAAGAGTTCGCCTTGCCACATGATGCGGCGCTGTTCCAGCGTGTCGAGCTGCAGGTTGATCAGCTTGAGACCCTCGCTGACCGGAATATCCTGCTGCTTGCCGGCCAAAGGCGCGATGCTTTCCTGCTCCGGCTTGCCGGTTTGCGCGCTGCGCAGCAAATCTGCCAGCGCACGTTCGCCGCCGACCCATTCGCGGACATTCGTCATCAATCTGCCGAAATCGCTGGCGGCGGAATTTTCCGACGCAGCTTGTGGCTGGCCGGTGAGAGGCAGGTTGCTGCGTTTGGCGGCCGGTTCGCGCAATAGATCGCTTGCCGGGCGCGTGCCCAAAGCCCATTGCGCAACATGCGATTCGTAAAACAGTCCGCTGAAGGTTATGGCATTTTGCAGCGCGTCGGCAATCTGCTGTGCGCTGGCACCGGGCATACCCACCAGCGGTGTTTTGCCGACGATGGCGGTCGGCATGCCATCCTGCTGTGCCAGTTGCAGCATATTGCCGATCAGGCGGCCGGCATTGCTGAGAGAAGTAGTTGCGCCCGCTTCGGCCTTGCCGAGCATGAAAGTAGGGCGCGGCTGGGTTGCCAGCAGGGTCAGGTCGAGCTTGTCGCCGGCCTTGGTGCCGGGTGGCAGCAGCATGCTGGCAACGGCGTTGTCTACCTTCACCAGAAAGTTGCCGTCGCTCAGGCGCGATAAAACCTGTGCCTGATATTCCTTGCCCAGCGTGAGCTGGAGCAAGCGGTCTAGCGTTTCCTGCTTGGCCTGACCCAGGGCCGTTGCCGGCGCGCTTGCCTCGATAAGGACGACGGGCCGGGTGCCGGTGATATCGGCCCGTGGCAGCATCGGATCAGTTCGGGCCGTAGGCCTGGTTGAGCCTGCGTTCGGTGCCGGTGCTGTTGATCATGCGCGAGAGCTGCTCCATCCACGGCTGGGTCAGATTGCGGATTTCGCGGTCGTCGTCCAGGATTTTCTTGATGATGGCAACCTTGCGTTCACGCACCACACCCGTCAACGGCACGGGAGGCTCGCCGCTCTTGAGAATACTGACCTGATCGGAGCAGCGCGTTTCCAGCGCTGCCAGGCGATCCCAGTCGCCCTCGCGTGCAGCACTGAGCATTTGTTGCGTGATGGTGGCGACATTTTCGTACAGATGGATGACTTCTTGTTCGTTCATCGGTCAGGCTTTCATCAAGCGTGGCAAGTTAGGGGCGAGTGATTCATAGGACGATGCGATCTGCGCTGCCTGAGCAGTCGGAGCAGCAGCTTCCTGCTGTTTCGGGACGATGCTTTCCCAAGCGCCCTTGATATCGTGCAGCAGAGTTTGTACTTCCTGCAAAACCGCCGCATCGTTGTTCAGATTGGCAAGTAGCAGGCGATTGCTCATATATTCATAGAGCGAATCGAGATTGATGGCGATTTCGCCGCCAGTCGATTTATCGAGGCTGGCGCGCAGGCCATTGTCGATGATGCTGATTGCCTTGGAAATGGCTTTGCCTTTTTCAGCGATGTGGCCGCTCTGCATATGCTGCGCGGCCTGATTCAGAGCGATTTGCACGCCCTCGAACAGCATCACGATCAGCTTGTGCGGATTGGCGGCGATGACGCCGGTTTCTATGCCGACCTTGGCATAGGCACTGGCGCCGTTTTTCATTGATCCAAACATTGCATTCTCCGCAGGTTAGCCATTCAGATTGGACAGTGCAGCCAGTTGCTGCGTCAGATAGTTGCTGGTCGCTCCCATGTTGCTGAGCAACACATCCAGCGAGCTGTACTGCTTGCGATAGCGTGCTTCGATATCGATCAGGCGTGTATTGATGGCAGTACGCTGATTATTCAGTTGCTTGATGTTTTCGTTGATGCCATCGGTACGGCCGGCAATCATGCCACTGCTGCCCAGATAGTTACCCAGCAGGCCTTGCAGATTGGTTGCATAGCCACGCGAGAAATCGATTGAGCCACGCTCACCGAGTGCGCCGCCCATGATGTCGATTTTCAAGCCCTCGGCAGCACTGCCAATCAGGCCGTTCAGCGATTGCCCCGACCCGATACCTGCAATTCCATTGAAGGTACCCGCCACATCGACGCCATCCGTCAATAGCGGCGCATTGCCGAACAGATCGGCTGCGCCGGCGCCGTCGATTTTCACATGCGATGCTGAACCGTAGCGATTGGATGTCACGCTCAGTACACCATTATTCTCGGTCACCGTGACGGACACGTTTTCCTTCGAGAAGGCGGAGATGCCGTTAATTGACGACTGCAACTGCGCAGCAAGTGTGGCGGCAGTGTAATTGCCGGCGGGAATAGTCACAAAGGCGCTGATGCCATCGATCGTGAAATTCAGCTGATCATTGACGTTGTGCTGGATCGTGGTGGTGGCTGGGACCGAACCGGTAGCCTTGCCCTGGCTTGCCAGTTGCGTGACAAGCACTTCGTATTTTCCGGCCTGGGTGGCTGCGGTGGAACTCGCATATTTGACCAGGCTGTCTGTCGGTGCTGCTGCTGTGGCGAACAGCCTGCCGATATCGTCCGGGAACTTCGTCACTGCAGTCTGCAGTTTGGCATTGTCCAGCGCCAGCGTGCCGTCCTTCTGGAAGGAGATGCCGATCTGGCTCAGGTTTTTCAGTTCGCCGGTCAGGCCCTCCGGTTGGGTGGAAAACATGCGCTGTATGCCGAGCTGGATAGTGCGCGCAGTGGCATCACCCACCAGCGGGCCGCCTGTTTTTGTTTCGGCGTTGTAGGACGTCTGATACTTCAGAGTGCCGTGCAGTTCGTTGTAAGCAGTGACGAAGGCATTGACGGCGCTGGTGATGGAAGACGTATCGCGTGTCAGCGACACAGTCGTTTTTCCGATCTTGGCCAGCGTGATGTTGAGCCCTTCAATATTCTTGTCTAGCGTATTGCTTGGATTCTTGATCTCAATGCCGTCGATCGTTGCCAGCGCATCCTTGCCTGCCGCGTTCTCTCTCAGTTGCTGGGTGCCGACCGGGTCTTGCGACAACAGTGAAGACAATGCCGCATCGCCATCCACCGTGATCTTGAGGCTGGAATTGGCGCCGGTTTCAGTGGAGGTCAGTACCAGCCGGTGCGGTGTGTCGCTGCCGTCCGAGACGATGGAGGCCGTCACGCCCAGATCGGCCTTGTTGATGGCGTCGCGTATGCCCTGCAGCGAATTGTTGCTGCCATCGATGGTGATGCTGCCGCTGTTCTTGCCGGCTGCGCTGGTAAAGCTGGCGCCGCTATAACTGCCGCCGGTCAGCGTACCGCCTGCGATGGTGCCGAATTGGAAGGTGATCGTGGTCGTGGCGCCGCTCCCGATGCTGCCGTTGGCACTGGCTTGTCCGGCCGACGACAGGGATTGCGCCTGTGCCAGTTGCGTGACATCGATATTGTATTGTCCGGCTTTGGCTGTGCTGCCGGCCGTGACTGTGGCAATGCCTGCTTCACTGGTGCTGATCGTGTTTTTTTGAAAACGGGATAGATTGGTCAGGTCGGCCAGTTTGCCCTGAAAGGTCGATAGCGCGCTGCTCAGCGAGCTATAGGCTGACAGTCGTGATTTGTGGCTGGCCTCTTTGGTGGCAAGTAGCTTGAGCGGTTTTTGCTCGGCAACCATCAATTGTTCAACGATCGCGTTGACGTCCATTGCCGATCCAACGGTTAGAGCCATAAGGCCTCCTGCATTAAGTCAAAGAACTATACGTTCTTATCGGCAGAATCAAAGGCGACTTTAGAGGGGATTTCACCGCTCACTTCATTCTTTGATGCAAACGATAGAGCGATGGTGCGCAAACTGGTCGCAGCATGCGCCATGCATCAAACAGATATACGAGATGAGATAAGGTCAGGCGCGCAGGCTGATGAGTACGCCTTGCATCTTGTCGAGCGCACTGGCGATTTCCAGCGCTTCTGCAGACGGCATTTGCCGGATCAGATCGCCGGTCGTTTGATCGATGATGCGCACGACGGAACGCTGCGATTCCGGGTCGATGGAGAATTCAAGTCCTGGGGACATGCTTTGCATGGCTTGATTGAGGCGGGTAACCGCGTCGTGCAACTGCGTCTCGCCGGGTGGCGTAAGCGCAGGCAGCGCCTTGAGCGCAGTTTCAGTATCGCTGATTGCCGCCGCTGGATGCGTGGGCGCAACGTGCAAGGTGTTATTGACTATGGCTGAGAGGGGCATGTTGACTCCTGAACGAATAACGCCCGGTCAGTAAAAAACCGACCGGGCTGTCAGGAAGAGGCAAGTGCCACTTCCTGCGTATTGCCTGTCGGTGATTAACCGCGCAGCAGGGCCAGCACGCCGTTAGGCAGCGAATTGGCTTGTGCCAGCATTGCGGTACCGGCTTGTTGCAGGATTTGGCCGCGGGTCAGGTTAGCGGTTTCTGCAGCAAAGTCGGTGTCCAGAATGCGGCTACGCGAGGAGGACAGATTTTCCGCGTTGGTGCCGAGGTTGGCTACCACAGAGCCGAAGCGGTTCTGGACAGCACCCAGTTCAGCGCGTGCCGAGTTGACCGAGGTCAGCGCTGCATCCATTGCCAGAATGGCGTTGTTGGCACCCAATGCATCCGAGATGTCCAGACCCGCGAAACCGGTTGCCGCTGCACCGGCCGCCCATGCTGTTCCTACTGCATCTGCGGCGGTTGTGCCAGCTGTCAGGCCGGCTTCTCTCAACAGGGCAGCATTATCAGTGGTGCCGGAAGCAGCGACAGTCACATCGCCGGTCAGGGACGACAACTTCACCTTGCCTGCATCCAGCGAAGCAGTAACACCCGTGTTGTAGCTCTGGTTGTTGATCGCCGTGACCAGATTGCTGGCGCGTTGTGCGGCACTGCCCGCTTTATCAAACTTGATGTCTACATTGCCCTTGCTACCGGTCAGCGTGAAGCTGCCTGCAGCGAAGACACCGGCTGTGGTTGCGGTTGTAGGGGCGGCCAAGCCAGCTGCTGTTGGATTAGTACCTGCTATTGCAATGCTTGCGCCGGTCGAGTCTACCAGGCTCAAAGTGCCACCGACGTTGCTGGCCGTAATGTTGGCGAGGCCGGTGTTGGCAGGGACACCTTTAGCGAGATTGAAGGCGCTAACCAATGCATCGACACCGAGGGTGGCGGATGTAGTAGAGCCGGCAACTGCGCCGATATCTACGCCATTGATGGTGAGCCCACCGGCAGCCAAAGCGCCATAAGTGGGTGTGCCGGCAGCGGCTGCTGTGCCGCCAGTCTGGTTACCAACGAAAGCAGCAGTGGCAAACGTGCCATCGGACGTCGTACCGGCGGCGGCTGTCGTCGAACCAACAGCGTTGGAGAATGACGTCGCGATAGCGAAATCGGTGCCGTCGGCCTTGCTGATCACGAGATTGCTGGTGGCAACCGTACCGGCTTGGGTGTATGCGCCGTTACTTGCTGCGACGAAGGCTGCGATGTCGATGTCGAGGTTGGCGGCAGTGGCAGCGCCGACCAGCCGGTCAGAAACTAGCGCGCCGCCAATCGTCAGTTGGAAGGCGTCGGCGGCGTTGGTGGAGGCGGCTTGGACATAGGCTCCCGACGAAGCAGAAGCCGTCGCCGTAGCGCCATTACCACCAATAGTTGCGACCGGCGGCGCAATGCCAGTAACCGTCGTCGTTCCACCAGCGGCGGGTGCTGCGCCCGTCATGGTTGCTGCGGTTGCCACTTCAGTCCAGTTGCCCAGATCCTTGAGGTTGGCATTGGCGATTTGTGCGATGTTGATGGTCTGGCCCTGATTCGCACCAACCTGGAACACCTGATTGGCAAACTTGCCGTCCAGCAGTTTGGTGTCGTTGAAGCTGGTTTCTTCAGCTACACGCTGAATCTCTGCTTTCAATTGCTGTGCTTCAGCGTTCAGTGCGGCGCGGTCGGAGGAAGAGTTGGTGGAGTTGGCGGATTGCACTGCCAGTTCGCGGATACGTTGCAGGTTGTTGCCGATTTCGGTCAATGCGCCTTCAGCCGTCTGTGCCAGCGAGATGCCGTCATTGGCGTTACGGATCGCGGTGTTGAGGCCGCGAATCTGGGTGCTGAAACGCTCGGAAATCGCCAGGCCGGCAGCGTCATCTTTTGCGCTGTTGATGCGCAGGCCGGAGGACAGGCGCTGCAGCGAGGTCGAGAGTGCGGTTTGCGAAGTCGACAGATTGCGTTGTGCATTCAGCGACGAGATGTTGGTATTAATGACTGCTGCCATGATGATTCTCCTGTTGTAGTCCGATAGAGGTCTGACTGAAGCACTTTCAACGTCTGCCTTGCGATGTGTTGCATATGCAGCGTCGTTGTAAGTTGTATCGGACGAATCCGGAAAAAGTTTAGTGTTTTACTGAAACTAAATTTTTCCGGCGTCGCCCGAACTGCAGCCAGATACATCCTTTGACGGTTGCTCTCAGGAAAATCTTTAAGGAAAACAGCGCATATTTAAAAACAAATATAAATGCGATTCACCCTTTATTTTTCTTGTTTGCTGCCGAATGGGGCTGTTGCCATATTGAGCATTTTTCGCGATATAGAGGCATATTTAGGCCTGGCGTCAGCGCAAAAGAAAACCCCTTATTTTCAGACAACACAACAAATAGGGTGGAAAAGCGCAGCGTATTTCTCCGTGCGGAGATTGAAATACCTTGGTTATTGATGAGGGAGATGGTGGAATGCGCTTTGCTTTTCCACTCTATGACAGCCGATCATGTCGCCTGATTTGCGGATAATTCAACAGGTGGGGCGGAAAAGCGTAGCGCCTTTTGCCGCAGGCACGGTCAAATATCGTTGCCGTTGATGAGAGGGATGGTGGAATACGCTCTCGCTTTTCCACCCTGCATTCGGCACAGTAACTGCGATAGCTCTTACTGCGCCGCTGCCACGACGCGGTTTTTGCCCGTACGCTTGGCTTCGTACAAAGCCTTGTCAGCGCGCTCTATCATTGCGCGCTGGTCTTCTCGTTCATTGCGCAAGGCAACGCCAGCGCTGAAGGTCATCAGCAGGCGCGTGTGGTTATGCATGAAGATCTGCTTGGTCAATTCTCTTTGCAAACGCGTGACCGTCTGAACGGCCTCATCCATGCCGGTATCCGGCAGCACGATGAGAAACTCTTCACCGCCGAAGCGGGCGATGACGTCCATCGAGCGTAAGGTTTCCTTGATCACGCGTACCAGATGGATTAGCGCTTCGTCACCGGCGGAGTGGCCGTATTTGTCGTTGATCTTCTTGAAGTCGTCCAGATCGAGCATGGCGATGCAGAGTGGCGTGCCACGCCGCTCGGCGCGCGCCAGTTCGCGTTCAAAGATATCTTCCAGGCCGCGGCGGTTGAGGCTGCCGGTCAATTGGTCTTCGCGCACCAATTCGCTCATTTGTTCGAGTTTGGTTTCCAGATTGTGGATGCGTGCTTCTGCATCTTCCACGTTTTTGCGTGCCGCCAGGATCGCGTCGCGCGAACGCAAGGCCTCGCTTTGCGCTATCCGTGTTTCCTTCATCACTTCATCGAGGATCTTGCTCAGCTTGCTGACATCGGCGGTGGCGATGATCTGTTTGGAGTACTTGTCGATTTTCTTGTGATAATTGCCGGTGGTGGTGGCGATCTCGCCGAGCCGGTCGATAAACGTGATCATCATGTCCTTTACCGTGTCTTTTGCTTCAACCAGGCTGTTTCTCAGCGTGCCTTGCTTGTAGATCACTTCTTTCAGGCTGCGCATGACTTCGCGCAGCGCGATGTCGTTGATCGGGCCGATGATCAGGTTCTGGACTGCTTCGATCTGTCCATGCATCCATGAATCGTCGTCGATCAGGCCGCTGATGTTTTCCAGCAGCAGCTTGAACAGGCGCAGCAGCAGTTCATGCTGCTCGGCCATATCGCCGCTCTTGAGTTCGATCTTGAAGCAGAGCTGCTTCAGCCGTACGGAAACTTCATTGAGCGCGGCTTCGCTTTGTGCCTCCTTGATGGAGCGTCCGAGCGCTTCGGATTCTTCCGCCAACTCCGGCGCACCCTGCAGCAGCGAGGCGACCGCCAGCGTCAGCGTGCGCATCAGCAAGTCGCGTAACAGGGCCGGTTGCGGGTCGTCGATCAGCGATGGCAGCGTACTGCCGGCGACATTGTTGGTGCTGGAGACAGTCGTGCTGCGTGCAGACAGCTGAGTCTGATAATGCTTGATCAGTTGTTCCAGGCCTTTGCTGAAATCCGGCCAGTAGGATGTTGCCGCGGCTTCCTGTAATGCTTTACCTAGCGGCGCAAGGTCGGGAGCGGAGAGCAGGGTGCCGGCAAATTCGCCGAGCACTTCTTCTGCGCTGGGTTGTATCGCATAACCAGCGATCTCGTCGTAAATCTTGCGATAGGCGTCGGGGGTAGGGGCAATCTTGCGGGTGGCTAACTGGCGAAATGCTTCGCGTGCAATTTCTGCAGGGTTTTGCGTTGGTTTGTCTGGCATGACGGCGCGTGCGCTTTATTATTGGATGGCTGAATTTCAGCCTATCCATGAATAATAAAGTAGGCAGAAAGGGTTTGATAGGCGAATCAAGGCCCTAAATAGCGGCTACTTTGCCGAATTGTCACTATACAAATAAACTGTGCCCTGATCCGCACCTGTGATCAAACCGGCGAATTTTCAGTGTGAACTATATTAGTCAACCAGATGATTTTTGATCGCGTAGTGGGTTAATTCTGCGTTGTGGCGGAGTTTCATTTTCTGCAGCAGACGTGAGCGATACATGCTGATGGTTTTGACCGATAACACCAGTTCTGCTGCAATATCGCTGACGGTTTTACCGGAGGCGATCATGGTCAAAGTTTGATACTCACGATCGGACAGGGTTTCATGCAGAGGAGTTTCGTGATTGTCGTTGATCTGGTTGGCCAGTTCCTGCGCCAGTTCCGCGCTGATATATTTGCGTCCGGCGGCGACCTGGCGTATCGCCGTTACCAGTTCGGCCGGTGCACTTTGCTTGTTCAGATAACCTGCCGCGCCGGCTTTGAGCGAGCGGATCGCGTACTGATCTTCGCGGTGCATGGACAGCATCAGAATGGCAATTTTGGGAGATTCCTTGCGTACCTGCTTCAGTACTTCGATGCCGCTGCGATCGGGCATGGAAATATCCAGCAGCAGCACATTGCACAATCCTTCGCGCGATAATCGGATGGCTTCACTGCCGTTTTCGGCATGTCCTGCCACGACGATATCCCGGGTGTCGGCCAGTATCTGTTTCAATCCTTCGCGCACAATCGCGTGGTCATCGGCAATCAGGACTTTTATTGCATTCTTCGTTGTCATTATTCTGCTTTATGGACTTGCGTAAGGTCAGGCTTTTTTCTGCCAGATGTGACACATTCTGTATGTGTGACAGCGGCAGACAGACAAATTCTGTAAGGTATTTCTCAAGATTGTCGATTTTAATGTTGTTTATTATGCGATCTCGGGCAGCGGTACGTTGATAGCAACGATTGTGCCACCTTTGGGAGCGGTACTGACAGACAGGCTGCCGCCCATGGCGATTGATCGTTCCACCATGCCGCGTATGCCGAACGACTTCGGTTTGTTGCGGTCCGTCATTTGAATCCCGCGCCCATTATCAACGATCTCCAGTCGTACGTATTGACGCGTGTGCACAAGTTGCACAGTAACCAGGCTGGCTTTCGCATGCTTGGCAATATTGGTCAGCGCTTCCTGAAAAATGCGAAACAGTGCAGTGGCTTGATCGAGCGCCAGATCGATCTCCGTTTTGTTGCTCGAGAATTGGCAGGGTATGCCAACCTGCTTTTCAAACTCCCTGCCTTGCCAGTCGATGGCGGCCACCAGACCGAAGTCCAGGATGCCGGGGCGCAGATTGCCGGCGATTCTATGCACGGATTCTATGGTGCGATCGACCAGCGACTCTACATAGTCTGCTTTCTCGATCAGCTCCACATTTTTCCTCGGTAAACGACGTGTCAGCAAGGCCAGCGCCATCTTGATGGCAGTCAGATTGCCGCCCAGATCGTCGTGTATTTCACGTGCGATATGTGTGCGTTCCTGTTCCTTGACGATATCAATGTGTGCCGATAGCTCGGCAAGTTGCGCACGCGAACGAATGATCTCTTCCTGTTCGAGTCTGCTGGCAGTGATATTGGTCATGAGGCCTTCCCACTGCACACAATGTTCATCCAGCATGCGTGGCATGGCGCGCAGGTTGATCCATTTGACGTCCTTCCACTTCTCGATCCAGATACGACCTTCCCAGTTCCAGTTGTTCATCTGTTCGATGGAAGCAAGCATTGCATCCTGATAAGACTGACGATCCTCAGGCAGGATCAGTTCGACGAACAGTGTAGGATTGGCGTGCAATGCTTCTGCCGTGATGCCCAGAAGTGCTTCGCAGCCCTCACTGAGATAAGGAAAGGAAAATTGCCCGTCGCCGTGCAGCAGGAATTGATACACCAGTCCCGGCGTATTGGATACCATGGCGCCAAGACGTGATTCGCTGGCACGCAAAGCCTTGTCCGACTTGTCGCGCGAACTGACGTCATTGCCGATGGCGATGATGACGGGTTCGGCACCTGATGCCAGATAAAACAATTGAAACTCAATCGGATAAGTGCTGCCATCCTTGCGCGTATGGATGGTATTAATGGCAACAGAATTCCGGCTGCCGTTCCGCATGTCCTGAAAAAAATGCTCATACGCTTCGTGCGTCATATTCTGGGCAATGGTGGCGGGAGACATTTCAGCCAGTTCTGCAATACTGTATTGCAGATTGTTGGCGGCAGCGGGATTGACGTATTCAAAACGCAAGGTGTCGCACTTTAATACATAGATTTCGCTCACCGATCCCTGCAGGATGGTTGGTAGCCATTCGGCGTGCATCTCGTTGATGATATTTCCTTCTTGTGTCATTGGTCTGCGAGGTACAAATGCGGGAGTTCGGGCGGTACGATAGGCGGCTTTGGTAGCCGCTTCTATATAGAGTGCGATACAAACTGAATTTATGTGCCGACTTTAGCATAAGTTTTTTGCGCAAAATCGATTCCGTCTGTGCTTGCGGCAATTGAATGTCGCATCAGAAAAGTTTGTTTGAATAAAGTGCAATATGGGGCTTCCAAAACGAATTGCACCCGTGCTATAATTTTGTCTTTCGCGGCTGTAGCTCAGCTGGATAGAGTACTTGGCTACGAACCAAGGGGTCGTGGGTTCGATTCCTGCCAGCCGCACCAGCATAATCAAGGGGTTACGTTCAAAAGACGTAGCCCCTTTCTGGTTTACAGCCCTTCGTGCCTTACAGGTGCCTTAAATTCTTCCGGTGCCTTAACGGTGCCTTACCTCGATTTATTCTTTCAAAGTTTTTAACCCGCCGCTTCACGCACATCAGCAGCAGTCTCTACTACCTTTCATGTTCGGATTGATGGCTGTGTTAATGTCGTGCAGAGTGCCGCCGTGGTCAATGCCATCAACGCGGCCAATTCTTGAGTATATTTTAAGTATGTGCCGCCTATAGCCCCTATTCCTATTTTTAACAACGCTGCGGCTATTTCAATATCCTAATTGTGGTAGAGCTATGAAGAATGAAAATTAAAAAAAAACAGCCGGAATTCTTTACCAGTTCTGAGAAAAAGCTCAAAAGGTTCATGCAAAAATTTTCTCTCTTCCTGAGAGATAAGTTGGTGGATCGTCTTACATTTTCGATGAAGATTTATCGCAGGGGAGTGAGTGAACCAACAACATTTTCTATTCAAAGTGAGCGAAACGTAGATGGCAATTGGAATAAATTTTCTTTAGGTGATCAAAAATCAGGTGCGCCTCAATCTCGTGAAACCTTGAAAGAACAATTAGCGAGCATTAAAGAACGTGTGCGTAAGTATATTGTGGATAATGCAATGGAAGTGGGCTGGACAGAATGTGAAGCGTTGATTAAAGAAAAGCTGAAATCCGGGCTTTCTGCCGAGGACATCGAATATCAAATTGAACTTCCTATTTATGCTATCGCAGCCTACGGCTATGAGGCGCATTTTTACGCACCGATAATGGCGACAACTTATGCCATTGAGGGGGCTGAAGCATTTGCGAAAAATGATCTATATCGTTTATCACATTGCGTTGATCGAGGACTCCACTGGTCAAACCCAGACATGTTCGTCCCCAATCCCAAGGATCGTTTCACGGAGCGCGCGAGTGAGGGCGGGAATGGCAAGGCGCGTCGTTATGAACTCATTAAGGACAATGTCGCTGAATTGCTGATGAAACGGGCACCGGTGGAAGGGTGGGCGTCCACTTCGGCTGCCATTAAGACAATTGTCGATGAGTTGATTGACTGTCATTTCAGTTTCGTTGAAGAGTGCGGACTTACACCTGAAAATCTTCCACGAAGCATCGGGGAATGGATTCAAGTGGACCCGAAACGGTTTCCGCATCGTATCAAGTTCGATATTTGATGCGCATATTTAATGCCTACAACCCCTCTGTCGAGGGGTTTTTTTATGCCCAAAATTTTAAATTTATCTTTTAGCAGACGTATAGATTCGATGAAGTCCCGTATCTAACATAGCCCTATCGATCAATGCAATGCAGTGTAGCAAAGCAAAGGTTGGTGAAAGTAAATCAGGTTTGGCCCAGGGCTGTGGTAGCAGGTGCCGTTCCTTCGCTCCTTAAAAACAGATACAGCACTGCCAATGCGCGAAAGCGCAAGCTGCTTTCATCTATCGAAATAAGGGTGTCCATATGACGCTTGATGAAATTCCGCCTGTATTAAGCGTGAAAGACTTTTGTTCAATCATCGCCAAGTCCAAATCGTGGACCTACGCAGAATGGAAACGGGAAGGAAGTGATCTTCCCAAACCGTTCAAAATTGGCAGCGCAACACGCATTCTCGGTGAGGCGACGGCTAACTATCTGAAGAAGAAATCTTCTGCGTTAAAAGGATAAGCGATGGCTAGCGATCACACGACGATGTCAGAGACATTCTCCAGTCTTGGGAAATCTTCTTTGGAGGTAAGCGAAGATTCAAAAAAAAATTATTTCGTGAATCAACCTGACGAGTCTTCGGATGGTTGGGACGAGTTAGAAGTAGATGGCAAGGCTCAGAAGGAAGTAATCCTTCAGGATAACTTTCTGAAAGCTCTTGTACGTTTCAATGCTGGCGTTAGCTTGGCGAAGATACGTAGACAATACGAAAAACTCGGCGCGAAGTATTCGCCAGTTACGTTCCGAAAAAAATGGGACGAATTGGTGAAAAAGAACGACGAATAATCTAATCAATCAAGGGGCGCTTCGGCGCCCCATTTTTTATGGAGTTGCAGAATGAACAATGGTTCGAACTATGTGCCACCCCCATATCCCATCAATATTCCAGAAATCTCTTCCGCGGTGTTTGAGGTGATGGAAAAGGTAAAGGCACCGGACGCACTTATTGCGACGTCCTTTCTTGCAACGATGTCGATAGCTTGCCAAGGTCTAATTGATGTCAAGTTGCCTATTGGGCAAATTTGTCCAGTATCGCTCAATATACTCATCAAAGCTGAGTCGGGCGAGCGTAAGACTGCTACGGACAAAATCGTTGGTGATCCAATCTATGCTCACGATGAAGCTTGTATCAGCCAAAACGAGCGTGATCTGATTCAGTACAAGTCAGACTGGAGTTTTTGGAAAACGGTCGAGTCGGCAATTAAAAGCATGATCGCTAAGGCAATCAAGGCGAAGGAAAGTGTCGACGATCTGCGCGTGCAATTAGATCAACATATCAAGAATGAGCCAGTCGAACCCAGAGCACATCGATTCATTCATCAAAGTGCTACTGAACCAGCGTTGATGAAGAACCTGGAAGGTGAGGGGCGATCTATTGCCATTAGCTCAGATGAAGGCGAAGTCGTGCTCAAAGGTGGTCTGATGAATCGCGCAGGATTACGCAACAAGGGTTGGGACGGAGCCAGGCTAATAGTTTCTGATCGCATAGGTACTGGTAGTAGTATCGCTAGGCAACCTCGCATCACGGTCAACATCATGGTGCAAGACGCTGTCTTCGATGTTTTCCAACAGACCCGAGGTGTAGTTGCTCGCGGTTCAGGATCTTGGGCTCGATATTTGGTAGGAGAGCCAGCTTCTACTCAAGGTTTCCGTTTCATCACTTACATCGACGAAGAATGGCATCACCTTCCGCAATTCCACGCGCGCGTGGAGGAACTGCTGCACGAATACGATGCCCTTATGAAGTCAGGTGAAGTCAAGCGTCAGGTAGTTGAGTTTAACCCTGAAGCTGCAGCAGCCTGGATCAGGCTGTGTAATCACATTGAAGGAAAAATCCAGCCTTGGCAGTATCTGAACGACATACACGACTTCGCATCCAAAGCATGTGAAATGGTAGCGCGCATCGCCGCGCTAATTCATTTCTTTACTAAGCAGAAAGGAAAAATTACGCTGGATACGTTGAACCGAGCAGCCTGTATTGTTGAGTGGCATATGCACGAGTTCAAGCGTCTATTCTCACCACAGATCGCGACGGTCACAATGATGGACAATATGATTGCGATTGAGAGATACCTGTATTTGAACTACTGGAAAGTTGGGTTGGTAAATGCGGGTAAAAATCAGGTGCTTCGTAACGGTCCCAATCATCTAAGATCAAAAGTTCTTCTTGAACCTGTGATTGAAGCTATGCAGGCTCAAAACTGGATCGGTTTAATCAAAGACGATATTTCCAATAAAGTCTTAATTGCAATGAATCCAGTTCGGTTCAACCAACTAAGCTACTACTAAAAAATGCCACCTTCGGGTGGCATTTTTTTTGTCTCAACCGATTTCTGCCGCGACTACCGCGACAGTCGCGACAGTCGCGGCAGATAGCACGACCTAAGGTCCGAAGCGAGCAACTAATACGCGACGCATTGTGAGGTGGCCCATTTTCGTAACTGTCTGCTGCAAATTTGGCGCATTCACTATACGCCTTTGCCAGGCTACATGCACGCCGTACTGCGCATTTTTAGCTTTCATTTGATCAGAGGCAGGCATGAGGCTGCCGTATGAATTTCAGTCTTAAAGATAGCTCTGTTTGAGTGCAGCATTGCTGACGATGGAGTTTTTACCTGCGTGCTTAACTATGTATATGAGGAGCATTGTTGATTCATGATCTTCTTTGGACATTGTTAATTGAATTGCTCCGTTTGTCTGACCATTTGGATGCATGACATTTTTGCTTCTTATGGAATAAGGAGTAAGGAATAGAGAAGTGTAGAGGCAACATGTAAAAGAAATGAAACCTAGACTAACCGGTCATCTTGCATGACATAGGCAGAACTTTGATGACAGCTCGCATCGGCCAATCAACAAAAAGCAAGACCTTCAGTTCAGGTAACCGAACATCTTTGGTAGTTAACTGTGGGTACCTCAACCATCATCGCCATTCATGCGATGACTACATTTTATTAGAAATCATGTACGAAATTAATGAAGACAGGGAAGCACCTGAGGTCATCGCTCGCCTTGACAAACGTGTGAATATTGAACAAGCCGATATGGATGGCAAGAGAATGACCATCATTCACAAGGGATATGCATCGAGACATTTATTTGAGATCGAAGAGTTCGTCAAAGATATTGTTAAGGAAGGTTGGAGAGGTGGACGCATTGAAGAATTTACGCATCATGCAGAGATGGTGAAAACCCGTGGACTGAGTCTTAGTAAAACGTACTGCCGTCAGGTAAATAATTGGCTTGATCAGTATTCGGAGATCTACCGCTATTCGACACGAGTTGAGGTGTTCTACGATGCGTGCAAAGCGATGGGATTGATTGGGCAGAAACGATCATTCGAGTTTCTCTTGTTCGGTAAGCTAGAAATCAAAACTGGCAATGGCTACATGGATTTGTTCAATGAACTTATCGAGCAAGTCTATGCACGTTGCCAAGCACGTGAATTCAAGGAACGTGAACGCTTGAGGAAGGCGAATGCTAAGCGGAATAGGACAAACGTACTGGCACTAGAAGACGCGATGTTCTCAGAAGAGACCGGTCGGTCTCGATGGCTCATCTTGTCACTGACTCTGCGCTATAAGCCGAGCTACCGTAGGCGGATTACACCTGAAATTATCCAGCAACATCGAGATCGTTTCTTTGCTGCACGTCGCTTCAATGAGTTGATGTCAGGGATTAAGAATTATGTGTGGACGATCGAACAGGGGGAAGACACGGGACTGCATTTGCACGTCATCTTGTTCTATTCAGCGGACTCCAATCATGATGAATACTTCGCTATGCAGATTGGGGAATATTGGGAAAATATTGTGACGGAAGGAAAGGGTGATTACTGGAATAGCAATGATGGAAAATTAAAAAAAGGATATAAGGAGAAGGGCCATGGCGTTGGTGTAGGGCAGATGAACTGGAACGATTTCGCCAAGCGAGAAGCATTACGCATTAATTTGGTGTACTTAGCAAAGACCGAGCAGTACCTAATGATCAACGTGGCTGACAGCATGCACACGTTCGGGATGGGGCAAGTGCCTAAGAAGATGAAATCGGGACGGCCACGCGCAGTGGGGAGTTACGAAAAAGTTGTTGCATAACAGTGTCATGAAATCCGGTTCATGTAAGGGAATCAAATTACTAGTTAAAATACTTGCGCGCCAAGGATGGTCATCTCACCAAGGAGCCGCTCCTTGGGATTGGCGGCAGAGCAATATCTGACAAAAAAAATAAAAGCTTTGAGTTCTCGCTAGCTTACTGAATCTGGCGATGACTAGATCACGTCATAAACGCCAGGCTATTCTGCCTGGCTATGTTCTCGCTCATCTTTCTTTAAACATCGTCACTCAAGCTCCCTATCGAAGCTGTGCTTCATTACCTGAAGTGAGGGAGAGAGATAGCTCTCTCCCTTATTAAGAATATAAAACCTCCGCATTTGCTCCGCACTAGATAGGCCGAGTGATCCACTGCTCTCCAGCGTTGAACACATGATGGGGGTATGCGATATTTTTTTACTGTGATGTGGTTATGGTGGGATAAGTCTCAACGTTCGCCACATTTATATTGAGCTTTGAGCGGGCTGCAGCCTGTCGCCAGACAGTAAACGGTAGTTAGGAGTCAGTAGTCAGTTAGAGATGGGCCGTGCTGAGAGCAAATCAACCCATCGTTGTTATTCAGGACGGAAATGTGAATGAATGTGAATCAATAGCCCTTTATTCAAGTTTTTCGAATTCACTCAGCGACTTTCCGTAGGAAAACTTTTATTATGAAACGATTAAGGTTCCCAACTGAAAGCACTACTTGAATTTTCACTTTTCCAAAGCTGTACTGCCCTTGGGTCTGGTTGTTTGCGGCGTCGCTTTTGCACAAACGCCGCCGAACGCCGGTTCGCTGAATCAACAGATCGAACGAGAGCACGCACCTCTTGCTCCCGCCAAGCCAATCCCTGAAATCCGCATCGAGCAGGACGCTGCACCGACCGCAGCCGTCTCTGATCATCAGAAAATTCTTGTCCGCAGCCTGCAAGTAACAGGTGCGCACGTGTATGCCGAAGCCGCGCTTCTGGACGTGACTGGCTTCAGTGCCAGTCGCGAGCTGACGCTGTCCGAGCTGCGCGGCATGGCATCGAAGATTGCGCGCTATTACCATGTGCGCGGTTATTTGCTGGCACAAGCTTATCTGCCGGCACAAGACATCAAGGACGGGGTCGTGACGATCGCCGTGCTCGAAGGCCACTATGGCAAGGTCACCGTACGCAATAGCACCAATTTGTCGGATGACTTGGCCAACGGCTTGCTCAGCGGCCTGAATAGCAGCGATGCAGTTTCGATCGCTCCGCTTGAAACCAGCCTTCTGCTGCTGTCCGACCTTCCCGGTGTGAACGTGAGATCGACCCTAGTGCCGGGCGCTTCGGTCGGTGCTTCCGACTTGATCGTTGATGTAACACCGGGCCAGCGTGTCACTGGAGCTGTCGATGTCGACAACGGCGGCAATCGCTATACCGGTGCTCACCGTGTTGGCGCGACGGTCAACATCAATAACCCTACCGGACTTGGAGATGTCGCGACGCTGCGGGCACTGACGTCCGGCTCCGGGCTGAACTATGCACGCGCTTCTTACCAGGTGCAGATCGACCGCGCCAAAGCGGGCGTCGCCTATGCCAGCATGCGCTACCGCTTGGGGGAAGAGTTCGAGAGCCTGCAAGCTAATGGCACCGCGCAGATCGCGAGCGTCTACGGCAGTGTGCCGCTGATCCGTTCACGCAGCAACAATCTGTATGCAGTGATCAATTTCGATGCCAAGACTTTCCAGGACAAGGTGGATTCGACTGCGACACGCGCAGACAAGAAAGCCCGGGTGGCGATGGCCAGCCTGACCGGCGATCATCGGGATGGTTTCGGTGGCGGCGGGCTGAGTACTTATGCGTTCACCTGGACCACCGGCCAGATCGACATCAAGAGCGCGGCATCGCTTGCAGCCGATGCCGCGACAGTGCAAAGCAACGGCCATTACGACAAATTAGGATTCAATGCGATGCGACTGCAAAGGGTGACTGACACTCTCTCGTTGTACGCCGCTGCCAACGGACAGTTGGCCTCAAAAAATCTGGACACATCGGAGAAAATGGGACTGGGCGGAGTCAATGGCGTGCGCGCTTATCCGGAAGGCGAAGCATATGCCGATCAGGGATATGTGCTCAATCTGGAAGTCAGAGCATTGTTGCCGCGGTTATCAGAACGGCAATCCGGGCAGATGCAGTTAATCGGCTTTGTCGATACCGGCACGGCGACGTTGAACAAAAACCCGTGGGTCGCCGGGCAGAATCGTCGGACCTTGAGCGGTGCGGGGGTCGGGTTTAACTGGGTGGACAACGACAATTTCGTGGTGAAGGCGTATTACGCCCGCAAGCTGGGCAATGCGATAGCAATGTCGGCACCGGACAAAACGGGGCGCTTCTGGTTGCAGGCTGCCAAATACTTTTAAGCGCGGCATCAGGCAATGACTGCAACGAATATTGACTGTACTCAGTCTTCAAGAGAAATAGGGGGACGCACCATGAACCACATTTACCGCTCGATCTGGAATGAGCACACCGGCACCTTTGTTGCGGTTTCCGAAAGTGCCAAAAGCGGCGGCAATAAAGCGTCGGCGGGCGCAAGCATCGCGACCAGCGCGAGCTTTGCGCTGAAAGCGTTGGCGGCCTCTCTGTTGGTCGTGTTCGGATCGACCAGTCACGCGTTGCCTGTTGGTGGCGAAGTCGTGGCCGGCAGCGCTACCGTCACCAGTGGAAATGGCAGTATGACGGTGAACCAAAGCAGCCAGAACGTGGTGCTCAACTGGCAAAGTTTCAATATCGGCGCGGCAGAAGCGGTGCGCTTCGTGCAACCCAACAGCAACTCGGTTGCGCTCAACCGTGTGATCGGTGCGGACCCGTCGAGCATTCTCGGTAGCCTGTCGGCCAACGGTAAAGTATTCCTGGTCAACCCGAACGGCATCCTGTTCGGCAAGGGCGCGTCGGTCAATGTCAGCGGCCTGGTCGCATCGACGCGCAACATCAGCGACAGCGACTTCATGGTAGGCAACTACAAGTTTGCCGGCGCGGGTGGCGGCGACATCCTTAATCAGGGAGCCATCAACGCCGATGGCGGCTATGTCGCCCTGCTGGGTGCGCATGTTTCTAATGAAGGCGTCATCAGCGCCAGACTTGGTACCGTCGCGCTCGCCGCAGGCAACGGCATCACCCTCGATGTCGTCGGGGATGGGCTGTTGAATGTCGCGGTGAACGAAGGTGCGGTGAATGCGCTGGTGCAGAACGGCGGTATGATTCAGGCCGACGGCGGACACGTGCTGATGACTGCACAAGCAGCGGGGAATCTGTTCCAGACCGTGGTCAACAACACGGGCGTCATTCAGGCGCGCACCATAGAGAATCGTGACGGCGTCATCAAACTGCTGGGCGACATGAAAAGCGGCACGGTCAATGTCGGCGGCACGCTGGATGCCAGTGCGCCCAATGGCGGCAACGGTGGCTTTATCGACACCTCGGCGGCGCACGTGAAGGTGGCCAACGACGCTCGCATCACCACACTGGCAACAGATGGCAACACCGGTACCTGGCTGATCGACCCAACCGATTTCACCATTGTCGCCGGTAGCGGTGCTAGTACGGGCTCAAGTATCGGCGCCGATACACTGTCCAGCAATCTGAACAACAGCAACGTCGAGATAGCAACCGTCGCTGACGGCTCAGAAAACGGCGATATTCACGTCAACAGCGCCGTCAGTTGGAGTGCAAATAAGCTGACGTTGAGTGCTCACCGCGACATCAACATCAACGCCAGCCTGAACGGCTCCGGCAACGCCAGCTTGGCACTGTTGTACGGCCAGGGAGCAGTCGCAGCCGGCAATACTGGCAAAGCGATCATGCATGCCGCGATCAACTTGCCGGAAGGTCCAAGCCTCAGTACCAAGCAGGGGTCTGACGGCGTCGTCAAAAATTACACCGTGATCACTCGCCTTGGGGCGGCCGTGGACGCTGCGACAGCAGCGGCGAGCTTGCAAGGAATGGCGGCAGCCGCCAACCTTGGCGCCAACTTCGCCCTCGGCGCCGACATTGATGCCGCTGCTACCGTAAGCTGGAACGACGGCGCCGGCTTTACGCCGATCGGGAAGGCAAGCGCGCAATTCAGCGGCATCTTCGAGGGGCTCGGGCATGCGATCTCCGGGCTGGTGATCAACCGGCCTAAGACTGACTACGTCGGCCTGTTCGGATCGACGGCCGCTGCGTCCGAAGTCCGCAACATCGGTCTGGTCAACGTGTCGCTCGCAGGAGCGAACAAACAAGTGGGCGCCTTGATAGGGAGTAACCGAGGCAAGGTCAGCAATAGCTACGCCACCGGTAACGTGCGCGGTGCTACGTTTGTGGGCGGTTTGGTCGGGGACAACTGGGGATCGATCGACGGCAGTTATTTTTCCGGCTCGGTCACCGCCGGCAACCGGCTGGGCGGCTTGGTCGGCGTCAACACTGGCAGCATTTCGAACTCCTACAGTACCGGACAAGTCAGCAGCTCCGCGGCTCAAGACCTGATTGGCGGTCTGGTCGGCCATAACAACGGAGGCACCATTAGCACGAGTTATGCCTCTGCCGAGGTATTCAACAGCAGCACAGATCCAAACCGCCACACCGGGAGCCTGGTTGGGTTTAACTCTGGCACCATCAGCAACAGCTACTGGAACCTCAACGTCAGTGCACTTCCCGGCATCTATGGTGGCACGGCGTCCGGCGCGACCGGGTTGACTGAAGCGCAGATGAAAACTGCGTCCAACTTTAGCGGCTTTAACTTCACAACCACACCCGGCGCGGCCGGCAACAACTGGGTGATCGTCGACATCGACGGCACGCTCAACAATGCCGACGGCGCAGTTGGAGCGACCCGGCCGATGCTGGCCTCCGAATATTCCACCACAATCAACAACGCGCACCAGTTGCAGTTGATGGCGATGGCCCCTGCGGCTAGCTACACGTTGGGCTCGGATATTAATGCCGCCAATACGGCTCTCGGCAACGATGTCTGGGGTAGCGCCGGCTTTTCGCCGATCCGCACATTTTCCGGCAGCTTCGACGGCCTCAATCATACGATCAGTGGCATCACCATCAATCAGCCTAGTCAATCGTACCGCGGCCTGTTTGCATACGCTAATTTTGCCTCAAGGATCAGCAATGTGGGCCTTGTTGGGGGCAGCGTGAATGGATCAAGTTACTCTGGCAGTCTTGTGGGTCGCAACGAAGGCGTTATCAGTAACAGTTACACAACGGCTAATGTAGATGGAGGCATTAATTACTATGTCGGTGGTTTGGTGGGTTGGCTGATGCCCGGCGGCACGATTAGCAATAGCTACGCGGGTGGCATGGTCACCAGTGCGGGGCGTGCTGGCGGCTTAGTGGGGCGCAACGAAGGGACTGTCAGCAACAGCTACGCGAGTGGAGCCGTGACCGGTGCTTCAAGTAGCGGTCTGACTGGCTTGAACGATTCGGGGGTAGTGACCAATAGCTTCTGGAACATCGATACAACAGGCCAAGCTACTTCAACTGGTGGTACCGGCCTGAGCACAGTCGCAATGATGCAGCTAGTCAGCTTTAGTAACTGGAATATCGCAAGTACAGGTAGCAGCGGCGCCGTCTGGCGCATCTATGAAGGCCATACTGCGCCATTGCTGACCAGCTTCATGACCGGTTTGACGCTGACCGGCGCGCCGGATGTCGCAGTGACATACAACGGCAATGTCCAAAGCGGGGCGAGCATTGCCGCACCCAGCGGAGTATTGGGCGCGGCTGCCACCGGAACCAACGCAGGTTTTTATAACGGTTACTACTCCACTCAGCAGGGGTATGACATCAGTGGCGGGAACCTTACCGTCAACAAAGCCGACCTCGCCATCAGTACCAGCGATGTCAGCAAGACCTATGACGGCGTTTTGAGTGCAGTAGGCACGGCCACCGTTACTAGCGGCACTTTGTTCGGCAGCGATTCGATCAGCGGCGGCGCCTTTGCCTTCACCGACAAGAACGTCGGCAGCGGCAACAAGACGGTGACGGCCACTGGCGTCACGGTCAGCGATGGCAACAATGGCGGTAATTACAACGTTAGCTATGCAGACAACACCACCAGCACGATTGTGCCCAAGGCGCTCACGGTTGCCGGTGTAACGGCGCTGGATAAGGTCTATGACGGCACCACCTTGGCCACTCTTGTTGGCGGCACGCTGGCAGGTATGATCTCCGGCGATACAGTGACGCTGATTGAGGCGGGAGCGTTTGCTACGCCGAACGCAGGTAACGGGATCGCGGTTGCGGCAGCCGTCAGTCTGGGCGGTTCATCAGCGGGGAACTACACCGTAACTCAACCCACCGGCTTGACAGCAAATATCACTGCACCAGTGAGCGTGGTTGATTCTAATCCGCGCAATCTGAATGCCATCGCCAGTGCGGTTTCGCTAATGTCCGCTATGTCCTTGCAGGGTAATATGGCCGTTGCGCAATTACCCTCGCCTCAGGTTGGGAACAATGCGTCGATGCCGGGCGGATTGACCGGACTGAACCTTGCGATTACGGGCAGTGGCGTAATGCTGCCACCCATCGAGCAGGTAAGCAACGCACGCGAGGACAAGAACTAACTGCTGAAGGCATTGATAGACCACTCCTGAATTTGCAAGGGTGGAACAATTCATCCAGGACAATGGATGAGGTGTTAATCATGAGCGCATCTAAATATTGAAAGCCTGCTAATCAAATAGCAGGCTCATTTGAACTGAAAAATAGAAGTAATTGCAAATGCGCTACATTTCCCCCCGCTCGGCCAACGATGCACAGCCTTGCGAGCTGACCACGATGTGATCTAAGACTCTCACGCCAATCAAGGCCAAAGACTCTATTAAAACCTTGGTCAGTTTGATATCCGCCTGGCTAGGAGTCGGCTCCCCTGAGGGATGGTTATGGGTCAGAATGACTGCAGCGGCGTTGTGCTCCAGGGCGAGCTTGGCCACTTCGCGCGGATACACAGAAGTAGAATCAATAGTGCCGCGAAACATCTCATGGAAACCAATGATTTTGTGCTGCGTGTCCAGCAGCAAGATCGCAAAAACTTCGTGCGGATGGTCTTGTAAAAGCGCACGCAAATGTTCTTTAACGTCACCAGGACTGGTTAATGCCCGGCCCTTGTTTAAGCGTTTGCGGGACAGTTGCTTTGCCATGATTAAAATATCCTCCTCGGTCACTAGGGCGGATTCCATGACGTAGGTGCCCGGTTCAGATCCGGCTTTCAGTTTGTGGTATCGCATGTTTGTTCCTTTTACAATCAAAAATGCCGCTTCAAAGAGCGGCATGGGGTAACGATGGGAAGCTTTGAGCGTTTCACGTTCACTTCGTAGTTAAATCAACATTCCCCACCTTTGCATTGAGCTTTTCACGCAATCCAACTTTTTCTTCCGTGCAGGGTTTCGTTGAAATGCCTCCAGCGCTCGCGTCGGTTTCAGTAAAAAATTCTTCAATGATCTCCGACGTTTCTTCTTCCGAATCTTCGAAGGCGCCGTTCCCGAATCCTTTTCTAGCGACCACATCCAATGCAGCTTGCTCATAGCCGTTAGATTGACGACGTTCATTGAGCTGTCTGGCTTGTGCAAACGCCTCTTCTATCGTCAGTCCTTCTCTGACAGTGATATCCACGTAGTAAATGGCCGAACGGTGACTGAGAGTCGTACTCTTGCCGCGCAGCCGCAACTCCAGCGGCAGACATGCCAGCAGGTTGCCGGACGCTGCCTGGTAATAGCTGAGTCTCGCTGCCAGAGTACGAATACTGTTGAAACCAGTCGTTCTAAAAATGAACGTTCCCATTTCTTCGGCATCACCAATCATCACGTTCAGACGACCATACGGTTTGCAAGCTCCGCCTTTGGCAAGCTCGCAGCCATCTGGTGAAGGGCAGGGCAGTGCCTGCATGCCGGTGGCCGTGTAACGCTTGCATGTCTCACCGTTGCCGACACATAGTGGTCGGCCACTTTGACGATCGAATAGGCTGTACTCGGCACGTAGATTTAAATCCGCTTCATTGAACAGAAAGCGAATCGGAATCGAGCGCAGCTTGTCGTTGCCAGACGACTTGCGCAGCGCTTCATCCAAGGGATGATTGACCCAGCCATCACGGTTCTGTACCTGTGACGTAATAGTGAACTGGTCATCTTTTTCTGGGAGACGTTTGCCGTTCTTCTCCACGACCTTGCCGATAGAGATCCGTCCGATGACGGGTGGGGTAATGGCGAGTCCTTTGATCATGCTGTGTTCCTCAATAAAAAGCCCAGCCTCAACAAGAGACTGGGCGGCATAAAAGCCATCCGACCGATAGCGGCGGATGGAGAATGGAATTGCATGGATGTGTGAATTACGTTGTGACGAGGAAGCGGCGACTGCCTGGCTTGGTTATGGGATAACGGGTAGGTAGATCTGGCTGGTCCAGTAGCAGTGCGGTCATATCCAAGGCCAGGCTATCCTTCGAGCGCTTCCAACTGACGCTGCCAGTCTCGAAGATGGCATTGCTTGCGTCACTCATGCGTTGCTGGATTTTCTGTTTCAGTTGGGATTCCAGTAGCTGGCGCTGAGCGATCTCTTCTCGTACCAGTACCAGATCGGCAAAGGTGCTGGAGAAGTCACGGTCATTCGTCAGATCAATCTTCTGGCCTGCATCAGTTGGATACAGACAGCGCAATGCGGTATCAGCTGAAGCCGAACCATCTGCCGGTGGTGGTGTATCCGACTCCACGTACTGCCAGAAGCGACGTTCCAGTTCAATGAGCCCGGCAATCAGAACATCATCCCGGTCAATCCGATGCACCCGGATTTCTTGACCGCACACCAGTACGCAGACGTCAGCAGAGGCTTTGCCGGTGACTGCCAATTGATGCTGCACCTGACAGACTACATATTCAGGCACACCATCACGCCATAGACGGGCACCGAATTCACCAGCGGTTTTGCATTCAAGGATCTGGACGTCCGAAGCGCCCACTACTTCACGATCGATATTCGCCAGCATCCATGCCTTATCTGGATCAGGATGCTGCAGTACTGCATTGATCTTGCGTACCCGATTACCGGTACGACGGGTGTAGTGTGCTGCGACTATCGGTTCTAGCAGCGTGCCCCAATACATTGGACTGGTTCCATCGTTCGGATCAATCTTAGGCAAACCGCCATCCCGACCCGTCTTGATCATCCACAGTTCCAATTGGGACTGGTACGGATTCAGGCCAACGGCTGCAGCAGCATCGCTACTGCCAATGCCACCCTTACGTACTTCGAGCCAATGGTCGCGGCTCAATTCCTTTGTTGATACCAGCCGTAATGCTGGTGGTTTCCTTTTAGGTGCAATCGCAGGATGGTTCATGAAGCGACTCCTCAAATAAAAAGCCCGGCTGCGGAGTAAGCGCAGTCGGGCAGGGGTGTGAGACAGATAGGGATGAATAACTAAACAATGCACAGCACAGTAAAGACAAAGCCTCTAGGCAATCATCAGCAAAGCCTGATCGAGTGCCTTTTGTTTCATATGGGCTCCCTGGCCGAACCAGGCTGACTCCAGTCGATGATCGGTACTGCGCGCACGTCGTTCATGATCGATAAACTCGGTCACTGAATTCAGCAAGCCCAATGCCGTTCCCTTGGAAGAAGCCAGTTCTGCCCCTTTGCCGTGCCCATCGAACATCGCCATGGCTTTCGTCATGGCGCGTTCGTTGGTGTGGCCAGAGGCAGTTTTACTTTGGTCGGCAAAGACCCGTAGGTAGTAGTTCTGTACTTCTTTTGATTTCACCTTCCGTTCACTCAATCCTTTCATGCGATACATGAAGGTATCCCAGGTGGATACGGAAATGCCGAGCTGCTGCTTGACTGCCTGTGGATCGAAGGCGGTGCTGTGCGGGACTTTGACTGCACCATTGCTACCGGAGAGTGCTATTGCCAGTGTGTTGTTGCACACGACCCGAATCGACGTGAACTGTGCGGTAGTCGCCAGCGTGCCGTCGCAAGCGGTGGCCAGCAGGACGTAGCCATTCGTCACATCGTTGCCCTTGATGGTGGATGACTGCCCGGTGCGAGCCAGTGCCCAGATCTTGCGACCGCCTTTTAAGACGCCTGCCGTTTCCAGCTCAAAGCCGGAGATTTCAGTCAGGTCGCGATAAAACTCCAGAATCTCTCGGGGTTGTACGACTTGATAGCGTTGGCCGACGACCGAGAGTGGTTCATTGGTATCCGAGCGGAACAGAACCTTGTTCTCGGGGAAGGACATGATGGCACCGAGATTGCCAGCGCTTTCTGTCATGAAGCGTACGGGTGCTTCACGTATGTCCCAGTCCATGCCGGCTTCTTTTTGCCAGACTTCGATTGGTTGTTTGGCCGTGAGTTGATTGCCCAGACCATGCCAAGGTGTTGCGCCGACATAGGCCATGCTTTGTAGTAGGTGTGCCATGGTATTTCCTTTTGTTTTGTATGCACGTGACAACGCCGCTGTTGAAGACAGCAGAGAGTAAACAGTCATTGCAGGGGAGATGTATTACAAGGTGTTGCGAGAGGGAGGGGGGGATTGCAGAACGGCGGAGAAACTGTCTAGCTGGGTAGCGATATCAGACGGTTTCTATGGGCTTGCTGAAGTTGTACCCACAATCACTGCAGTGATATTTATCCAAGACAGTCTCATCGATGACTTCACCGAGCGTGGCACCGGTAGCGCATCCTGCTGCACCGCCTAATAGGCCACCGATAATAGCGCCAGCAATGCTGCCAATGCCGATGCCAATTGGCCCGGCAAGCATCCCAACGGTTGCACCGACCTCAGCACCTGCGATTGCACTGCTTACGCCGGCTGCAGCGCCAGCTACGGTGCCGACGGCGCCACCTGTCTTCTTGCCGTAGTTCTTGATATCGATGCGGTTAGATAAGCATCTTGGGCAGGTGAGTGCACTCCTAAGTTCTTTGCCGTGAATCGTTTTGATAAGACTGCTGTGTATATTAGGTTCATTTTTTTCCATCTGATTCCTTGAGTTCGTTTGACGTCCAGTTGAAGGGCTACTAGCGACTAAACAGATAGTGCTTGTTTAATCTCACTACTCCTGGGATATATGTCTAAAAAAAATTGGAATCGATGGTATATAACAGAATTTTTATGCTCTAGCGAAGAACTACCCAAGGCCGTGTGTGGGTACGGGCGAAGTGATTCACAACACGAATCATGTCAGACGTAGACACTGCGCGAGCTGAATCTAAACACATTTGTCTAGATACGATGCTAGAACTCCTCTAAAAGTTTTAGCTTGCCACTTGTGCGAGTATGACTGCGGCAGTATTAGTATTTTCAATATTTAACGAAATTGGTTAGCGGTGACGTTGTATTGTAAGATCAAGGCAAATACCTGCTTCATAATGGGACTTCAATAACAGACTGTGAAAACACAGCTTCCACTACATGTGGAGGGATCAAGCGAATTTGATGGGATGAGTGCGCAGATAAAAATATCAAAAGCGATTAATCCTTTATTCAGGATGGCATCGTTGGCAGGGGTGGAGGCCGCCGTTCAGTTACACATTAATCGTGGTGACGACATAAATGCGATTGATGCATCTGGTCGAACTCCATTAATGTTAGCGGCCTCTCGTGGTCATGTGCGCATATGCGAGCTGTTGATTCAAGCAGGTGCTTGCATCTCTTCTTGTGATCGTGAAAATAAAGACGCGCTTCAGATTGCAAAAGAAAATAATCGCAGTGTAGTTGCCAACTACCTTGAAGGCAGAATTCAAGTAGAGCCTGCATCATTTGTTGACGGTAATTTTCCACAACATTTTGACGATGCAATTCAATCAGTCGAACCGTCTTCTTGGGAGGAAGACGAAGAAACGGCTCCTCCGGAAATGGACTACGCATCAATCCAAGTGGCGCAGGCCATACAAAAAGAAATATCGAACCATGCGCCCGTCGACTTGGATATTGACTGGTCCGATATCGATATTGAACTCCCTGAATCTGAAAGCACCAACAGTTTTCGCAAAATACTGGATGACGATAAGCTCAACTCGATTCGCACGTTGATCGAGCAAGGATTGCGGAACGGGGGAGTGCGACTTAGTCAAGTTGTTGAGCTAGCTGTAGATTTTGAGAGCGATGGCAAGGGCAATAATCTATACCTTTGCTTAATAAGAATCTTCTCAGACATTGGAATCGTTGTTGATGACGATGAATCATGGTGGTCTTCTGAAACAACGCATAGCGATCAGCCATATGAAGGTGCCATTGTTAACGAAGCTCTCGAATATTTAAGTATTCAACTCTCTGGGAGAGGCGATCCTGGACGATATTATTACAAAGCGTACTCAAATCAACTTTTGTCACGATTCGATGAACAAGAGTTAGGTAAGGTTATTGAGAAGGGACTTGATGATGCGGGCAGTTGCATCGGCAATTGTCGGATATTGCTAGGTGAATTGTTGAAAGCTGCCCAATTAGTAAAGCAAGGCAATATGCCGGTCCGGTCTCTAATCAAATTCGATCAAGGCAGTGATGACGATGAAATAGATGAGGATGCATCGGAGTCATTGCTAGAAGAGGATGAGGGTGCACTTCCCCGTTCACAAGGTACGTTCATTGAGGAATTTAATAAGCGTATCGCGGTTATTCGCAATCTAGTTGATGGCTCTAAAGGTGAGTACACAGATAGAGCGTTAACAGATGCTATCCGTGATCTAGATGTTACTTGGTCGTTTTTACGTACATTGCGCAGTAACTGTAGTCATTCCAATGTAGCCCCCACTATCTGGAAAACATTTGCCGATGCATTGGATCGCGTAGAGGAAGCTCGCAGCCAGATGGCAATAGCCAATCTAAAACTCGTGCATTCCACTGCAACCAAATACAGTTGGAGTGGGATGGAGTTTCTTGACTTAATTCAAGAAGGAAACATAGGGCTTTTGCGTGCGATAGAGAAATTTGACTATCGCCGTGGATTTAAATTTTCGACTTATGCAATATGGTGGATTCGCCAAGCGATAACGCGAGCTATCGCGGATCAGACACGTTTGATCAGAGTTCCGGTGCATTTGGTGGAATCGATAAATCAAGTGGAGCGACACAAAAACCAAGTTGAACACATTCTTGGTAAATCTTTAAAAGCGCAAGAAATCTCAGACGCGCTTTCGATGCCGTTGCGTAAGGTTGAGCAATGCCTTGCAGCCAATGTTTCGATACTGAATATTGACGATCTGATTGAAAGAGAGACCGAAAATCAGGATGAGGCTTTGGTGCTTGAAGAGAATTTGATTGATCCTTCTGCCACACCAGAGCAATTGGCAATCAAAACATCGCTATCAAAGGTGCTGAATAGGATTTTGTCTGATTTGCCTGAAAAAGAGGCTCACATTCTGCGTTTACGCTTTGGCCTATATAAAAATGTCGAGCCTCACACCTTGGAAGAGGTTGGTCAACTTTTGGGTATTACCCGCGAGCGGGTTCGTCAAATTGAGGCCAAGGCACTTACAAGAATTAGGTATCCAAACAGGAGAAAGGATATTGCGATTTTTGCCAATAAAGATTTGAGTAAAATTAAGACTGATATAAAGCTGGATAGTGAATCCGGAACGGATTTGAATAATGGGGTTGCAGATTCAACTGTTTCTGAAATTTCTGTGGTTGACAGGGATACAGGAGAAATTGGCTCATCAAGTTTAGTCTCCGTTGAGTCAACTCCTCGTTGTGATACCAACTCATTTGGCAATCGCGAATCTGGCGAACAGAAAATAAATTGGCTATCGATAAAAGCAGCGGAAGTGGGTATTCCGATTAAGGATGAGCGAGCTACAGGAGGTTATTTTTGGGTACTGTTGCAGAAAGTACATGACGGGACAACACGGACTTTGGCTAGAAAGCTAATCGAATCTGACTTCGAGCAAATACCTGGTCGCGGTTTTAGAAAGCTATAACAATGAAATCCAGAAACGCGCCCCCACGTGCTGATGCAATGATTGAAGCTCTCCGTGGTTTGGGCTACTCGCTGCCGTCAGCTTTGGCCGATATTATCGATAATAGTATCGCGGCTGAAGCGTCGGAAATCGATGTTACATTCGTTTGGAATGGGGCCAAGAGTTTTATTCGTGTGCATGACAATGGCACTGGAATGGATGAAGCGGAAATTGATCTCGCAATGAGATTGGGCGAGAAAAATCCACTCCATTCACGGAACGCAAGTGATTTGGGGCGTTTTGGACTTGGTCTGAAGACAGCTTCGTTTTCGCAATGCAGGCGCTTAACAGTGGCGACCGTTAAGAATTTCCAGATCAACTGCCTTCGTTGGGATCTTGATGTACTTGCTGGTAGCAGTGATGGCGCTTGGCATCTCCTTGAAGGACCAGCGGATGGTTCGGAAGATCTGCTTCAAATACTTAGCCCAGACCGAAGTGGCACGATCGTTATTTGGGAAGTACTTGATCGCATAGTAACGGCGGGTTTTGTCGAGCAAGACCTGCTTGATCTGATTGATACGGTCGAGCGACATCTGGCGATGGTTTTTCATAGATACATTGAAGGCGCTCGTGCTCGTATTCAGATCAAGATAAACGGACGTACGGTACGTGCGTGGGATCCGTTTTTTATTTCACATTCCGCTACTTGGACGTCGCCGATTGAGCGGCTTCCGACAGCAAGTGGTTTGATTGAAATACAAAGTCATATTCTCCCTCATCGAGATCGCCTTACTCAGGCAGAACATCTGTACGGGGAGGGCCCCGATGGATGGACTGCACAACAAGGTTTTTACGTCTATCGCAATGAGCGCTTGCTGCTTTCCGGCAGTTGGCTTGGCCTTGGCCGCGGCAGATCTTGGACGAAAGAAGAGTCGCATAGACTCGCTCGGATTCGTCTTGATATTCCAAATTCTGCAGATATTGATTGGAAAATCGATGTGCGCAAATCGACAGCCCGTCCGCCCGTGCAGATTAGAGAGCGTCTGATGCTGATCGCAGAGGATGCGCGCGAGCGTGCTCGCCGGGTCTTTGCTCACCGAGGAAACTATAAAAAAACTGCAGACGGGACTCCAATTGAACATGCCTGGCTGTCTGAAAAGAGTCGAGCGGGTATTTCTTATCGGATTAATGCAAAGCATCCGGCGATCAAAGGGCTTCTAGATGATGCAGGCCCTTTGAAGTCGCGAATACAAGTCTTGTTGCGGATCCTTGAGGAAACCGTTCCAGTTCAGAAAATCTGGTTAGATACCGTAGAGGCTAAAGATACCCCTCGCACTAATTTCTCGGGGCAACCCAATGAACACGTCAACGAGGTATTGCTCGCGATGTATGAGGACATGACTACAAGAAGAGGAATGTCGTGCGCACTTGCCAAGCTGACACTTGGAACCACTGAGCCTTTTCATAATTTCCCTTTCTTGATTTCGGCTCTGCCAGAAGAACATATCAATGTCGACAAATAAAATGCAGGTTCCTGAAAATAAGGAAAACCTTAATAGCATTGTTCATCTTGCCCAGACCTTGCTATTGCGTATCAAAGACAAGAGTTCGATCACGCCGATGCTTATTGCAGAAAAGGTTGCGATTGTTTTAGCTCTAGATCCAGAAATGGCAGATGGTGTTGATACACAAAATGTGATCGACGAGCTTGTACGTCGATTCAGTTTATGGATCGGTGAAGATTCCATCCTGAGTAGCGATGAAGGGCATGAGGCTTGGCTCAATGCGGCACGCAAAAAGGATTGGCGATACTGGTCGCGATATAGCGGTTGGCTCGAGCGAAAGATGTCAGCGACAGCAGTTGACTCTTTGGGGGAGTCAACGGACCACATCCTAGGTTTGCTAGAGGATCCAAAACGTGAAGGAGCATGGGATCGTCGAGGTCTAGTGGTTGGGCATGTGCAGTCGGGGAAAACAGGTAATTATTCGGGGCTTGTATGCAAGGCAGCCGACGCTGGCTACAAGCTTATTATTGTGCTTGCAGGCCTTCACAATAACTTGCGTTCACAAACACAAATACGGCTTGAAGAGAGCTTTCTTGGCTACGAAACGTCTGCTTCTGGTGATGCAGTAAAAATGGTCGGCGTTGGGGAGATCGATAGTGATACCAAAATTTTCCCGGCATGCTTTACCAATCGTTCAAACAATGGCGACTTCAACACAAAGGTTGCAAATCACTTGGCTAACCGTCCCGAGGAACGTCCTTGGTTGTTTGTCGTTAAAAAGAATAAAACCGTTCTTGAGCGTTTGTTGAAATGGATCAGAAATCATGTCGCAGACGCTACCGATTCATCGGGAAGACGTTATGTGTCTGGGTTGCCACTTTTGCTTATTGATGATGAAGCAGATCATGCTTCTGTGGATACAGGTGAGCAGATACACGATGCGGATGGTTTGCCGGACGACGAGTATCAGCCTAAAGCGATAAACAGCCGGATACGCAAGATATTGCATTCATTTTCTAAATCTTCCTATGTTGGGTATACGGCAACTCCTTTCGCAAACGTTTTTATTCATCGTAGAAATGCAACAAAGGATGAAGGACCGGATCTATTTCCTTCAGCTTTTATTATTAATCTTGCTGCGCCTTCAAATTACGTGGGTCCGGCTCGGATATTTGGACTCAATCGGTCCGAGGGGCGTACGGAAGGATTGCCTTTAACTCGTATTATTTCTGATCATGTGAATGCTGACAAGACGGGGGGCTGGATGCCCGCCAAACATAATAAAGAACATATCCCGTCTGTGGATGGAGTGGATACGCTACCGAAATCTCTGGAGCAGGCAGTCAATGCCTTTGTGATTGCGTGCGCGGTTAGAAATCTTCGTGGACAGACCGCTGAGCATTCCTCAATGCTGATCCACGTGACAAGGTTTACGGCCGTCCAAGGGGAAGTACACCGACAAGTCGAAAATCAAATTCGTAGGATGAGGCAGCGAATCTTAAGAGGAATTGATCAACAAGAAACACTGGTACAGCTGCATTCTTTGTGGACTACCGATTTCGAACCTACCTATACAGAGTTCTGCGAACTGGCTGGTCGAGATGAAGGTCTTGCACCGCCGATGAATCCATCTTGGAGCAGCATCTTGGATGCGCTTCCACAAGTGCTTGAGGACATCGAAGTAAAAATGATTAACGGTACGGCAAAGGACGCGCTGGATTATGCAAACAGCGAAGGAAAAGGCCTGAAGATTATTGCTATTGGCGGCGATAAACTTGCTCGCGGCTTAACCTTGGAAGGACTCTGTACCAGTTATTTTGTTCGAACCTCGAAAATGTATGACACGCTGATGCAAATGGGAAGATGGTTCGGCTATCGCCCCGGCTATTTGGATGTGTGCCGTTTATACACGACTGAAGATCTGATTGAATGGTTCGGGCATATCGCGGATGCTTCAGAGGAGCTTCGAGAAGAATTTGATGTGATGGTGCAGAACGGAGATACTCCCAAAGATTACGGGATGAAGGTAAAAGCACATGACATTCTTCTCGTTACATCGCCGTTAAAGATGCGCTCTGCAGAAACGCTGCATCTGTCTTTTAGTGGTGATCTAATTCAAACCGTAGTTTTGCATACGGATGAAGTGCCTTTGGAGAAAAATTTAAAGGCAACGAACAAATTGCTTGAATCAATGGGTGTTCCAACTGAGCGCACGCCAACAAAAAATCGGGATGACACTAAAGATCAATTGTCTGGTGCATTCGTTTGGAGTGGCATCGGTCACGAGACGGTAATAGAGTTTCTCAGCGCTTATTCGACGCATAAGGATGCTTACCGAGTGAATAGCGCGATGCTGGTGAAATTTATCGAGAAGATGGTGATTCACGGTGAATTGACTTCTTGGACTGTTGCGCTGATGGGAGTGAGCAAAGGTAACGGGGGGGCATATACCTTTGAAAGTGGCATTACAGTGGACTCTATGCCAATGCGAGGATCAAATTCCTTAGGGAAGGGAAAATACTCGATTGGTGTACTTACGGATCCAAGTGATGAGGGAATTGACTTGGACGATTTAGAGTGGACGGCTGCGCTAAATATGACGAAGGCAGCTTGGAAGCCGGATCCTGCTAGAAATAGGATTAATCAACCGACTAAACCAAGCGGGAAAATGATTAGGATTGTCCGTGGGCTTGGAACTTCTGATATCCCGCCGTCTCCTGATCGAGGGTTGCTTTTGCTTTACCCAGTTTCCCCTCTCTCCGAAGGAGCTAAAGAGTTAGTTCCCAAAAATTGGAGCGGCCCAATAATGGGTTTTGCTATTAGTTTTCCGGCCAGTGAGTCTGGGGAAACGGTCGCTTATAAGGTTGATCACTTGAAGTGGGAAGAAGAGTATGGCGCAGCTGATTGATGAAGTGGCCGCGGCATGGCGTGCACTCTCTGGCGAATCTTTGGACGTTGGTTGGAAAAGCATCCGTATTTCCACCAGATCACCGTCGCTATTATTTATGGCAGCCAGATATTTTCCGGGCAATCTTGAAGCATTGCTTGTTGGTTTTGAAAATGCAACCTTATTACCAAGCCATAAATTACCCGCTTGTTCCGGATTTTCAGTCACATGCGTGGAGAATCAAAATTCGGAAAAACCGCGTTTGTGGCTCGCTTTGTGCCGACAGCAGACGGCTAATTCCGAGCTGTTTGCAACACTGGTCGCAGATGTGATCACTGCTGTTCAGGGTGAAACTTCCGGCAAGGGAGTTAAGCAGTTAAGCGCATTTTTTGATCGACTTTTTGCATGGCAGGAGTTCATGCGAAAGGGAGCTACTCCACTAAGTAGTGAGGCTGAAGTTGGACTAGTTGGAGAGCTTTGTTTTCTGGAGACTTTGCTCTCCGAGGGAATTGATTCGCTCAACGCCACGCTGGCTTGGGTTGGCCCTTTGGATGCGCCACAAGATTTTGTTCTTGGAACTGGTGCCATCGAAATAAAGTCAACGATTGCACAAGTGGGTTTTTTGGCAAAATTCGGCTCACTGGAACAACTGGATGACACAGTTCTCAGTCCACTTTATGTAGCCGGTCAACGTCTAGCGCTCTCTGAATTAGGTTTGAGTCTTCCAGAGTGGATCGAAAAATTGAAATTGAAATTTGATGGTGATCAGTTTGGTATAGAGCTGTTTTCTCAAAGAGTTCTCGCTGCTGGATATCTTCCTGCTCATTTAGATCACTATCGGCGTCGATTTATGAAAAAAGAAATGACGCTGGCCAAAGTTGATGCGAATTTTCCCAGACTTGTCCCAGGAACAGTTCCTCAAGGCATACGCAAGGCCAGTTATGAAGTGGATCTTACCCATACCGAGCAATCCGATCTGACGATGACGGATGTGCTTAAAAACCTTGGAGTCAGTTGAAATGGAACTTGAAGATTTTCTCGCCCAAATGCAAAGTGAAGTTCAGGCCGAGATTGAGGAGCGTCTGCGTAATGGCGGTAGTGATTATCCCTATCCGGAAACCGTTTTTTCCGAAATAGTCATGCAACATATGGCGGATAACGGAATGACATTTGAGCCGCAAGTTTGTCATTATTCTGCAAAAGTTTCTGGGGCAAATTTGCGTCTTAGCGGTGTCGCGCTATCTGAAGAGGCTGACCAGCTGGATCTTTTTGTTAGCTTGTACCAAGGCGCTACAGAATTGACTTCAATTCCTACCGAGGATGTTAAAGCTGCAGCTGAACAGTGTCTGCGGTTCCTTGCGAAATGCGCGGAAGGAAAATTAGCCTCATCTATGGATGAAGCTAATGATGCGTTTCTTTTGGCGACGATGATTCATGGCGCCTATTCGAATCTGGACCAAATTCGAATTTATGTACTGACCGATAGACAGGTTGCGTTAAAGTCAAAGCGACTGAAAGATCGTGAAATAGGGGGGAAAACCATCAAGCTGGAAGTGATGGATATTGAACGACTGCATCGTCATCTGTCAGAGGGAAAGCCTCGAGATGAGCTAGTAGTAAATTTTGAAGAAGTTTCGGGGGGCGCACTTCCATGTGTCTATATCCCTGGCGAGATGTCGGATTACGATTATGCGCTAACGGTCATTCCTGGCGAAGCCCTGCGATTTATCTATGAGAAATATGGGTCTCGATTACTGGAAGCAAACGTTCGTTCATTTCTAAGTGCGACCGGTAAGGTAAATAAGGGTATTCGGGATACTCTGCGGGACGACCCAGAGAGATTCATGGCTTATAACAACGGTATTGTCGTTGTCGCTGATGAAGCATACATGGGCAAGACCGAAGATGGAGGGCCCGGCTTGCTCTGGCTTAAAGGTATGCAAATCGTGAACGGAGGACAAACCACAGCTTCTGTTTACTTTAGCAAAAAGAAATCACCAGAGATCGATCTGCGCCGCGTAAGAGTACCGGCCAAAATCATTATTTTGAAATCAACAGATTCGACAGCGGAAGAAGCGCTTATCGCTGATATATCAAAGTATGCAAATAGTCAGAATTCCGTAAAGCAATCTGATTTATCCGCGAATAAACCTTTCCATGTAGAGGTGGAAAAACTGTCTCTTTCAACGTATTGCCCGGATGGTGTAGGGCGATGGTTTTATGAAAGGGCAGCCGGAAGCTATAGCACTATGCTGAGTCGAGAGGGTACAACGCCGGCAAGACTTAAGCATTTGAAGGAGAACGTCACTCCCTCATCCCGCAAAATTAGCAAGACGGATTTGGCAAAATATTTGAATACATGGGATGGCAAACCTGATTTAGTGAGCCTTGGTTCTCAGAAGAATTTTGAACATTTCATGGATGGTCTGAAGGATAAAGACGGTGAGCCTCAGATGATGCCCGATGTCGCGGCATTTAAAACCATGGTTGCAAAAGCTATTCTATTTAAAAAGGTATCCAGCTTGGTTCGTCCTATGTTCCCTGCATTTCAGGGTAACGTCACTATCTATCTGATTGCGGTGGCTTCTGAGAGGTTTGGTAAGTCGTTTGATTTTGAAAAAATATGGGGACGCCAAGACATTTCGCTAAATCTTCGCGAGCAACTTCGCATTTGGGCGGTAGAGGTAAATGAAGTATTGCAACGTTCATCTAATGGAAGAATGATTTCTGAGTGGGCTAAAAAACCGGAATGCTGGGCTACGGTTCGTTCAGCGACGTATTCTCATATTGTTGAAGGTATTCCGGAAGTCAGACAGGGCGTGCAGAATTGATATATGAAAATTTATTCTTCAAGCGCTAATTGCGACTTGAGTATCGTCGCTATTTGTTCGTAGTCTGTATCTAACTTCTTCATGTAAATGTGGATGGCTTTGTGGCAGTTCGGACAAAGGAGCGCGAAATCTGAAGACTTCACTGGATGCTTGGAAGAGAAGGACGATATGGGTATTTTGTGATGTGCTTCAATATACTTAACGCCGTATTCTTTTTCAAAGTTTTTCTGACAAACATCGCATTTCCAATCATTCAGTTCTTTTAGCATGGAAACAACGGACCTACTTCTTTCCGCAAGTAGGTGCGTTACATACTTTCGTTCACCTTCTTGATATTCGGACTCATCGAAATCAACAGCATTGGAAATATTCTCTCCTCGCTTTAAAACCAAGTATTTTTCCTCTATTTCTGATACTGAAAAAGACCCCTCGAATTCCCAGCCATCCTTGCATTCAGTGAATAGAAAAACTGGATACAGATATTGAGGTTGATTGATTAGTACCGCATTGGCCTTGTCTTTGTAAGAGATGACTCCTTTGCTAGCTTTGAACGAATATTGGTATGCGGTTTTTTTTGTGTCTGACCAACCATCATCTGCGTACGAACCATTCCGAGTTTTGACTATTACAGCTTTGACTTGTGGAACGCTACCGACCCAATTAATTCCTTGTTGTGGTGTATTCCCAATTGAAAATTCTTCACCCGCCCAGAATGAGGACGAGCGGACCTTGGAAAATTGGATAAGGTCGTAAAGATCTCGCTTCGTGATCCGATCGCCTTTTGAGATGCGGAAGAGATCCGGGGCACTTTCTAATTTCATAGTCGGCAATCTGTTATCAATTATGGGAGATCAGAAATAATCTATCTTGTTGCCAATATTTGATTATTTTAGGGGCATGAATAATCACTAAATTTTATCAACAACTGTCTTAACTATTTTGGCGATATGACGTGCCAAGAGAGGCGGTACGGCATTACCCACCTGATGAAATTGCTGAGTCCTATTTCCGCAAAAGAAATAGTTGTCGGGAAAAGTTTGAAGCCTGGCCGCTTCGCGTACCGTAAGACTGCGACACTGAGCTGGATCAGGGTGGATAAAATAATGGCCATCTTTCGAGATATGGCTTGTTACCGTTGTCGACGGAGAATGTTGAAGTTGCACACGAAATCTGTCTTTGAATTTTCCACTTTCCCAGTTTTCATGCTTGGGACGAAGGGTGTCGAGCAGATTGAATTCTGAATGGCCGGCAGGCGAACGTTTCCGAGCTTTGGCAAAAACTGCAGCATAAGCGTATCTTCCTAAATCGCTGGTCATATGGGAACGAGCTTCATGGTTAAGCCATACCTTGAGATTTTTATCTGCATACCATTTATGAAGCTGTGTATCAGGGGGCAGTATTTCTGGATCTTTCGGATATCTGAGCGCACCTGAATCTAAGTTCGAAGGAATCTTGCCTGCATACTCCCCTAGTGCAATTCGAACATCAGCCATTTCTTTTTTATTTACCGTAGCATTTCTTAAATCTTTTAAATGCTGATTCACAGCCTTTGCCCATAGTTCTGGGCTATCCGCTTGTTTGCTTAGTCGACTCCGCAGGTGAGGCAGTGTTTGAAGAGCATCTTCGACTGTTTGTAATTCTGAGGCGTGCTTTAAAACGTCCGGAGTTATATCGATATCTTCCCTAACCCCTACTAAAATAACTCGATGACGTGCCTGAGGAATGCCGTACTCTTCCGCTCGGATTATGAAATCCCGGGGGTCAATCTCATCCGGGTTCATCGTTCGATCAAAGTAAGTCTTGCAGGTAAGAGAGTGAATCCGATAGCCGCCCCGGTTCATTTTTTTCCCGATTGCCAAGTCAGGGTTGGCTAGGTCGCGTAGTATTGTTTCGAATATAAGTTTTCCTCCGACAGATGCGGATAAAATGCCTTTGACGTTCTCCATGACAAACACTGCGGGTCTGTAGCGCTGGATTATCTTTAAATATTCTTTATACAGAAAATGTCGGTGATCCTGTTCCGGCTTGTAATTCGAAGTACCCATATTTCGAGAGCGCCCCACAAGAGAATATGCTTGGCAAGGCGGTCCGCCAATAAGCACCCATGGCTTATCTGCGCCAATTTTCATTTCTTTTAACAAGTGGTCGAGCCGCAGATTGTCGTCTTCATCCCCTAGCGTAAGCCGTAATGCCTCCCGGCCAGCTTCCTCCCAATCCGGAGAAGATTTTTCATCGTATGGAAGAGCTGTCACTCCATTGCAAAAAAGATAGTATGGGCGAAGCGCTTCTACTCCCTTTTTTTTCAGTAGGCGGTAGTAAGCGCGGAGCCGCAAGGTTTGATGTGCGGATTCTTCCATTTCAGCAGAAATTGCGATGTGAAATGCATTTTTTGATAATCCGGAAAATCCCTCGCCTAGCCCGCCTGGACCTGCAAACAGATCAACAATCGGGATGGAATTTTCAGTGTTTGTCTGGGTCATTCTTAGTGAATCTATTATTTAAGTAAGCCAGGATACCAGGAAGAATGGACATAGTCGACTCTTTAACGCGATCTCGAATGATGGCGGGAATTCGATCTAAAAATACTCTTCCAGAGAGATTGGTGCGCTCATTTTTACACGCGAGAGGTTTCAGATACCGGATTCACGATAAAAAGCTCCCAGGTAAGCCGGATATAGTCCTTCCTAAACATTGTGTTGTGATATTTATTCACGGATGTTTTTGGCATCAACATCCTGCTTGCAAGAACGCAGTGAAGCCTAAAACTAATTCGCAAAAATGGATACAGAAATTTTCAGATAATGAAGAGCGCGACCAAAGAAATCTACTGGCACTCAAAGCCCTAGGCTGGAGAGTAATTGTTTTGTGGGAGTGCGGCTTGGGACGGAAAATTTCTGATGATCAGCTTGGCTGGTTGCCAGATGCAATCCGATCATCAGCATTCGATTATTTGGAATGGCCGGTTATTGTCGTTACATCCTAGATGTGCTCTAGGATAATGTCGAAAACGATATTACTAGACGATAATGAGTTGACTGAAGTGTTATATTTTTAGTTGAAATTCAGACTGCGTATTTTTGCTTATAGGGTTCTCGTTTGGCGAGGTACTACATTTGCGCCATTGCCAATGTGTTTAAATGTAATTAATTTAGTTGCGCGATCACCGGATATTGTGGGCCGTCTTATATTTGCGCTAAACTTTAGAAGCATACTAAGATCCCAGCAAGTCTTGCAGCGGCTGAAATTTTTGAAGTGTATGGGCTATAGATTTTTGAAGAAAGAAAATTGGTATGTTTAAACGTGGTGATGAAGTTGAAATTCTCCCTGAGTTTCAAGACAAGGGGGACGATGAATTTATATGGATAGTGTTAGGCGACGAAGAAAAAGGTCGCGTGGACATAAGTCCAATCAACATTGATTTAACAATAAAGCCAATTTACACAGTTCAGGTAAGTCAAATAAAACATGTTTAAACCATCAAGTAATTTTTATTTGTGCATATTCTAAGGCGCATGGAAAAGTACACAACGTTAGCTAATGGCCGATAGTCGAAAGTCTACTTAATGAATGACACTCAATTATTTTTAGTGTAGATGTTCGTAGTATTTTTCTTCCGCTTTGTGGGTGGCCACCGGGTCAGTTAAAATCTAAGCCTTCCGCAAGACGATGACGTTGCCCGCAGGGTTCAAAATCAACGACAGTCGGTCGCCCAGCAGTTGCCATGCCTCTTGCTTTTCAGTTGCGTAGTCGTAGGTCTGGTACGTCCTGCGTAGCTTGTTCGGTTCGACGTGATTTAGGCAGCGCTCGATAACGTCTGGTACCACTCCCAAGCTTTGCATCATGGTCGCGCCGGTTCTGCGAAGGTCATGCGGAACCCAATCCCCAGCAGTTAAAATAAGCGCATCGGCTTTCTTGCTGCGGTTCGACATTGGCTTGCCACCCGGCGGCTTTTGTCGGTCACGTATCTGCTTTGTAGTGGACTTGATGCAAACGTGCATTTCGTCGTCCTCACGCGGGAAACACCACGTGCTTTTACCGGATAGTTGCTTCAGTTCGCGAAAACGGGGAAGGGCGAATGCCGACAGGTAGATGGTGTGCGCCATTTTGTTTTTGGCGTTCTCTTTCGGGATTGTCCATATGCCGGCATCAAGGTCTATATGTTCCCACCGGGCCTTGATGACTTCGCCAATGCGACAGCAGCAGGACAGCATGATCCACATACAAATTTCCGTGCGTTTCAGCAGGCCGGCATCTGGCAGCTTGTCGGCCAGTTCTTTAATTTCGTCAGCGGATAGGGTGCGAGTGCGCTCGGCTCCGTCGTAGTCGGCAGACGTGATGCGCTTTGCTTCTAGGTGTTCGATCGGGTTATCGTCGATGAGTTTTTTCCATGGCCTGCGCTTCTCAGCCCATCGAAACATCTGCTTTAGGTCGGACAGCAGCATAACGGCCATGCGATCGGAGCCTCGATTGACGACAGCATCTAGGATGCCGCGCATGTCCTTCTCTGCTAAGGATTTGAGCGCCTTGGTGCCGACTTTGGGCAGTACATCACGAGCGAACAAGCGCCGCAGCTCTGCGCCTTTGTCTTTGCGGTCGGTGGTGATAACCCATTCGTCGAATAAGTTTTGAGTGGTTAGATTTTCGGCGTCAGCTTCAGCACGTTTAGCAGTGTCTGCGACTTTGGCTTCTTCTTTCTGGATTTGAAAGTCAATGCCATCTCGTGCAAGTGCGCGGATTTTTGCTGCTTCATTGCGGGCATCGAGTAATGACAAGTGGCCGTCATCAGTGTTTGTGCCGTATGGCCTTGATAATCGGTATTCGCGCTGCTTGCCATTAACAACGTATTGGATAACCCAGGTCTTTACCCCGTTCGTGGCGATGCGAAGTTGCAAGCCATTATCAACATTCCGTTTATAGGGCTTATCTTTGGCTTTTAGTGCCGCTACTTGCTGTACCGTCATTTTTGCCATTTTCGCTCCGTGCCTTAAATGTGCCTTAGAAATTACTGGCTTTAAGTGTACGGTCTTGGATGCAGTCGGACAACAAAAATTTATAACTTATTGTTTTAATGTATGTTTATGCGAATTTTGGACTATGTTGGACTTTCTAGGATGTTTTATCCCTTGCCTACGAACCAAGGGGTAGTGGGTTCGATTCCTGCCAGCCGCACCAGCATATACAAGGGGTTACGTTCTAAAGACGTAACCCCTTTTGCTTTGTCTGAAAAGTTTGTTCTTGCACCCGGCAGATACGATCTGGAAGCGCCTTCGCCATTTCCACAATCACAACCGTTGCTCTTGCAAATTCTCCTGCCTGCCGGATTCCGGCTACGTGCGCACCGGAATCGGTCGTCGCCAGCGTGGCACATCCCTTATCGCTACACTATATATAGATCCCTATACGCATGGACGTCTGTTTTGTCGGTCCTCATGTATTGATGGCATTCGTTTTGAATAAAAGCTGTTGCGCGTGGGGAATGCAGAGATTCCCGACTTGCAGCAGGAAAAATAATCATCTGTTCATTTTTGCGCCCCTGCAAGGCGCATAAGGGTTTGCATGATGAGTGCCGATGAGATGAATCGCGATCCTGCACCGATAAAGCCGCTGATTTGCACGATCGGTCATTCCAACCGTTCGCTGGAAGCGTTTCTCGCTTTGTTGCAGAGCAATCAAATTGTGCATGTACTTGATGTGAGAACGGTGCCGCGTTCGCGCCATAATCCGCAATTCAATCGGGATGTCCTGCCTGAGGCATTAGAGGAAGTGGGCATTGCATATACTCATCTTCCCGGCCTTGGCGGTTTGCGTCATGCGCGCCCGGACTCTCCCAATACCGGCTGGCGCAATCTTTCGTTCAGGGGGTATGCGGATTACATGCAATCAGCGGAATTTGCCGATGGTGTTGACTGGATTGTGGAGCTGGCACGCACTGAGCGCTGCGTTTTGATGTGCGCCGAAGCGGTGCCGTGGCGCTGTCATCGATCAATGATCGGCGATGCCCTGCTGGTGCGTGGCGTTCGGGTAGAGGACATTATCGGGCCGAAGGAGCGCAGGCCGCATGTGCTTACCGCGTTTGCACATGTTGAAGAGATGCAGATTACCTATCCGCCCATCGATGCGAAAGAGTTGCCTATCAATCCGGAAGGAGTTGAGTCATGACACATGGATTTAAAGTCGGCGATCACGTGAGCTGGAATTCGGAAGCGGGACGCGTCTCGGGGAAAATCATCAAGGTGCATACGAAGGAAGTGATTTATAAGGGTTATACGCATCACGCCAGCACAGCGGAGCCGCAATATGAAATCCAGAGTGATAAAACAGATCACATAGCCTTGCATAAAGGGACGGCACTTCAAAAAATAAGCGTTTGAGGTTCCATGCGCGATCCGGTATCAGGGCAGCCTGTTGCCAGACGCTGCAACTAATAGCAAATCGCAACGGCATCACTTCAAGTGGTGCGAAACGACTCTTTTTGGTTTTTCATATCGTGCTTTTCGATAGCATCTGTCTTGCTGTCTTTGGTCCGAAAAAATGCGCCGCTATATTGATCATGTGCTCATTTTGGGATCGCAATCAAATGAATATGTGCGAATCCAATATCAATCAATGTCGTATGCAGCACGCATTTTTCTGAATGGATTTATAATCGATGCGCCAAATCTGGCTTGCTTTACCCGCTTCGTTCGCTTCCATGCATTGTTGTGATTGTTCTCGCTGATGAAATCGCGCTTTCTTGTTAATGTCTGGCTTGCCTTTGCTCTGCTGTTCGCGCAGCAGTTGGCGTTCGCCGAAACGTTGACGAACATTAAGCGCGCGCAAGTCGATTATCAGTGTCTCTATGATGATGGCGCTTGTTTCGATGGCGGCGCGGTTCCGCATTTGGTCTTCGATGATTTCGATAATGGCCTGACGTCATCGTTTTCATTGCTGGAATTGCCTAATCTTGCAATCGCACAGCCTCAAGGTTCGATCCAGCAATTCTTCTCTGCAGTTTCCACGCATTACTCCTCTCGCGCTCCCCCTCTCTAGTAGCAGGTATTTGGTGAACAGTGCGTGCCTGTTATAGGCGTGCGCATCGAATAGCCTCGCGGGTCAACATCATCATAAAAACACAGTACTCAACGAACCAGTATTCGTCGGGTAGTGTTGGCCATGTCCGGTTAATCACGCCTTTGCCTGCTGTCACAAATCACAAACGGAATAGTCGGCCTGTCTATGACATGGCTTGATCATTTCAACGTTTTATGACTTCTTGAGAGGTGGCTGCAAATGAATGGAAATCAAACAAGCGCATCGAATATTCAGAGCGCAAAAGGATACAAAAATCGCTGGATGCAACTTGTCATCGGTATTGCCTGCATGGCTTTTATGGCGAACCTGCAATATGGCTGGACTTTGTTCGTCACGCCTATCGACAATGCGCATCATTGGGGCAAGGCGGCAATTCAACTCGCATTTTCCATTTTTATCGTGACGGAAACCTGGCTGGTTCCTATCGAAGGGTATCTGGTCGATAAATTTGGTCCGCGCCCCGTGGTGGCAGTCGGGGCGGTGTGCGCAGGCCTGGGTTGGGTGCTTAATAGTTATGCCACATCCTTGCCTATGCTGTATTTCGCAGCGGTTGTCAGCGGGATTGGTGCCGGTTGCGTCTATGGTACGTGCGTTGGCAATGCGTTGAAATTGTTCCCGGATCGTCGCGGTCTGGCTGCCGGTCTGACTGCAGCCGGTTTTGGTGCCGGTGCTGCCATCACGGTGATTCCCATTGCGAACATGATCCAGGCCTCGGGATATGAGAAAACATTTTTCACGTTCGGCATTATTCAGGGCGTTTGCATTCTCGTTCTGTCCATGCTGTTGATCAAGCCTGTCGCGCCCAAATCTGCGTTGGCAAAAGTGGGTTCCTCTGTAGCGTCTGACTACACCACCAAACAAATGCTCAAGTCGCCGGTTTTCTGGGTCTTGTATGTGATGTTCGTGTTGGTAGCTTCGGGCGGTTTGATGGCAACCGCGCAAATTGGTCCGATCGCAACCGACTTCGGTATTGCAGCCTTGCCGATGACCTTGTTCGGCGCAACATTGCCCTTGCTGACCATGACTTTGTCTATCGATAACGTGGCCAATGGCTTGACTCGTCCCTTGTGTGGCTTTGTTTCCGACAAAATCGGCCGTGAGAACACCATGTTCATCGTCTTCATCGGCGAAGGCCTTGCGTTACTGGGGCTGATGAAGTTTGGCCACAACCCGTATGCATTCATGGCGTTTGCTGCAATGGTCTTTCTATGCTGGGGCGAGATTTTCTCGATTTTCCCGGCGATTTGCGCGGATATCTTCGGTAGCAAGTTTGCAGCCGGTAACTCAGGCACGCTGTATACCGCCAAAGGTACTGCGGCATTGCTGGTGCCTCTGGCATCGGTGTTGTCTGCCGGCGGTGGCTGGAGTCGTGTATTCGTGGTTGCCGCAATCATCACCATTTTGGCCGGCTTGTCGGCAAAACTGATCTTGTCGCCCATGCGTAAACGAATGATGGCAAATGATGCGGTTCAGGATCTGGCGCTGGAAGGTGAGCGTGTTGCGGCGTAAATGCAGGGGTTATCCGCGAAACTTGATAATCGTTAAAGTATGACTTTGATTGCTGCGGAGCGAGTTGCCTCACTATATAAAGTAGGGTAATCGAAAAGGCTGACGCCACAAGCATCAGCCTTTTTTCTTGTAATCGTATGCGCTTGCCTGAAGAGGGTTTTACATGGCACCAAAACCGAAGCCGAATTTGCCGTCACGATCGAAACGCAGATCCGGTCCGTTTTCCATCTTGTTGACGATGCCATTGTTGTTGAAGTGAACATGCATCACCGAGTTCCACACGCCAGCTTCCTTGTAAGGATAGCTCCAGACTTCCAGTTGCAGGCGTGGCAAATAGGATGTTTCAGAAGGATGGCCTATGGTGCGCAACACGTCGGTTTTGGTCGATACGCCTGGTTTGATGGTGGCGAATTTCTCCGTCGTCAGTACTTGTTCGTATGAAACCAGCCTGCCATTGCGGTCGAAGCGCGCCATGTCTGTGGCCTGTCCCCAGGGATTGCGTGTGTATTCCAGCAGATAGCCGTTCACGTCGGGAATGCGCGCAGTCGGTTGCCCGCGTTTGGCAATGACCTGAGCCTCGGTCTCGCCGACCTGGACCGGTGGCGGCATGAGAGCAGCGCAGGCAGTGAGCAGCAGGGCTAATCCGCCCAACATTGCTTTTTGAACATAATTCATCTCGTCCACCTTAAAATAAGTGCCTCAAGTGTTTGAGTCGCTTGAGTTTTCCGTTATACTCCGGAGCTGGTCAATTTGACCTGTTTTATTAATCGTTGTTCACGGTGTGTGGGGTGAGAACTCTGTGCATCGCATGTGAAAGGTAATTCAATCATGTCTCTCGAAAAAACAAGCAAAGCTGCCATCGTTGCAGATAACGCACGTGGCGCAAACGATACCGGCTCACCAGAAGTGCAAGTCGCACTGTTGACCGCACGTATCAACGACCTCAACGGTCACTTCAAAGCACACTCGAAAGATCACCATTCCCGCCGCGGTTTGATCATGATGGTCAATCGTCGCAAAAGCCTGCTGTCTTACTTGAAAAACAAGGACGCAACACGCTATCGTGATCTGATCGCAAAGCTCGGCCTGCGCAAGTAATCCGTTTGCGTTATTTTATCCGGCTTGCATAGAAAAATGCCTGCGTCAGTTCTCTGATGCGGGCATTTTGTCTTTTTGAAGTTTGTTGTTCGCAATGAAGTACTCAGTAACTCTCGGTAAGTAAGCAATAAAAGCGACGCCTGATTTGTTGTGTCGTTTGTGGTGAGGTGAACGACAGCACCTGAAAATCTGTCGGTAAAATTAGAAAGGAACACCCGTGTTTAATAAAGTCACTAAAACTTTCCAGTATGGTCAACATACGGTCACGCTTGAAACCGGCGAAATCGCTCGTCAAGCTTCCGGTGCCGTACTCGTCTCGATCGAAGATACGGTCGTACTCGCAACGGTTGTCGCTCGCAAGGATGCAAAGCCAGGTCAGGATTTCTTCCCGCTGACCGTTGATTATGTAGAAAAAACCTACGCTGCCGGTCGTATTCCAGGTGGCTTCTTCAAGCGTGAAGGCCGTCCTTCCGAAAAAGAAACGCTGACATCGCGTCTGATCGATCGTCCGATTCGTCCGCTGTTCCCGGAAGGCTATTTGAACGAAGTGCAGATCATCATTCACGTGATGTCGGTCAATCCTGAGATTGATCCGGATATCGCTGCAATGATAGGCGCATCGGCTGCCTTGTCGGTGTCGGGCATTCCATTTGCAGGCCCGCTGGGTGCTGCGCGCGTTGGTTATATCGACGGTCAATACATATTGAATCCAACTGCTACCCAACTGAAAACATCGCAAATGGATCTGGTTGTTGCCGGTACCGAAGCTGCCGTGTTGATGGTTGAGTCGGAAGCGCAGCAATTGTCGGAAGAAGTCATGCTGGGCGCGGTTGTGTTCGGCCACGATCAAATGAAAGCAGTCATCGATGCGATCCATGATCTGGTACGTGACGGCGGCAAGCCTGAAGTGCAGTGGGCGCCTCCAGCAAAGAATGAAGCCTTGATCGCACGCGTAGCGCACTTTGCAGAAGAAAAATTGCGTGCAGCGTATCAAACCAAAGACAAGCAGGCACGTACTGCCAAGCTGAAAGATGCATTTGCAGAAGTGAATGCTGAAGTTGCTGCAGAAGCTACCTCGGTCGGCGGCGCTGCGCCGGATACGTCCGAAGTCGGCAACATCCTGTTCGATCTGGAAGCAAAAATCGTTCGTTCGCAAATCCTTGATGGCGAACCGCGTATCGATGGTCGTGACACACGCACCGTGCGTCCTATCACGATCCGTACCGGCGTCTTGCCGCGTACCCACGGTTCGGCATTGTTCACCCGTGGCGAAACGCAGGCATTGGTGATCGCAACTTTAGGCACCGCACGTGACGAACAAAAAATCGATGCACTGATGGGCGAGTACTCGGATCGCTTCATGTTGCACTACAACATGCCTCCGTTTGCAACCGGTGAAACCGGTCGTGTCGGTACACCCAAGCGTCGCGAAATCGGTCACGGCCGTTTGGCGAAACGCGCACTGATTGCAGCCTTGCCTGCACCAGAAGACTTTAGCTACTCGGTGCGCCTGGTTTCGGAAATTACCGAATCCAACGGTTCATCGTCCATGGCTTCGGTCTGCGGCGGCTGCCTGGCACTGATGGATGCTGGCGTGCCTATGCAAGCGCATGTGGCTGGTATCGCCATGGGCCTGATCAAGGACGGCGGCAAGTTTGCAGTCTTGAGCGACATCCTCGGCGACGAAGATCACCTCGGCGACATGGACTTTAAAGTGGCTGGTACTGCAAACGGTATTACCGCTTTGCAAATGGACATCAAAATCCAGGGCATCACCAAGGAAATCATGCAAGTCGCTTTGGCGCAAGCGAAAGAAGGCCGCATCCATATCCTCGGTGAAATGGAAAAAGCAGTGCCTAGCGGTACCACTGGTGAATTGTCCGACTTCGCGCCGCGTCTGATCACCATCAAGATCAATCCGGAAAAAATCCGTGACGTGATCGGCAAGGGCGGCGCAGTGATTCGCGCATTGACGGAAGAAACCGGTACCCAAATCGACATCAGCGATGAAGGTGTTGTCACCATCGCTTCCGTCGACGCAGCTGCCGGCCAGGAAGCCAAACGTCGCATCGAAGAACTGACCGCTTCTGTTGAAGTCGGCAAGGTCTACGAAGGTACCGTTCTGAAATTGCTGGATTTCGGTGCGATTGTTCAAGTCATGCCAGGCAAAGATGGTTTGTTGCACATCAGTCAGATCGCCAACGAACGCGTCAATGCAGTTGCCGATTATTTGAAAGAAGGCCAGCAAGTACGCGTTAAAGTATTGGAAACAGATGACCGCGGTCGTTTGAAATTGTCGATGAAAGCAGCGCTCGCAGAAGATAATCCTGAAGCGGCGCCGCAAGAGTAATCAGTCTGAATCAGGCTTGCCTGAAGGTAAAAACAAAAACCGCTCATCGCGCATGCAATGAGCGGTTTTTTATTGACCTGGGTCAAGCATCTAGTTTGACCATGCTTGCTGCAACAAGCTAGAATAGCGGGTTATTAGAATCTTGGATTTCATATGCGCCGCAAACTCGTCGCAGGCAACTGGAAAATGAATGGCAGTCTTGCTGCCAATGCTCTTTTGCTGGCAGAGATCAAAGCCGAGTTTGGCAATCCCGCATGTGATGTGGCCGTATGTGTTCCTGCACCTTATCTTGCTCAGTGCCTTTCATTGTTGTCGGATAGCACGATTGCACTGGGTGCGCAGGATGTGTCGAGTCACGATTCCGGTGCCTATACTGGTGAAGTATCAACTGCGATGCTGCTGGAGTTTGCCTGTCGTTATGTGATTGTCGGTCACTCCGAACGGCGTGCATATTTTGGCGAGACGAATGAGCTGGTAGCACAAAAAACAGTGCGCGCCCTGAGTGCTGGTTTGATGCCTATCGTCTGTGTTGGTGAGACGCTGGAGCAGCGCGAAGCAGGGCAGACCGATGAGGTCGTGGGTCGGCAAATCGATGCGGTGTTGTCATCGATTGCAGAAAATGATCTGGCGAAAATAGTAGTGGCGTACGAGCCGGTTTGGGCGATCGGCACGGGCAAGACGGCGACGCCAGAGATGGCGCAGGAAGTCCATGTCATGTTGCGCAGGCGCTTGCATGCAAAGAATGCGCAAGCTGCAACAGAAGTGAGAATTTTGTACGGCGGCAGCATGAAGCCGGATAACGCCAAAGAGTTGCTCGCCATGCCGGATATCGATGGCGGTTTAATTGGCGGGGCGGCATTGAAGGCGGCGGATTTTCTGGCGATTATCCGCGCGGCATAGGTCGCTGGCTTTATTACGAATTACCTAAAACTGGAAATTAAATGAATAGTTTGCATACCATCATCGTCGTTGTTCAAGTGCTGTCTGCATTGACGATTATCGGACTCGTATTGCTACAACATGGCAAGGGCGCCGATATGGGCGCATCCTTCGGTTCGGGCGCCTCGGGAAGTTTGTTCGGTGCTACCGGGTCGTCTAACTTCCTGTCGAAGTTTACCGGCGTTGCGGCAGCCATTTTCTTTGCTGCGACACTGGGTCTCGCATTCATCAGCAACAAGCCTGCGCAAACCAGTGCCGGTGTGATGGAAAATTTGCCGGTGTCTGCTGTTCCTGGTGCTGAAACCAAGTCTGCGGAAGTGCCGGGTGCGCCTGCCAATGTGCAGCCTGTAGCGCCGGCATCGCCATCTGAAAAAGAACATGCAAATCAGATTCCGAAATAACTAAGTATTAGTACGTATAAGAGTCTAAAAGCCCCTGTTTTATCATGTTTTGATGCAATTGTAGATTGAGCAAATGTCTTAAAGCGGGTTAGAATATAGGGCTAATGCCGACGTGGTGAAATTGGTAGACACGCTATCTTGAGGGGGTAGTGGCGCAAGCTGTGCGAGTTCGAGTCTCGCCGTCGGCACCAAACAAAAACAAGGCCAGCAAGGGAGTGCCTGAGCTGGCTTTTTATCGACAGATAGTCGCTTAATTCAACGGATTTTTTTGCGCGTCAATTAACCGTATAACTTACTGCTGCGAATCGTGAACCTCGAAACTTACTTCCCTGTTCTGCTTTTTATTCTGGTTGGCATTGGTGTTGGTGTCGTGCCTCAAGTCTTGGGGCGTATCCTCGGCCCGCACAAGCCGGATGCAGAAAAACTTTCCCCTTACGAATGCGGCTTTGAAGCCTTTGAAGATGCGCGCATGAAGTTTGATGTGCGTTATTACCTCGTCGCAATTTTATTTATCCTGTTCGACCTCGAAGTGGCCTTCCTAGTTCCTTGGGCGGTGGCGATGCGCGAAGTAGGGATGCTGGGATTTTGGTCAATGATGATTTTCCTTGGAGTGCTGACCATCGGTCTGGTGTTCGAATGGAAAAAAGGCGCGCTGGATTGGGAGTAAGTCATGGCAATTGAAGGCGTATTGAACGAAGGCTTCGTTACTACGACAGCCGACAAGCTGATTAACTGGACCCGTACCGGTTCGATGTGGCCGATGACCTTCGGTCTCGCATGTTGTGCGGTAGAGATGATGCATGCGGGCGCTTCGCGTTACGACATGGATCGATTTGGCGTGGTGTTCCGTCCTTCGCCACGTCAGTCCGACGTGATGATTGTGGCCGGCACACTGTGCAATAAAATGGCGCCGGCGTTGCGCAAGGTCTACGATCAGATGGCCGAGCCGCGTTGGGTGATCTCGATGGGCTCCTGCGCCAACGGTGGTGGTTATTATCACTACTCCTATTCGGTGGTGCGCGGTTGCGATCGTATCGTGCCGGTAGATGTGTATGTTCCGGGTTGTCCACCAACGGCTGAAGCGTTGTTGTACGGGATCATGCAATTGCAAAACAAGATCCGTCGTACCAATACGATCGCTCGCTAAGAGGCTGCCTAGTTAATTATGACGATCAAACTTGAACTCCTGGAATCGGCCCTGCGCAATGCACTCGGCGATCAACTCCAAAGTCTGACGCTTGCGTTGGGTGAAATCACCATCGTAGTAAATTCGAGAGATTATGCATCCGCCATGCGCGTGCTGCGTGATCATGCCGATTTGCGCTTCGAAGAATTGATTGATTTGTGTGGTGTTGATTACTCGACTTATGGCGATGGCGCCTGGGATGGACAGCGTTTTGCTGTGGTGTCGCATCTGCTGTCGATTACGCATAACTGGCGTGTGCGTGTGCGCGTGTTCGCTTCGGACGATGAGATGCCGGTGGTGGCGTCTATGACGGAAATCTGGCCGGCTGCCAACTGGTACGAACGTGAGGCTTTCGACTTTTTCGGCATCCTGTTTGAAGGCCACAACGATTTGCGTCGCATTTTGACCGACTATGGTTTTATCGGTCATCCGTTCCGCAAGGATTTCCCAGTCTCCGGTTACGTTGAAATGCGTTACGACCCTGAGCAAAAACGCGTAATTTACCAACCCGTCACGATCGATCCGCGCGAAAACGTGCCGCGTGTGATCCGTGAAGAACAATACGGGATGAAATAATGGCTGAGATCAAGAACTACACCCTTAACTTCGGTCCTCAGCATCCTGCTGCGCACGGTGTGTTGCGCCTGGTTCTGGAGCTGGATGGCGAAGTAATTCAACGTGCCGATCCGCATATTGGTTTGTTGCATCGCGCGACCGAGAAGCTCGCCGAACAAAAGACCTATCTGCAATCGGTGCCGTACATGGATCGCCTCGACTATGTGTCGATGATGTGTAATGAGCATGCGTATGTGATGTCGATTGAGAAAATGCTCAATCTTGAAGTGCCTTTGCGTGCACAGTACATCCGCGTCATGTTCGATGAAATTACACGTATCCTGAATCACCTGATGTGGCTGGGCGCACATGCGCTGGACGTTGGCGCGATGGGCGTGTTCCTGTACGCATTCCGTGAGCGTGAAGATTTGATGGACTGTTACGAAGCGGTTTCCGGCGCGCGTATGCACGCTGCCTACTATCGTCCGGGCGGTGTTTATCGTGATTTGCCGGATGCGATGCCGCAACACAAGGCATCGATTATTCGTAACGCCAAAGCAATCAATAAATTGAATGAGAACCGCCAGGGTTCCCTGCTCGATTTCATTGAAGACTTTACCAATCGTTTTCCGACTTACGTCGATGAGTACGAAACCCTGCTGACTGATAACCGTATCTGGAAACAGCGTCTGGTTGGCGTTGGCGTGGTGTCGCCGGAGCGCGCCATGGCAATGGGCTTTACCGGACCTATGTTGCGCGGTTCGGGCATTGAATGGGATCTGCGTAAAAAGCAGCCGTACGAAGTGTACGACTTGCTGGATTTCGATATTCCAGTCGGTACCAACGGCGATTGCTACGATCGTTATCTGGTGCGCGTTGAAGAGATGCGTCAATCGAATCGCATCATCAAGCAATGCGTTGAGTGGCTGCGCAACAATCCCGGTTCTGTCATGACGGACAACCACAAGGTTGCGCCGCCATCACGTGTAGACATGAAGTCGAACATGGAAGATTTGATCCATCACTTCAAACTGTTTACCGAGGGCTTCCACGTACCGGTGGGTGAGGCATATGCCGCAGTGGAACATCCAAAAGGCGAGTTCGGTGTTTATCTGATTTCGGATGGCGCGAATAAACCGTATCGGATGAAGATTCGTGCGCCAGGTTTCCCGCATCTGCAGGGTCTGGATGAAATGGCCAAGGGTCACATGATTGCCGATGCAGTAACCATCATCGGCACGCAAGATATTGTGTTTGGTGAGATTGACCGCTAATCGCGGCTCAATATTTGAGGCATAGACATGCTGTTATCAGAGCAAGCGTATAAAAAAATCGATCGCGAGATCGCCAAATTCCCTGCGGATCAAAAGCAGTCTGCCGTTATGGCGGCACTCGCCATTGCGCAGGATGAAACCGGCTGGTTGCCACCGGAGGTGATGCAGGAAGTTGCCGACTACCTCGGCATGCCGGCGATCGCGGTGCAGGAAGTGGCGACTTTCTACAATATGTACGACACCAAGCCGGTCGGCAAGCACAAGATTTCAGTGTGCACCAACTTGCCTTGCCTGTTGTCCGGTGGCGAGAGAGCAGCACACTATTTGAAACATAAACTCGGCATCGACTATCGTGAAACAACGGCAGACGGCCAGTTCACCCTGATTGAAGGGGAGTGCATGGGCGCCTGCGGCGATGCACCTGTGATGATCGTGAATAACAAACGCATGTGCAGCTTCATGTCGGATGACAAGATCGATGCGCTGGTAGAGGAATTGAAAAAATGACCAGTCTGCATAATCGTCATATCAAGCCATTGATTCTGGCCGGCCTCACCGGTGATAACTGGGGTCTAGAAGAATATGTCAAGCGTGGAGGTTACGCATCGCTGAAGCGTATCCTGAGCGAAGGCATGACGTCTGACCAGGTCATTGCTGAAATCAAGGCATCGACACTGCGCGGTCGTGGCGGCGCCGGTTTCCCCAGCGGATTGAAGTGGAGCTTCATGCCGAAGAATTACGAAGGCCAGAAATATCTGGTTTGTAATTCTGATGAGGGCGAGCCAGGTACTTTCAAGGATCGCGATATCCTGCGCTACAACCCGCATGCAGTGATTGAAGGCATGGCAATCGCTGCTTATGCGATGGGTGTCAGCGTCGGCTACAACTATATTCATGGCGAAATTTTTGCCGAATACGCACGTTTTGAAGAGGCGCTGGAGCAGGCCCGCGCAGCAGGTTTCCTCGGCGATCGTATTCTGGGTTCGGCATACAGCTTTCAGTTGCACGCATTCCATGGTTATGGCGCGTACATCTGCGGCGAAGAAACCGCATTGTTGGAGTCGATCGAAGGTAAAAAGGGTCAGCCGCGCTTCAAGCCGCCTTTCCCTGCCAGCTACGGCCTGTACGGCAAGCCGACCACGATCAACAATACCGAGACTTTTGCTGCGGTGCCTTTCATTTTCCAGGTGGGCGCTGACGCTTATGCTGCAATGGGCAAGCCAAACAACGGTGGCACCAAAATTTTTTCGGTGTCCGGCGATGTTGAGAATCCGGGTAATTACGAAATTCCGCTCGGCACCCCATTTGCCGAATTGCTGAAGCTTGCGGGTGGTGTGCGCGGCGGCAAAAAGCTCAAGGCAGTCATTCCTGGCGGTTCGTCAGTGCCGGTCGTCAAGGGCGATCTCATGATGGCTACGGATATGGATTACGATTCGGTCGCCAAGGCCGGCTCCATGCTGGGTTCTGGCGCCGTCATCGTGATGGATGAAACACGTTGCATGGTCAAGTCGTTACTGCGACTGTCCTACTTCTATTTTGAAGAGTCATGCGGTCAGTGCACGCCGTGCCGTGAAGGTACCGGTTGGTTGTATCGCATGGTGCACCGTATCGAAAACGGGCAGGGCCGGGCGGAAGATCTCGATATGCTGAATTCGATTGCTGACAATATCCAGGGCCGCACGATCTGCGCGCTGGGCGATGCAGCTGCGATGCCGGTACGCGCGATGATTCTGAATTTCCGCGAAGAATTTGAATATCACATCGAGCATAAGCATTGCTTGGTACCCGCGTACGTTTAAGTCAGCTTGCTGAATACGTAACTGAGAACACTAAGGCAAAAAAGTATGGCCATGGTTGAAATCGAAATAGACGGTAAAAAAGTCGAAGTGGAAGCCGGTAGCATGGTGATGGACGCTGCCAATAAAATCGGCACCTACATTCCGCACTTCTGTTACCACAAAAAATTATCCATCGCGGCGAACTGCCGCATGTGTCTGGTCGAGGTTGAAAAAGCACCGAAGCCATTGCCGGCTTGTGCGACCCCGGTCACACCCGGCATGATCGTGCGCTCGCATAGCGAGAAGGCAGTGCAGGCGCAAAAAGGCGTGATGGAATTCCTGTTGATTAATCATCCGCTTGATTGCCCGATCTGCGATCAGGGCGGCGAATGCCAATTGCAGGATCTGGCGGTCGGCTACGGCGAATCAACTTCGCGTTACGCAGAAGAAAAGCGCGTGGTCGTACCGAAAGACGTCGGCCCGCTGATTTCGATGCAAGAGATGAGCCGCTGCATTCACTGCACGCGTTGCGTCCGTTTCGGCCAGGAAGTTGCCGGTGTGATGGAATTCGGCATGCTGGGTCGCGGCGAACACGCAGAGATCACTTCCTTTGTCGGCAAGACGGTCGACTCCGAACTGTCCGGCAACATGATCGATCTGTGCCCGGTTGGCGCACTGACATCGAAGCCGTTCCGTTACAGCGCTCGTACCTGGGAGTTGTCGCGTCGCAAATCGGTGAGTCCACATGACGGCCTGGGTGCAAACCTGGTCGTGCAAGTGAAAGCCGGTAAAGTCATGCGCGTATTGCCGCTGGAAAACGACGACGTCAACGAATGCTGGATTTCGGACAAGGATCGTTTCTCCTATGAAGGTTTGAATAGCGAAGAGCGTCTGACCAGCCCGATGATCAAGCAAGACGGCAAATGGCAGGAAACCGACTGGCAGACCGCATTGGAATATGTTGCGCATGGTTTGCGCAACATCAAGCACGAACACGGCGCCGAGGCGATTGCCGCTCTCGCCACGCCGGATTCGACGCTGGAAGAATTGTCCTTGCTGGGTAAGCTCGTGCGCGGCATGGGTTCCAATAATGTTGATTTCCGCTTGCGTCAGGCCGATGCTTTGCCGGATGCGTCGATTACGCCATGGCTGGGTATGTCGATCAATGAATTTGCAGGCTTGAAACGTGCATTCGTCATTGGCTCCTTCCTGCGTAAAGACCATCCTTTGCTGGCAGCGCGTTTGCGTCAGGCAGTCAAGCAAGGCGCCAACGTCAGCATTCTGCATGCGACGGATGACGATCTGCTGATGCCGGTTGCAAACAAGATGATCAAGGCGCCATCCGATTGGCTGGCAGCGTTGTCTGAAGTCGTGGCAGCGGTTGCGCAAGCTAAAGGCATGACTGCGCCAGCAGGCTTTGAAAACATTCAAGCTTCGGCGGAAGCCAAGCAAATTGCGGCCAGTCTGTTGTCCGGCGAACCGAAAGCGGTCTTGCTTGGGAACGCTGTATTGCAACATCCGCAAGCAGCGCAACTGCACGCGGCGGCGCAATGGATCGCGCAAAATACCGAAGCAAAATTCGGCTTCCTGACGGAAGCAGCAAACAGCGTTGGCGGCTATGTGGCAGGTGCCAACAGTGTTTCTGCGGCGCAGATTTTCGCTCAGCCGCGCAAGGCATTTTTGCTGTTGAACGCAGAGCCTGAACTGGATACCTTTAACCCGCAAGTTGCGCGTCGCGCGTTGGAACAGGCTGAAATGGTCGTCGTCATGTCGCCATTCAAACACAGCGCAGACTTCGCCGATGTATTGCTGCCGATCGCACCGTTCTCGGAAACTTCCGGCACTTTTGTCAACTGCGAAGGACGTGCACAAAGTTTCAACGGCACCGTCAAGCCACTGGGCGATACGCGCCCGGCCTGGAAGGTATTGCGCGTATTGGGCAATCTGACCGGCCTGCAAGGTTTCGAGTATGAAACCTCGGAAGCAATTCGCAACGAAATTCTCGGTGTGAATGCACCGGCAGATGCAAACCTGACGGCGCATCTGAACAACTTCGGCAAGACGGCGCCGCAAGCTGCCACGGCGGCAACGGCATCGTCGCTGGAACGTGCGGCCGATGTATCGATTTATGCAACCGATGCGATCGTGCGTCGTGCGCCGGCACTGCAGGAAACCAGCGATGCGGCTGTGCCGCAGGCATGGTTGTCGTCCGAGTTGGCGGCCAAGCTGGGTGTTGGTGCTGGCGATCAGGTAAAGGTAACGCAAGGCGAAGGAAGTGCGATGCTGATCGCAGCGATTGCTTCCGGATTACCGGCGAATGTGGTGCGCGTTGCTGCTGGTCGTCAAGAGACAGCTAGCTTAGGCGCGATGTTTGGTTCTATCAGCGTGGAGAAAGCGTAATGGATCAATTGTTGGCATCCGTTCACGCAGCGGGTCATTCCTTTCTCGGCGATTACTGGTTGCTGGTGTGGACTCTGGTAAAAATCGTTGCAGTTGTTTTGCCGTTGATGGGCTGCGTTGCCTATCTGACGCTGTGGGAACGTAAGGTCATCGGCTGGATGCACGTGCGTCATGGCCCCAACCGAACTGGTCCTGCAGGTTTGCTGCAACCGATCGCCGATGCCTTGAAGTTGCTGCTGAAAGAAATCGTCGTTCCAGCAAAGTCGAGCAAGGCTTTGTTTGTCATCGCACCGATCATGACCATCATGCCGGCGCTGGCTGCATGGGCGGTGATTCCATTCGGACCGGAAGCGGCTTTGGCAAACGTCAATGCAGGCTTGCTGTTCGTGATGGCGATTACCTCGCTGGAAGTCTACGGCGTGATCGTGGCAGGCTGGGCATCCAACTCTAAATATGCGTTCCTCGGTGCGATGCGCGCTTCGGCACAAATGATTTCGTATGAAATCGCAATGGGTTTCGTGCTGGTGATTGTGCTGATGGTATCGGGCAGCCTGAATCTGTCTGAAATTGTCATGCTGCAGACATCCGGCCGTTTCGCTGACATGGGTCTGACCTTCCTGTCATGGAACTGGTTGCCGTTGTTGCCGATGTTTGTCATCTACATCATCTCCGGCACGGCTGAGTTGAATCGTCATCCATTTGACGTGGTAGAAGGCGAGTCCGAGATCGTTGCGGGCCACATGGTTGAGTATTCAGGCATGTCGTTTGCGATGTTCTTCCTGGCCGAATACGCCAACATGATTCTGATTTCGATGATGGCAACGCTGATGTTCCTGGGCGGCTGGTCGTCACCGATTGATGCGATGCCATTCACCTGGATTCCAGGCTGGATCTGGCTGGGTATCAAGACGCTGTTCGTCGTGACCCTGTTTATCTGGTTCCGTGCATCGTTCCCACGCTATCGCTACGATCAAATCATGCGCCTGGGTTGGAAAGTATTCATTCCATTGACTTTGGTTTATCTGTTGATCGTTGCGATCTGGATGAAAACCCCGTGGAATATCTGGCATTAATGCAGCAAGGCTGAGCAAAAAGGGAAGCCAAAATGGAAGCAATCAAGGATTTTTTCGGTAGTTTGATGTTGCGCGAGATGCTCAAGGGCATGGCCCTGACCGGACGCTATATGTTCTCGCGCAAGATTACCGTGCAGTTCCCGGAAGAAAAGACACCGCAGTCGCCGCGTTTTCGTGGTTTGCATGCGCTACGTCGTTATCCGAACGGTGAAGAGCGCTGTATCGCCTGCAAACTGTGTGAAGCAGTGTGTCCTGCAATGGCGATCACGATCGAATCGGAACAGCGTGACGACGGCAGCCGCCGCACCACACGTTACGACATCGATTTGACCAAATGTATTTTTTGCGGCTTCTGCGAAGAATCCTGCCCGGTCGATTCGATTGTGGAAACACATATTTTCGAATACCACGGCGAGAAACGCGGTGATCTGTACTACACCAAGGAAATGCTGCTGGCAGTAGGTGATCGCTACGAAACCGAAATTGCAGCTGCACGCACCGCCGACGCGGCCTATCGTTGATTAATAGTATTAGCAGCCGTATTACGCTGACTTTTTGCTGACTTTTTGGTTGATTATGGAATTTACAACAGTCTTGTTTTACGTGTTCTCGGCGATTCTGGTCTTCGCTGCCATACGCGTCATCACCGATTCCAATCCGGTTCATGCGGCATTGTTCCTCGTCCTGTCGTTTTGTACGGCAGCTGCATTGTGGATGTTGCTCAAGGCCGAGTTCCTCTCCATCGTTCTGGTGCTGGTGTATGTCGGCGCAGTGATGGTGCTGTTCCTGTTCGTCGTCATGATGGTCGACATCAAGCTCAGCAATGTGCGTGAAGGCTTCTGGGGTTATCTGCCGCTGGCAGCGACCATCGGTGTCGTGATTGTGCTGGAAATGGCTGCCGTTCTGTTCCGCGGTTTCTGGAAGGCACATACGCACGTGCCGGAAGCAGCGGCCATGATCGGCAACACGAAAGAGCTGGGCAAGCTGATTTATACCCAGTATCTGTATGCATTCGAGCTGGCCGCATTGCTGTTGCTGCTGGCGATGGTGGCTGCTGTGGCATTGACGATGCGCAAACGCAAGGACACCAAGTATTTTGCGCCTGGCGATGCAGTCAAGGTCAAGTCAGGCGATCGTCTGCGTGTCGTGAAGATGAAAGCTGAGTCCACACGCGCCAACGGCGATCAATCAGCTGCTCCTGCAGCAGAACAAAAATAAGGGGAGTGTTGTGGAGTTATCGCTCGTACATTACCTGATTCTCGGCGCGATCCTGTTCGCGATCTCGATAGTCGGTATTTTTCTGAATCGTAAAAACATCATCATTCTGCTGATGGCAATCGAATTGATGCTGCTGGCTGTGAATATGAATTTCGTCGCGTTTTCCTATTTTCTGGGTGACGCCGCCGGCCAGGTTTTTGTTTTCTTCATTTTGACGGTAGCCGCCGCTGAAGCTGCAATCGGTCTTGCCATTCTGGTTTCCATGTTCCGTACACTGGATACCATCAATGTCGAAGATCTTGACAGCCTCAAAGGCTAATTCCGAACAATAACGATAAGGTTTCATCATCATGGCGGGGCAACTTAACCCACACCTCCTTCTGATCGTACCGCTGGCACCACTTGCGGGATCATTGATTGCTGGTTTGTTTGGTACCAAATTTTTTGGAAATTTAATCGGCCGCAAGGCGTCGCATTCCGTGACGATACTTGGCGTGTTGATCGCATTCATCCTGTCCTTGCACACGATGTCGCTGGTTCTTGACGGCGCTACGTTCAATGACAGTTTGTATACATGGATGACGGTCGCCGGACTGAAACTTGAAGTCGGCTTTCTGATCGACAGTCTGACCGCGATGATGATGTGCGTGGTGACCTTCGTGTCACTGATGGTGCACATCTACACGATCGGTTACATGGAAGAGGATGAAGGCTATAACCGCTTCTTCTCGTACATTTCCCTGTTCACGTTTGCGATGCTGATGCTGGTCATGAGCAACAACTTCCTGCAGCTGTTCTTCGGTTGGGAAGCTGTGGGTCTGGTGTCCTACCTGCTGATTGGTTTCTGGTATACCAAGCCGACCGCAGTCGTGGCGAACATGAAAGCCTTCCTGGTTAACCGTATCGGCGATTTCGGTTTCATCCTGGGCATTGGCTTGTTGCTGGCTTATGCCGGCTCCATGGACTACGCTGAAGTCTTTGCGAAGAAAGATGAGCTGGCGCTGCTGACTCTGCCGGGTACCGACTGGATGCTGCTGACGGTCGCCTGCATTTGCCTGTTCATCGGCGCGATGGGCAAGTCGGCTCAGTTCCCGCTGCACGTCTGGCTGCCTGATTCGATGGAAGGCCCAACCCCGATTTCTGCACTGATTCACGCGGCGACCATGGTGACGGCAGGTATCTTCATGGTGGCACGCATGTCGCCGCTGTTCGAGTTGTCGGATACCGCTTTGTCCTTCATCCTGATCATCGGCTCGATTACTGCGCTGTTCATGGGCTTCCTCGGCATCATTCAAAACGACATCAAGCGCGTGGTCGCCTATTCGACGCTGTCGCAACTCGGTTACATGACCGTGGCGCTCGGTGCATCGGCTTACTCGGTAGCAGTGTTCCACTTGATGACGCATGCATTCTTCAAGGCGCTGCTGTTCCTTGCTGCGGGCTCGGTCATCATCGGCATGCATCACGATCAGGACATCCGCAACATGGGTGGTCTGCGCAAGTACATGAAGATCACGTGGATCACGTCCTTGCTGGGTTCGCTGGCATTGATCGGTACACCATTGTTCTCGGGCTTCTACTCAAAAGACAGCATCATCGAAGCCGTACATGCAACGCATCTGGCAGGCGCAGGCTTTGCCAACTTTGCAGTGCTGGCCGGCGTTTTCGTGACCGCATTCTATTCTTTCCGCATGTACTTCCTGGTGTTCCACGGTGAAGAACGCTTCGGCAAGCCGCATGCACATGATGATCCTGCACATGACGATCATGCTCACGCTGACGACGAGCATGGCGATGCGGCACATCACGGTCTGGCTCCCGGCCAAAAGCCGCACGAGTCGCCTTGGGTGGTGACGCTGCCGCTGATTCTGCTGGCGATACCATCGGTTGTGATCGGCTACTTTGCGATCGAGCCTATGCTGCACGGCGATTTCTTCAAAGGCGTGATTACTGTCGATCCGAAGCATGGCGGCATGGCAGAACTGAATGAAATGTTCCATGGTGCAATGGCAATGGCGATCCATGGCCTGCAAACGGCGCCGTTCTGGCTGGCGTTGGCTGGCGTGGCCTCGGCTTACTACTGCTACATGATCAATCCACGCGTTCCAGCCTGGTTCTTCAAGAATTTCCATGCCTTGTACACGCTGCTCGACAACAAGTACTACATGGATAAATTCAATGAAGTCGTCATTGCCCGCGGTGCACGTGTACTGGGTGGTGGTTTTTCCAATGTGGGCGACAAGACACTGATCGATGGATTGATCGTAAACGGCAGTGCGAAGTTGGTGGGATGGTTCTCAGGCATCGTTCGTACGCTGCAGACCGGCTATATTTATCACTACGCATTCGTCATGATTCTCGGCGTGCTGGGTTTCCTGATTTATTTCTTGCCGTTCCCATCGTTCGCCCAATAAGTTAGCGAAATAGAGCAAATAAAAACATGATGCAGTCAACATTTCCCCTGTTAAGTCTCGCGATCTGGTTGCCAATCGCGTTCGGTATCGTCGTGATAGCTTTAGGTCGTGACGACAATCCCAACGTTGCGCGCAGCGTATCGCTGGTCGGCGCCATCGTCAGTTTCCTGGTGACCTTGCCGCTGATACAGAAGTTCGATAATGCAGCGCACGGTATGCAGTTCGTTGAAAAATTCAAGTGGATTGATATTTTCAACATCAACTACTCGCTCGGCGTCGATGGTTTGTCGATGTGGTTCGTCGTATTGACTGCCTTCATCACGATTTTCGTCGTGATCGCAGGCTGGGAAGTAATCGAGAAGCGCGTCGGCCAGTACATGGGTGCGTTCCTGATCCTGTCCGGTTTGATGATCGGCGTGTTCTGTGCACTCGACGGCTTGCTGTTCTATGTGTTCTTTGAATCGACACTGATTCCGATGTTCATCATCATCGGCGTATGGGGCGGTGCGAATCGCGTCTATGCATCGATCAAGTTCTTCCTGTACACCTTCTTCGGCTCGCTGCTGATGCTGGTCGCATTGCTGTACCTGTACTTCAAGTCGGGTCACAGTTTCGACATTCTGGCATGGCATACATTGCCGTTGCCTATGGATGCGCAGATCCTGATCTTCCTGGCATTCCTGATGGCGTTTGCCGTCAAGGTACCGATGTGGCCGGTGCACACATGGTTGCCGGATGCCCACGTGGAAGCGCCAACCGGCGGTTCCGTCGTGCTGGCAGCGATCATGCTGAAACTCGGCGCATACGGCTTCCTGCGTTTCTCGCTGCCGATCACGCCGGATGCCAGTCATTACCTGTCCGGCTTCATGATCACGCTGTCGCTGATCGCCGTGATCTATATCGGTCTGGTCGCGCTGGTGCAAAAGGATATGAAAAAGCTGGTGGCGTATTCTTCGATTGCGCACATGGGCTTCGTCACACTGGGCTTCTTCATGTTCAACGACATGGCAGTGCAGGGCGGTATCGCACAAATGATTTCGCACGGCTTTGTGTCGGGCGCGATGTTCCTGTGTATCGGTGTGTTGTACGACCGTATGCATACTCGTAATATCGCTGACTACGGCGGCGTCGTGAACACCATGCCTAAATTTGCTGCATTCTTCGTGCTGTTCTCGATGGGTAACGCCGGTTTGCCGGCAACCTCGGGCTTCGTTGGCGAATTCATGGTGATTCTGGGCGCGGTCCAATACAATTTCTGGATCGGCCTGCTGGCAGCCACTGCATTGATTCTGGGTGCTGCGTATTCACTGTGGCTGGCCAAGCGCGTACTTTTCGGCGCTGTTGCCAATCACCATGTGGCGGAACTGAAGGATATCAACAAGCGTGAATTCCTGATGCTTGGTTTGCTTGCTATTGCCGTACTGGCAATGGGCCTGTATCCGGCGCCTTTCACAGATGTTATGCAGACTTCGGTCGCTGATTTGCTCAAGCATGTCGCGATTTCGAAGCTTCCTTAACGCTCTGCAACCGCGCAACTGAACGGACATACACTGCGACAAAATGAATAATTTGAATCTGATACCTGTCATTCCTGAAATCTTCCTGGCGGCTGCAACCTGTGCAATCCTGCTGATCGATTTGTTTCTGTCGGATGCGAAACGCTACCTGACTTATGTATTGTCGCTCGCAACTCTGGTCGTGTGCGCAGTACTCAGCCTGAGCGACTTCAACGCGGGCGCAACCAGCTACAGTTTCGGCAATATGTTCGTCTCGGACCCAATGTCGAACCTGCTCAAGTTCTGCACGTATATCGCGGTCGGCCTGACGCTCGTCTATTCGCGCCAGTATCTGGAAGATCGTCAAATGGTGAATGGCCGTCTGGGCGGCGAGTTCTACATCCTGTCGCTGTTTACCGTCCTCGGTCAGATGGTGATGATGTCAGCCAATAACTTCCTGATCATCTATCTCGGTCTCGAAATCATGTCGCTGTCGCTGTATGCGCTGGTTGCTTTCCGTCGCGACAATGCTGTGGCAATTGAAGCAGCGATGAAATACTTTGTTCTCGGCGCGCTGGCTTCCGGCTTCCTGCTGTACGGTATTTCGATGTTGTACGGCGCGACCGGTTCGCTCGATTTGACTGAAGTTGCGCGTGTGATTGCGACTGGCGCTGTCAACAAGCCGGTACTGATTTTCGGTCTGGTCTTTGTGGTGGCCGGCCTGGCGTTCAAGCTTGGCGCCGTCCCATTCCATATGTGGGTGCCGGACGTTTATCAAGGTGCACCTACTGCGGTGACGCTGATGCTGGGCGGTGCACCGAAGCTGGCTGCATTTGCCATCACGATACGTCTGCTGGTGGAAGCCTTGCCTGCGCTGGCTATCGACTGGCAGCAAATGCTGACGATACTTTCAGTGCTGTCAATGGCGATCGGTAACATTACCGCGATCATGCAAACCAATATCAAGCGCATGCTGGCCTATTCGACCATCTCGCAAGTCGGTTTTATTCTGCTCGGTCTGTTGTCTGGCGTGGTGGCGGGTGCGGATGGTTCAACCACCAATGGCTATGGCGCGGCAATGTTCTATGTCATTACGTATGTGCTGACTACGCTGGGCATGTTCGGCGTCATCATGCTGTTGTCACGTGCCGGTTTTGAAGCGGACAACATTGACGACTTCAAAGGTTTGAATCAGCGCAGCCCATGGTTTGCCTTCGTTACATTGTTGCTGATGTTTTCGCTGGCCGGTGTGCCACCAGTAGTCGGCTTCTACGCCAAGCTGGCGGTTCTGCAAGCGGTTCTGAGCACCGGACAAATCTGGCTCGCAGTGGTGGCGGTACTGTTCTCGCTGATCGGTGCGTTCTACTATCTGCGCGTGGTCAAGGTCATGTACTTTGATGAGCCGGCTGATAAGGCGAAGATCGTTGCCAGCAAGGATGTCACCGTAACCCTGAGTATCAATGGCGCAGCATTGCTGGCTTTGGGCCTGGTACCCGGACCGCTGATGACAGCCTGTGCGGCTGCCATCATCAAGACGCTCGCGTCCTGATGGCGATGATGGGCGGTGACTGAATGGATGTGTCGCTGGCAAGCTGGTTTGTGATTTTGCTGGCGCTCTTTTGCGCCAACCTGCCATTCTTCAATGAACGTCTGCTCGCCGTCATCCCCTTTCCACGCCCGGTCAAGCCGGTGTGGTTGCGCCTGATCGAATTGTTCCTGCTGTATCTGGCAGTCGGCCTGGTGGCCGGCTTGCTTGAGTTGCGTATCGGTAGCGTGTTCCCGCAAGGCTGGGAATTTTATGCCATCACCGGTTGTCTATTCCTCGTGCTGGCCTATCCAGGTTTTGTCATGCGCTATATGCGCAAGCATCATCACTGAGCGTCAGGCAAAACGCTTTTCCATTACTTCCATCTGTCGCATGTCTAGAGCGTTATCGGAGCCGGAATATGGATAATCATCTGAAAGAAATTCGCATCGACAGTACGCTGGCCTACGATGGCCACTTCCTGAAAGTGCAGCGCGATACGGTGCGTCTGCCGAATGGTCAGCCGACTACGCGTGAATACATCAAGCATCCTGGTGCAGTCGTGATTCTGCCGCTGTTCGACGATGGTTCCGTCTTGATGGAGCGACAGTTTCGTTATCCGCTAGATCGTGTCTTTATCGAATTCCCGGCCGGGAAAATCGATGCTGGCGAACAGCCATTGGCCTGCGCCCAGCGCGAGTTGCTGGAGGAAACCGGTTATACGGCAAGCGACTGGCAATTCGTCTGCACGATACATAATGCGATTGCCTATTCTGATGAACATCTGGATTTATACCTGGCGCGCGGCTTGATCGAAGGGGAGCGCAAGCTCGATGCCGAAGAGTTTCTCGAAACCTTCAAGGCTGTGCCATCCGATTTGCTGGGCTGGATACGTGAAGGAAAAATCACCGATGTGAAAACCGTAATCGGTGCATTCTGGCTGGAAAAAATATTGAGCGGTGAATGGGAAATTTGATCGCAGTGGAGTAAAAACAGATCGTAAAAAAAGCCGCATAGCGGCTTTTTCTTTTCCTGCAGAACTTTACATATTCGGATAGTTCGGCCCGCCACCGCCTTCCGGCGTCACCCATACGATATTCTGCGTAGGGTCCTTGATATCGCAGGTTTTGCAATGCACGCAGTTTTGCGCATTGATCTGCAGCTTGTCCGCACCGGCCTCATCCTTGATGAATTCATACACCGCCGCCGGACAGTAACGGGCTTCCGGACCGGCATATTCAGCCAGATTGACTTGTACAGGTACTGCCGGATCTTTCAGCGTCAGATGGATGGGCTGGTCTTCTGCATGGTTGGTATTGGAAATGAACACCGAAGACAGTCTATCGAAAGTCAGGACGTTATCCGGTTTCGGATACGCGATGGGCTGGAACGCGGCGGCAGGACGCAGGCATTCATGGTCTGCATGCGTATTGCGCAGGGTCCACGGTGCCTTGCCGCGCAACAGCAGTTGATCGATGCCGAACATGATGGAGCCGGTATACAGGCCCTTGCTCATCCACGGCTTGAAGTTGCGTGCGACATGCAATTCTTCATGCAGCCAGGACTGTTCAAATGCGGCTGGGTACGCACTCAATTCATCGTACTGGCGACCAGCGGCAAGCGCCGTGAAGGCGGCGTCCGCTGCCAGCATGCCACTCTTGATGGCGGCATGGCTGCCCTTGATGCGGCTGCCGTTCAGGAAGCCGGCTTCACAGCCTATCAATGCGCCACCGCCAAAGACCAGCTTTGGCAAAGATTGCAAACCGCCGGCGGTAATTGCGCGCGCACCGTAGGAAATCCGTTTGCCGCCCTTGAAGAACTTGCTGATTTCCGGATGCGTTTTATAACGCTGAAATTCTTCAAACGGCGACAGATAGGGATTGGCATATCCGAGGCCCACCACATAACCGACGGCGACCTGGTTGTTTTCCAGGTGATACAGGAAAGAGCCGCCATAGGTATCGTTTTTCAGCGGCCAGCCGGCAGTGTGGATGACGAGGCCAGCCTGATGCAGGGCGGGATCGATTTCCCACAATTCCTTGATGCCGATACCGTAAGTCTGGGGCGCCTTGTCCTGGTTGAGGTTGAACTTCTCCATCAACTGCTTGCCGAGGTGGCCGCGCGAACCTTCGGCGAACAATGTGTATTTGGCGTGTAGTTCCATTCCGAGCTGGAAGGCAGCAGTCGGCTGGCCGGCACGGTCTATGCCCATATTCCCAGTCGCCACGCCTTTGACGGAGCCATCCTCGTTGTACAAGATTTCCGCCGCCGGAAAACCGGGGAATACTTCCACTCCCAGCGCTTCGGCCTGTTGTCCCAGCCAGCGAACCACATTGGCCAGCGAGACGACGTAATTGCCATGGTTCTGGAAGCAGGCCGGCAGCAGGAAGTTCGGGGTTTTGTAGGCTTTGCTCTCGGTCAGAAACAGGAAGCGGTCTTCGCTGACAGGAGTATTGAGCGGTGCGCCCAGCTCTTTCCAGTCGGGCAGCAATTCGGTCAGCGCCTGCGGATCCATCACGGCGCCGGAAAGAATGTGTGCGCCCAGTTCGCCGCCTTTTTCCAGGATGCAAACGGAAACCTCGTGATTTTGTTCGGCGGCTAGTTGCTTGAGTCGAATTGCCGCCGCCAGGCCGGCGGGTCCGCCGCCAACTATCACTACGTCGTATTCCATTGCTTCGCGTGGGCCGTATTGGGCTAACAGGCTGGATTCTGGGAGAAGGGTCTGGGTCATGTTAAAAACAGTCTAATTATCTGCGTGCGAAGGCCTTATTGTCTCGCGGTTTCGCAGTGAGTGCGAAGTGTAAAACGCGCATTGCTGCGCTTTCGTGTAATCATAACGCCTCCAACGTCACTTTTTGTTTGTCGTACGTTAATAATCAAGAGCAAGTCAGGAGAATGTCGTGGGCATAGAAGTCAATTTTGAAGGCAAGGTTGCCCTGATTACCGGCGCTTCCAGCGGACTTGGCGCACGCTTTGCAAAAGTACTGGCGATGGCTGGTGCGCAAGTCGTGCTGGCTGCACGTCGTGTAGACAGGCTCAAGGAATTGCGTGCCGAGATCGAGGCAGAGGGCGGCGCCGCGCATGTCGTGACGCTGGATGTCACCGATTATGCCAGCATCAAATCTGCCATTGCACATGCAGAAACTGAAGCGGGAGCAATTGATATCCTGGTCAATAACGCCGGGGTTGCCGCCCGCGGACGCCTGCTTGATGTGACGCCGGAAGAATACGCCTACGTGATGGATACCAATCAGCGTGGTGCATTTTTCGTGGCGCAGGAAGTGGCAAAGCGGATGATTGCGCGCGCCAAGGGTGATGCGAAGAAGCAGCACCGCATCATTAACATTGCTTCGGTCGCCGGCTTGCGCGTAATGCCGGAACTTGGTGCGTACAGCATGAGCAAGGCGGCGCTGGTGCACATGACCAAGACGATGGCGGTGGAGTGGGGCAAGTTCGGCATCAACGTCAATGCGATCTGTCCGGGCTACATCGGCACTGAACTCAATCAGGAATATTTCAAGAGCGAACAGGGGAAGCTGTTGCTGGATGCGTTACCGCGCAAACGTATCGGCAAGCCGGAAGATCTGGATGGTTTGCTGCTGTTGCTGGCGGCGGAAGAATCGCACTTCATCAACGGTGCCATCATGACGGCCGACGATGGCATGAGCGCGCATTAAGTTTTACGCTTCAGGTTTGTCGCAGCACCGATTTACCGCAACACACCGAGCAGGCGATGGATCAGTTCGCTGGTAGTGCTTGCGGTAAATTTTCGCATCAGTTTCGCTCTATGCATTTCCACTGTGCGCGGACTAAGTCCGATTTGCCGCGCAATCAATTTGCTGGTTTTTCCATCGACCAGCATGGCGGCAATTTCACGTTCGCGCGGCGTCAGCGCCGCCGTCACCGGCCGCTTTTCACTCAAATCGTCGAAAGTCCAGATGCCGGCCGCATGCGGGTCGTGCGGCAGCAGTGCACGGCCACTTACATGACACCAGAATAACCGGCCATCTGCGCGTTTCATGATGCGCTCGTCCGAATAACAACCTTTTTCATTCATGATGGGAATGATGCGCGCACCGGTGCGCTCGAATTCTGTGTGGCTCGGGTACAGCACGGAAAATGACAAGCCCGCCAGCGCACCGTCCGGGTAGCCAAACATTTGCGTTAAAGCAGCATTGCAGACATGTATTACCCGATGCTGCGAGATACACATGCCGATAGGTGCATGCTGGAAGATGCTTTCATAGTCTATGTTTGCCGCGTCCATCATGGATGCCCTGCCTTTTCAGTCTGCTACTCGTAGTTCTACGGTATTGTGATTGGCGCCGCCACGTCTTATGCTGGCTGATACACCACAGACGTTCCCGTTCGTGACGGTTTACTCTACACAAAGAAGGATAGCTATGAATAAAGTTTATCCCGATGCAGCGCTGGCGCTGGCCGATATAGTCAGTGATGGGCAAACCATTGCCGTCGGCGGTTTCGGCTTGTGCGGAATTCCGGAGGCGCTGATTGCAGCATTGCGCGATTCCGGCGTGAAGAATCTGACGGCAATCTCCAACAATGCGGGCGTGGACGATGCCGGACTGGGCCCATTGCTGGCAACGCGCCAGATCAGGAAAATGATTTCCTCCTATGTAGGCGAAAACAAGGAATTCGAGCGTCAGTATCTGGCCGGTGAACTGGAGGTGGAATTTACGCCGCAAGGCACGCTGGCCGAAAAACTGCGCGCCGGCGGCGCCGGTATTCCGGCGTTCTTTACCAAAACCGGCATAGGCACCGTCGTTGCGGACGGCAAGGAGGTGCGTGAATTTGATGGCGAGCAATATGTGATGGAGCGTGCGCTGATTGCCGACGTTTCTCTCGTCAAGGCATACAAGGCGGACAAGGCCGGGAATCTGGTGTACCGGCATACGGCGCGCAACTTCAATCCGAATGTGGCGATGGCAGGGAAAATCACCGTGGTGGAAGTGGAAGAACTGGTCGAGATCGGCGAGATCGATCCCGACGATGTACATACGCCGGGTATTTTCATTCACCGCATCGTGTTGAATGCGCATCCGCAAAAACGCATAGAGCAGCATACCTTGCGTGCCAGTTAGTTGAAAAATACGCGGAGAACGATATGGCATGGACCAGAGATCAAATGGCTGCACGCGCAGCACAGGAATTGCACGACGGTGCTTACGTCAATCTCGGCATCGGCTTGCCGACGCTGGTTGCCAATTTCATCCCGGCGGATATCCATATCTGGCTGCAATCGGAAAACGGCTTGCTCGGCATAGGTCCGTTTCCCACTGAAGATGAAGTCGATCCGGATCTGATCAATGCCGGCAAACAGACGGTGACTGCATTGCCGGGCGCATCGTATTTCAGTTCGGCCGATTCCTTTGGCATGATACGTGGCGGCAAAATCGATATTGCCTTGCTGGGTGCAATGCAGGTTTCCGAAAGAGGCGACCTTGCCAACTGGATGATACCCGGCAAGATGGTCAAGGGCATGGGAGGCGCGATGGATCTGGTGGCCGGCGTCAAACGCATCGTGGTGCTGATGGAACATGTGGCGCGCGCCAAAGATGGTTCGATTTCGCACAAGATTTTATCTTCATGTGATTTGCCACTGACCGGCGTGGGTGTAGTCGATCGCATCATCACGGATTTGGGTGTGATCGATATCACGCCAAAGGGATTGCGCCTGATTGAACTGGCGCCTGGCGTGACGAAAGAAGAAGTGGTGGCGAATACCGGCGTGCCGCTGGATGTGAGTGCGCTGAATTAAGCGCCAGGGAAAATCAAGGAAGAAGATTGCGATTGACGATTTTTAAAGAGCGCCGTTTAAAAGTTTTAAACGGCGCGAGTCCTTGAATTTTTATTGCGCAGTCCATCCACCATCCATACTCCAGGCTGCACCGCGCACCTGATTGGCGGCTTCGCTGCAAAGAAATACCGCTAAAGCGCCCAGCTGTTCCGGCGTGACAAATTCTCCCGACGGCTGCTTTTCCGCCAGCAAACCTTTCTTGGCATCGTCATTGGATACGTCTTCATTTGCTGCGCGTACATCGACCTGTTTTTGCACCAGCGGTGTCAACACCCAGCCGGGGCAAATCGCATTGCATGTGACGCCGGTTTGTGCATTTTCCAGCGCCGTAACTTTGGATAATCCGACGATGCCATGCTTGGCCGCGACATAGGCTGATTTTTGTGCCGAGCCGACCAGGCCATGTGCGGATGCGATGTTAATGATGCGTCCCCAGTTCTTCTCTTTCATTGCGGGGAGCGCCAGGCGTGTTGTATGGAATGCGGAAGAGAGGTTGATGGCGATAATCGCATCCCATTTTTCGACCGGGAAGTCTTCGATGTCTGCAACATGCTGGATGCCGGCATTGTTGACCAGGATATCGACACTGCCGAATTTTGCAGCGGCGAATTGCATCATCGCCGCGATTTCCTGCGGCCTGGACATGTCGGCCGGATGATAAGTCGACTGGACGCCATAGTCCTGCGTCAGCCCGGCTTGCAGCGCGGCGATTTCATTTGCATCGCCGAAGCCGTTGAGTACGATATGCGCACCTTGCTGCGCCAGTGCGCGTGCAATTCCCAAGCCTATGCCGGAAGTGGAGCCGGTAATCAATGCGGTTTTGCCCTGCAGAGTCGTGTTTTGCATGATGCGCCTTTCAGGCCGGGATTTCAGATGCTGCGATCTTTGATAAGATTTTACGCTCAAGAGTCGTAAAATACGGCATATCTCCAATTTCAATTGCCATGACTCACACGCAAATCAAAACTGTTCAATGCCTTTCTCCTGCGGGCCTGCACCGGATGGCATACAAGGAATGGGGCGATCCCGCCAATCCGAAAGTATTGATCTGTGTACATGGTCTGACGCGGGTATCGGATGATTTCGATGCCTTGGCGCAAGCGCTGTCGCACGATTACCGCGTGGTCTGTCCCGATGTGGTGGGCCGCGGACGTTCAGAACATTTGCGCGATCCGCAATATTATCAAGTGCCGCAATACGTCAGCGACATGGTAACGCTGATTGCGCGTCTGGACGTGGAATCTGTACACTGGCTCGGCACCTCGATGGGCGGCGTGATTGGCATGGTGCTGGCGTCTTTGCCGGATACGCCAATACGCAAATTGCTGCTCAACGATATCGGTCCTGCCATCGATGCGCAAGCGCTGGCACGCATAGGAGAATATGTCGGGCAGGACGTGCGCTTTGCCAGCTTCGATGAGGCATGGCAATACGTGCGCGCGATCTCGCTGTCATTTGGCGCGCATAGTGAGGAACAATGGCGCAAACTGGCAGCGGATGTGATGCGTCAGAATGCGCAGGGGCAATGGGTGTTCGTCTACGATCCGGGCCTCGCGCTGCCATTCAGGCAAGCGACTGCGGAAAGCGCGCGGCAGGACGAGCAACGCCTGTGGGCTGCCTACGATGCCATCACTTGTCCTGTTTTGCTGGTGCGCGGTACCGATTCCGATTTGCTGTCGCCGGAAACTGCGCTGGCGATGTCGCAGCGCGGCCCGAAAGCCAAGGTGGTGGAGCTGGCCGGGGTCGGCCATGCGCCCACTTTTTTGAGCGAGGCGCAGATTGCGATCGCAAAAGATTTTTTCCCTGGCTGATGTTTGCGGCCGGATTTTATACTGAAATAGCATGAACATCACACGTTTGCATATAGGCGATACGCTGTCGGAAGTTGCCATACACAATGGCACGGTATACTTGGCGGGACAGATTGCGGAAGATACGACGCAGAATATTCAGGACCAGACACGCGAAGTGCTGGGTCATATCGATCGTCTGCTGGCGGAAGCCGGCAGCGATAAAACCCGAATTTTGTCTTGTCAGATATTTATTGCTGATAGCAATGACTTCGACGGCATGAATGCTGCGTGGAATGAATGGGTGCCGGAAGGGCATGCGCCGCCCAGAGCAACGGTTGCAGTGCAGTTTCCCGATTCGCGGCGCCTGATTGAAATTATTGTGGTTGCAGCATCTTCCTAGGTTGGTAATGGTTTCTTTAGCATCGACACAGAGCGACGTACCTGCGTTGCTCCGCTCCGGCCTGACAGAACACGATAGTGCTCGCGTGATGGATGCGCTTGCATACGTCAAACCGTTTTATACCGGCAAGAGCGTTTCTGCAGGACAGGATGCGTTTGAAAGCGAGCAGGATGCCTTCGAATTTGCGCAAGGCGTGGCGACCGTTTTATCCGAGCTGGAAACCGATGCCGATACGCGGATTGCCGCTTTGCTGTTCGAGCTGGAAATGATCGCGCCGGCAGCTGCCGAAAAAATAGAAGAACGATTCGGCAAAGATGTGAGCGATCTGGTAGCAGGGGTACGCCAGTTGATGCGTTTGCATGAAGCCACTTTCACACAGCATGAAGCAGCGCGCAACAAGAACGCGGCACAGGAAGCGGCCGCGCAACTGGAAGTATTGCGCAAGATGCTGCTGGCCATGGCGAGCGATATGCGTGTGGTACTGGTGCGTCTCGGCACGCGCGTCACAACGCTGCGTTACTTCGCCGACAACAAGTTGGTGAATGAGCGTTCGCGGCAATATGCGCGCGAAACTTTCGACTTGTATGCGCCGCTGGCAAACCGGCTCGGCATCTGGCAGTTGAAATGGGAGCTGGAAGATTTATCGTTCCGCTTCCTCGAACCCGAAGCGTACCGGCGCATTGCATCGCTGCTGGAAGAAAAACGCGTCGAGCGCGAAGCCTTCGTTGAAAATTCGATCAAGCGCCTGAAGTCGGAAATGGCCGCTGCCGGCATCAAGGCCGAAGTCTTCGGCCGGCCGAAACACATTTTTAGTATCTGGAGCAAGCTGCGCGGCAAGGAAATCGAATTCTCCGATTTGTACGATGTGCGCGCATTCCGCGTGATCGTCGATGATGTGAAAACCTGTTACACGGTGCTTGGTATCGTGCACAACATCTGGACGCCGATACCGGAAGAGTTCGACGATTACATCTCGCGCCCCAAAGCCAACGGCTATCAATCCCTGCATACGATTGTGATCGCAGAGGATGGCCGACCGCTGGAAGTACAGGTGCGTACCAACGATATGCACGACTTTGCCGAATACGGCGTGGCTGCGCATTGGCGCTACAAGGAATCGGGCGGCTCGAATTTTGCCGGACAAAAGTATGACGAAAAAATTGCTTGGCTGCGGCAATTGCTGGCGTGGAAGAGCGAAGTCGTCGATACCGTAGTCGGACAGGAAGACGTGCATCGTGACTGGGTGGAGAAACTAAAGTCCGCCACTTTGGATGACCGCATTTACGTATTGACGCCGCAGGCGCGCGTAATCGAGTTGCCGAACGGCGCCACGCCTATCGATTTCGCTTACCACCTGCACAGCGATGTCGGTCATCGTTGCCGTGGTGCGCGCGTCGATGGGGTGTTGGTGCCGCTCAATACAGTGCTGAAAAATGGTCAGACTGTCGACATCATTACCGCCAAAGGCGCCAGCGCCGTGACAGGCACAGTCGGTCCGTCGCGCGACTGGCTTTCGCCCGGCTATGCCGCGAGCCCGCGCACGCGTTCCAAGGTGCGTGCCTGGTTCAATGCAATCGATCAGCAGGAGACGCTTGCCAGCGGACGTGCGCTGATTGAAAAAACCCTGCAGCGTGAAGGCAAGACGGCCGTCAATCTGGAGGAGCTTGCGCACAAACTGGACTTTGCCAAACTCGACGATTTGTTCCGGGCGGTAGGCAAGGATGAGTTCAGCTTGCGCACAGTCGAACAGGCTTTGCGTGGCGACGAAGCAAGCGCCGCCGCGCAGGCAGAACTGGAAGATGTGGTCATTCCGCGCAAGAGTCGCGCGTCCAGCGTCATGCACGGTGCCAAGTCCGGTGTACTGGTAGTCGGCACCGATGGCTTGATGACCCAGCTGGCGAAGTGCTGCAAGCCGGCGCCGCCGGATGAGATAGTCGGCTTTGTCACACGCGGCAAAGGTGTGTCGATACATCGTGCGGACTGCAAGAATTTTGTTGAAATGCGGCACAAGGCACCCGAACGCGTAGTGCAAACGGCGTGGGGGAAAACAGAATCGGCAACCGTGTATCCAGTCGATATTTTCGTGCTGGCCAGCGACAGGCAAGGCTTGTTGCGCGATATCTCCGATATCTTCCTGCGTGAGAAAATCAATGTGATCGGCGTCAGTACGCAAAGCGTGAAGGGGCAGGCGCGCATGGCGTTCACGGCGGAAATCGCTTCTACCGCGCAATTGCAGAAAGCGCTGGCCGTCATTGGTGAAGTCAAGGGTGTATTGGCCGCCAGACGTCATTGATGCCGTCAAAGTGAGCGCAGAATGCGTTGCCGCTTCTGCATGATAAAAAGCGCCGCATAGAGTTTTTTCAAACAAGTTTGCACAAGCACTAGCTAAGAAGATAATTTGTCGCTATAATTTCGCTTCTTTAGGCGCGTAGCTCAGCTGGTTAGAGCACTACCTTGACATGGTAGGGGTCGTTGGTTCGAGTCCAATCGTGCCTACCAACGAAAAATTGGTAAAACCTGTAAGAGCGAGAAAGGCAAACCCGGTTATGACACCGCGAACGACAACCACACTGGTTTCCGAGCGACGCTAAGTCGGGTTCTTTTTCGTCATTACCATTTGAAAAAGCGCGGCTAGCCCGCGTTTTTTTTCGTCCGCATTTTTTGTCGTTCAATTAATCTAGCGTCAGCAAGCAAGCCCCCGCTGAAACGGAGAGCAAAATGATTACAGTCCGCCTTCCTGATGGTTCGCAACGCGAATTCGATACTCCTGTCACCGTGGCGCAAGTTGCTGCCAATATCGGCGCCGGTCTTGCCAAGGCGGCACTCGCCGGCAAGGTCAACGGCAATGTGGTCGATACCTCGTACTTGATCGAGCAGGACAGCGATCTGTCCATCATTACGGACAAGGATGCGGAAGGTCTGGACGTCATCCGCCATTCCACCGCGCATTTGCTGGCCTACGCGGTCAAGGAACTGTTTCCTGATGCGCAAGTCACCATCGGGCCGGTCATCGAAAACGGCTTTTATTACGATTTTTCGTACAAGCGTCCATTCACGCCGGAAGATTTGCTGGCGATTGAAAAGAAAATGGCCGAGCTGGCGAAAAAGGATGAGCCGGTTACCCGTCAAGTCTTGCCGCGTGACGTAGCGGTTGAGTATTTCAAATCCATAGGCGAAGCCTACAAGGCAGAAATCATTGCATCGATTCCCGCGGATCAGGATGTGTCGCTGTACACCGAAGGCAAGTTTACCGATCTGTGCCGCGGCCCGCACGTGCCGTCGACCGGCAAGCTGAAAGTATTCAAACTGATGAAGCTGGCCGGTGCCTACTGGCGCGGTGATTCCAAGAATGAAATGCTGCAGCGTATCTACGGCACCGCATGGGCGAAGAAGGAAGAGCAGGAAGCCTATCTGACCATGCTGGAAGAAGCCGAAAAGCGCGATCACCGCAAGCTGGGGCGTGCACTCGATCTGTTCCATTTCCAGGAAGAGGCACCGGGCCTGATTTTCTGGCATCCGAAGGGCTGGACAGTCTGGCAGCAGGTCGAACAATACATGCGCCGTGTTTATCAGGACAACGGTTACCAGGAAGTAAAAGCGCCGCAGATTTTGGATCGCAGCCTGTGGGAAAAATCCGGCCACTGGGAAAACTACAAAGAAAACATGTTCACCACCGAGTCGGAAAACCGCTCGTATGCGTTGAAGCCGATGAACTGCCCGGGCCACGTACAGATTTTCGCTTCGGATTTGCGTTCGTATCGCGAACTGCCGCTGCGTTACGGCGAATTCGGCCAGTGTCACCGCAACGAGCCGTCAGGCTCCTTGCATGGCATGATGCGCGTGCGCGGCTTTACGCAGGATGACGGCCACATTTTCTGCACTGAAGACCAGATTCTGGATGAATGTGTTGCCTTTACTGCATTGTTGCAAAAGGTGTATCGCGATTTCGGTTTCACCAACGTCATTTATAAAGTCGCAACACGTCCTGAAAAACGTGTCGGTTCGGATGAGGCGTGGGACAAGGCTGAGGCTGCACTGATTGCGTCGCTGGATCGTTCTGGCTGCACGTATGAAATCTCGCCGGGCGAGGGCGCATTCTACGGTCCGAAGATCGAATACACACTGAAGGATGCGATCGGCCGCATGTGGCAGTGCGGCACGATACAGGTCGACTTCTCGATGCCGGCGCGTTTGGGTGCGGAATATGTCGCAGAAGACAACACCAAGAAAATTCCGGTCATGTTGCACCGGGCTATCCTGGGTTCCTTCGAGCGTTTTATCGGCATGTTGATCGAAAACCACGCCGGCGCCTTGCCATTATGGCTCGCCCCGGTTCAGATTGCCGTGCTGAACATCTCCGACGCACAGGCCGATTACGCGCAAGCCGTTGCGCAAAACCTGAAAAAACAAGGGTTTAGGGTCCACGTTGATTTGCGTAATGAGAAAATAACCTATAAAATACGCGAGCATTCTATTCAGAAGCTGCCGTACATTATAGTAATTGGCGACAAGGAACGGGACGCAGGTACAGTGGCCGTGCGAGCGCGAGGTAATGTCGATCTGGGTGTCATGCCTGTCGATTTGTTGGTGGAGCGCCTCAACAATGAGGTTGAAGCCAAAGCCTGAGGGATCAAGCCCATAGCGCAAGAGCACGGCTTAATTATTTAATTTTAAAAGGAAATTGCAATAGCTACTGACAAGTCGCATCGGATCAACGGTGAAATTACAGCGCCTGAATTGCGTTTGAGTGGTGTCGAAAATGAGGCACTCGGTATCGTTAGTCTGGCAGATGCCTTCCGCCTTGCGGAAGAAGCTAACGTCGATCTGGTAGAGATTGCGCCAACTGCGCAACCACCGGTCGCTCGCCTGATGGACTACGGCAAGTTCAAATATCAGGAACAAAAGAAGGCGCACGAAGCCAAGCTCAAGCAGAAAGTTATTCTGATCAAGGAAGTCAAATTCCGGCCTGGCACCGATGATGGCGATTACAACATCAAGCTGCGCAATCTGATCAAGTTTCTGGACGATGGTGATAAAACCAAAATCACGCTGCGTTTCCGCGGCCGTGAAATGGCGCACCAGGATATCGGCTTCCGCATGTTGGAGCGTTTGAAGGCCGATTTGGAGCCATATGGCCAGGTCGAGCAGTTTCCCAAGATGGAAGGCCGTCAGATGATCATGGTTCTGTCGCCGAAGAAGAAGAAATAATAGAGTTTCGTACGAGCCGCCCGGCAACGAGCGGCTTGCACAAAATAGCAGTGGACTCGATTCCGCTGCATAACAAGTGAGAGCAGGCATCCAAGTGTAGCGAAATTGCTGCCACCTGCAATCATGTTAAAAATGGAGCTGTCCCCAAAGGACAGATAGTGTCATGCCTAAAATGAAAACGAAAAGCGGCGCCAAAAAGCGCTTTCGTGTACGTCCAGGTGGAACCGTTAAACGCGGCCAAGCTTTCAAGCGTCATATTCTGACCAAGAAAACCACAAAAAATAAACGTCAATTGCGCGGTTCTGTCGGTGTTCATGACACCAACATGGTATCCGTACGCGCAATGATGCCGAACGCTTAACCTCACTCAAATAATCAGGAGCAATCATGCCTAGAGTAAAACGTGGGGTCACAGCACGGGCCCGTCATAAGAAAGTCCTCGATCAAGCCAAAGGCTATCGTGGTCGTCGCAGCAAGGTTTACCGTATTGCCAAGCAAGCAGTTATGCGCGCTGGTCAATATGCATACCGCGATCGTCGTAACAAGAAACGCGTTTTCCGCGCTTTGTGGATCACCCGTATCAATGCAGCATCGCGTGAACATGGCCTGACATACAGCGTGTTCATGAACGGTCTGAAACGCGCATCCATCGAGCTGGACCGTAAAGTCCTGGCCGATATGGCTGTGATGGACAAGCCAGCATTCGCGGCAATCGTGAATCAGGTGAAAACTACCATCGCTGCTTAAGTTGTGATCGTATGCACTGTCTTCGGACGGTGCAGCAATATCCGAGAGCGGGGCAGGGTTCATACCTATGTCCCGTTTTTATTTTTGCACGGCCTTTTGGGCTTTCCTTTTCGGCTTCCTTGCTAAGGACGAAAACAAACCGCATGAATCCCCTAGATCAACTTGTCATTCAAGCCCAGACCGATTTTGCTGCTGCAGATGATGCCGCTGCGCTGGAAAACGCGAAAGCGAAATACCTCGGAAAAACGGGACAGATTACCGAACAGATGAAGAGCCTGGGCAAGCTCGCGCCGGATGAGCGCAAGACGCAAGGCGCTGTCATCAATTCCGCAAAAGAGAAGATCGAGGCTGCGCTGACGGCGCGTCGCGACGCCTTGTCCAATGCGCAGATGGAATCCCGCCTGAATGCGGAAGCCATCGACATTACCTTGCCAGGCCGTGGTCGCGGTACCGGCGGCATACACCCTGTCATGCGTACCTGGCAGCGCGTGGAAGAGATTTTCGGCTCTATCGGTTTTGATGTGGCAGACGGCCCCGAGATCGAAAACGACTGGACCAATTTCACCGCCTTGAACAGCCCGGAAAATCATCCGGCACGTTCGATGCAGGATACGTTCTACATCGAAGGCAACGATACGCAAGGCAAGCCTCTGCTGCTGCGCACGCATACCAGCCCGATGCAGGTGCGCTATGCGCGCATGAACAAACCACCGATCCGCGTCATCGCACCGGGTCGTACCTACCGCGTCGACAGCGATGCAACGCACTCGCCGATGTTCCATCAGGTCGAAGGTTTGTGGATAGACGAGAACATCAGCTTCGCCGACTTGAAGGGCGTGTATCTCAATTTCGTCAAAGCCTTCTTTGAAACCGACGATCTGCAGGTGCGTTTCCGTCCATCCTATTTCCCTTTCACCGAACCGTCGGCCGAGATTGATATCGCTTTCGGAAGTGGTCCGTTAAAAGGCCGCTGGCTCGAAGTGTCGGGCGCCGGTCAGGTGCATCCGAACGTGATGCGCAATATGGGATTCGATCCGGAACAATTCATCGGCTTTGCGTTTGGCTCCGGCCTTGAACGTCTGACGATGCTGCGTTACGGGATCAACGATTTGCGCCTGTTCTACGAAGGCGATTTGCGTTTCCTGAAACAATTCAACTAGCAGCAACAAGGCAGGGCATGCTGAATAGGCGCGTGCCCTGATTTCTTCTGTATTTGTGATGTCTGTGGCAAAAGGTTTTTAAATCATGCAATTTTCCGAAAGCTGGCTCCGTACGATGGTCAATCCGAACATGACGTCGAACGAATTGGCGCACATGTTGACGATGTCCGGTCTGGAAGTCGAAGAAGTCGAACCGGTTGCGCCGCCATTCTCGAATGTCGTGGTGGCTGAAGTACGCGAGATCGCCAAGCATCCGAACGCCGATCGCCTGAATGTCTGCCAGGTCGATGCCGGCACCGGAACATTATTGAACATCGTCTGCGGTGCGCCTAACGTGCGCGCCGGCATGAAAGTCGTTTGCGCATTGGCTGGTGCAGTATTGCCGCCGGGTGAAGATGGCAAGCCGTTCGAGATCAAGGTTGGCGCCTTGCGCGGCGTGGAATCGCAAGGCATGTTGTGTTCGGTGAAAGAACTCAAGTTGTCGGATGAGCAGGGCGGCTTGATGGACTTGCCATCGGATGCGCCTATCGGCCAGAATTTCCGCGATTACTATCAACTGAATGATCTGAAATTCACCATCAAGCTGACGCCGAACAAGGCGGATTGCTTGTCTGTGCTTGGTGTCGCACGTGAAGTTTCCGCCTTGACCGGCACACCATTGAAAATGCCGACGTATCAGGCTGTAGCAGCAACGATTGCCGATGTGTTGCCAGTGACGGTTTCCGCTCCAGATTTGTGCGGTCGTTTTTCCGGTCGCATCATCCGCGGCTTGAATGCCAGGGCAAGTACGCCGGACTGGATGAAACAGCGTCTGGAGCGTAGCGGCCAGCGTCCGATTTCTGCTTTGGTGGATATCTCCAATTACGTCATGCTTGAACTCGGTCGTCCTACGCACGTGTTCGATCTGGACAAGATCCACGGCGGCCTGAATGTGCGCTGGGGAAAAAAAGACGAATCGCTGAAACTCCTGAACGGCAACACGGTTGCCGTCGATGAGTGGATAGGCGTGATCGCCGACGAGCAGCAAATCGAATCGCTGGCCGGCATCATGGGTGGCGACGCGACGGCCGTGTCGCTCGATACGCAGGATATTTATCTGGAAGCTGCATTCTGGTATCCGAATGCCATCCAGGGTCGCGCACGTCGCTTCAATTTTTCGACCGATGCCGCACACCGTTTCGAGCGTGGCGTGGACTTTGCAACGACGGTCGAACACATCGAACGCATTACTGCATTGATCGTCGAGATTTGCGGCCAAAAAGATAAAACAGCGGTTGGCCCGATCGACGACCATATCGTCAATCTGCCCAAGCGCGATCCTGTCAGCGTGCGTACCGCGCGCGCGGTCAAGGTCATCGGCGTGCCCTTGACCGATGCACAGATCGCCGACATCTTTACCCGTCTTGCACTGCCGTTCACGCAAAAAGACGGCGTGTTTTCGGTGACGCCGCCGTCCTATCGCTTCGATATCGAAATTGAAGAGGATTTGATCGAAGAAATCGCACGCGTCTACGGCTTTGAGAATATTCCAGCCTTGCCGCCAGTCGCGACCAATGCCATGCGCATTCGCCCTGAGAGCACGCGTTCGCTGTTCACGATCCGTCGCCAGTTGGCCGATGCCGATTATCAGGAAGTGGTCAACTTCAGCTTTGTCGAGCAGGCGTGGGAAGCAGACTTTGCAGGCAACAGCAATCCAATCAAACTGCTCAATCCGATTGCCAGCCAGATGAGCGTGATGCGTTCATCGATGATAGGGAATCTGATCGCCAATGTGCGCTACAACCTGAACCGCAAGGTCAGCCGTATACGCCTGTTTGAAATCGGCGCTGTTTATTTGCGTAACAACATCGAGCAAGACGGTCCGCTGTCTGTGGCCGGCTACGACCAGCCTAAACATGCCGCTGCAATTGCCTACGGTCCCATCGTGGAAGAGCAGTGGGGCATGGACTCGCGCAACGTCGATTATTTCGACGTCAAAGCCGATCTGGAAGCCTTGTTTGCACCGAAGATGCTGACTTTCGCCAAAGTCGAACATCCGGCACTGCATCCGGGCCGCTCGGCGCATGTTTTACTCGATGGCAAGGTAATCGGTTTTATCGGTGAACTGCATCCGCGCTGGCAGCAAAAGTACGATTTGCCGCTGGCGCCGGTTTTGTTCGAAGTAGAGGCAAGTAGCCTGCAACAGGTAAACGTACCGTCCTACAGGGAAATTTCAAAATTCCCTGCGGTAACGCGCGATTTGGCTCTGGTGGTCAAGCACACGGTTTCCATGCAAGACTTAATGGACGTTTTTGTTGCTGAAAAGAAAATGAATCCAATTTGCAACATCTTGCAAGTCGTTGTTTTATTTGATGAATATCGCGGCAAGGGCTTGGAATCTGACGAGAAAAGCCTTGCTTTCCGCTGCACCTTGCAAGATACTCAATTAACCCTGCAAGATGATCTGGTGGATGCGGCCATGGCCGCGTTGGTCGTCGCTGCCGGTGCCAAACATGGGGCTAAATTACGTGCATGATGAAGTCGCAACCCGAGCCGTGAATATAACCGATATGAATGATGTGAATTCCTCTGAACTCCAGTCCGTATTGGCAGCCGATCTTAATCGCGCCATGCTGGAGGCGCAGGTACGTTCGCAGGCGGAAAAGGATTTGCCGACCCTGACCAAGGCTGAGTTGGCTGAGTTGCTGTTCGAGCAAGTCGGTTTGAACAAACGCGAAGCCAAGGATATGGTTGAAACATTCTTTGATGAAATTCGTAATGCGCTGGAACGTGGCGAAGCGGTCAAACTATCCGGTTTCGGCAACTTTCAGTTGCGCGACAAGCCGCAGCGTCCAGGCCGCAATCCGAAGACAGGCGAAGAAATTCCAATTACTGCTCGCCGCGTCGTTACCTTTCATGCGAGTCAAAAGCTAAAAAGCATGGTCGAAGTTTCCAACCAGACATCACTCGCACATACCAGCTGAATTAGATGAACGAACGGATCAACAAAGCTGAATTGGCAGCATTGCCGCCAATTCCTGCCAAACGGTATTTCACTATCGGCGAAGTCAGCGAACTGTGCGGTGTAAAGCCGCACGTTTTACGCTACTGGGAACAGGAATTTACTCAGTTGAAGCCGGTCAAGCGGCGCGGTAACCGGCGCTATTACCAGCATCATGAAGTATTGCTGATACGCCGTATTCGCGAACTGCTTTACGAACAGGGTTTCACGATCAGTGGTGCACGCAACAAGCTGGATAGCCGGATTCTGGAGGCGAGAACCGATGAGGACTTGCCGCTGGATGCGGTGACCATCGATCCCAATGCCGTACTTGCGATTCGCAAGGAGCTGATGGAAATCCTGATGCTGCTGAAGTAATATGCTTCCTCTCATATTCAGCGTTTTAGCATGACGAAAAAACAGCATTGCTCTGGTATAATTTCCTGCTTGTCGGGGCGTAGCGCAGCCTGGTAGCGTACTTGCATGGGGTGCAAGGGGTCGTGTGTTCGAATCACACCGTCCCGACCAATGAATTCAAAGGGTTACAGTTTTTTACTGTAACCCTTTTTCATTTTCAGGTTCGAAACACTTCGATGCGCGTTTATGAAACTTGCTCTTCCTATTCGATCTGACCTGATCAAGGCGATCCCGTAGAAATATGAGCCGCCTGTTTTCAGGCTGTCCCGGCTCGATTCGAAATTCGCACCGGCAGCCTGATTGCCGGTGATGGCATGGCCGCTGGCGGTGCCAGTGCCAGATCCACCGAACTGGAGCGGTAGCCGATGCGAAAGCCGCCCCAGTGCTTGCCGTCAACGTAGATAGGCACCGACAGATCGTGCATGACCTCACCGGTATCGCGTTTGTATGTCTGCAATAAAAATGGCTTGGTATTGCTGCCGCAGCGTTTGCCAGTGCGATCGGTGAAAATGCGCTTGGTGCGGTTGTTCACCAGATCGACATCGTAGTTGCCGGTCAGTGCTTGGGAAAATTTCTTGTTATGGGTCGGGAAATAACCATTGTCATCTACCGCACCGGCATAAGCGAGTTGTGGCATGGCATCAAGTATTGCCTCTTGCACCGTGGGCAAAACCCGATCGGTGAAGGCATCGAATTGCGTCGTATGCTTGGGCGGCGAAGTGTTCGGCAGCGGCTGATAATGGCGGTCAAACAAAGCCTCGCGAGTAATGCGACCGGCAACGATCGCTTCATCGAAAATTCTCCCGATCTGATGCGCGGCCTCAGTTGCGATCATGCGGATCGAATCGTGCTGAGTATCCGCACCGCTTTCGGCGATCGCGTCGTATACGACTTCGGCGCGCTCCGACAAGACCATTGCTGATGCCGCAACACGCGGCAACTCGGTATCCGTCTCCAGCATGCCGTCACGGATTTCCAGTATGGCTGCCGCAATCCTGTGGGTGGTTTCCACATGCTCACGCGAGGCGCGTGCAATTTGCTGAATTTCTTCTTCAGAGGTGCTGGCAGCGCGCTCGATATTGCCCAGAAACTCATGTACTCGCGCGACGTTCTGCGAAGCTTCCATCACCTTGCCACTGAGCGCCTGCATACCACCGGCGGCGCGTTCTGCCTCGACATTGATGGCGCGCACCATGGAGCCGATATCATCGGTCGCCTCCTTGGTTCGCTGCGCCAGTTGTCGCACCTCGCCGGCGACCACCGCAAAACCGCGCCCATGCTCGCCAGCGCGGGCTGCCTCGATGGCTGCGTTCAGCGCTAGCAAATTGGTGCGGGCAGCAATTTCACTAATGACTTCGGTGATGCCATGAATGCGGCGCGATTTTTCCTGCAGCACGCGCATCATTTCGGAGGCTGCCTGCGCATCATCGCGCGCCTTGCCGATCTGTTCCAGACCCCGATTGACTTCAGCGCGGCCGGCAACACTTTCGGTGCGCACTTCGGCAGCGACCTGCGAGGCGCGTTCGGCATTGGCGGCAATTTGCTCGGTAGTGCTGGCGTTTTGCTCGGAACCCGCAACTATGCCATTAGCCGCCTGCACATCCTGTGCAATTTTGTTCTTGATCGAATCGACGAAAAAAGAAGTCTCGGCAGCACCAATCATGATGTGATCAATTTCGCTGCCAATCTTGTTGATGAAGTGGACATTCTTGCTGCCCCGCTGGTGCAGAAGCTCCTGCAAACCAGCGCTGACCAGCGCCGCCATCAATACCAGCCACGGCAATGCGAATGTATCGCCAGCCAGTTGCGAAACGCCCAGTGCACATCCGGCACCTGCCGCAACTGCTGCCAGCAACACGGCAGTCCGCTTCAAATATCGGAAAAAACTTTTGTTTTTATTCCTGAACATATCGCGGTCTCCACGCAAATGATCTGACGCGCCTTGTTTTTTTTGATTGGCACGGTACAGAGTGAACTTAAAAAACGACAAGTTTCAATGCCACCGATGCGCTTCAGGCGAAGATGTAATTTCCGACTTCTCCCCGCGGCAGGCGTGTAATTTTTATTTTATGCAACTCGATACTACTCACGCTAACTTACGCCGAGCTTATACAGAAAACAGTATAAAAAAGGAAACATGTCATCTTCGCCAGCCAGAATACGTACAATTAATCAGGCGATGAAATATGTTTCAATCAAAATACTCATGACAGGAATCATCGTGGCAGTTCAGGGATTTTCCGGTGTAGCGCACGCGCAAGATGCCATGCCACCGCAAGACTGCGACACTGCTGTTTGCTGCCGCGGCGATGGATGAAATCATGCAGGCTTATCGCGCGCAAGACGGCGCTGCATTCAAGGCAAAGTACGACCCCTCCGACAAGTTGCGGCAAGAGATCGAGGTCGGCGCAAAAGTGAATGTGTCTGCTCCTGCTTCCACGGATTAAACGCAAGTACTGGCGCAACAAAAACAAATAATAGGGGGAAACCACCATTGTTTTCACCAACCCAATAATTGCTAAATTCAGGTCGAAGGATATGGCGGGGGAGGGCAGGTAGGCAGCTCAAGTCGGAACTGCTGCATTTGAGCTGTTCTTCTGCATATATTGAGCCTGGCGTTCTCCGTCTCCAACTTCTTCATACGCGACATGAGTCCACGATAATAGAAGGCGCAAAAGTGTGTCTATTCAGCCATTCTCAGGCAAGGCCAATTATAATCGACCGGATTTTGCCGCACCGAGACGCGATATCATTTGATGGCTGGTTGTCCTGCATCGCCATAGCTCATTTTGAATACGGCTGTGCTGATGCTGATTTTCTGTCTGCAACCAATGTTCTGATTATTTTTATTCCACAGGAGTATTCATGAAGTTCGAAACGATTGCCTTGCATGCCGGCTATGCGTCTGACCCGACTACCAAAGCGGCGGCGGTGCCGATTTACCAGACCGTTGCTTACACTTTCGATAGCGCGCAACACGGTGCCGATCTGTTCGATCTGAAGGTGCCGGGCAACATTTACACGCGCATCATGAACCCGACTAACGCCGTCCTGGAGCAACGGGTCGCCGCGCTTGAAGGCGGGATAGGTGCGCTGGCGCTGGCTTCCGGCATGGCGGCCATTACTGCCGCAATCCAGACCATTTGTGAAGTCGGCGACAACATCGTGTCAGCCGGTACTATTTACGGTGGTACTTATAATCTGTTTGCTCACACCATTCCGCAGCAAGGGATAGAGGTACGCTTTGCCAATTCCAGCGAGCCGGATACCTTTGCCGCACATATCGACGAGCGTACCAAGGCGATTTTTTGCGAATCGATCGGTAACCCGCTTGGCAACGTCACCGATATTGCCCGCCTGGCCGATATCGCGCATGCACACGGCATCCCGCTGATTGTGGACAACACCGTCCCCAGTCCTTATCTGTGCCGGCCGATTGAACACGGTGCTGATATCGTGGTGCACGCGCTGACCAAATACATGGGCGGCCACGGCAACAGTATTGGCGGCATCATTGTCGATAGCGGCAAGTTTCCCTGGGCAGAACACAAAGCCCGCTTCAAGCGTTTGAATGAACCGGATGTGTCTTACCATGGCGTGGTGTATACCGAAGCGCTGGGTGCTGCGGCCTATATCGGGCGCGCGCGGGTGGTGCCATTGCGTAATATGGGGGCGGCGCTGGCGCCCATGAATGCGTTTTTGATTCTGCAGGGGATCGATACGCTTGCGCTGCGCATGGAACGTATTTGCGCCAACACGCAAGCATTGGCGAAATATCTGCAAACACATAAAAAAGTAGCGTGGGTCAAGTATGCCGGTTTGCCGGATCATCCTGATCATGCATTGGCACAGAAATATATGGACGGGAAGGCATCCGGGATTTTGTCATTCGGCGTCAAGAGCAACGATACGGATCCGCGTGCAGCCGGTGCAAGGACGCTGGATGCCTTGCAGTTGTTCATGCGACTGGTCAATATCGGCGACACCAAGTCGCTCGCGACCCATCCGGCTTCCACCACTCACCGCCAGCTGGATGAGGTGGAACTGGCCAAGGCAGGTGTTTCAGAAGATATGATCCGACTGTCGGTGGGCATAGAGCATATTGATGATCTGATCGCCGATTTGGATCAGGCATTGGCTGCAGCTTGACTCGGTTCTGAAATGCCTGTTTATCGTTGCGCATCGGTTGAGCGAGAGTGATGATGGGCGCGGCAATAAGTACGCTTATTGCCGCGCTGACGATTTGAATGTTTTTTGCCCTGCGCTATGGCTCCCGTAGTACGTAAATCATGCGGCCACAGTTTTTTCTGACAGTACGTTCCATCTCCGCGCAATAATTCCGTCCATAGTTCAGTTGAATGCAGCATCAGTCTTCCAAACCGGCAGGCTTTTTCATGTATTTCCCCGTATCTTTCCTTGTTTTGAACCGGCGGCCGTAAATTCATTCGTCAGACGAGGCGTCATGTATCACATATGCATATTTTGTCATATTGGATAAGTGTTCAAGGGTGCGTACCATGGAGCAAACTTGTTCAGGGGAAGAATATGAAAAATCTGTCGTTTAAAGCGTTGATGCTGGGAGCAGTCATGACGGTTTCAGGTTGGAATGGTGTCTTGCATGCGCAAACGACCGAGCAGTTGCCTTTGCTGGTTGCCGCCGGTAGTTTAAAAACGGCAATGGATGAAACGATTGCAGCCTATCAAGCACAAGGTGGTTCTGCATTCCAGACAAAGTATGGCCCGTCTGGAAAGTTGCGCAAAGAGATCGAGACTAGCGCGAAAGTGGATGTCTTTGCTTCGGCGGATATCGAACACACGAATGCACTGGCGCAAAAAAAATTGCTGGATGTTTCCAGAGTCTTTACGCATAACGATCTGTGCGTGGTCGCCAGGCCGGAGCTGAAGTTGCATGTCGACAATATGCTGGATGTCTTGCGCAGCCCGTCTGTACGAGTGGCAACGTCGACGCCGGTCAGCGATCCCATGGGCGATTACACCTGGCAGTTTTTCAGAAATGCAGAGAGCAGGCAGCCCGGCATTTATCAACTGCTGGATGCCAAGGCGCTCAAACTTTCCGGTGCGAGCGTACCTGCTCCAGGTGAAAAACTGCCTTACATTACGGCCTTTGAAGATGACAAGGCGGATGCCTACATCATGTATTGCACCAATGCCGTCATCACAAAAAAAGCCGTGCCGCAATTGCATGTAGTGCGCATAGCGGATGAATTGAATGTGCGCAGTGTCTACGGGATTGCCGCCGGCCTGCATTCGGCCGCTGGAAAAGATTTCGTCCGCTTTGTGATGGGGAGCACGGGACAGGCTATTTTGAAAAAACACGGTTTTGAGTAGCGGCTTGGCCCCTTTCATTCCTGCATACGATAAGCCCGAAGTCGATTTGAAAAAATAATGAAGAGAAAGCACTTGTATCAACATAACACTGGCCGGGCTATCTGATCATGCAGGGACTTTTTGATTTCGAGCAGGACGGGCGCTACCCCTTGCGTCGTATTCCCATGACGATGCGCTTCAATCTGGATGCATGCGGGATAAGAATATCGCTTACCGCATGGATCACCCTCAGTCGTGATGAACGCGAACAATTGGTCGCGATGCCGTGTGCTACGGAAGCAGAAAAAAATGTCTATCGCGCACTTCTTGCCGCGATGCTGGCGCCGCATGCCGGCAATCCGGATGCGCTGATCGAGCGTGTTGAAATAGAAACGTCTCCGGCCTGGAGCGATCGCCATACGATTCCGCAGCTTGTGCTGGCGACACTGATGGAACTGGCTTTGCCGGCGCCGACCCTTGCGCAATGGTCGGCACTGAGCGATCTGCAACGTTTTGCCCTGATCAAGCTGACTCGCTCAGGCCATAAAAATGCAAATCTTCTTCCTGCACTGAAAGAATTCGGTTTGGCCTGAATGTAATAATTTTCCTCCTTGCGTTTCTAAGCATAAATTTCCAGCACAAACGAACTGCCGCTTGTCCTACGCTGTCATCAGCGCTTAACCGATACCGGTGATGAACAGTGATCTATACACTGCATTGCATTCATTACCGGAGCCGGCGGTTCGAAAATATACCGGCACCAATACCATTCTTCAGGCAGTCTGACGGTGCATGATTGCCGTTCTGGCTGACAGAAAACCCGACAGACCGCTCTTCAATCCAGCTTCTTTCAGTACCTCGTTCTTTCATGCAGCGCAGCGCCATCATCGTTTTACGCTATCCTGTCGGCACCGTTAAGCTGCTTCAGAAAGAAACGATGTCTATCAAAATAAGCTCTCATTTCGATGCCGGCGCAATTGAAGTATTGCGCGCCGAAACGGCACAGGCTATCGAACTCAAATTACGCAAAGACTCGCATGCCGATATCCGCCAATGGTTTTATTTCCGCTTGCAGGGTGCGCGTGACGAGCGCTGCATACTGCGTTTCCTGAATGCGGGTGAGGCGACGTATCCGGATGGATGGAAGAATTATCAGGCGGTAGCCAGTTATGATCGCAAAAACTGGTTTCGCGTACCGACGGCATACGATGGCAGCGTGATGACGATCTCGCATACGCCGCAATTCGACAGCGTGTATTACGCCTATTTCGAGCCTTATTCGTGGGAACGGCATCTGGACTTGCTGGCGCGTGCGCAAAGCTCCCCGCTGGTGCGTGTCGAGGATCTGGGTTCCAGCGTCGAAGGGCGCGATTTGAATGTGCTGGTGATAGGCGATCCTGCCGCACAGCGGAAAATCTGGGTGATCGCACGCCAGCATCCGGGCGAGACGATGGCGGAATGGTTTGCCGAAGGCATGATAGATGCCTTGCTTGATCCCTTGAATTCCCTTGCAAAAAAATTGTTGCAGCATGCCGTTTTTTACATCGTGCCCAACATGAATCCGGATGGTTCAGTCCATGGCAATTTGCGCACCAATGCAGCTGGCGCAAATCTGAATCGGGAATGGATGACGCCGACGCTGGCGCATAGCCCGGAAGTGTTTCACGTCAAAAATAAAATTCATGCGACCGGATGCGACCTGTTTCTCGATATACACGGCGATGAAGGTTTGCCTTATGTGTTTGTGGCCGGTAGTGAAATGCTGGATGGCTTTACACCGCAGCAAGCTGCCGAGCAACAGGCATTCATCGACCAGTTCATGCAGGCCAGCGAGGATTTTCAGACTGAATTCGGTTATGCCTCAGGCAAATATCGCGCAGAAATGCTGACGCTGGCATCCAAATACATAGGGCATACATTCAAATGCGTAGCGCTGACGCTGGAGATGCCGTTCAAGGACAATGCACATTCGCCCGTTCCTAAAATCGGCTGGAACGGCGCGCGCAGTGCGAATCTGGGGGGCGACATCCTGCAGCCGATTCTGCAAAACGTGGAGCGGGCAGTGCGATGAGTGTCGAAATCGAAAGAAAATTTCTGGTGCGCGGCAACCTCTGGAAAACCCTGGGAAAGAGCGTGGCAATACGGCAGGGTTATCTGTCGACTCACCCGGATCGCGTGGTGCGCGTGCGTATCGAGGATGATGCCGCCAGGCTGACAATCAAGGGGCGCATGCACGGTATTACGCGCGGCGAATGGGAATATGCAATCCCGGTTGCAGAAGCGGATCAGCTATTGAAATTATGCGAGCGGCCCTTGATAGAAAAAACGCGCACGCGCATTGTGCACGAGGGCATGGTGTGGGAGGTGGATGAATTCTTCGGCGACAATTTCGGCCTGGTGGTTGCAGAGATAGAGCTGGAAAGCGAAGGGCAGGTGTTTGCCAAGCCGGACTGGATCGCAGAAGAAGTGACTGACGACGCCCGTTATTTCAACGCCAACCTGTTACGCCACCCCTACACAGCCTGGTGATGAATACGGCGCAGTGAGCACGGCGCCAGTCAGCAGCATCAATGCAGATGAGTGGAACCTGTCGGTGCATCTTCCGGCATTTCCGCGTGCGTCAGTTCCGCATCCATATCGGGAAAGAGCGGCGCGCCGCAGTCGTCACAGACTTCCATCGCAAACAATTCGGCATGGCGTTTCACGTTGATGACGCCACATTCCTCCAGCAGCGCAAGAATCTCCTCTATTGGCGATTTGCGCTCCACATCAGCCGAAATCACAGGATCGCTAGGCACTTCCATTGCGCGATATTGCAACTCTTCGTCATCTTCCTGGCCGTAGAGTGGCCATACGATGCCGTAGACGACTTCCATGTTTTCCATCAAGGCAAAGCTGATGCGATATTCGTCGACACGACCATCGGTAGATTCTTCGCCAAAGCTGCCGATAATGGCTTGCAAGTCATTCGGTTCGACATTCAGTGTGTACGTCAGATAGTGGACGGCGGCGCGTATCGAGGCCGGGCGAATTTGCTTGTCGCCTTCGCGGCAGGCAACAAAATAAGCCTCGGGCAACAACAGTTCGATGCCGCAGCCCGGCAACAGGCGCGCAATATTCGGCATGGCCTGTGTATTCCATTGTGCCAGGGCTTCGTCGCGTTCCTGCAAATTGGCCGAGATCTGCCAGCGAAACAATGGTTCGCCTGCAACGGCAGTGACCACCGCCAGCAGATAACGCGTATCGGCGAGGAAGGGCGCCGTTTCAGGCTGCTGTGCCACCTGCTTCAAAGGGCTGTCTTTCAACGCGGCCTGTGCCATCTTTTGCGTGAGGGCGAAGGTTTCGGCGTGGCTGCGCGGTAACTGGTCGATAGAAAACAGATTCGGCATCATGGCCATTTTTGTCTCTGTCGCCAGCATGTGCGCCTGCAAATGCGCCGACAGGGTTGTCACCATCTCAGCCGGGATGGCACCAGAAGCTATCGAAAAACGTGTCCATGCGAGGATGGGCATGGCGATCAGCAGAGCATCGTAACAGACACCGTCCTGCTCGATCTGGCAGGATTCGCTGGCTGCTTCTGCACACTCCATCAAGGCATCGTAAGCGGCCGATTCCAGTTTGAACAAGTGATCAAGTGCGGCATCAATGACTTCCTGATGATGCGTCTTCAGCAGCTTGCGCAACAGCAAATCCAGCTGCCGCTCCCAGTTGCGTTCTTCCAGGCGGCTGGATGCCTGGATAATTGCCTGGGCGAGCGTCGCCAGTCGTTGACTATCGGGGGACAGCTTGTGGGGGATATTTTTGGATGGACGTCGCATGAAGGAATGATCTGAAGAAAGGCGGACAACTTGCATTGTAGTGGATTACACGTATGACAAACGCAGATCCGGCACTTACCTGCAATTTCACTGACAGGGCAGGCCGTTGCATGGAGCCTGAACCTGATTTGATTCATGCATGCGCGGCGAAGTTCATCAGCCATATTGCATGCCATGCAAATAAAAAAGCCGCCTGCTTGATGCAGGCGGCTTTTTGTTATCGATTGCTGTGCAACTTCTGTCTTCATGCGACTCTGCAAGAGTCGCATGAAGAAGATCAGGCTGCCAGCAATTGACGCAGTACGAAAGGCAGTATGCCACCGTGCTTGTAGTAATCGACTTCGATAGGTGTATCGATGCGCAACAGCACTTTGACGTCCTGTGACTGACCGTTGGCGCGGTGGATGACCAGTGTGACTTCCTGTTGCGGACGCAGATTGCCTTCCAGGCCTTTCAGATCGAAAGTTTCTGCGCCGGTGATACCTAGCGTGGTGACGCTGTCATCGCCGAGAAATTGCAGAGGCAGAACGCCCATGCCGACCAGGTTGGAACGATGGATACGTTCGTAGGAACGTGCGATCACTGCCTTGACGCCCAGCAATTGCGTACCTTTGGCAGCCCAGTCGCGCGAGGAGCCGGTACCGTATTCTTCGCCGGCGAAGACCATGGTAGGCGTGCCTTCACTGACGTAGCGCATCGCTGCATCGTAGATCGACATTTCTTCGCCAGTCGGCTGGAAGCGGGTGATGCCGCCTTCAACACGCGAGCCGTCCGGTTTGATAGGGATCATCAGGTTTTTGATGCGCACGTTGGCGAAGGTGCCGCGCATCATGATTTCGTGATTGCCGCGACGCGAACCGTAGGAGTTGAAATCGGCTTTCAACACGCCTTTTTCGGTCAGGTATTTACCGGCAGGGCTGGTGTCCTTGATCGAACCGGCTGGCGAGATGTGATCGGTGGTGATGGAATCGCCGAATACGCCGAGCGCACGTGCCGCGGTGATGCCGGTGGCAGCGGCTTTCGGTTCCATCGTGAAGTCGTTGAAGAACGGTGGTTCGGCGATGTAGGTCGAGCTTGGCCAGTCATAGACCTGGCCTTCAGCGACGCCCTTGATGCCTTCCCACAATTTGCCCGGTGCGGTTTTGACTTGCGCGTAGTTGTCCTTGAATACCTTGGCGTTCATCGCAAACTTCATCAGCTTGGAAACTTCCTGCGAAGTCGGCCAGATGTCGCCCAGATATACATCGCGCATTTTTCCGTCCGCGCCTTTGCCGCGACCGACCGGTTCCGTCATCAGGTCGCGTGTCATGTTGCCGGCGATCGCGTAGGCGACAACCAGCGGTGGCGAGGCCAGGAAGTTGGAACGGATGTTTGGATGTATCCGTGCTTCAAAGTTGCGGTTGCCCGACAACACAGCCGATGCGACGATATCATTTTGCACGATCGCTTCATTCATCGCCGGTGTCAGATCGCCGGCGTTACCGATACACGTTGTGCAACCGTAGGCGGTGACGCCGAAGCCGAGTTTTTCCAGGTAGGGCAGCAGGCCGGCCGCTTGCAGGTATTCGGTCACAACGCGTGAGCCGGGAGCCAGCGAAGTCTTGATGTGCGGCGAAACTTTCAAGCCTGCTTCAACTGCTTTCTTGGCCAGCAAGCCGGCGGTCAGTAATACGCTGGGGTTCGATGTGTTGGTGCACGAAGTAATCGCTGCAATCAGGACGTCGCCGTTTTTGACTTTGACGCCATCGCTGTTGGTGTAGGTTGCATCCAGGTCTTCCGCTTTTTTATTGAAACCGTTTTCCGACGTCGGCTTGGCAAACAGGTCTGCGAAGTTCTGTTTGACGTTGCCGATTTCAATACGGTCTTGCGGACGTTTCGGGCCGGCCAATGATGGTGCGACGGAACCGAGGTCGAGTGCGACCACGTGGGTGTAATCGATCTCGCCGGATTTTGGAATGCCGTACAGACCTTGCGCCTTGAAATAATTTTCAAATGCATCGATTTCCGCCTTGGTGCGGCCGGTGCCCTTGAAGTAATCAATGGTGGCATCGTCGACCGGGAAGAAGCCCATCGTGGCGCCATATTCCGGTGCCATATTGGCGATGGTGGCGCGATCGGTCAAGGACAGCGACTCCGTACCTTCGCCGAAGAATTCGACAAACTTGCCGACGACTTTTTCCTTGCGCAGCAATTCGGTGATGGTCAATACCAGATCGGTTGCCGTCACGCCTTCACGCAACTGGCCAGTCAGGTTGACGCCGACTACGTCCGGGGTCAGGAAGTAGACCGGTTGGCCCAGCATGCCGGCTTCCGCCTCGATGCCGCCTACGCCCCAGCCGACTACGCCGATGCCGTTGATCATCGTCGTGTGCGAATCGGTGCCGACCAGCGTGTCCGGATAGTAGATGTCGGTTTTGCCGCCATTCTTGCGTTTGTGCACGCCGCGCGCGAGGTATTCCAGATTCACCTGATGCACGATGCCGAAGCCAGGTGGCACGACACCGAACGTGTCGAACGCCTGCATGCCCCATTTCATGAACTGATAGCGCTCGTTGTTGCGCTGGAATTCCAGTTTCATGTTCAGGTCGAGCGCATTTTTTTGACGGAAATGATCGATCTGGATCGAGTGATCGACCACCAGATCAACCGGTACCAGCGGTTCGATATTCTTTGGATTCTTGCCCATTCTGGCAGCGACACCACGCATTGCCGCCAGATCTGCCAGCAATGGAACTCCGGTGAAATCCTGCAGCACCACACGTGCAACGACGAAAGGAATTTCATCCGTGCGCGTGGCAGTCGGCGACCAGTTGGCCAGTTGATGGATATGTTCTTCGGTAACTTTTTTGCCGTCGCAATTGCGCAGCACCGACTCCAGCACGATGCGAATCGAGATCGGCAAGCGGGAAAGATTCACGCCGAGTTTTTTACCCAATGCAGGCAGCGAATAAAACGTGCCTTTTTTCGAGCCTGAAATATTGAATTCCTTCAGCGTATTCAATGTGTTGCGCGACATGATTTTCTCCTTGATACAAAATAACCGATACGAAAATGATTCCATGCGCGCTGCCAGTGAAGCGATTGGCAGCGCTGTTGATTTTTAACTCTTAATTTTTTGTTTTGGCAGCGAATGCTTTTGCCTGTTCGGGATCTCTGCACTCATTGGCCAGCTGCAGACCTTTCCCGGAATCGAGCAGCATGGCTTTGGATGGAATGTGTATCCATACCAGGCCGACTTTGCGATTTTCGAAGCGATTTGCGCCGGTGCTGGTGCCGATTCTGCGCATGCGGTGGACTTTGTCTTTCCAGCGGATGGCCAGATGCTTGTCGTCACTGGCATTGTAATAAGTGGTGATCTTGTTGCCGAGTTCGCAATTGAAGTTGTTGACGATGGAACCTTCGATATTGGCTTCGCCCAGATCTTCGTCGTCATCCTCGACGGCAGCGCTTGCCGTGGCGGCAGCTGCCGTTGCTGCTGCAGGCGCTGCTTTTTTTACGGTCTTTTTAAGCGGTTTTTTTGTTGCTTCATTTTTTGCGATGGTAATATTTCCTTCTGCAAAGGCAGGGGAAAGCGCTGACGATACGCCGATCAGCAGCACAGCATAAAGTAGTTTTTTCATTCAAAATCTCCATTCATTCTGATGGTTCGCTGGCAGCAAGCCGGTGATGCACTTGCTGCGCACGAATGCGTATTCATAAAATAGTGCTGGCCGAATCGGGCAGGGGCAAACCGCTGGCCTGCGCGCGTTGCAGTATCGTCCAGTAATAACGGTAGCTGGCTTTATCGTGCAATTTGCCATTGTGCTGTATAGGCCCCCATTGAACTGCCTGTGCTTGCGACAGGATAGTCGCTGCTTCGTTCACTTCCGAGAGTCGGGGTGCAAATGATTTCAGGATAGGCTTGATCTGTCCTGGGTGAATACTCCACATCCGTGTATAGGCAAATTCGGATGCAGCACGGTGCGCATCGCTGGCAACCACCGACGTGTCATGGATTTCGGTCGTGACATTGTGCGATGGCGTCTTGCCGTGCGCATGACAGGCTGCGGCAATTTCCAGCTTGGCGCGCGTCAGCAGAGGATGGGTAAATTGTCCGGGTGAACGCATCGCGCTGCCGGGTATGGCGCCGTAATGGGATGAAACGAAATCCATGATGCCGAAGGACAGGCATTCGACCTGCGGCAGGGCGGCGATTGCATAAGCATCTTTCAATGCGCCATGCGTTTCAATCAAGACGTGCACCGGCAAGTTGGCGCGGCCGTTTGCATGACGATTGATCAGGCTGATTGCATTTTCCACGTCGGCGATGCTGCCGACTTTGGGCATGACGAGATAAGCCAGACGTTCTGCAGCATGTTGCAGGATAATTTTTATATCCTGCTCGAAGAATTCACTGGTGACATCGTGCACACGGGCGCCTATGCGGCCGAACAGGTTTTCTTCGCCGGCAATCAATGCGCCGATCAGTTGTGCGTGCGCCTGTTCATTGCCAAGTGCGGCACCATCTTCGCAATCGAAGGTAATGTCGAACACCGGCCCCAGCTCTGCTTGCAGCGCCAGTGATTTGCGCATCAGTTTTTCTGAGCCCGCATAGTGATCGCAGACTGGAATCGAAACCGGTGGCAAGGTGCCTTGAAAGAGAACTTCGGACGGATGCATGAGCGGTGTGCTGGCTTATAAAGACTGGCGGCAGGAGGAGGGACGAATGACCATAGCCATTCGTCCGGGGCTAATATCAAGCCAGAAGGTGTTTGACGCCTTCACGCTCTTCCGACAATTCTTTCAGGGTCAGATTGATGCGTTCTTGTGAGAATGCATCGATTTCCAGACCTTGAACGATTTTGTATTCGCCGTTTTCGGTGGTCACGGGGAAACCAAACATCGTGTCCTTCGGGATGCCGTACGAACCGTCCGACGGTATACCCATCGTGACCCATTTGCCGTTGGTGCCGAGTACCCAGTCGCGCACGTGATCGATCGCTGCGTTGGCTGCCGATGCTGCGGAAGATACGCCGCGCGCTTCGATGATGGCTGCGCCGCGTTTGCCGACTGTAGGCAGGAATACGTCCTTGTTCCAGACTTCGTCGTTGATCGCTTCCTTAACCGATTTGCCATCGATAGTTGCGAAGCGATAATCGGGATACATGGTTGGCGAGTGATTGCCCCAGACCGTCAATTTTTCGATAGCGGTAACCGGCTTGCCGGTTTTCGCCGCGATTTGCGACAAGGCGCGGTTGTGATCCAGGCGCAGCATGGCGGTAAAGTTTTTCGCCGGCAGGTTCGGTGCCGATTTCATCGCAATGTATGCGTTGGTGTTGGCCGGGTTGCCGACCACCAGTACTTTGACGTTGCGCGACGCAACTGCATCCAGCGCTTTGCCTTGTACGGTGAAGATTTGCGCATTGGCTTCCAGCAGATCCTTGCGTTCCATGCCTGGTCCGCGTGGACGTGCGCCAACCAGCAGGGCAATGTCAACATCCTTGAATGCGGTCATCGGATCGCTGTGCGCGGAAACGCCGGCCAGCAATGGGAATGCGCAATCGTCGATTTCCATGATCACGCCTTTCAGCGCGTTTTGTGCTTTTTCATTATCGATTTCCAGCAACTGCAAAATAACCGGCTGGTCTTTACCCAGCAAGTCGCCATTGGCGATGCGGAACAGCAGGGAATAACCGATCTGGCCGGCGGCGCCGGTGACGGCAACACGCATGGGGGCTTTAGCCATGTTGAATCTCCAAGGTAATGATGAAATCGTGATTGGGTAGGGGGAAAGTATTCCGCGTGGCGCAATAATACAGTTGTATACCGGAGAAGTCAGCGGGGGCTATCCACAAATCGATCATCTGTTTTGCTCGATGTTATTGTTGTTGCGACAAAATAATGCTGCTGCGAGTGTAGGCTTCGGGCATTGCATTGTCAATATGTATCTTATGTCTTATATAAGACATGTTAATTATCAACTTTCGCTGGACGCGGAAGGTGGTTTTGTGGTGAAATCCATACTCATGAGCTCCTCCCATCCTTCTCTGTCGATAGCTAATCCGGCCCAGGCTGCCGGTGCGTCAGCGACGGTGCCGTCACCGACCTTCAGTCCGCTATACCAGCAAATCAAGGCCTTGATTACCAAGAGTCTGCAGTCGGGCGAATGGCGCCCGGGCGAATTGATTCCGAGTGAGATCGAACTGGCCAATCGGTTCAAGGTCAGTCAGGGGACGGTGCGCAAGGCGATTGATGAGCTGTCTGCCGAAAATCTGGTGGTGCGGCGACAGGGCAAAGGTACTTTCGTTGCAACGCATCATGAAGCGCGGGCGCAGTTTCGTTTTCTGCGTTTGAAGCCGGATGTCGGCGATGCGCAGTATCCCGAGAATACCGTTACGGAAGCCCGGCGTTTGCGTGCGCCGGCCGATATTGCGCGTCAACTGGACATTAAAACCGGCGACTCGGTTTTCTTCGTCAAGCGCATCCAGTCGTTCGATGGTGCGCCGACGATTCTGGAAGAGCTGTGGTTGCCGGGATCGATTTTCAAAGGTTTGTCGCTCGAGCGTGTGCTGCAATACAAAGGGCCCATGTATGCGCTGCTGGAGACGGAGTTTGGCATTCAGATGATACGTGCGGTTGAAAACATCCGCGCCGTGGTTGCCGATCAAAGTGCGGCGGAATTGTTGATGCTGCCGCTGAATACGCCATTGCTGAGCGTGAACCGGGTTTCATTTACGTATGGCGATAAAGCGGTGGAAGTGCGGCGTTCTTTGTATGTGACAAATAATCATCATTACCAAAATGAGTTGAGCTGAGCATGGCGATGCGATGCCTGCAATTGTCAGCCCCTAGTTTGTCGAACAGGCAAGTGAAAAGTATTAAACAAGATTTAAAAAAGATTTGTTTTGGTGTGGTGCACCAAAATCGGTGAAAATTGGAAGTTCATCTCGCTTGGGAAAGTCACGTCATGTCTGATTCACTCAAAACCGGCAAGCCGCAGTTCCGCAATATTAATATTGCCGACTTGGTGCACTACCGGATGCCGCTGGCTGCCATCGTATCCATCATGCATCGCATCAGCGGCGCATTGATTTTCCTGCTGCTGCCAGTCATTTTGCTGCTGCTCGACAAAAGCTTGATGTCTGAAATCTCTTTCGAGCATTTCAAGGGCATCGCTTCCCACTGGTTTGTCAAACTGATCATTCTCGCTCTGGTGTGGGCTTACCTGCACCACTTTTGCGCCGGTATACGTCATTTGTTCGCAGACGTGCATGTAGGCGTGGACAAGGTCAAGGGGCGGAAGTCGGCTGTCATTGTGCTGGCGATCAGCCTGCCATTAACGGCGCTTGTCGCACTCAAACTGTTTGGAGCTTTCTGATGGCTATCGATAATATCGGACCGCATAGGCGGGTCGTAGGCGCGCATTACGGTTTGAAGGACTGGCTTGCGCAACGTGTAACGGCAATCATCATGATTGTGTACACGGTGGTTTTGCTGGTTGCCTTCCTGCTTGCCAGCGATTTCAGTTACGAAGGCTGGGCCGGGCTGTTTGCGCAGCAATGGTTCAAAATGTTCACCTTTGTGACCTTCCTGGCATTGTTTTATCACGCATGGGTCGGCATGCGTAATATCTGGATGGATTACATCAAACCGGTATCGATACGCCTCATATTGCAGGTTGCCACGATCGTGTGGCTGGTCGCTTGCGCCGGATGGACGGCGCAGATTCTTTGGAGAGCGTAACGTGGCAGCAATCAAATCAAGCATTCCTTCGCGCCATTTTGACGCCATCATCATCGGCGCCGGCGGTTCAGGCATGCGCGCATCGCTGCAACTTGCGGAAGCAGGGTTGAACGTTGCCGTGCTATCCAAGGTATTTCCAACGCGTTCGCATACGGTTGCAGCGCAAGGCGGGATAGGTGCATCGCTCGGCAATATGGCGGAAGACAACTGGTACTGGCATATGTTCGACACCATCAAGGGCTCGGACTATCTGGGCGACCAGGATGCGATCGAATTCATGTGCCGTGAAGCGCCGAAAGTCGTCTACGAGCTGGAGCATTTCGGCATGCCTTTCGACCGCAATGCGGACGGTACGATTTACCAGCGACCATTCGGCGGGCATACTGCCAATTTCGGCGAAAAACCGGTGCAGCGCGCGTGCGCCGCCGCTGACCGCACCGGTCATGCCTTGCTGCATACGCTGTACCAGCGCAATGTGCGCGCCCGCACCCATTTCTTCGTGGAATGGATGGCGATAGACCTGATGCGCGATGCGGCAGGCGATGTCATCGGCGTGGTCGCACTGGAAATGGAAACCGGCGAAGTGATGATGCTGGAAGCCAAAACCACGATGTTCGCCACCGGCGGCGCCGGTCGTATTTTTGCCGCGTCTACCAATGCCTTCATCAATACCGGCGACGGCCTCGGTATGGCGGCACGTGCGGGCCTGCCTTTGGAAGATATGGAATTCTGGCAGTTCCACCCAACCGGCGTGGCCGGTGCGGGCGTGCTGATTACCGAAGGCGTGCGCGGCGAGGGCGGTATTCTGGTCAATAGCCAGGGCGAACGTTTCATGGAGCGATATGCACCGACCCTGAAGGATCTGGCGCCACGCGATTTCGTTTCGCGTTCGATGGATCAGGAAATCAAGGAAGGGCGGGGTTGCGGTCCGAACAAGGATTACGTGATGCTGGATCTGCGCCATATTGGTGCTGATACGATCCAGAAACGTCTGCCGTCGATTCTGGAAATCGCACACAAATTCGCCAACGTCGATGCGACACGCGAAGCGATACCGGTGGTGCCGACGATACACTATCAGATGGGCGGCATTCCTACCAATATTCACGGCCAGGTGGTAGAGCCGAAAGACGGCAATCCGAATCATGTGGTCAACGGCCTGTACGCAATCGGCGAATGTGCATGCGTCTCGGTGCATGGCGCCAACCGTCTCGGGACCAATTCGCTGCTCGACCTCATCGTATTCGGTCGTGCCGCCGGCAATCACATCTTGAAAAGCAATCTGAAACAGCGTGAGCACAAGCCTTTGCCGGCCGATGCCGCTGATCTGGCGCTGTCGCGCCTAGCACATCTGGAAAACAGTACTGGCGGCGAACGCGTGCAGAATGTGGCAAACGATATACGCTCGACGATGCAGCAGTATTGCGGCGTGTTCCGTACCGATGAGTTGCTGCAAACCGGTTACAAGAAAATCATGGAACTGGATGAGCGCCGCAAGCATGTGTCGTTCAAGGACAAATCCCGCGTTTTCAATACCGCACGAGTCGAAGCGCTGGAGCTCGACAACATGATCGAGGTCGCCAAGGCCACGATTACGTCAGCCGCTGCACGCAAGGAATCGCGCGGCGCGCATGCGCATCGCGATTACGAGCTGCGCGACGATGAAAACTGGTTGAAGCATTCGCTGTTTTATTCCGACGGAAATCGCCTCGATTACAAGCCGGTAGTCATGAAGCCGCTGACAGTCGATACCTTCAAGCCTAAACCACGCACTTTCTAAAAGGTCAGAACATGGCACGCACGCTCAGACTCCAGATTTACCGCTATGATCCTGACAAGGATGCAAAACCGTACATGCAGGATGTGACGGTGGAACTGCATGATCATGACAAGATGTTGCTGGATGCCTTGCAACGCATCAAGGCCGATGTCGACGATACACTCAGCCTGCGCCGTTCATGCCGTGAAGGTGTGTGCGGTTCGGATGCAATGAATATCAATGGCAAGAACGGTCTGGCCTGCACGACCAATCTGAATGAATTGACAGAGCCCATCGTTCTGCGTCCGTTACCCGGTTTGCCGGTGATACGCGACCTGATCGTGGACATGACGCAATTCTTCAAGCAATACGATTCGATCAAGCCTTTCCTGATTAACGATACAATTCCGCCTGAGAAGGAACGTTTGCAGACGCCGGCGGAACGTGAAGAGCTGGATGGCCTGTACGAATGCATCCTGTGTGCATGCTGTTCGACTTCCTGTCCGTCGTTCTGGTGGAATCCGGATAAATTTGTCGGTCCGGCAGGTTTGTTGCAAGCCTACCGCTTCATTGCTGATAGCCGCGATGAAGCCACCGGTGCGCGACTGGATAATCTGGAAGATCCATACCGATTGTTCAGATGTCATACAATTATGAATTGTGTGGATGTTTGTCCCAAGGGTTTGAACCCGACGCGCGCCATCGGAAAAATCAAGGAATTGCTGGTACGGCGAGCGGTATAGCGTTTGCATCGCGGGAATTGTCCCGAATCGTCAGTGCTGTACGATGGTTTATCTGAAATTCGCCGCCGTGTTTTTCTTCGCAACAAGAATTGACGTGGAATAAGCGTTAAAGATTGAATGAGTATCCATGTCGAATACCCACCAAGCTGATCCCGTGAAGCGCGCACGCCTGCGATGGCGTGGTCGCCGTGGCTTGCTTGAAAATGATTTACTGCTGACGCGGTTTCTTGATCAGCATGAAGAAACATTGACGGACGAAGAGGTCGAAGCCTTTTCGGTATTGCTGGAGTTGCCGGATAACGATTTATTGAATTTGCTGCTGGCGCGCAGCGAACCGGAAGGTGAAAGCGATCTTCCACATGTACGCGCGTTACTGACAAGATTGCGTGCGATTTGATCGAAACGGATCAAATACACACGAATGATGATTTTTAATTTTGCGATTTATTCTTAAATCGACTCCACCCCTCGTTATATAGAAGGAAGAGCCATGCCCCACTCCCAATCTGACACCAAAGCCACACTGTCGTTTTCCGACGGTTCGCCATCATTGGAGTTGCCGATCTACAAGGGAACTATTGGTCCTGACGTGATTGATATCCGCAAGCTGTACGCTGCAAGCGGTAAATTCACCTATGACCCAGGCTTCATGTCTACTGCGTCGTGCAATTCGACTATTACCTATATCGATGGCGACAAGGGCGAGTTGCTGTATCGCGGCTATCCGATCGAACAACTGGCGGTGCATTGCGATTTCCTGGAAGCCAGCTATTTGCTGTTGAAGGGTGAGTTGCCTAATGCGGCACAGAAAAAGGAGTTCGTCGCGACGGTTACCCGTCACACGATGTTGCATGAACAGATGCAATTCTTCTTCCGTGGTTTCCGTCGCGACGCACATCCCATGTCGGTGCTGGTGGGTACGGTAGGCGCACTGTCTTCGTTCTATCACGATTCGCTCGATATCAGCGATGCGCATCACCGTGAAGTATCGGCGATTCGCCTGATCGCAAAGATGCCGACGCTGGTGGCGATGTCGTACAAATATTCAGTCGGTCAGCCATTCGTGTATCCACGCAATGACTTGTCGTACAGTGCGAACTTCATGCACATGATGTTTTCGACGCCTAGCGAAGAATACAAAATCAATGATGTGCTGGTACGCGCACTGGATCGCATTTTGATCCTGCATGCCGATCACGAGCAAAATGCATCGACTTCGACCGTGCGTCTGTCGGGTTCGTCCGGCGCCAATCCGTTTGCCTGTATCGCAGCGGGTATTGCCTGCCTGTGGGGCCCGGCACATGGCGGCGCGAATGAAGCGGCACTGAACATGCTGAAGGAAATTGGTTCAGTCGACAACATTCCTGAATTCCTTGCCAAGGTCAAAGACAAGAATTCGGGCATCAAGCTGATGGGCTTCGGTCATCGCGTGTACAAGAACTTCGATCCGCGCGCCAAACTGATGCGCGAAACCTGCCATGAAGTGCTGGAAGAACTGGGCCTGCACGACGACCCATTGTTCAAACTGGCAATGGCGCTGGAAAAAGTGGCATTGGAAGACGAATACTTTGTGTCGCGCAAGCTGTATCCGAACGTCGATTTCTATTCGGGTATCGTGCAATCGGCACTGGGTATTCCAGTGTCGCTGTTCACCGGTATTTTCGCGATGGCGCGCACTGTCGGCTGGGTCGCACAATGGAATGAAATGATTTCAGATCCGGAGCAAAAAATCGGTCGTCCGCGTCAGTTGTACATTGGTGAAAAAGCGCGCGATGTGCCGGAAATGTCGAAACGTCCAGCTTAATCCTGAGAGATAAAAAACGAATCCTGAGATTCGTTTTTTATCCATTTTTTTATGCTATTCTCGTTCGACATTATCAGATTCAGTTATTAACTCAGTTATCGAAAAAACGTCCTTCCCCACAACTTGATGTGCAATCCGCTAAACGGTCAGGCCGTGTCGCGGAAGGTTGAATAACCCGCTAATCTCGCGAAGCGCGAAGAAAGGTGAGCAAGATGATGCAGCAACTTTTAGCCAACTCCTATCTGTTTGGGGGTAATGCTCCGTACGTGGAAGAACTGTACGAAGCATATTTGGATAATCCCGGCTCCGTGCCGGATAACTGGCGTGCGTATTTCGACGCCATGCAGCACGTGCCTGCGGTTGACGGTTCCAGCAAGCCGGACGTGGCCCATGCTTCCGTGATCGCATCTTTTGCAGAACGTGCCAAACATGGCCCGATCCGCAATGTGGTTGCCTCCGAAGATGTGGAAATGGGGCGCAAACGCGTCGCCGTTACACAGCTGATCGCGGCTTATCGCGTACTTGGCAACAACTGGGCCAATCTCGATCCCCTGCAGCGCCAGGAACGCCGATCCATTCCGCAACTGGAGCCTGCTTTCTACGGCTTTACCGATGCCGATATGGACATCGTGTTCAACATCAGCAATACCTATTTCGGTACCGAAACGGCGTCGCTGCGCGATTTGCTGCACGCCTTGCGCGACACCTATTGCCGCTCGATCGGACCGGAGTTCATGTACATCAGCGATCCTGCGCAGAAGCTCTGGCTGCAGGAACGTTTTGAGTCGATACGTTCGACGCCGACATTTTCCAGCGAAAAAAAGAAGCACATTCTGGAGCGCCTGAGTGCAGCCGAAGGGCTGGAGCGTTACCTGCATACCAAATACGTGGGGCAAAAACGCTTTTCACTGGAAGGCAGTGAAAGCTTTATTGCCGCACTCGATGAAGTGATCCAGCGCGGCGGTGAAAAGGGCGTACAGGAAATCGTTATCGGCATGGCCCATCGCGGGCGCCTGAATGTGCTGGTCAATACACTGGGCAAGATGCCGCAGGAATTGTTTGCTGAATTCGAAGGCCGCCATGGCGACGATTTGCCGTCTGGCGACGTCAAGTATCACCAAGGATTTTCCTCCGACATCAGCACCCCGGGTGGTCCGGTGCATCTGTCGCTGGCTTTCAACCCATCGCATCTGGAAATCGTCAATCCGGTGGTGGAAGGTTCGGTGCGTGCACGTATCGAACGTCGCGGACAAAACGATCCTTCGCAACAAGTGCTGCCTATCCTGATTCACGGCGACGCAGCGTTTGCCGGACAGGGCGTCATCATGGAAACCCTGAATCTGGCGCAAACGCGCGGTTACGGTACCGGTGGTACGGTACACATCATCATCAACAACCAGATCGGCTTTACCACGTCCGATCCGCGCGATACGCGTTCAACGCTGTACTGTACCGACGTGGCCAAGATGATTGAAGCGCCGGTGATCCACGTCAACGGTGACGATCCGGAAGCGGTGGTTTTTGCCGCACAGATCGCGCTGGATTATCGTCTGGAATTCCGCAAGGACATCGTGGTCGATATCGTCTGCTATCGCAAACTGGGACATAACGAACAGGATACGCCGGCGCTGACGCAGCCGCTGATGTACAAGAAAATTTCCCAGCACCCCGGTACGCGCAAGCTGTACGCCGACAAACTGTTCGCACAGGGAACGGTGGCGGAGAATGAAGCCGATGACATGGTCAAGGCATATCGCGATGCGATGGATGCCGGCAAGCATACGATCGATCCGGTCATTTCGAATTTCAAAAGCAAGTATGCAGTGGATTGGCTGCCGTTCCTGAATCGCAAATGGACCGATGCTGCCGATACGGCCGTTCCGTTGACAGAATTGAAGCGCTTGGCTGAGCGCGTGACTGTGATCCCGGAAAATTTCAAGGTGCATCCGCTGGTAGAAAAAGTGCTGGCCGATCGCGCCAGCATGGGACGCGGCGAAATGAATCTGGACTGGGGCATGGGTGAACATCTGGCTTATGCATCGCTGGTTGCTTCCGGCTATGCCGTGCGTCTGACCGGACAGGATGCCGGGCGCGGTACTTTCGTCCATCGTCATGCGGTATTGCACGATCAGAATCGTGAGCGCTGGGATGCCGGCAGTTATGTGCCTTTGCAGAACATCTCCGACCAGCAGGCTTGGTTCCGCGTCATCGATTCTGTACTGTCGGAAGAAGCGGTGCTGGCTTACGAGTACGGCTATTCGACGGCAGAGCCGAATACGCTGGTGATCTGGGAAGCGCAGTTCGGCGATTTCGCCAATGGCGCGCAAGTCGTGATTGATCAGTTCATCAGCTCGGGTGAAGTGAAGTGGGGGCGTGTATCCGGTCTGGTAATGATGCTGCCGCATGGTTACGAAGGCCAGGGCCCGGAACATTCATCGGCCCGTCCCGAGCGTTTCCTGCAACTGTGCGCAGACAACAATATGCAAGTGGTACAGCCGACTACGGCAGCGCAGATTTTCCATCTGCTGCGTCGCCAGATGATCCGCAAGTTCCGCAAACCGCTGGTCATCCTGACTCCGAAATCGCTGCTGCGCAACAAGGAAGCCGGTTCGCCGCTGACCGATCTTGCCAGCGGTTCGTTCCAGACCGTGATAGGCGAAGTCGATACCAGTATCGACGCTAAAAAAGTCAAACGCGTCATCGCCTGTTCGGGGCGCGTTTATTACGATCTGGTCCATGCGCGCAAGGAACGGGCACAGAACGATGTGGCCATCGTGCGTATCGAACAACTGTATCCATTCCCGCACAAGGCATTTGCGGCAGAGCTCAAGAAATTTCCGAATTTCACGGATCTGGTGTGGGCGCAGGATGAACCGCAAAATCAGGGTGCATGGTTCCAGATTCAGCACAATATTCTGGAAAACATGTCGGATGGACAGAAGCTGGCGTATGCCGGTCGTCCAGCCAGCGCTTCACCTGCCGTCGGCTACTATGACAAGCATTACGCGCAACAGAAGACGTTGATAGAAACAGCATTCAGCAAGTTAAAAGGTTTTATCCAAACGAAATAAATACCCTGTCGTACTCCAGAGACTGGATTGCGACATGAACAAACCGAAACGGAGAGTTATATGGCTATTCTTGAGATCACAGTTCCGCAATTGTCGGAATCCGTTGCAGAAGCAACGCTGCTGCAATGGCATAAAAAGGTGGGCGAGACCGTCGCGCGCGACGAAAACATGATCGATATCGAAACCGACAAGGTTGTGCTGGAATTGCCGGCACCGGCCGCCGGCGTGATCACGCAAATCATTCGCGATGACAACAGTACCGTGGTTGCGGGTGAAGTTATTGCCTTGCTCGATACCGATCTGTCGGCTGCGGTTGCCCCTGCAGCGTCCGCTCCTGCAGCAGCAACTGCGGCGCCAACTGCTGCACCTGCAATGGCGGCATCCGCGAATGCTGCCAGCAATATTGCAATGCCGGCCGCAGCAAAAATGCTGGCGGAGAACCAGCTGGCAGCGAGCGATGTTGCCGGCACCGGCAAGGATGGCCGTGTCACCAAAGGCGATGTCATCAATCAGCTGGAGAAAAAACAGGCAGCGCCTGTAGCGACAGCAGCCAAACCCGCTCTGCAGCAAGTGACTGCGCCCATGTCGGCCACTATGCTGGCCAATCGTCCGGAAGAGCGCGTGCCCATGAGCCGCTTGCGCGCCCGTATCGCCGAGCGTTTGCTGCAGTCGCAATCGAGTAATGCCATATTGACTACGTTCAACGAAGTCAATATGCAGCCGGTGATGGATCTGCGTGCCAAGTACAAGGACAAGTTCGAAAAAGAACACGGTGTCAAACTCGGCTTCATGTCATTTTTCGTCAAGGCAGTGGTTGCTGCATTGAAAAAATATCCGATCATCAATGCATCGGTAGACGGTAATGACATCGTCTATCACGGCTACTTCGATATCGGCATTGCCGTCGGTTCGCCACGCGGACTGGTGGTGCCGATCCTGCGCGATGCCGATCAAATGACTATCGCTGAAATTGAAAAGAAGATTGCGGAATTTGGCAACAAGGCCAAAGAAGGCAAGCTGACGCTGGACGATCTGAACGGCGGCACTTTCTCGATTTCAAACGGCGGCGTATTCGGTTCGATGCTGTCGACGCCTATCATCAACCCACCGCAATCGGCGATTCTGGGGATACATGCAACCAAGGAGCGCGCAGTGGTTGAAAACGGGCAGATCGTGATCCGTCCGATGAACTACTTCGCCATGTCTTACGATCATCGCATCATCGATGGTCGCGAAGCCGTGCTGGGGCTGGTGGCGATGAAGGAAGCGATGGAAGACCCTGCGCGCCTGTTGCTGGACCTTTAAAATCGGATAGACGGAAAGACACAAAGGCGCGCGCAAGCTGATGCCTTTGTGTCTTTTTTTTCAGTAAAAAATTCGCGGGATAAAAAATGTCGAAAAATTTTGATGTAGTAGTAATCGGTGGCGGCCCTGGCGGCTATGTCGCCGCCATACGCGCAGCGCAACTGGGCTTTTCTGTCGCCTGCATCGATGAATGGAAAAATGCCAAGGGCGGCGCAGCGCCTGGCGGTACGTGCACCAATGTCGGTTGCATTCCATCGAAAGCCTTGCTGCAATCGTCTGAGCATTACGAGCATGCCGGTCATGCCTTTGCCGAGCATGGAATTGAAGTCAAGGATTTGACGCTGAATGTGAAGAAAATGGTGGCGCGCAAGGATACGGTCGTCAAACAGAATAACGATGGCATTCTGTATCTGCTCAAGAAAAACAAGGTCACCTTTTTCCATGGCCGTGGTTCCTTTGCAAAAGCGGGTGCGGGCGGATATGAAATCAAGGTGGCGGGTGCTGGCGAAGAAACCATCGCGACCAAACATGTGATCGTGGCTACCGGCTCGACGCCGCGCGTATTGCCGGGTGCAGATTTCGATGAAAAGATGATCCTCTCCAACACCGGTGCACTGGCTATGACCGAAGTGCCGAAACGTCTGGGTCTGATCGGTGCCGGTGTGATCGGCCTGGAAATGGGCAGCGTCTGGCGCCGCCTCGGTTCCGAGGTCACCGTGCTGGAAGCCTTGCCGGTTTTCCTCGGTGCGGTGGATGAGCAGGTTGCCAAGGAAGCGCAAAAGCAATTCGTCAAGCAGGGTCTGGCCATCAATCTGGGTGTGAAGATAGGTGCCATCGCTGTGGGCAAGAATGAGGTCACGGTCAACTATGTCGATGACAAGGGTGCGGCGCAAAAAGCGGTCTTCGATAAATTGATCGTATCGATCGGACGCATACCGAATACCGTGGGTTTGAATACGGAAGCAGTCGGCCTGAAACTGGATGAGCGCGGTTTTATCGCTGTCGATGGCGATTGCAAAACCAGTCTGCCCAATGTCTGGGCAGTGGGTGATGTTGTGCGCGGCCCGATGCTGGCGCACAAGGCGGAAGAAGAGGGCGTCGCCGTTGCAGAGCGCATAGCCGGTCAGCATGGGCACGTGAACTTCAATACGATTCCATCGGTTATTTATACATCGCCGGAAATTGCTTCGGTCGGCAAAACCGAGCAGCAGCTGAAAGCTGAAAATATCGCCTATAAAGCCGGCACCTTTCCTTTCCTGGCCAATGGTCGTGCGCGCGCACTGGGCGATACCACCGGTTTTGTGAAGTTTCTGGCCGATGCAAAAACCGATGAAATTCTTGGTGTGCACATCATCGGGCCGCAGGCATCCGAATTGATTTCGGAAGCCGTGGTGGCGATGGAATTCCGTGCTTCATCGGAAGATATTGCACGTATATGCCATGCACATCCGACCTTGTCGGAAGCGCTCAAAGAGGCGGCACTGGCGGTAGATGGACGTTCCTTGAATTTCTAGGAGGCGCTGATGCGTACCATCACTTTGCTGCTGCCCCTGATATTGACCGCCTGCGCCACCGGTAACTGGGGCGATGGCCGGGTTGCGGTTGTCACGGCCAGCAATGGTCAGGAAATAGCTGGTGCCAGCTGTGCCGTGATGAATAATACGGGGAGCTGGAATGTGATAACGCCGGGGACGCTGGATATAGGCAGTGCTTCCGGCGAGTTGCGCATAATTTGCAATAAGCTTGGTTATCGCACTTCTGAACTGCGCTTGCCGCCGTACGGACAGCCATCTGGTTCCAGCATGGGTGTTGGCCTGGGTGGCGGTAGCGGTGGCGTCGGCCTCGGACTGGGCTTCAGCCTGCCGATCAGTTCGGGAGGCGGCAGTTATCCGCCGCGCGTCGTGGTGAATATGTATCCGCTGTAAATATACGTGTGTTGAAATGTGCGGGCGAGTTGCGACTCGCCCGTTTTTATCTTGAACATCGATAAACAATCAGATCGCACCGACCCTGAAAACGAATTGGATTTGAGCAGAATGAATGTTCAAGAGTTTTACGACCATGCCTTGCTGCAACGCGGATTCAGTGCAGACGAAGCGCAGAGGCAAGCCATTATCCGTCTGCAGCAAGCCTACGATGAGTGGGTAGAATACAAGGCGCAACGGGCAAATGCCTTCCTGCGTTTTCTCAAGCCGCCGGCAATTCCGCGCGGTGTCTATATGTGGGGTGGTGTCGGGCGCGGCAAGTCTTTCCTGATGGATAGCTTCTTTGCGGTGGTGCCGCTGGTGCGCAAGACACGTGTGCATTTCCACGAATTCATGCGCAGCGTGCATCGCGAGCTGGATGAATTGAAGATGATTGCCAATCCGCTGGATGAAGTGGCATTGCGTATCGCAAAGAAATACCGGCTGATCTGCTTTGACGAATTTCACGTGACCGATATCGCCGATGCGATGATTCTGTACAACCTGTTCAATGCCTTGTTCAAGAATGGCGTGTCTTTTATCATCACATCCAATTTTGAACCGAGTACGCTGTATCCGGATGGCCTGCATCGCGACCGCATGTTGCCTACCATCGCTTTGCTGCAGGAAAAACTGGACATCATGAATGTGGATGGCGGTAATGACTATCGCAAGCGGGCCTTGTCCCAGGTTGATGCGTATCATACGCCGCTGGGAGCCGCGGCCGATCATGCATTGCGCAACGCATTCGTACGGATAGCGGAAACCAGCGACGAGAATCCTGTCATCGATGTTGAGGGGCGCCAGATCAAGGCGCTAAGGCGCGCCGGCGGTGTGATATGGTTCGACTTCGCTACGCTGTGCGGCGGTCCGCGTTCGCAAAACGACTATCTTGAAATTGCCAGTCGTTTTCATACTCTTATCCTGTCGGATGTCCCGCTCATGTCGGCAGGCATGTCTTCGGAAGCACGCCGTTTCATCTGGCTGATTGATGTGTTGTACGATCGCAGAATCAAGCTGCTGATGTCGGCAGCCGTCGACATGCATCAGCTGTATACCGATGGCGCGCTGACGATGGAGTTTCAACGCACCGTGTCGCGTCTGGTGGAAATGCAATCGACCGAATACATGGAAGCCGAACGCAGCTATAGCGGCAATGCAATTTTATAGTCCCGGCAGCAATTCAACCTGGTGAAACCGTAATGATGAAACTGATAGCGAGAATGTTCGCAGCGGCATTGATGCTGCTATCCGGCCCCTATGTGTGGGCGCAAACGACCGCGACGATGGACGAAGCAGGCTTGCAGTCCTACTCGGTGCAAGATGTGGTGGGGCGTTATCCGGCCGGTGCCATCAAGACGCAGGAAACTGCAGACAGTGCATTGGAGGATGTCAAGCAGGCACGTGCCAATATTGAAGCGCGCTTCAATGCAGAGCAGCACGCCTGTTATCCAAAATTCTTTGCCACTTCGTGTTTGAACAAGGCGAAGGAACGCCGGCGCGTGGATTTGCTGACAGTGAAGCCGATCGAAGTCGAGGCCAATGCATATATACGGCACGCGCGTGTGGTGGAGCGCGATCGCCGTCTGACAGAAAAAGCAGCGGAAAACGAAGGCAAGGCCATCCTGCAGCAAGCGCCTGGCGAAGGCAAAACCGATGATGCCGGCAAATCGATCCATGAGCAAAACAGCGTATCCAGGGATGCGCAACGCAAGGCGCGCGCAGACGCACAGGCAAAAAAAAATGAGAAACAGGCAGAGAAACAGCAGAGCCTGAAGGCCAATGAGGCGGCGGAAGAACAAAAACGCGCTGCGAATATCAGGAGATACGAAGAGAAGGTAAAGGAATCCGCTGCGCGTCAGAAAGAAATTCTGGAGAAAAAAGCCGAAAAGGAAAAAGCGCAGCAGCAAAAATAAGCATACGCTAGCGTCGCGATTCTTCTTTAGCGAGTGGGGGAAGTTCTCAGATTTTCATGACAGTGATGCAAGAAAATGAGTAAATTTCCCATTAATGCTTTCTTGCAAGATTAAGTAATTATCAAAGTTTAACTTTTTTAATTTTCTCCGGTATAATCAAGTATCGTTGAGATTCGAGTTAGTAGTGCAGTATTAGTCTGTCATTCCTGTCTTGGTTGAAACGATTTAACGGGCAACTGCCCAACTTAACTGAAATTAGGAATTGTAATGGCAACTGGTATCGTAAAATGGTTTAATGATTCGAAGGGCTTCGGCTTTATTACCCCTGACGAAGGCGGCGAAGATTTGTTCGCTCACTTCTCGGCAATTCAGTCGAGCGGCTTCAAATCACTGCAAGAGAACCAACGCGTTTCTTTTGAAGTGACCGCTGGTCCTAAGGGCAAGCAAGCTTCGAACATTCAGCCTATCTAAGCTGAATCAAGCGAAATAGAAAATCCCCGGCTTGCTGGGGATTTTTTTTGCCTGAAAATTTGCCAGGCTATGCGTTTGCCTTGCAGAGCGTCTCGGGACTAGGCCAATGCCTTGCGCAGATTGCGTTCCACTTGCCAGCTCCTGTATTCGGCGCTGCTGTGTGCCTGCATTTTTAATTCTGCATCGGTCTTGTCGGCATGCGCCGTGATCAGGCGATGAGCGATGCGATGGTCCGGTATGGTGGTACCGTAAAACATCACATCGTCGCCGCGCTGAATTAAAAGTGTGGGGAAGTTCTCAACATCGAAGTCACCGATCAGATCGGCTCTGTCTTCAATGTCGATCCAGATAAAAAGTTTATCCGGATGCTGCGCTGCCAGTTCATCGAAACCCGGCCGGTAGCTTGTGCATACATCGCACCACGCTGCGCACAGGCAGGCGACCACCCATACGTCATCTTGCATGCGTTGCGCTAACTGATGCTGGTTTTCCGGTTCTAGTGTGATGCTGGACATGGCGGTATTTTACCGGTTTCTCCCCGCAGTTGAGCAAGCGTCTGCTGCGATAGCCGGGCCGGCAGTAATTTCACAAAGTGTGCATGCGATCCAGACGCCTCGCGGCACGCGCGGTAAAATACCGCCATGTCTACTATCCTTGCTATTGAAACATCCTCTGAACTTGCCTCGGCTGCATTGCTGCATGGCGCTGTCGTGACGTCTGCAGAAGCGGCAGGCGTGACAACGCACTCGCAAAGCATTTTGCCGATGGTGCAGGACTTGCTCGCCAGGGCCGGTCTGGCATTGGCGGATTGCGATGCAATTGCATTCGGTTCCGGTCCCGGTTCATTTACCGGCGTGCGCACCGCTTGCGGGATTGCGCAGGGCCTGGCTTATGGCGCAGATCTGCCATTGCTGCCGACGGTCACCTTGCTGGCATTGGCGCAGGCTTGCCATGAGGAAACCGGCGCATGCGATGTGCTCGCAGTGATGGATGCGCGCATGGGCGAAGTCTATTGGGCGCAATATCGTTGGGATCGCGAATGGCAGATAGTAATCGCGCCTACCTTGTCCGCTGCGTCGGATGTGATGCCGATTGGCGAAGTTGTCGCCTGCGGTAATGGATTGAAGGCATATGAGAAGGATTTTGCAGCGCGTTCTTTTTTTCGCGCCGAGATGAAAGAATGGGTGCCGCATGCCGCACAGATTGCAACGCTGGGTGCGCTGGCCTTTGCGCAAGGGCAGGGCGTGGCTGCCGGTGTTGCAGAGCCTCTGTATTTACGCAACAAGGTGGCATTGACGACGAATGAACGTCTGGAAAAGGCCGCAAAGGAAATCGCATGAGTTCTGTGCAAAGTCCGATTCCGCAGCCGGCTCCGGTAGCGCGTCCGCTCAAGCTGTATTTTTCCCGGATGCAGCCGTCCGATGTCAGCGATGTGCTGGCCATTGAAAACGATGTCTATCCGTTTCCGTGGACGCGCGGGAATTTTCTCGATTCGATCAGCAGCGGCTATGAAACCTGGATACTGCGCGATGCCGCAGGCACATTGAATGGCTATTTCCTGCTAATGCCGTCGGTGGACGATGCGCATTTATTGAATATCACCGTGCATCGCGATTTGCATGGGTGCGGCATCGGGCTCTTGTTGCTCAACAAGGCCAAGGCCATCGTGCAGGAAAGAAAACTGCAAGCGCTGTTGCTGGAAGTGCGTCCCTCCAACACGCGGGCGGAAAAAATTTATGAGCGTTACGGCTTTGCGCGCATCGGCATACGCAAGGGATATTATCCGGCACCGAATAATCAGCGTGAAGACGCCATTGTGATGAAGCTGGCACTATGAGTGATCAACATCGACGCGCAGCATTCCTGCATGAAATGGGCCTGGGGCCGATCTGGTCGCAACGTGGCATTGCAGCGCCACAGGCTGTGGCGGAGGCGGTAATGGATGCTGCGCCTGCAGGAGTTCCATCCATGCAGACGACAGCAGTTGCGGTAACGACGTCTGCGTGGGCGGAACGTACTCCGGCCGCGGCAGTGCCGCTGCATGCACCTGTTACGCTTACCGCGTCTGAAGTGGCGACGAGCACATCGTTTGCCGATATTGTGCAGATGGATTGGGCGCAGCTCAAATCCGTCGTCGCGAGTTGCACGCAATGCGGTTTATGCAAAAGCCGGACGCAAACCGTATTTGGCGTCGGCGATCAAAAGGCAAGATGGCTGTTTGTCGGTGAAGGTCCGGGACGCAACGAGGATTTTCAGGGCGAGCCCTTCGTCGGTCCGGCCGGAAAATTGCTCGACAATATGTTCGGCGCCATGGGCTTGAAGCGCGGTGAAAATACCTATATTGCAAATATCGTGAAGTGCCGGCCGATCGATGCCGGCAAACATGATCGTCCTCCTGCAGCAGAAGAAGTCGCGGCTTGCATTCCGTATCTGGAACGACAGATAGCCTTGATCAAGCCGACTGTCATCGTCGCGCTGGGAAAAACAGCGGCCATATCGTTATTGAAACTGGATCCGGCGACGCCAGTCGGCAAGTTGCGCGGCACCGTGCATCGCTATGCTGACCTGCCTTTAATCGTCACGTATCACCCTGCCTATCTGTTGCGCAACCTTAAAGACAAGAGCAAGGCATGGGCTGATTTGTGCCTGGCCATGCAAACGTATGCCGACAGTCCGAGCGCATAAACCTGTGAATAATTTTCAGGCGCAATTTCACCGGAGCTGGGGACATCTGAACGATCCGCATGTACGCGCATTGGCATGGTTGCTGGTTGCGCCTGATTTGCTGGATCCGCATGCGCCGCAATGGCAGGGGAAAATTGCAGCACTGCCGGCCGGCATGCTGGCTGGCATCTATGCATGGCTGACAGCCATGGATAGCGAGCCTGCGGAGCTGCATCGTTACCTGGATTTGCAGCCGTTCGCGCGACTGGGACGTTATGCAGAGAAGTTGATGGCGTTTTATCTGGAACGTCAAAACGTGCTGTTTGCACACAGCGTACAGGTGCGCGCCGGAAAAAACAGCACCATAGGCGAATTCGATTTTCTGCTGCATCTGGACGATCAACTGGTGCACTGGGAATTTGCTACCAAATTCTATCTGCTGGAATCCAGTGGCGCAGGCAACGATGCCGATTACTTCGTCGGACCCAATCTGGCGGATACGCTAGGCGCCAAAATGCACAAGATACTGGACCGGCAACTGCTGCTTTCCGCGCATCCTGCCGCGCAAATACATTTACCGGAGCATGTCAGCAAGGCGCAAGCCTTGGTGAAGGGCTGGCTTTTTTACCCGGACGTCGATCTGGAGATGAACGCCTGCGGCACCGCGCACGAACATTGCCGCGGTTTTTGGTGTGCATGTTCCGATCTCGCGCATTTGCGTGCGGAACGCTACGCAATTTTGCCGCGTCTGCAGTGGCTGGCGCCTGCCAGCTTGCCGCTAGCGCAGACGATGGATCAACAGACGCTGCAGGAATATCTGTCAGAATATTTCGTGCACGATACGATGCCCGTGCTGGTCGCATTGCTGGAAGTGAAGAATGGCACAGGACTGGAGACGAGCCGCGGATTCATCGTGCCGGATGACTGGCGTACGCGCGCCGGACAAAGAATAAAGCTGGCGCATCCGCTGGTCTGAACCTTGTCGCGACTAGTGCTTGTGTTCGCCGATCAGAGACAGTGAATCGTGCTCGCGCTGATTGGCTGCATGCCTGCGCATGATCAGCACCATGATGCCGGAAACAAAGAGTCCGAACAGCACGATGACAATGTTGATATTCAGATCCAGCTTGATCATCAGTGCATAGAGCAGCAGCATCGTCAGCACCGACAGATTTTCATTGAAGTTTTGTACGGCAATCGAATGCCCGGCGCTCATCAGGACATGGCCGCGATGCTGCAGCAATGCATTCATCGGCACGACAAAATAGCCGGACAGGGCGCCCACAAGCACCAGCAGCGGATAGGCCAGCCAGACCGTGTGCACCATGGTCATGATGATGACGACGACGCCCATGATGACGCCCAGCGGCATTACGGATAATGATTTTCTCAAGGGAACAAAGCGGGCCGCTGCAACGGCGCCTATCGCTACACCCACTGCGACCACGCCTTGCAGAATGGCGGCTTCGTCCAGCTGCATGCCCAATGAATGGCCGGCCCATTTCAAGACGATGAATTGCAAGGTTGCTCCCGCACCCCAGAACAGAGTGGTGACGGCCAGTGAAATCTGGCCCAGCCTGTCGTTCCACAAAGTGGTAAAGCAATGAACAAAATCGCTAATCAGCTTGATAGGATGGCGTTCCTGATGCGGATAGCGGGCACCGGTGTCGGGAATTCTTAGATTGAACAAGGCTGCCAGCAGATAGATGACTGCAATAATGCAGAGTGCGGTTTCTGCCGGTGTATCAATGCCAAAATCAAAAAACGGGAAATCGAACGCCAGCAATTTGGCGGCGATGCTCGGATTAATCAGAGCGCCGCCCATGACGGTGCCAAGAATAATGGAGGAGACGGTGAGTCCTTCGATCCAGCCGTTTGCCGCGACCAGTTTTTCTGCCGGCAACAGTTCGGTCAGAATGCCGTACTTGGCAGGTGAATAGGCAGCTGCGCCGAAACCGACTACGGCATACGCGATCAGCGGATGCACGTCGAAAAACATCATGCCGCAACCGACGATCTTGATCATGTTGGTGATGAACATCACGCGCCCTTTGGGCAGCGAATCTGCGAATGCGCCGACGAAAGCCGCCAGCAAGACATAAGAAAGAACGAAGAACAGTTTCAGTAACGGAGTCATCCAGTCAGGTGACTTCATGACTGTCAATAAAGCGATGGCCGCAATAAGAAGGGCGTTGTCGGCGAGCGATGAAAAAAACTGCGCCGCCATGATGGTGTAAAAACCGCGATTCATCCGTATTGATCTATTTGTCTGTGTGTCTCCGGCTTGCTTTATACCATGAAAATATGAGACTTCGATTGAAATGCCCGTCAACCATCAGAGTGCGTCCGGTAAAATAAGGTCGCAGGTCGCGCGATGTCGCGGCCCCTCGATTGCTTTACATCGCGCGCAGCATGCGATTTAACTTTTTTAATTTTTTGTATGCCCAGACCTTTACTTGCCACTATTGATATTGCTGCTATGCGTCATAATCTGCGGGTGGCAAAAAATTGCGCGCCGCATTCCCGCATTCTGGCTGTGGTCAAGGCAAATGCATACGGGCATGGTCTGGAACGTGGCATGCGCGGTTTCGCGGAGGCGGATGGCCTGGGTCTGATAGAAGTGGATAATGCGGCGCGCCTGCGGCAACTTGGTTGGCAAAAACGCATCCTGCTGCTGGAGGGTTTTTTCGATGCGGATGACTTGCAGACGATTGCCGTTCATCAGATCGATACCGTCGTGCATTGCGTCGAGCAACTGCAGATGTTGGAGCAAGCCAGTCTGAATGCGAAACTGGATGTGCATCTTAAAATCAATAGCGGGATGAATCGCCTCGGCTTCATGCCTGCGGTTTGCCGTGATATCTATCAACGCCTGCGCGCCATACCGGCAGTACGCAATATTTCCTTTATTACGCATTTCGCCAACGCAGAAAATGCCGCCAATGCCAATTTGCCGCTAAGCGAACAACTGCAGCGCTTTCAAACGGCAACGCAGGGCTTGCCCGGTGATCGCTGCCTGTCCAATTCGGCGGCAGATTTGATGCATCCGGAATGCGCGGCGGATTGGGTACGTCCCGGTGTGATGCTGTACGGCGGCACGCCGGCAGACACGTCGGCAGCTGCCTTTGGCTTGCAGCCTGCGATGACCTTGAGCAGTGAAATTATCGGTATCCAGCACATCGCGGCCGGCGATGCGGTCGGTTACGGCAGCAGTTTTGTCGCCAGCGGGCCGATGACGATAGGCGTGGTCGCATGCGGTTATGCAGACGGCTATCCGCGTCATGCGCCTAGTGGTACGCCAGTCATCGTCGATGGCGTGAGGACGCAGATGGTCGGGCGCGTTTCGATGGATATGATTACTGTCGATCTGACACCGGTTGCCACTGCTGGTGTTGGCAGTCCGGTCATTTTGTGGGGGCAGGGTTTGCCGATCGATGAAGTTGCCAATGCGGCGGGTACTGTAGGTTATGAATTGATGTGTGCGATTGCGCCGCGCGTACGTATCGTTGAATCCGAGAACGTTTAATTTAATCAGCAAGACGGAAGCCGACACCAATGGCAAAAGCCAAAACCAATTACACCTGCAGCGAATGCGGCGGTATCAGCAATAAATGGGGCGGGCAATGTCCATCCTGCAACGCATGGAATACGCTGGTCGAGACGGTTGTCGAAACCGGCACCAACCGTTACTCGGCGCAGCACCAGGGATTGGCGCAATCGGCGCCGGTATTGAGTCTGGCCGACATCGAGGCGATCGATGTGCCGCGCTTCGGCACCGGCATAGAAGAATTCGATCGCGTACTCGGCGGCGGTCTGGTGGCAGGCGGCGTGGTGCTGATAGGGGGTGATCCCGGTATCGGCAAGTCGACCCTGCTGCTGCAGGCGCTGGCCAATCTGTCGAAGATTAAAAAAGTTCTGTATGTCAGCGGGGAAGAGTCAGGCGCGCAAATAGCGCTGCGTGCGAAACGCCTTGCAGTCGATGCAAAAGACTTGAAGCTGCAGGCTGAAATCCAGCTGGAAAAAATTCTCAACACCCTGGCAGAGCACAAACCGGATGTGGCCGTGATCGATTCGATACAAACCGTGTATTCGGATGCGCTCAGTTCGGCGCCGGGATCAGTGGCGCAGGTACGCGAATGTGCCGCGCAGTTGACGCGTATCGCCAAGCAAACCGGCGTGACCATCATCATGGTTGGGCATGTGACGAAAGAGGGCGCGCTGGCCGGGCCGCGCGTACTCGAACATATCGTCGATACGGTTTTGTATTTTGAAGGCGATACGCATTCCAGCTTCCGTCTGGTGCGCGCGATCAAGAATCGCTTTGGCGCGGTGAATGAACTGGGCGTATTCGCGATGACGGAAAAAGGATTGAAGGGCGTTTCCAATCCATCCGCATTGTTCCTGTCGCAGCACGACAGTCCGGTGTCCGGTGCTTGTGTGATGGTGACGCAGGAAGGAACGCGTCCCTTGCTGGTTGAAATTCAGGCACTGGTCGATACGTCGCATTTGCCGAATGCGCGCCGACTTTCAGTGGGGCTGGAGCAGAACCGGCTGGCGATGCTGCTGGCGGTGTTGCACAGACATGCAGGCATCGCGGCCTTCGATCAGGATGTCTTCATCAATGCGGTTGGCGGCGTGAAGATTACCGAGCCGGCAGCCGATCTTGCCGTGTTACTGGCGATACATTCGTCTATGCGCAGCCGTCCCTTGCCGCGTGGCCTGGTGGTATTCGGCGAAGTCGGGCTGGCCGGTGAAATACGTCCGGCGCCGCGCGGCCAGGAGCGTTTGCGTGAAGCCGCAAAACTGGGTTTTTCGCTGGCCCTGATTCCCAAATCGAATGCGCCTAAACAGAAAATAGAAGGCTTGACCATCATTGCAGTAGAGCGCATCGATGAAGCGCTCAATCGCGTGCGCGAACACGAATAAGGTTGGCAATTTATTTTTCAGCAGTAAAGTGCTGGCGCAGCAGGCTCGCGGCTTTCACGCCGCTGCGTACTGCCGATTCCAGCGTAGCCGGATAGTCGCTGGCCAGATAGTCGCCGGCGATGGCCAGATGCGGGAATTCGGTTTTTTCTTGCGGACGCTGCAGTCCAGGCGTACAGGAAAACGTTGCGCGTTTTTCCGAAATGATCCGGCTCCATTCGGGATGTGCCAAAGCGGGCATCTGCAAGGCATGGGCAAGTTGCGCCGCAATCGCCGCAGACAAGGCTTCATGTCCGATATCAATCGCCGATGTCGAGGTGCTGACGACGACGGCAAGCAAGCCGCTTTGCGTGTGATCGAGCTGTCCGCGATCAAACACAAACTGGCCCCAGCATCCGCTATCAGCGTCGTCGGTCAATGCATGGAACGGCAGGGCGAGATGCGTATCCGCCGGATATTGCAGATAACAGGTGGTGATCGCTTCATATTCAAACGCAGGAATGGCAGCATTCATCGTCACATCTGCCAGCAGGATCGCCGCTTGCGTCGCCGATGTGGCGACGATCACGGCGTCATACTCTGCATCTTCCGTTTTATCCAGCATCACCGACCACTTGCGATTATCGTTAGCTATTTTCTGCACCGTCGCGCCGGTTTTGATGGTGCCGCCATGCTGCACTACAAAGTTTGCAGCCTGTTGCGGAAACAGCGTAGTCAGATCGACGCGCGGAATCAGCATGTCGGAGGCGACACGGCGCGCGCCGAGACTGTCGCGCAACACATTCAGGAAAATTTGCGCCGATGCACGTTCCGGCGGAGTATTCAGGGCGGCGATGCAGAGCGGTTGCCACATCAGTTTGATCAGGCGCTCGGTTTGATCGAAGCGATGCAATAACTCGCTGACGCTGCAATCGGTATTCAATTGCCAATCCATCCAGCGTGCTGCCGATGAAAAGCGTGCCAGTGCCATTTTGTCGCTGCCGCTCAAGCCTTTGGCGCGCAGCAAGGCGACCAGCAAATGCAATGGTGCGGGCAGTCGCGGCGCGATGAAATCCATGCCGTCGCATCCTGCCGGATAACGCATTTGCAAAGGCAGGCGCAACAGTGCCTGGTCGGTGTCGATGCCAAGCATTTTGAATAAACGCAAGCTTTCCGCATAGGCGCCGAGCAGGATGTGCTGTCCGTTATCCAGTATTTTCCCTTGCATCTCGACTGCGCGCGCGCGGCCGCCCAGCGTGCGGGACGATTCGTAAAGCGTGACCTGATGTCCGGCGCGCGCCAGTTCAACTGCTGCGGTGCAACCGGCCCAGCCGGCGCCGATGACGGCAACCGCCTGCTTCATGCGGGACGCGGTTTCAGACATTAACCGCGCACATAGGTAATCCACGCGAGCCACAGTTTGCGGATAGGCGTGAGGGAAATGCGTTGCGTCAGGACATGGAAACCGTCACGCTCAACTTCATTCAGCACGGCGCGATAGATTGCCGCCATGATCAAGCCGGGACGCTGGGCGCGTCTGTCTTCCTTGGGCAGCAAGGCAAATGCTTCGTCATACATTTTTTGCGCACGTGCTGCCTGAAACTGCATCAGCTTTTCAAAGTTGTCGCTGTGCCGCGCATTCAATATATCGGCGGCGGTGACATTGAATTGCTGCAGTTCGTTCACCGGCAGATAGATGCGACCCTTGCGGGCATCTTCGCCGACATCGCGAATGATGTTGGTCAGCTGGAAGGCCAGGCCGAGCTTTTCCGCGTATTGCAGCGTTTGCGGATTGGTCACGCCGAAAATATTCGCCGACAGAATGCCGACCACACTGGCCACATGCCAGCAGTATTTTTGCAAGCCGGGGAAGTCGAGATAGCGCGTCTGGTCGAGATCCATTTCCATGCCGTCGATGATGGACAGCAGATGCTGATTGTCGAGTGCAAAGCTGGTCAGATGCGGCTGCAGGGCCTTGGTGACCGGATGCGTCGGTGCGCCAGCCATCATGGCGGCTACTTCCTGACGCCACCATGCCAGCTTGGTGCGTGCAATCGAAACATCTGTGCAGTCATCGACCGTGTCGTCAACTTCGCGGCAGAAGGCGTAGAGCGCGGTGATCGCACGGCGGCGCTCCGCTGGCAGAAACAGGAAACTGTAATAAAAACTGGAGCCGCTTTGAGCGGCTTTTTGCTGGCAATAATCGTCGGGTGACATAAAAGTAGGGCGCCTGGCGCTGAATGAAGCCGCTATGCTAGCCGACTAAGGCAATCGGGACAAATAAGTCCTTGCCTTTGGTTAATTATTTGAAAACTTGTGTATGACGGCAAGACGATACATCGGTGTTTGATGTGGCGCCCTTATTGTTCGTGCAAGCCTGGCGGCGCCTTCATGCATATGGCACGCCAGATCAGGCGCAACCAGTCGCTTTTCCCCAGCTTGGGGCGATGCCGGAAGACATCGTAATCGACGGCTTCTATACGCTCCAGTATACGCAGGCCGCCTTGCACAACCAGTCGCAACTCCCAGCCGATGCGCCCCGGCAGGCGCAAGGCTAGCGGCGCACCCGAGATGAGCATGCTGCGTGCGCGGGATATTTCGAATTGCATCAGATTGCGCCAGGCCTGATCGATGCGCTGGCCGGCGATATGTTCTTCGCCTACCCGGAATGTTTGCATATCTTCCTGCGGCAGGTAGATACGCGCTTTCCGCATATCAATCGCCACGTCTTGCCAGAAATTGATCAATTGCAGCGCGGAACAGATGGCATCCGAATCGCGCAGGTTTTCTGCGTTTGCCGCGCCATACAAATGCAGCATCAGCGTGCCGACCGGATTGGCTGAACGACGGCAGTAGTCGAGCAACAGGCTGAAGTCTGCATAGCGCGTGGTGCTGACATCCTGCTTGAAGGCTGACAGCAAGTCGCGGAATGGCTGCAGTGGTAAATGATAGTCGGCGATGACCTTGGCCAATTCGCGGAACAGGGGAGTGTCCGGCGTTTGCCCGGCAGCAATCTGATCCAGCCCGTTTTCGTAGGCGGTCAGTGCCGCCAGTCGTTCCTCTGCGCTGGCATCGCCTTCATCTGCCACATCGTCGGCGCTGCGGGCGAAGGCGTAGATGATTTCAACCGCAGGGCGCAAGCGAGCCGGTAACAGGATGGATGCAACAGGGAAATTTTCGTAATGATCGACAGCCATGGATGGAGTATGGTGCATGCACGGAGAAGATCCGTGCTTTAAAAATAGTGGAGCGAAACATTGCTGCGATAACAAGGCCAGCCCGCATAGTAAATGAAAATGTCGCTTCTTCAGGCAAATATGCAAGCCATGCCGCGCTGCAGGCAGGAGCAAAAATCGCTGCCGCACAGTCTGCGATACTGTCGGAAAGCAAAGCGATCATGCATTTCGACGGTGGGAGAATCGGGCCGCTGGCGTAAGCAAATTGTCAAAATGTGCGCAGGCCGTGCAAAATCCAGTAAAATCCCGGGTTGAAGTTGAACGGCCGATACAAAAGGCAGTGCAGGGCGACCCACATATTCACTTCCAGGTCGCCCTTTGCTTTTGTATTTGCGCACTTAGTGCACATTCCCGCGAGGATGGCGAAATTGGTAGACGCACCAGGTTTAGGTCCTGACGCCAGCAATGGTGTGGGGGTTCGAGTCCCCCTCCTCGCACCACAGAATTCTTTATTTTTTGGACGATTCACATGGCAACTGCAGTCGAAACTCTGGACAAACTTGAACGCCGTATCACGATCACCGTGCCGGTCGCAGAAGTACAAACGGAAGTCGAAAAACGTCTGAAAGTACGTGCTCGTACCGTCAAGGCGCCGGGCTTCCGCGCAGGCAAGGTACCGATGAAAATGGTCGCGCAACAATACGGTTATCAAATCGAAAACGAAGTGCTCAACGACAAGGTCGGCCAGGCATTCGGTGAAGCCACCAGCGAAAACAAGCTGCGCGTAGCCGGCTATCCAAAGATCGAAGCCAAGAACGACGACGTTGCGGAAGGCACGCTTGCGTTCAACGCAACGTTTGAAATCTACCCGGAAATCAAGGTAGGCGATCTGGCCTCGGCTGAAGTGGAAAAAACTATCGTTGAAGTCAGCGACGCTGAAATCGACAAAACCATCGACATCCTGCGCAAGCAGCGCGTGCACTACCATGTCAAGGGCGAGCAAAGCGCACATGGCGACGGTGGTTCGGATCTGACTGCGAAAAATAGCGATCGCGTCACCATCGATTTCGTCGGCACCATCAACGGCGTTGAATTCCAGGGCGGCAAGGCAGAAGGCTACGCATTTGTTCTCGGCGAAGGCCGCATGCTGGCTGAATTCGAAGCCGGTACGATCGGCTTGAAAGTCGGCGAATCCAAAACTTTCCCATTGTCGTTCCCAGCCGATTATCACGGTGCAGACGTGGCCGGCAAAACTGCCGAATTCACGATCACGCTGAAACAGATCGAATGGGCGCACATGCCAGAAGTCGACGCGGAATTTGCCAAATCGCTGGGTATAGAAGACGGCGATCTGGAAAAAATGCGTGCAGACGTCAAACAAAATCTGGAACGTGAAGTCAGCAACCGCGTAAAAGCGCGTACTAAAGACAGCGTCATGGATGCGTTGATCAAAATCAGCGAATTCGATGTGCCCAAGGTGCTGATCGATCAGGAAACCCAGCGCTTGATGGAATCGACCCGTCAAGACATGGCGCAGCGCGGCATGAAGGTCAGCGACCTGCCATTCCCGCCTGAACTGTTTACTGAACAAGCTGAGCGTCGCGTGCGTTTGGGCCTGATTCTGGCTGAAGTTGTGAAAGCCAACGAGCTGCAAGCCAAGCCGGAACAAGTCAAAGCACAAGTCGAAGAATTTGCACAGAGCTACGAAGACCCAACCCAGGTTCTGAAGTATTATTTCAGCGACCGTAGCCGTCTGGCTGAAGTTGAAGCCCTTGTATTGGAAGAAAACGTCGTCAATTACGTATTGGGTAAAGCCAAAGTAGCCGACAAGTCGGTTGCGTTCGATGAATTGATGGGCAACAACGCACAAGGCTGATCGCTTTGTGCAGCTCCATAAGGAAAGCACATGACCACTAGCATGACTCGTACTTCCGCTCTTGATACCGATATGCTCGGTATGGTCCCGATGGTGATCGAGCAGAGCGGTCGCGGCGAACGCGCGTACGATATTTATTCGCGTTTGCTGAAAGAGCGCGTGATCTTTCTGGTCGGCCCGGTCAATGACCATGCCGCCAATCTGATTGTTGCGCAATTGCTGTTCCTGGAAAGCGAAAATCCGGACAAGGACATCTCTTTGTATATCAACTCGCCTGGCGGTTCGGTTTCTGCCGGCATGGCGATTTTCGATACGATGCAGTTCATCAAGCCGAATGTTTCGACACTGTGTACCGGTCTGGCTGCATCCATGGGTGCTTTCCTGCTGGCGGCCGGCGAAAAGGGTAAACGTTTCTCGCTGCCGAATTCGCGCATCATGATTCACCAGCCTTTGGGCGGTGCACAAGGCCAGGCTTCGGATATCGAAATCCAGGCGCGTGAAATCCTGTATCTGCGTGAACGCTTGAATCAGATTCTTGCCGATAGAACTGGCAAGACCCTGGAAGAAATCAGTCGCGATACCGATCGCGACAATTTCATGTCAGCCGATGCGGCAGTTGAATACGGCATGATTGATAAAGTTTTGACAACCCGAGCCTGATAGTTGTTTCTTATGCAAAAAACGCCCGGGCGCATCCACGTTCGGGCGTTTTATTTTACGGTCTGCCGTTGCAACACTGGTTTTTTACGCTGCGTGACGAATCTGTAATTCGCAGGTAATATCAACCGGCAGCCAAGATCAATCTGTACCAACCATAGATAACGCGCACCATGTCAGAGAAAAAATCCTCAAGCGGCGAAAAACTGCTCTATTGCTCGTTCTGCGGCAAGAGCCAACACGAGGTGAAAAAGCTTATCGCCGGACCGTCCGTGTTCATTTGCGACGAGTGCATCGATTTGTGCAACGACATCATCCGTGATGAAGCGTCCAGCGTAGAAACGCTGACCGGCCCGCGTACCGATCTGCCAACACCGCAGGAATTGTGCGAATTGCTGGATCAATATGTGATCGGTCAAAATTCAGCCAAGCGCATTTTGTCGGTAGCAGTTTACAACCACTACAAACGCCTCAAGCATCTGGGTAAAAAAGACGACGTCGAACTGGCCAAAAGCAATATCTTGCTGGTAGGTCCGACCGGCTCCGGCAAAACCCTGCTGGCGCAAACACTGGCGCGCACATTGGATGTGCCTTTCGTCATTGCCGATGCAACCACGCTGACGGAAGCGGGTTATGTGGGTGAAGATGTAGAAAACATTATTCAAAAGTTGCTGCAGAACTGTAACTACGAAGTCGAGCGCGCGCAAAAGGGGATCGTCTATATCGATGAGATCGACAAGATTTCACGTAAATCAGACAACCCATCGATTACCCGCGATGTGTCCGGCGAAGGCGTGCAACAGGCTTTGCTGAAACTGATCGAAGGCACGATGGCTTCGGTGCCACCGCAAGGCGGCCGCAAACATCCTAACCAGGATTTCGTGCAGATCGATACTACCAATATCATGTTCATCTGCGGCGGCGCGTTCGATGGTCTGGCCAAGATCATTTCCGAACGTTCGGAGAAGAGTGGCATCGGCTTCTCGGCCACCGTGAAGAGTCGTGAGGAGCGCTCGGCAAGCCAGGTCATGCTGGATACCGAACCGGAAGATCTGATCAAGTTCGGTCTGATACCTGAGTTGGTAGGCCGTCTGCCGGTCGTGGCAACCTTGCGCGAACTGGATGAAGAAGCGCTGATCCAGATTCTGCTCGAGCCCAAGAATGCGCTGATCAAGCAATATTCCAAATTATTGCAAATGGAAGGCGCAGAGCTGGAAATTCGCCCGGCTGCCTTGCAGGCCATTGCCAAGAAAGCCATTGCACGCAAAACCGGTGCACGTGGCTTGCGTTCCATTCTTGAGCACGCCTTGCTGGATGTGATGTACGAGTTGCCGAACGAACAGAATGTTTCCAAAGTGGTCATCGACGAAGGTACGATCACCAACGGTGCGAAACCATTGCTGATCTATCATGAGCAACCCAAGGTATCGGGCGCAAAATAGCCGATATGTAAATAATCTGCAGAAAATCATGAAAAACAGGCTCCTGGAGCCTGTTTTTCATTGAAAACACCAGTACAATCAAATCAGCAAGAATCATTCAGGCTTCCATCGTAAAGCCACTTCGAAGACAACTTCGCAGGTGGCTTTTTTTGTTTTTCTGACTGATTTTTGTTGCTGTCCGGGCTTGTGTTTTGGCCGTTAGCGCCAACATCATTAACACGTTTATAGATAAGGCTCGCCATGACGACTACTATTTCCACTGAACAAACCCAACTGCCGCTGTTACCGTTGCGCGATGTTGTTGTATTCCCGCATATGGTGATCCCTCTGTTCGTCGGTCGTCCAAAATCCATCAAGGCATTGGAAGCGGCAATGGAACAAGGCAAGAGCATCATGCTTGCCGCACAAAAAGCCGCCGCCAAGGATGAACCTTCTGCCGATGATATTTATGAAATCGGCTGCGTCGCGAATATTCTGCAAATGCTGAAGCTGCCCGATGGTACCGTCAAGGTGCTGGTTGAAGGCGCACAGCGCGCACGCATACATCACATCAGCGAACTCGACACGCACTTCGTTGCCGATTTGACGCCGATCGAATCGGAAGCCGGCGAAGAATCTGAAGTCGAAGCAATGCGTCGTGCGATCGTTCAGCAGTTCGATCAGTACGTCAAACTGAACAAGAAAATTCCACCGGAAATTCTGACCTCGCTGGCCGGGATAGACGATGCCGGCCGTCTGGCCGACACGATCGCTGCGCATCTGCCGCTCAAACTCGAGCAGAAGCAAGTCATTCTGGAAATCTTCAATGTCGCCAAGCGTTATGAACATCTGCTGGGCCAACTGGAAGGTGAACTCGATATTCTGCAAGTCGAGAAACGCATCCGCGGTCGCGTCAAACGCCAGATGGAAAAGTCGCAGCGCGAATACTATTTGAACGAGCAGGTCAAAGCGATTCAGAAAGAATTGGGAGAAGGCGAAGAGGGTGCGGATCTCGAAGAACTCGAGAAAAAAGTACTCGCTGCCAAGATGCCGAAGGAGGCGCTTGTCAAAGCGCAGAACGAATTGAAAAAACTCAAGCTGATGTCGCCGATGTCAGCCGAAGCCACGGTTGTGCGCAACTACATCGACATCTTGCTCGGTTTGCCCTGGAAGAAAAAATCCAAGGTGAACAACGATCTGGCCAACGCAGAAAAGGTATTGGAAGACGATCACTACGGTCTCGACAAGGTGAAAGAACGCATCCTGGAATATCTCGCCGTGCAACAGCGCGTCGACAAGCTGAAAGCGCCTATCCTGTGCTTCGTCGGTCCTCCGGGCGTGGGCAAAACTTCGCTTGGTCAATCGATCGCACGTGCGACGAACCGCAAGTTCATCCGCATGGCTTTGGGTGGCGTACGTGATGAAGCAGAGATCCGCGGTCATCGTCGTACCTACATCGGTTCGATGCCAGGCAAAATTTTGCAAAGCATGTCCAAAGCGGGCGTGCGCAATCCATTGTTCCTGCTCGATGAAATCGACAAGATGGGTGCCGACTTCCGTGGCGACCCTTCATCTGCGTTGCTGGAGGTGCTGGATCCCGAACAGAACCACACGTTCTCGGATCACTACGTTGAAGTCGATTTCGATTTGTCGGATGTGATGTTTGTCGCGACGTCAAACTCGTACAACATTCCGCCGGCCTTGCTCGATCGCATGGAAGTCATTCGTCTTTCGGGTTACACCGAAGATGAAAAGACCAGTATTGCGCAACGCTATTTGCTGCCGAAACAGATCAAGAACAATGGTTTGAAGGAGGGGGAAATCAGCGTGGCGGAGTCGGCGATACGCGACATCATTCGCTACTACACCCGAGAAGCAGGCGTGCGTTCGCTGGAACGTGAAATTTCAAAAATCTGCCGCAAGGTTGTGAAGATGCTGCTGTTGAAAAAACAGGAACGCAAAATCACGGTCACGAGCAAGAACATCGATAAATTCCTCGGTGTGCGCCAGTTCGATTTCGGCGTGGCAGAAAAAGAGAATCAGATCGGCCAGGTGGTTGGTTTGGCATGGACTGAAGTCGGTGGCGATTTGCTGACGATAGAAGCGATGACTATGCCAGGCAAGGGCAACATCATTCGTACCGGTACCTTGGGCGATGTGATGAAGGAATCGATCGAAGCGGCGCGCACTGTGGTGCGCAGCCGTGCGAAGAAACTCGGCATCAAGGCCGATATTTTCGAGAAAAGCGATATCCATATTCACGTTCCTGAAGGCGCCACGCCGAAAGATGGCCCATCAGCCGGCGCGGCAATGACTCTGGCAATGGTATCCGTGTTCACCGGTATTCCGGTGCGGGCCGACGTGGCAATGACGGGTGAGATCACTTTGCGTGGCGAGATATTGCCGATCGGCGGTTTGAAGGAAAAATTGCTGGCGGCGCATCGCGGTGGTATCAAGACCGTTCTGATACCTGAACAAAACGTGAAAGATCTGACAGAGATTCCCGACAATGTGAAAAACAAGTTGGAGATCGTGCCGGTACGCTGGATCGATAAAGTGCTTGAGATTGCATTGGAGCGCGCGCCTGTACCATTGACAGATGAAGAGGCCGCAGTGGTCGAGGCAGCTGTTGCCAAACCATCTGCACCGACTGATTCAGGCGTCGTAAAGCACTAAGTTGCCTGTACTTAAAAACGCTCTTCGGAGCGTTTTTTTTCGCTTAAAACAATCGCTTCATGCAAACACATCCAAATTCAGCGTGAAATGTTAATTTTCAGAGGGGAAAGCCGGGCAAAGCGCTTGACACATAGCTGTGCGGCTTGTTTAATACCTGCTGCAGATTTTTCTGCGTGTCGTATCGCCGCCGCATTACTGATCTGGGTAAAAGCGACTTTGCGGCATTCAACCTTTGTGAGGGGACGTAAGTGAATAAAACAGAATTGATTGACCACATTGCTGGTTCCGCCGATATTTCCAAAGCTGCTGCAACGCGCGCGCTTGACGCGGTCATCGTCGCAGTCAAAACCACATTGAAGAAAAATGGCACTGTTACCCTGGTTGGTTTCGGTACATTCTCTGTAGGCAAACGTGCAGCACGTACAGGCCGTAATCCACGTACCGGCGAAGCAATCAAAATCAAGGCTGCCAAAGTACCTAAATTCAAACCAGGTAAAGCTCTGAAAGACGCAGTTAATTAATATCTATGCGTGTGCAATTGCTAGTGCAAATTGCGCCAACATGCTGTAAAATAATTTCTTTGCGGCGTGGTGACAACGCTGTATGTTTGGCTGAGAACTCGTAATCCGGGGTGCTTAGCTCAGTTGGTAGAGCGGCGCCCTTACAAGGCGTAGGTCGGCGGTTCGACCCCGTCAGCACCCACCATCAGTCAAACTCGCAAATAATCATCAAGTAGTTCAGGAGTGGTAGTTCAGCTGGTTAGAATACCGGCCTGTCACGCCGGGGGTCGCGGGTTCGAGTCCCGTCCACTCCGCCAAAAAATAAAAAGGCGAACGAGAGTTCGCCTTTTTTCATATGCGACATATTGATCTGTCTGAGATTGGTTAGCCATGTTTGAATTTATCCGTACTCACCGCCGTCTGATGCAGTTTTTGCTGCTGTTGATTATCTTGCCGTCCTTCGCTTTCGTCGGACTGGAAAGCTATACCAGCATGGGTGATGCCTCGAATACTGTTGCAAAAGTCGCTGATCAGACAATTACACAGCCGGAATGGGATGCGGCGCAACGCGAACAGATGAGTCGCTTCCGTCAGATGTTCGGCGATCAGTTCGACGCCAAGATGTTCGATACGCCTGAAGCCAAACAGGAAATCCTGAACAACCTGATTGCACAGCGCGTCCTGACAGCAGAGGCAAAACGCAACAAGCTTGCCGTAACCGATCAGGCCTTGCAGCAGACCATAGTCAATATGGGCGGTTTGACGACCGCCGACGGTAAATTCGATGTCGAACGTTACAAGGCGATTCTTGCTGCGCAAGGCATGACGCCCACCATGTATGAAGCTCGCTTGCGTCAGGAACTGACCTCGCAGCAAGTGAATGCCGCCATCCAGAACACAGCATTTGCGCCGGATTCGCTGGCCAAACGCCTGTCCGAACTGGGCGAGCAGGAACGCGAAGTGCAGCAACTCGCATTCAAAACATCCGATTATGCAGGACAGGTCAAAGTAACTGACGACATGCTCAAATCGTACTATGAGAAGAGCAATCAGTTTAATGTACCGGAACAGGTGAAAGCCGAATATGTCGTATTGACGGCAGATGCATTGGCTGCACAGATCAATGTCAGCGATGCGGATATCAAATCGTATTACGAGCAGAATGCAAAGCACTATGGCGTGGAAGAACAACGTCGTGCCAGCCATATTCTGATCGGCGTCAACAAGGATGCGTCCGACGCCGAGAAGGCCGCTGCAAAAGCGAAAGCAGAGCAATTGCTGGCAACGCTGCACAAGAATCCACAAGAGTTTGCCAAGCTTGCCAAGGAAAATTCCAGCGATACGGGTTCGGCCGAACGTGGCGGCGATCTGGGTTTTTTCGGCAAGGGCATGATGGTCAAGCCTTTTGAAGAGGCAGCCTTCAAGCTCAAGCAAGGCGAATTGAGTGATCTGGTGCAATCCGATTACGGCTTCCACATTATCAAGCTTACCGCTATCAAACCGGCTTCGATCAAAACACTGGATGAAGTCAAAAACGAAATCGCAAGCGACATCAGAAAACAATTGGTGGCGAAAAAATACACCGAGACGGCAGACGTCTTCAGCAACACGGTGTACGAACAGGCAGATAGTTTGAAAGCGGTTGCCGATAAACTGAAATTGAAAATTGAAACGACCGGCGATCTGTCGCGGCAGCCGAATCCTGCTGTCGCGCCAACGGCACCATACAATAATCAAAAATTCCTGACCGCCTTGTTTTCAGATGAATCGCTGAAGAACAAGCGCAATACGGAAGCGGTGGAAGTTGCACCGAATACGCTGATTGCAGGCCGTGTAACGGAATACAAGCCTGCAGCCAAACGTCCTTTCGATGAAGTGAAGGCGATGGTGCATGAGCGTGTCGTACAGGAAGAAGCTGCTGCACTCGCCAAAAAAGCCGGTGAAGCGAAGCTGGCGGCATTGCAGGCAAAAGACGATGCGAGCGGTTTTTCTGCCACGCAAATCGTTTCACGCGCCAAGAGCCAGGGTCTGAATCCTGCCGTATTCCTGGCAGTAATGAAGGCTGATACCAGCAAGCTGCCAGCTTATGTAGGCGTTGATTTGCCGCAGGGTTTTGGCGTGTTGCGGATAGTGCGTGTGACGCAACCGGCCAATGTCGATAGTGCCAAGCGTCAGGCTGAACATCAGCAGATCACGGCAGCGCTGGCGCAGCAGGAAACGTTTGCCTATATCGAAGCCTTGAAGCAAAAGGCCAAGGTGAAAATCCTGCGACCTGTTGCCAAGTCAGAGGCAGCTGAATAACAGTTTGTCTCCATTGCAAGTCCAAATAAAAAAGCCGCGTTAAGCGGCTTTTTTTATTTTCCGCCGATCAGCAACGGTTTGAGTTGCGGCCAGATATTGTCGAGTATTCTCGGGTGCGCTTCGGCGCTGGGATGAATGCGATCGGCCTGGAACAGTTCAGGTTTTTCGGCCACGCCCTGCAGCATGAATGGAACCAGAGAAGATTTGGTTTCCTGTGCCAGTTTGGGAAATAGGGCAGAGAACTGTTTGGTGTAATCGCTGCCATAGTTGGGTGGTATCTGCATGCCGATCAACAGGATTTTTGCCTTGGCCGCCTTGGCGCTTTTAATCATGGCGCGCAGATTTTCCTGCGTCGCCGCGAGCGACAAGCCGCGTAGTGCATCGTTTGCACCCAACTCTATCACGACGATTGCCGGTTGATGTTTGATCAGCAGGGACGGCAATCTCGCTTTGCCGCCGCTGGTGGTTTCGCCGCTGATGCTGGCATTGACAATGGAAGCAGAGATTTTTTCCGTGGCCAGTTTTTTCTGCAGCAGATTGACCCAGCCTTCGCCACGTGCCAGGCCATATTCTGCCGACAGGCTGTCGCCGAGCACGAGGATGGTTTTTGATGCAGAATAAGCGCTCGTTGCGAATGACGTAAAAACAACCAGTGTCACTGTTTGTAATGTCGTTTTTAATGCCGTTTTTAATATATTTCCCACCTGATACCTAAACCTGAAATCAATCGGCATGTCTGAATCCTCTACTGTGTATCCTGCAATTGAAGCAATCAATCTGACTAAACGCGTAGCCGATGCAACTGGTGAACTGACCATTCTGCAAGCGGTTGATTTTACCGTGCAAGCGGGCGACACGCTGGCGATCGTCGGCGCATCCGGTTCGGGCAAATCAACCTTGCTTGGTTTGCTGGCAGGGCTGGATACGCCCTCGGACGGAACGGTCAAGCTGGACGGTATTGATATCTTTGCGCTGGATGAAGACGGACGTGCCGGCTTGCGGAAAGAGAAAATCGGTGTTGTGTTTCAGTCGTTTCAATTGCTGGGGCATTTGAATGCGGTCGAAAATGTCATGTTGCCACTCGAATTGCGCAACGATGGCAAGGCGAGGGAAAAGGCCGAGGCGATGCTGGCGCGCGTGGGCTTGTCGAGTCGGCTCAAGCATTATCCGAAATACCTGTCAGGTGGTGAGCAGCAGCGTGTAGCGCTGGCGCGCGCCTTCGTCAGCGAGCCGCCCTTGCTGTTTGCCGATGAGCCTACCGGCAGTCTGGATGCAGCGACCGGCGAATCAGTGATTCAGTTGATGTTCGAATTGAATCAAGAACGCAAATCGACTTTGGTATTGGTCACACACGATCCATCAATTGCTGCGCTTTGCAAGCGAACCATCACGATTGCGGCAGGCCGCCTGGTCTGATTAGGCGTGTGTGCTGTTGCAGTACTAATTGATTCAGCACGGCACGTATTGCCGGAATTAATTCGCTGGCGGTAAGTCCGATCGGGCCTATGCCGTCCTGAACCAGATTGTCGGCTGCCTTGCCATGCAACCATACGGCCGCCAGCGCCGCTTCCCATACCGGCCAGCCCTGTGCCAGCAGGGCGCCGCATAATCCCGACAGCACATCGCCAGAGCCGGCAGTGGCAAGCGCCGGATTTCCGGTAGGGTTGACGACGATGATGCCGCTCGGCGCCGCTATGATAGTGCCAGAACCTTTCAGAATTGCTGTGGCATTGAACCTGGCTGCGAGTGCGTGCGCTGCGGCGATGCGATCCGCTTGCACCTGCTGCACGGTGATGCCGAGCAGGCGTGCAGCTTCCAAAGGATGGGGCGTCATTAGTGCCGGTGCTTCGCGCGCCGCCAGTCTTTGCTGCAAGCCTGCTTCCATGGAAACAAGATTCAATGCATCCGCATCCAGCACCAGAGGCGTATGCGTTGCCAGTGCCTTGACGAGAAAATCGTGCGCTGTGCGCGAGTCGCCCAATCCCGGCCCGGCGACAATGGTCGTGCTGTCGAAATCGATATGTGCAGCCAGGCGGCACATCAGTTCCGGTTGTACACTGTCGTAAGCAGGTGCCTCTGAAATACAGGCGACGAATACGCGGCCGGCACCGCAGTTGGCTGCAGTGCGCGCGGCCATGACTGCCGCGCCGACCATGCCGTGCGCACCGCCGAGTACGCTGACATCGCCATAACTTCCCTTGTGTGAATTGTGCCGTCTGGGCTGCAGCTCGGCAGAAAACAGGGCAACATGATTTAACTGCATGGAGGCGGGTGGAAACAGTTGCGGATCGATTGCCAGATCGCTGACGAGAACCTCCCCGGCGTAATCGCGACCATCGCAGGTATGCAAGCCCGGTTTGTCGCCGATGAAGGTAATCGTGTGTGTGGCCCGGATGATGCTGCCGCTACTGCCGCCGACGATGGTGCCGCTGTCCGCATTCAATCCGCTCGGAACATCCAGCGCCAAAACATGACAGTGCAAAGAATTGATCTGCTTGATCAGATCGGATATTTCACCCGTGATGGCGCGTGCCAGCCCGATGCCGAACAAGCCATCGATTACCAATGTCCAGGCGTTTGCGCCTATGGCTGAGCGATCGATGAAAGTGGCAGGGCTGCCCTGGGCGTGTTGCAAGGCTTGTTGCGCATCGGCTGGCAGTTGCGCCGGATCGCCTGTCAGATGGATCGAGACCTGCAGGCCGTAGTGCGCCAGCTGGCTCGCTGCCTCAAGCGCATCGCCGCCATTATTGCCGGGCCCGACCAGCGCCAGAACGGCGACATCATGATGATTGCAGAGCAGTTGCCGGACATATTCGGCTGCCGCCGTACCGGCGCGTTGCATCAGGAAATAATGTGGAAGTGCAGCGTGTGCAGCTTGTTCGATCTGGCGAATCTCTGCAACTTTGTAAAGGGCAGGGCGATGGTTTGTCATCAGAAGGCGCGATCAAAAAAATGTGCAAGGCAGGATGCCGGCACAGCTTGATCTGATTCTAGCGCAATCCGTCCGCTGAAATCAGCGAAACCGCAATGGTGTCAAACCGTCGAGATCGATATCCGGGGTACGACCTGAAACGATATCCGCCAATACCCTGGCTGAACCTGCCGCCATGGCCCAGCCGGTAGAACCGTGGCCGATGTTAACGTAGACATTCCTGACTTGCGTTGCACCTATGAGCGGCGGGCCGTCCGGCAACATCAGACTGGTGCCGGACCAGAACGCAGCAGTGTTGTAGTTGCATGCATCCGGAAACCAGTCGTAGCCGACTTTAAGCAGGGTATTCAATCCGGCCTGGCGCAAGTCCGACGTGCGCGCCCCCAGCTCTGCCATGCCTGAGATGCGGATGCGATTGCCCATGCGCGTGATGGCGACCTTGTAGGATTCATCCATCAAGGCGGCCACTGGCGCCGATTCGAAATTGCGGATAGTGGCCGTCGCCGAATAGCTTTTTACCGGATAGACCGGTAAATGCAAACCCAGCGGTGCGAGCAGCTTGCTGCTGTCGGCGCCGCTTGCCAGCACCACCCGGTCGGCGGCAAAGCTGCGGTCTTCTATCTGGATATCCACACCGTGTTCGGATTGCCGTATCGATTTGACGTTGCAGCCAAAATGAAATTCCACGCCGATGGCTTGTGCAAGCTGGCGCATCTGGCGCGTGAACAAAGGACAGTTGCCGGATTCGTCAGTCGGCAGGTGCAGGCTGCCGGCAAGCGGCGTATGCGGATTCAATGCGGGTTCTATCGCACGCGCGCCATCTGCATCCGGAAAATCGTGAGGAATGCCATGCGCGGCAAGAAAATCGAAAGCGGGTTTTGCCAGTTGCAGATCGCGTTCGGAGCGAAATAATTGCAAGTAACCGGGCGCCTGCTCATAATCCAGCTGATGCAGTTCGCGCAATTGCCGCATGATTTGATCGCTGTAAAAAGCAATGCGTTGCATGCGGTTGCGGTTGATCTGATAACGCTCGATATCGCATTCTTTCAGCCAGCGCCGTATCCAGCGCCACATCGAAGGATCCAGCATCCGATTGAACAGCAGGGGCGATTCGGATTTGAGCAGATGAGAGAGCAGGGATTTTGCGGCGCCGGGCGCTGCCCACGGTGCAATGCTGGCTGGCGCAAGAATGCCTGAGTCGCCGAAGCTGGCTTCTTCCGCCACATTGTTGCGACGTTCGATGACCACCACTTGATGTCCTGCCTCGGCTAAAAAATACGCAGTACAGACCCCGACTACACCGGCACCAACAACTGCTACTTGCATTACTTCTACCCCTCCTGAATTTAGCCATGCATGTTACCAAGCCGGCGTGCAAAGAGGCCAGCAGAAGGTGGGGAATTAACAATAAATTGCAGGAAATCGATATCAGGTGTTGGACAAAAGCTTGATAGTGGGAGGAGTGCGGATATTTGATGTCGATTGAATAATAAAAAAGCTGTGCCGGATCGGCACAGCTTTTTTCGCATACATCCGGCCTATTCCGGCAGGCCGGATATTGGCTGATTTCATGCGCCTATTACAAGGGCTTGCGGCCGCTGATAATGCGTAACAGGATAATCACAATGGCGATCACCAGCAGAATATGAATCAAACCGCCGATGGTATAAGAGCTGACCAGGCCGATCAGCCACAGGATGACGAGTACGACTGCAATGGTATAGAGCATGGCAATTTCCTTTCGAGTTATGGTTCATTGTGGAATGCTCGTTGCAACAACTTCAATGTCTCTTTTCATCGTTGCAGATTTTTCTGCAAAACGCTGTGCGCCGATGAAAATGCGGATGCGCTATGCATGCCTGCACAACAGCTTCTTGCGCCAAGTCTAACGCTGTCATCGGCGTCCATCTGTACGTTGTCGCACATAAAGATATCTATATTGATTTGCGTCTGAATTAGCATGCTTTCCATAAAAGCATATGGGACAATTGCTTCGTTTACATGCAATCACTTATTCGATAGCAGCCACTCTCTGCAGTAATTTTTCAAGCACACAATCATGACCGAGCAGAATGCGAATCACAAGGAAGTGCCGGATGAGATCAGGCTTGCATCCGCTACAGGCGAGGCCGCGCACATTCAGATTCCGGTCAATGGGCGCAGCATCTCCCTGACGATACTGGCCAGTGTGGCATTTGTATTTGCATTATCTGCCGCGCATAAATTTTTCATCCCGCTGGTATTTGGCATCTTCATTGCCTATACCTTGAACCCGCTGGTCGTCTGGCTGGAGCGCATTCGTATTCCGCGCATGGTGGGTACCCTGTTTGTCATTGCCGCGATTTTATCCAGCGCCTTGTGGACAGCGAATAATTTGCGCGATGAATTCAATTCGATTCTGGTCAGCCTGCCGACCGCGACACAAAAGCTGACACGTTCGCTCAAGCATCTGCAAAAAGATCAAACCAGCACGATTCAGCAGATGCAGGCAGCAGCGACGGAAATTGAAAAGGCAACCAATCAGGCGGCCGGTGTGCGCCCGCTCGTCAAGAATACGGCGGCCGAGCAATCGGTCTTCAATCTGAGTCAGTGGCTGTGGGCCGGTTCGATGGGGGCCGCCGCCTTTGCGAGTCAGGTGCTGATGGTGATTTTCCTGGTGTTTTTCTTTCTGGTGTCGGGCGACATGTTCAAGCGCAAGCTGGTGAAAATCAGCGGCAGATCACTGTCTTCGCGCAAAATTACAGTCAATATTCTGGATGCAATCAATACATCGATACAGCATTACATGCTGATGCTGCTGGTGACCAATATCCTGTTCGGTTTGCTGATGTGGATCGCCTTGCGTTGGGTCGGCCTGGAAAATGCCGGCGCCTGGGCGGTCGCGGCGGGGTTCCTGCACATCATTCCCTACTTCGGGCCGCTGCTGATAGTGGCCGCCACCGGCGTAACCGCCTTCATGCAGTTTGAAACATTTTCATCGGTACTGACGGTTGCCGGCCTTACGCTGATCATAGCCACTCTGGTGGGCACCTTCGTGACCACATGGATGACCGGACGCATCGCAAAAATGAATACGGTGGCGGTATTTGTGTCGCTGCTGTTCTGGACCTGGTTATGGGGCGTATGGGGCATGCTGCTCGGCATACCCATCATTGTGATCGTCAAGGTGATTTCCGAACATATAGAAGGATGGCAGGTGATTGCCGAATTGCTTGGCGAGTAGGGCGAGCAAATCGATACAGGCAAATGCGCCGGCGCCATTTGACGACTTTCCCATTTTCAGAGGCGGGAGTATTATTCTAATGGCAATAAAAATAATGCCTGGCCGGAAACGATCCATACTGGCGTCTCGTGTAATACATGCAGACCGATCGCTCTGATCCCCAACTAATCAAGGACGAATATTATGCAAAATGCTGATGACCTCGGGAAATTACTGTTAAGGCTGGTGCTGGGCATCTTGATACTGTTGCACGGCATTGCAAAAATCGTTGCCGGACCAGCTTACATCCTCGGTGTGGTAAGCGCAGCGGGGCTGCCGGCTGCGCTGGGCTATCTGGTTTATCTGGGTGAAGTGATTGCGCCCATTCTATTGATCGTCGGTATCTGGTCGCGTGTGGGTGCATTGATCATTGCCGGCAATATGGTGTTTGCCGTTTTCCTGGTGCATATGAAGCAATTGCTGACGCTGAACAACCAGGGCGGCTGGTCGCTGGAATTGCAGGGCATGTTTCTGGTCGTCGCCCTGGCAATCCTGTTGTTGGGAGCGGGGCGCTTCAGCCTGGGTGGTCGTGGCGGTAGATGGAATTGACGGCGCTTTGCAAAAGCGGGCGGCGATAATGAAATAAGGCGCGCATGAAAATGCACCCCTTATTTCATTTTTAACGGAACAATAGTGGTCGTTCTGGCAGTTAATGCAGGCTCTCGCGGTATAATCACGCTTTCTGATTTAACTCGCAGGATGGCAGCGGATTTACTCTGCTTTTCTGCATCAACTACCTTCTCGCCATGCTGATTTTGCCAGGTTCCAACGCCCTGTCTGCCTTTCGTACCGAACGTCTCTTACTGCAACTGCAAGAAATTGATCATGCAATTGCCGGCGTGACCGGACAGTTTCTGCATTTCGTCGATTCTCCGGCAGCCATTGCGCCGGATGACGTCAAGCGCCTCAACGGTTTGCTGACCTACGGCGAACCATTTTCTGCAAAACTGGAAGGCGAGGAATTTGTCGTGATCCCGCGTTTCGGGACGATTTCGCCCTGGGCCAGCAAGGCGACCGATATCGCGCATAACTGCGGCATGACTGATATTCACCGGATAGAACGCGGCATTCGCTATATCGTGCACCTGAAATCCGGTTTGCTCGGCGGCGTGAAAAAACTCTCCGGCGAGGCTATCGTTGCGGTGCAAGCCTTGCTGCATGACCGTATGACAGAAATGGTATTGCGCAGTGCCGACGAGGCATCCGGCCTGTTTCGTGAACTGCAAGCCAAGCCATTGGCCTTCATTGATATCGCGCAGGGCGGCAAGTCGGCGCTGGAGCAAGCCAATACCGAACTTGGCCTGGCCTTGTCCGACGATGAAATCGATTATCTGCTGACCGCCTTCACGACGGCCAAGCGCAATCCGACCGACGTTGAACTGATGATGTTCGCGCAAGCCAATAGCGAACATTGCCGTCACAAGATATTCAATGCCGACTGGACTATCGATGGCGTGAAACAGGATATGTCCCTGTTCGCGATGATCAAGAATACGCATCAACTGGCGCCGCGCGGCACTGTCGTGGCGTATAGCGACAACTCGTCCGTGATCGAAGGCGCAACCGTCACGCGCTTCTATCCGCGTGGCGCTGCCAGCGGCAACGTGTACGCTGCGTCGGAAGAGTTGACGCATATCCTGATGAAGGTCGAGACGCACAATCATCCGACTGCGATCTCGCCGTTCCCCGGTGCTTCTACCGGGGCCGGCGGTGAAATTCGCGATGAGGGTGCAACCGGTCGCGGCGCCAAACCCAAGGCCGGCTTGAGTGGCTTTACCGTTTCCAATCTGATGTTGCCGGATGGCGTACAACAGTGGGAAAACGATCACGATGTCACTGTGGCAGTAACAGACGACACAAAATCGAACGCATACGGCAAGCCGGACCGCATCGCTTCGCCGCTGCAAATCATGATCGAAGGTCCGATAGGCGCGGCCGCATTCAACAATGAATTCGGTCGCCCGAATCTGGGCGGCTATTTCCGCACCTACGAACAAAATGTTGCGGGTGCGGTTAACGGGTATCACAAGCCGATCATGATCGCGGGCGGCATAGGCAGCATCGCCGCGATTCATACGAAGAAGCACGACCTGCCGGTTGGCAGTCTACTGATCCAGCTTGGCGGCCCCGGCATGCGTATCGGTATGGGCGGCAGCGCTGCCTCGTCGATGGCAACGGGAACGAATACTGCCGATCTGGATTTCGATTCGGTACAACGCGGCAATCCGGAAATGGAACGACGCGCGCAGGAAGTCATCAATGCATGCTGGGCGATGCAGGATAACAATCCCATCCTGTCCATTCACGACGTAGGCGCCGGCGGTTTGTCGAACGCCTTTCCGGAAATCACCAATGATGCGAAACGCGGTGCAATCTTTGATTTGCGCGCGGTACCGCTGGAAGAAAGCGGCATGGCGCCGAAGGAAATCTGGAGCAATGAGTCGCAGGAACGTTATGTACTGGCGATTGCGCCGGAAAGCCTGCCGCAGTTCCAGTATCTGTGCGAACGCGAACGCTGTCTGTTTGCCGTAGTCGGCACTGCTACTGAAGAACGCCAGCTGAAGGTGATCGATCCGCAGCACGGCAACGAGCCGGTCGATATGCCGATGGATGTCTTGCTCGGCAAACCGCCGAAAATGCATAGGGACGTCAGTCACGTTAAACAAACTTTGCCTGCTGTCGATTTGACGGGCATCGATTTGCTGGAAGCCTCGATACGCATTTTGCGTCTGCCGACGGTAGCCGACAAATCCTTCCTGATCACGATAGGCGATCGCACAGTTGGCGGCACTACGGTACGCGATCAGATGGTCGGACCATGGCAGGTGCCGGTAGCCGATTGCGCAGTGACCACCATGAGTTTCGAAGGCTATCTGGGTGAGGCAATGGCGATGGGCGAGCGTACCCCGCTGGCTGTCATCAATGCCGCCGCATCGGGCCGCATGGCCGTCGGTGAGGCGCTGACCAATATTGCTGCTGCACCGATCGCCGATATCTCCGATATCAAACTGTCCGCCAACTGGATGGCCGCTTGCGGCCAGCCGGGCCAGGATGCCGCGCTGTTCGATACAGTAAAAGCAGTCGGGATGGAGTTGTGTCCAGCCCTGGGCATCAGCATCCCGGTCGGCAAGGATTCATTGTCGATGCGTACTACATGGAACGATGATGGGGAAGACAAGGCTGTCATTTCACCGGTTTCGCTGATCGTATCCGCATTCGCACCGGTTCATGACGTGCGTCAGTCGCTGACGCCGCAACTGCGTACCGATGCCGGCGACACCGTGCTGATCGCAATCGATCTGGGCCGCGGCAAGAATCGTCTGGGCGCTTCCGCCTTTGCACAAGTCATACAGCAGCTCGGGAACGAGACGCCTGACGTCGATAGCGCAGAAGATCTGAAAGGATTCTTTGCCGCGATCCAGCGCTTGAACAAGGAGCAGAAGCTGCTCGCGTATCACGACAGATCCGACGGTGGCTTGTTCGCGACCTTGTGCGAAATGGCGTTTGCCGGTCACAGCGGGCTGTCGGTCAATCTGGATATCCTGACGCTGGAAGGCGAACATGCCAGCGATGGCGGCGATGCGAAAAACTGGGCTGACCAGGTGTCCGCGCGCCGTAATGACATGACCTTGCGCGCCTTGTTCAATGAAGAGCTCGGCGCCGTGATCCAGGTACGTGCAGAGCAGAAGTCGGAGGTCATGAATGTGCTGCGCGAATACAATCTCGGCGCCTGCAGCCACATCGTCGGCAAACTGAATGAGACCGACATGATCGAATTCACGCGCGATGCGAAGGTGATTTACAGCCAGTCGCGCATCGATCTGCATCGCTTCTGGAGCGAAACCAGCTGGCGTATTGCGCGTCTGCGCGACAATCCGGATTGTGCCGATGCCGAATATGATCGCATCCTCGACAAGCTGGATCCTGGCATCAAGTCGGTGCTGACCTTCGATCCGCAGGAAGATATTGCTGCACCGTTCATTGCCAAGGGTGCCCGGCCACGCGTGGCGATTCTGCGCGAGCAGGGTGTCAATTCGCAGGTGGAAACCGCATACGTCATGCACAAGTCGGGCTTCGAAGCAGTCGACGTGCACATGAGCGACCTGATTACCGGCCGTGCACATCTGAGCGATTTCAAGGGCATGATCGCCGTCGGCGGCTTCTCCTACGGCGACGTACTGGGTGCAGGCGAGGGCTGGGCAAAAACAATTCTGTTCAACATGCAATTGGCAGAAGAGTTCGCAATCTACTTCGATCGCGCCGATACGTTTGCACTGGGCATTTGCAACGGCTGCCAGATGATGAGCAATCTGAAATCGATCATTCCGGGAGCACAAGCCTGGCCGAAATTTACGCGCAACAAGGCGGAACAGTTCCAGGCGCGTTTCTCGATGGTCGAAGTGACGGATTCGCCGTCGATCTTCTTCAATGACATGGCCGGTACGCAGACACCGATAGCCATCGCACATGGTGAAGGTTATGCAGATTTCTCCCTGACGGGCGACATCGACAAGGCAATCGTGGCGATGCGCTTCATCGACAACAAGGGGCAAACCAGCGAAACCTATCCGTACAATCCGAACGGTTCGCCGGAAGGCATTACGTCGGTGACGACGCCGGACGGCCGCTTTACCGTACTGATGCCGCATGCAGAGCGTGTATTCCGCAGCGTCCAGCAGTCATGGCATCCAGAGTCGTGGGGCGAAGATTCGCCGTGGATGCGCATGTTCCGCAATGCGCGCAAGTGGGTGGGCTGATAAGCAGGCTTGCATGAGTTTGCCGTAGCAATGCGGCTCAATTGAAAATGCCGTTCAGTTTTCGACTGGACGGCATTTTTTTATTGGTAATGCTTTTCTCTCTCCGTAGAGAGTTGGTATGCCGGGGATAGCCCGGCGGCTACTCACTTTCTTTGCTTCGCCAAAGAAAGTGAGCAAAGAAAGGCGACGCAAAGCCGTTGCCCGCTGCGCGGGTTCCCAAGTCAAACGATCGTCAGTCGGGAGCACAAACAAACTCGCCTTCGGCTCAGACAGGTTTGCGCTCTTTATCCGCCTGGCGACCGCTTGCCTTGGCAACGTCACATGCGGTTAAGGTCAAAAGCAACCGCAACCGCAACCGCAACGTCTGCACCTTAATAACTCATTGATTGTTGAGTTAGCTCGCGCCAATGCTGTGTCGTTGAAGTTCACCCGCTGTGACGCTGCCGTTTGTGCGAAGCAGAAAATGGAAAAAGAAGTAAACGTTGTTTGAGCCGAAGGCGAGTTTCGTTCGCTTCCCATTTTTTGATTTGCACAAACGGGAACCCGAAGGGCCAGCGGCTGTGCGGTCGCCTTCTTTTGCTTACTTTTCTTGGCGAAGCAAGAAAAGTGAGTAGCTGCCGGGCTACCCCCGGCAACTCAACTATGTCCGAAGAAATATAAGCATCAACACAAACAAACTAAAACAATAAACCCAATAAAAAAGACGCCCCGAAGAGCGCCTTTTTTCATGCCTGAAAAAGATTATTGAATCTTCGCTTTGGCACGCAATTGCTGCTGGAATGCCTGCAGTTTTTTCTGTTGCAGACCTTCTGCGATTTGCGGTTTGACTTCTTCCAGAGTCGGGATTTTTGCTGCGCGTACGTCATCCAGCTTGATCACGTGGTAACCGAATTGGGTTTTAACCGGTGTATCGTACAACTGGCCTTTTTGCAGGGAAACCATCGCATCCGAGAAAGGTTTGACGAAGGCGGCTGGCGCTGCCCAATCCAGATCGCCGCCATTGTCGGCCGAGCCAGGATCTTTCGATTGCTTGGCCAGCTCTTCAAACTTGGCGCCGCCTTTCAATTTGGCAATGATGGCTTTTGCGTCTTCTTCTTTTTCAACCAGGATGTGGCGAGCGTGATATTCCTTGTCGCTGGCTTGTGCGCGGAAGCGGTCGTATTCAGCCTTGATATCGGCATCCTTGACCGGATTCTTTTTCAGGAAATCGGCGACCAGCGCGCGTATCAGTATCGATTGACGGGCGATTTCAACCTGGCTTTTTACCTCGGCATTGGTACCCAGGCCCAGCTTGTCGGCTTCCTGAATCAGGATTTCGCGATTGATCAGTTCTTCCTTGACCATGGCGCGCAGTTCAGGCGTGTCTTGCTGACCTTGTGCAGCCATTTGTTTGATCATGATATCTGCGCGAGAAGAAGGCACTGGTTTGCCATTCACTACGGCCAGATTCTGTGCCATTGCAGGCAATGCAGCGGATACAAATAATGCGACCAGCAGATGAGCAGGTTTTAAGGTCATATAAATTCCTAATGGAAGTATTTTTTTAGAGAGGTACGGCAATCAATTTACGGCGCACGTCAAATTTCGGATGGCGCCAAAGCAGTAATGGCTAACGCATGTATTTCTGTCTGCATCATGTCATCCAGACAATCATACACCAGCCTGTGGCGTTTTATCCGGCTCTGTTTTTCAAACTGAGTGGAAATAATACGCAAGCGAAAGTGACCGCCACCAGATGCCGCACCGGCATGTCCTGCATGTAACGCAGACTCGTCTTCCAGTTGACATTCCAGCGGGGTAAAAGTTTCAAGCAGCCGTTCCCGTATGTGTTCCATCCGTGTACTCATTGCGGTTCTTTCAGGTATTTAGACAACAGCAAACTTTGTATGATGATGAATGCAAACATCAATCCCATGCCGCCGAACAACTTGAAATTCACCCATGCGGCGGTGGAGAAATTGAAGGCGACATAGAGATTCAGCAAACCCATCGTGATGAAGAAGGCGACCCAGGACAGATTGACACGACGCCATACGCCATCCGGCAGCGACATCTGTTTTTCCATCATGGTGCGGATCAGGTTTTTATTCAGGAAAATCTGGCTGAATAACAGGGCAGCGGCAAAGCACCAGTAGAGCACGGTAGGTTTCCACTTGATGAAAGTTTCATTGTGGAAGTAAATCGTTGCACCGCCAAAAAACACGATAATTGCCAGCGATAGCCATAGCGTGCCATCGACTTTTTTCCGGCGCGACAGCAGGTAGCCGATTTGTAAAATGGTGGCGATGATGGCGATTGCGGTGGCAAGCAGGATGGGTGCTTGCGTGACCGTGACTTGTCCGCCGGAAACCAGCCCGGACAGAAATTGCTGGCCGAATGCCTGTGCAGCATCGGCGTTGCCTTCGCCCCATTTGAAGACGGCGAAAAAAAGAATGACAGGGAACAGGTCGAACAGAAATTTCATGTGGATCAGCTTTCGTTCAGATCGGGTGTGGCGTCGAAGCGCAGGGATGCCGAGTTGATGCAATAGCGCAAGCCGGTTGGCGGCGGGCCGTCGTTGAAGACATGGCCCAGATGCGCATCGCATACATTACAGATGACTTCGGTACGTATCATGCCATAGGCGCGATCGATTTTTTCCTTCACATTGTCCGGATTGAGCGCAGTGAAATAACTGGGCCAGCCGCAGCCGGAATCGAATTTGGCATCCGATGCAAACAGCGGCGTATTGCAGCAGACACAGGTGTAAATGCCATGCTCGTGGTGATCCCAGTAGCGGCCGCTGAACGGTGCTTCAGTCGCCGCGTGGCGCGTGACGTCGTATTCTTCATCGTCCAGCATGGCGCGCCATTCGGCATCGGTCTTGATTACTTTTTCAGTCATGATGAACAACTCACTTCAAGGTCGTTGGCCCAGTCGGGCGGTAAGGCGGCGTACTTTTCGTTTTCCGGTTGCTCGTCAAACGGTTTTTCCAGCACCTGCAATAGTTTGGCCACTTCGGAAAAATCTTTGTTCTGCGCCTTTTCGATGGCAATTTGCGCCAGATAATTGCGCAAAACGTATTTGGGGTTGACTGCGTGCATTGCAAGCTTGCGGGCGTCGTCGTCGCTGTTTTCCAGTTGCAGGCGCAACTCGTATTGTAGCGCCCAGTCGTCGAACGCGGCGCGGTCCAGGAACAGGTCGCGCAGTGCTTCGCGACTGGCCGCCTGACCGATGCGCAACTCGCCGAGACGGCGGAAAAACAGCGTAAAGTCGGCATGGCTGCCTTGCAGAACGGCAAACAGTGCATCGAACAGTTTGCCGTCATCCGGCTGCTGTGTTTGCAGGCCGAGCTTGGCGCGCATCAATTCTGCGAATTTTTCGGCATAGGCAGGCTTGTATATCCGCAGCGCGTTCTGCGTTTCATCTACATCGCCGATCAGGGGGAGCAAGGTCTGACCAAGCGCATAGCAATTCCATTCGCCGATCTGCGGCTGGCGCGCATACGAATAGCGGCCCTGCTGATCGGTGTGGTTGCAGATGTGGGTGGCATTGAAGGCTTCCATGAAGCCGAACGGGCCGTAGTCCAGTGTCAAGCCGAGTATCGACATATTGTCGGTATTCATCACGCCGTGCATGAAGCCGACGGCCTGCCAGTGCGCGATCATCTGTGCAGTGCGCAGCGTGACTTCGGTCAACAGCGCCTTGTAAGGATTTTCTGCTGTTTTGAATTGGGGGTAGAACTGCGCGATCACATAGTCGGCCAGCGTTTTCAGTTCATCGTGTTTTTCATTGTAAAACCAGTGCTCGAAGGAACCGAAACGCACGAAACTTTGTGCCATGCGCGTGGCGACAGCGGCGGTTTCACGCTGTTCGCGCAGCACAATCTGGTCGGAGCCGGTCACGCACAGTGCGCGTGTAGTAGGTATGCCCAGCGCCGCCATTGCTTCCGAACATAAAAATTCACGTATCGATGAACGCAGCACGGCGCGTCCATCGCCCATGCGCGAGTAGGGAGTCAATCCCGCGCCTTTCAATTGCAATTCGAGCCTGCCGCTGGGAATCATCGTCGGGGCCGGCACATCGCCGAGCAGAATGGCGCGACCATCGCCGAGCTGGCCGGCCCATACGCCGAATTGATGGCCTGAATACACGGCCGATAATGGTCTGGAGCCGTCTGGGATGCGATTGCCGGTGAAGGTTTCTATGAAAGCGGCGCTGTCGATGTCGGAAAAATCCAGGCCGATCAGGGCTGCGGCCGAGGCGCTGGCGCACACCAGATAGGGGGCGGGCAGAGGTGTCGGCATCAGCGCGGTATAGTGCGCCGGCGGCAAGGATGCAAACGAATTGGCAAGCGGCATATCATTCAAGTGGCAAACCGCGTGCGGTATGGGGGCATTCATGTCAATTCCTTGTGCGGCGGGAAGCCGGGCTGGCGTGGCTATCTGCATGCAATACGGATTTCGCTACGGTTGATAAAACTGATACAAGCTTGCAAGCCGATACAGTCAGGCCGGGATATCCATTGATGCAGTAGGTAAAGTATCTATTCTGACAGAGAAGAGCAAATGGCATGCGGCAGGAGCAGAATCGTTTCCAAATTGTATTTTTGGAAAGCTGTTTTCCCGTATAGAGAAAAAACTGGTTATCGGGCTGGGTATTCCCCGGCATGTCTATGGATAGCGCTCGGCAGGCCCTAGTTATCGGCGCTGGCTTGCGTGCTGATGCAGCTCTGATTGCGGCCATCTTCTTTCGCTTTGTACAGAGCCTGATCTGCGGCATGCACCAGTTGTTGCGGTGAATTTTGCTGGCGTTGCGGGATGAGGGCAGCGATGCCCAGACTGGCGGTAACGATTCCGTCCGGTGTTTCTGCATGCTCCATGTTCAATGCCTGAATTGCCAGACGAACGCGTTCCGCGACTGCGGCTGCGCCGGCTCTATCGGTGCCCGGCAGCAGGATGACAAATTCTTCACCGCCATAGCGGGCGACCAGATCGCCGGTGCGTGCCGTTGCTGTCTTCAATATTTTGCTGATTTCCTTCAGGCATTCATCGCCTTGCGGATGACCGTAACGATCATTGTATTTTTTGAAGTGATCGACATCCAGCATGATCAGCGCGAGCGACGTCTGATTGCGCATGGCACGTGCAAATTCGTCATCCAGTGCGGCATCGAAACGACGGCGATTGGCCAGCCCGGTCAGACTGTCCAGCAATGCCAGTGCTGCGAGTTCGCCGTTGCTTCTTTCGAGATCGTCCCGTGCCGTACGCAGTTCGGATTGCGCCCGCTCGCGCACGGTAATCTGATGGACCAGACGAGCACCCAGCAGCCACAGCAGTAAAAGGACCATCGCACTGAAAAAAGCAAAACGCATGGTGCTATTACGCCAGCTTTCCAGAACCTCATCCGTGGACTGCGCTACCGCAATCAGGAGTGGGTAACGATCGAGGTGACGGTAACTGTAAATCCGTTCGGTGCGGTCGATATTGGCAGTGAGTATTGCAGTTCCGGAAGAGCCCTGTCGCTTGTAAAATTGATAGACCGGACCGTTGCTGATATCGCCTCCGATCACGGCTTCGTCGAAGGGGCGTCTTACCAGCAGGGTGCCGCTGTCTGTTGTCAGCACAATGGCACCAGCCTTGCCGATATCGAAGTCTTTATAGTACGCACTGAAATACTGCATGTTGATGGTTGCCAGTACCACGCCGGCAAAGTTTCCATCGGCATGCTCCAGCCTGCGCGATACGGTAATGATCCAGTCGCCGGTTGAGCGGCTGCGTATCGGCGGACCCAGATGAGGACCGCTATCGGTGTGGGTTCGATGAAAGATGAAGTATTCGCGATCGGCATTGTTCAGATCGGTGCGCAGGGTTTCCTGCGAATTGGCCACCCATTGCCCGTGTTCATCGTAGACGAAAAGGCCGTGCAGCAACGGCAAATCCGTTACGCGCTGGCGCAGGAACTGATTCATGCGTTCAAGCTGGAGCGGGTTCCAGGAATCGCGTTCCAGCATTTCCTCCATGCTGACCAGCAGGTTATCGATGCCGCCTACTGTATCTTCGGCATGCTGGGCCAGAGCCTTGGCCATATTGCTGGTAGCAGTTTCCGTTTCGCGTATTTTTTCAGCGCGTGCATGCCAGGCATTTAATGCAAGAATGCAGACCAGTAAAACGGTAACGAAGACGATAAAGACGGTGAGCGTCGCCTGGAGGGAAAGTCGTTTCGATTTGCGGATAAAGGGAAGAGCAACGGTCAAAATAAATGTCAGCGTCTGGAATTCAATAATTATAGTTCACGGAGGTTAGCTTTTCCCCGCATTCCTTGTTTCTTAGGCAAGGATTTACGATTGTTCACATTCGGATGCAGGAAACTATAGCCAGTATTCAAAGCGGCGTGCGACCCATTCACGGAGCCGGTCGGAAAATGGCCTTTGCTCCCATGTTGCGCTGGTTACCTCGATCGAATTCTTGATGTCCTCATTGAAGGCATTTTCCATCACGGAGCCGAAGTCCTGATCGAGGGCAATCAGATTGACTTCACTATTATGCAGGAAACTGCGCATATCGAGATTCGTCGAACCGACGGTGGACCAGTAGCCATCGATGACGGCAGTCTTGGCATGCAGCACGGATGCCTGCAGTTCAAATATCCGTACGCCGCTTGCCAGCAGTTGGCTGTAGAACGAACGGCCTGCATGCATGACCAGACCGGTATCGGAGACGCCGGGGAAGACTATTTTCACGTCCAGTCCGCGTTGTGCTGCCTTGGTGAGGGCCTCTATCATTTGCACATCGGGTACAAAGTAGGAATTGGTAATGTGTATGGATATTTTCGCTTCCTGCATGGCGAGAATGTAGGCCTTGTAGATTTCATAATCGCCATCTGGTGTGCTGGCAATGACACGAACTATTTTGTCGCCTACCGGCTTTAGCGGTGGAAAATATTTTCGTGCAGCGAGATCGTCGGTTTTCTGGCTTACCCATGTTTGCATGAATAGCCACTGGAAGGAGGCGACTGCCGGGCCTTCAACCTGAATGTGTGTATCGCGCCAACCCAGATTCGAGCGGTTCCTGGTGCGTGAACGAAACAGCGAGCCGGAAGAATAATCGTCGGTGATATTGATGCCACCGGTAAATGCGATCATGCCATCCACGATCAGAATCTTGCGATGGTCTCGATTGTTCAAACGCCATGAAATCATTCGTTTGAATGGGTTGACCGGATTATATTCAAGCAGATTGATGCCGCCATCGCGCAAACGCTGGAAGAATTCCGGTTTGCTCTTGATGGAACCTATGCTGTCGTAAATGACATTGACCTGTACACCTTCATGCTGTTTCTGGATCAGAAGGTCGGCAAATTCTTCGCCCAAACCTTCATCGCCAAAAATATAGGTTTCCAGATTGATGTGGTCCCTGGCGTTTCTGATTGCCGCTATCATCGCGGACATCGTCTGCGGACCATCACTCAACAGAGTCAATTTATTCCCGGCGATCAGCGGACTACCGGTCGCAGCTTCTTCCAGTGCTGCCAGTTCCGGCAAATCGACTTTTGCACTACGCAGTTTTTGCGTAAGCAGGGATTCGGTTTTTTGCTTTGATAAGTTTATGCCTGATGCTGTTTGTATCGTGGCGGAGTCCTGTGGTTGCAGCGAGGTTTTCAGGTAATGTACTTCGGGCAGCGAAGCGCAGGCGCTTAAAGAAAAGCAAAGCGCCACAAACAGGAGTTTGATGAGTGGCCGAATGGCTAGGAAATGTCGCATCATTATTGTGCCTGTTTTTTTATATGTTCAACATTATTAGTGCAGCGCGGTTCGATTCGCCTTGTTACAAGCGGCGCATCCGGTTTATTTTCTCTTCTGCAAGGACACTGCCGGAATCGGCAATAAAAATTGCCATGGTATGACAGCAATTGCATTAAAAAGTTGGTAGCAAGAAAAATTTTTTAGCTCATGACGTTCTGTCATGCAAGATTCAGTTCATGTTCACAATATTTTTTACTATAGTCCTCTGCGCATGTTTAAAGAATTTCAGGCGCGTGCCGATAACAAAAAAGAAGCGCTGTTCCCGGCGTATTGATAGAGGTGCATATGGACGTGAGTAATATTGCCAGCCTGGCGACGAGCATGGCGCAACAGCGCAACGATGTCGATGTATCTTTAACCGTTTTAAAGAAAGCGCTCGACATGCAGGGATCATCGGCACTTGCCCTGATCGAATCTGTCTCTCAAACGCCGGTCGCAGCACTGCCTGCGCATCTGGGTAACCATATCAATACCAAGGCTTGATGTGAGCGTCTGATCGGGTCGCTTGATATACGTCTGGTGCGTCCGCATCTGTGGTTCCAATATCAACAGCGGAAATGACGATGGAAACTGCAGAATCAATACTTGCCTTCTGGTTCGGCGCGGACAGCGACGATGCACGGACGGCAGAACAAAAAAAGCAGCTCTGGTGGGCCAAGGATAGCGCTGCCGATCAAGAGATCAGTACCCGATTTTCCGCCTGCACAGCAGCAGCGGCACAGGGTGCACTCGATGAATGGCGCGCTGACCCGCGCGGCTTGCTGGCGCTGATCCTGTTGACCGATCAATTTCCGCGCAATATGTATCGTGGACTTCCCGCCTCCTTTTCATTTGATGCGCAGGCTTTGCGCTGGTGCAAGCAGGCGTTGGAGCAGGGCGATGATCACCGGCTTCGTCCTATAGAACGTGTGTTTCTTTATCTGCCTCTTGAACATTCCGAATCGCTTGCCGATCAGGAGCAAGCGGTGGAATTGTTCCAGCAGCTGTGCAATGAAGTGCCAGCAGATCAGCAGGCGGTGTTTGCCGGCTTCCGCGATTTTGCGATTCGTCACCGCGACATCATTGCACGCTTCGGCCGTTTCCCGCACAGGAACGCCATTCTCGGACGCACATCGACAGCAGACGAACAGGCATTTTTGCAAACGGCAGGCTCTTCCTTTTAATGCAGATTTTCTCCTGACGTAACGCGTATCTGTTACGGCGGCCGTGACCGTTACCACGCTGTAGAAGCTGGTCTAACCGTGCATTTCCATCATCTGTTCCGGCAAGTTATACAGCGGTTCGGGCTTTCCTATGCCATAGCCCTGTGCGAAATTGACGTTCATTTCCTGCAGCGCGATCATTGTTTTTTCATCTTCGACAAACTCGGCAATGGTCTGGATGCCCATTACATGGCCGATATTGTTGATGGCTTCCACCATCGCACGATCGATACGGTCATGCAGCATGTCTTTTACAAAACTGCCGTCGATTTTGATGTAATTGATGGGCAATTTTTTCAGGTAGCCAAAAGAGGACATGCCGCTGCCGAAATCATCGAGCGCAAAACGGCAGCCGATCTGCTGCAAATCCTGCATCAGCGTCACGGCGCGATCGAGATTGGCAATGGCTGCGGTTTCCGTGATTTCAAAACAGATGCCGGCAGGTGAAATGCCGTAAGCCTGAAACTGTTCACGGATATAGGCGATCAGGCGTTCGTCGCCAACTGTCGCGCCGGAAAGATTGATCGAACAGGTATAGGCTACCGCCGGATCGGTGCAGAAGTCGCGATAGTAGGAGAACGCCGTTTTAATGACCCAGAAATCGATGCGGGTCATCAGGTTGTAGCGTTCTGCAGCAGGGAGAAAGAATGAGGGTGGCAGCAGCTTTCCCTCTTCATCCAGCATGCGCAGCAGCACTTCAAAATGGATGATTTTCTGTTGCGATAGCTGCAGTGGTGCAATCGTCTGCTTGAACAGAACCATGCGGTTTTCTTCGAGTGCATTCGATATTTTCGCCACCCAGCCCATCTGGCTTTTGCGCTCGCTTAACTCGCCATCGTCAGGATGGCAGACATGGATGCGGTTGCGACCTTTTTCCTTGGCCAGATAGCAGGCGCCATCGACGATGCTCAGGATTTCGTTGAGGCTGAGCTCGTCGTCGGAAAAGGTCAGCAGGCCTATGCTGACACCGACCGAGAACAGCTTGTCATTCCAGGCAAAACGAAATTCGCTGGCGGTCTGGCGCAGGGATTCGGCTACGTTCAGTGCGGGCTCGGCGGGGCAGTTGCGCAGCAGAACACCAAATTCATCTCCGCCCAGACGGGCGAGAATGTCGTTTTGCCTCAGTTTTTCCTTCAATACACGAGTCAATTGCTGCAACAGAATATCGCCCGCATGATGGCCGCAGGTATCGTTGACGATCTTGAACTGGTCGAGATCCATGTAAAGAATGGTATGCGTTCCGTGTTGCGTACGGATGTCATGCAAGGCGCTTTGCAGGCATCGTTCAAATTCGCGTCGATTGATCAGGCCGGTCAGTTCGTCATGCGATGCCTGATAGGAAATCTCGATCTGTTTTTCCTGTTCTTTCTGTTTTGCTTCGCGAATGACATTGCTGAGAAATTCAAATTCGTAAATCCCCTTGTAATTCGGCATTCCGTTGGCCTGAATGGAAGCAATAATGGTGCGCACCGGCTTGTGGATAACGCGGCGAAAGTACAGCACCAGTATCACGCTGATGATCATCAGGATCAGACCGATAGCGATATAGCCTTGTCTGATGGTGCTGGCAAACGCTTCATACGCTCTGCCGTCTCGGAGGATGATGATGCGCCAGTCCCATAATTCAAAATTGAATTGATGCGCATAGTAATCGACGTCTTCGTAGCCGATTTTCACGAAAGGCCGGTCACTTTCGGCTTCGGTATCTGCAATGATTTTTTGCGGCGGCAAGACGGTCTGTTGCAACAGTATTTTGTTGCGCTTTGACTCCAGCACCAGCACCTGCAGACTGTGCGCGTGCGCGTATTCCTCTATTTTCCCAAGCACATTGCCTTTGCGTACGCGTATCTCCGCTTCGGTATCGGCAAATCCGTCCAGCAGCAGAGTCTGCAATACGGTATCGCAGATGTTGTACAGCTCGCGGGAACTGCGCTCAAGATCATCCAGTATCCGTTCGTTTGCATAGTGCGACACAGTGCGCAGTCCAAACGAAAAAACGGTGCCGCCGAGTATCACCATCAACATGATGATGGGAATGACAGGCGCCAGAATGCGGAAGTAGAGACTGCTGGCAAGCGTGGTGGGATTTTTTTCTATCGCCATACAGGTTTGGCTGTCATCAATTCTTGCGGTGCAACGATTTCCTTCTTCCCTTTTTGCCATTGCACGGTCGTAGTGAAATGACGTATCTGCCTGCCGCTTTCATCCACGCCGTAACGTCCCATCACGGTGATGGCATCGAGTCTGGATAGGGCATGCCGGAGTTTTTCGCGGTCTATGCTTTTGATCTTGCGTATGGCCGCTTCCAGAATCTGTCCCGCCGCATAGGCACTGGCCGCATGGTAGGAGGGCAGGATGCCGTATTCTTCACGGAAGGACAGGGCAAATTCGCGTGCCCCCGGATAGGGCAGCGTAGGCTCCCATTGTGAAGTCGAGTAGGTGTAGTTCGCATCATCCTTCAGCGTATCGGAAAATTTCTGTATGGCCGGCCCCACAGTGGCGTAATAAGCCTTGGGTGTCCAGCCTATGTCCTTCAGGGCGCGCCGTCCGTTGACCGCATCGTCGAAATGGCCGGCGACTATCACTGCTTCGGCACCGGCTAACCGGGCAGCCTGGATACTGTCGCGGATATCTGCGGAACCTTTCTTGAAGGTCGCTGAAAGTACCATCTGCAATTCATAACGCTTTGCCCATTCGGCGGTGCCGATGCTGATGCTTTGCGAAAAGGAATCGTCGGCGGCCACGATGGCGATCCGGTTAATCCCCGATTTGACGAGCAGTTCGAGAAAGCCGACGGAGTATTTACTGCTGGTGACGTAAATGCCGAACACATAGTTGCGCCCCTGCTGCCAGATCGAATCAGCCGATGCGCCGGATGCCAGCAGCGGCATGCGATGTAGTTCCGTAATGTTGGCGACGGCTTCGGTGAGGTCGCTGGAGTAAGGGCCGAGTACCAGATCGACCTTGTCGTCGATGATGAGCTTGCGATAAAGATTGCCGGCAAGATCGGCCTCGCTTTTATCGTCCAGCATGGTGATCTTTACCTGCTTGCCAAGCAGGCCGCCGCGCCGATTGACGTCGCGTTCCCACAGCCGGTATGCTTTTTCATTCATGGCACCCAGCGCGGCATATTTTCCTGTTTTGCTCACCGTGACGCCGAGATGAATGATATCGGCAGGCCGGGCCAACCCCGAGATACCGAGCGCAAGCAAAAATAATATCAGGAACAGTAATCGATACCGCAGGCTGTAGCGCATGCAATTACACCTATAAAGAAAAGCAAAATCCAGAGTGAGGGTACTTGAATAGTTTTTTCGGTGCAACGTAATGTCAGTATCTTTTAAGCCACAGCACGCTGCATTTATGATGGACATCGCTGTTTGCCGACATCGGTGATCGAGCGAATAAAGGTTCTTGCTGACGAAGCAGGGAAGGGGAATATCATGCATCCATGCCGGTTTGCTTTTGCCTTGTACATGACACAACTGTTGGGGATGCTGGCAAGAGTTTCAGTCGGTCTGATGCTTGCCGCGTTCCTGGGCATGGCGCCATCCAGCGCATCTACTGAAGATGGAACATCCGGCGCTAGGCCGCTGATGCTGGCAAACAGCTATCACAGCAATGTTGATTTATCCGCCTACTGGGTCAGCGAAAAATACGATGGCATCCGTGCCTATTGGGATGGAGAACAATTCTTCACGCGCGGCGGCGAACGCATTCATGCACCTGCATGGTTTACTGCAGGCTGGCCGCAGCTCGCACTGGATGGCGAACTGTGGGTCGGGCGAGGGCGTTTTGCCGAGGCTGTATCGACTGCGCGACGACAAAAACCGGAGGACGACGCTTGGCGCAAGATGCATTTCATGGTGTTCGATCTGCCACTGCATGGCGGCGTCTTCGACGAACGCCTGCCGGCATTGCAAACCGTCATTGCCAAACTCGATGTGCCCTGGGTGCAGGCCGTCCGGCAAATCAGGGTGCACGATGAACACTCCTTGCGGACTCTGCTGCAAAAAACCGTGCAAGCCGGCGGCGAAGGATTGATGCTGCATCGTGGGGCATCCTTGTATCGGGCCGTGCGCAACGATGATCTGCTGAAGTTGAAACTGCATGAAGATGCTGAAGCCAGAGTAATTGCACACCTGCCGGGCAAGGGCAAGCATCAGGGGCGGCTCGGCGCCTTGCTGGTGGAAATGCCGGACGGCCAGCGTTTCCGGCTGGGTACGGGTTTCAGCGATGCACAACGCACGTCGCCGCCGGTAATCGGCAGTTGGGTGACGTATCGCTATCGGGATAAAAACCGCAGCGGCATTCCACGCTTCGCCAGTTTCATGCGGGTGCGGGAAGATATAATCCTGCCATCCAGATAAGAGTTCGCTAATATTCAATCCCATTCATCGTTCTTGCTTATTCACGGAGCCATCATGTCGATTTACTTTTTATCCAAAACCGCCGCGACCGTTGCATTGATATGCGCGAGTTCTCTTGTCGGCGCTGTTTCACTGGCAGACCTCAGCAACAAAGATGCAAGCAGCGGTGTCAAGGCGGCGCTGGAAAAAGGTGCGAGTGTTGCCGTCTCAAAACTTGGCGTTGAAAATGGTTTTTTGAATAATGAGAAAGTCAAAATCGGCTTGCCAAGCGTGCTCGAAAAGGCCATGCCTATTCTGCGCATGACGGGACAGGGAAAGAAAGTGGATGAGCTGACAGTATCGATGAATCACGCTGCGGAATCTGCTGTTGCATTGGCCAAGCCTTTATTGCTCGATGCAGTGAAATCAATGTCGGTCACTGACGCTAAAAATATTTTGACTGGCGGGGATACGGCGGTCACTGATTTCTTCCGTCAAAAAACTGCCACGCCATTGAACGCGCAATTTCTTCCCGTCGTTAAAAAAATCACCGACAAGAATGGTCTGTCAGCGCAGTACAACGCCGTTATGGGCAAAGCAGGATCCAGCGGTTTGGTATCAAAGGAAGAGACTACCGTTGAGGGCTATGTGACGAAGCGCGCACTGGATGGTTTGTACATGATGATCGCAGAGGAAGAAAAAGCAATTCGTGCTGATCCTGTCGGTTCCGGCAGTGCGATTCTGGGAAAAGTATTTGGTGCCTTGAAATAATGCTGCGGTTATCGGATTAAATAAATCCGAAGCGAAGACGTAGTACCTGACAACGCCTTGATGAACACTCTGTTGATCAAGGCGTTGTTGTTTGCGATGCTTGGGAAAGATTGCGGCTGACTACAAATTGATGCTGTTTTGATGCTGCCGGGAAAAGCTGTTTTTGTACGGACCGTTCATTTCTTCTGTATTCGCAAGGCGAGACCGATAGGTGCTTGCGGAATAATTTTGATACGTGTTCGCCGCTTAAAAAACCGCAGCGACGTGCAATTTTATCGACAGGCAAATCTGTTTCAGTCAGCTGTTGACGAACTGCTTCCAGACGCAGGTGTAATAAAAATTCGTGCGGCGTCCATCCGGTTTCGCGTTTGAACTGGCGCTGAAAATTGCGTTCACTCATCGAGACGAAATTTGCGGCACTGAGGATGTTGATCGGTTCTGCCATGTGCTCGGCAAACCAGCGCGATGCTTGCTGGATTTTATTATTCTTGCTGGGTTCAGCTACGCGCACCGGACGAACTGTCGTTGGATGGTCGCGGCGACGCTGACAGACAACCAGGCTGTCTGCAACGCGTTTTGCCACACTTGGTCCAAGATCGCTTTCGAGAAAACTGAGCGCCATTTCTGAAGCCATGCCGACATCGCTGGCAGTAAAAATGCCATCGTCTTCCGTCATCGTCGCATCCCGTTCCACTTTGATCTGCGGGAATTCATGTATCAATTTATCCTGCAAGACCCAATGCGTAGTGGCACGACGATTATCGAGCAAGCCGGCGGCTGCCATCACAAATACACCTGTGCATACTGCGCCTATGCGACGAACTTTATTCTTCGCTTTTTGCAGCCATTCGATCATGCCGGGTTCGAGATAGGCAGCGAAATTGCCGGTGCCACTCGCGATGATCAAGGTATCAAATGTATGCTGCTCATGGGACGACAGGGGCAAGGTCATGATTTCGACGGAGGCGGAAGATTTTATGACGCCACCATAGAGCGATAACAGCGAAATGGCATAGCCTGTCTCGCCGGCAAAGACGGAAGAGATCAATTTGTCGCCAACGCCGAATACATCCGCTGCACCGATAACGTCGGCTAATATCACGCCTTCAAAAACGATGATGCCTATATGTTTGATGGATCTTGCACTACCGGTCTCTGCCGGCATTTTGAAGGACATCCGTTCCATTTTTTATCTCCTGTCAAACAGCTTTTTATTGCTATTACTTTTGAACAAGAATTTTTTTGTCGCGGCAGGAAAATAAATTGCTTCATGGGAATGCAAATATATTTCCTACAGTGCATATTGCAACTACGAACTTAAGATGCACTTAAAAAATCATTTTATTTCTGCAGATTTAAAATGCAATGGCAGTGTCGTTACATTTCATTACATTTGAATCGCCGCATCATGAAATCGCCATTTCACATTATCTTTTTTCCTTCAATTCATCTTTCAGTCGTACATTTTCCAGTGTCAGCTCAGCGACGATTTGCTTGAGCTTGATGTTTTCTTCCTGCAGGCATTTCAAATCCTGCGGGAAGCCTGGCATCGCACTGTAGTGTTTCTTCCAGTCAAGAAAAGTGTGTTCTGACACGCCTGCTTGCCGGATCACATCTTTTAATGGCATGCCTAATTCCTCTTGTTTCAAGGCAGCTGCGATCCGATCGCTCGTTATTGTCCGCTTCATCGCATGCCCCTTTACTTCTGTTCCGTTGCGCCAATGCAGTTAGGAGAATCAGTTCCATTTTTTATTTTGCTGCCGATAAATCAGGCAAAGGTTCCAGCCCCATACGTCTGCGTACGATAGGATCGGTGTACTCTCCTGCAGATTGCGGCGAGCCGACCGAGTAGGTCGTTACACCCGGAGTTTGCGCTTGAGCTGGTGCCGAGTTGGGGCAGGCGCGACCAGTTGCTTCCACCGCTTTGCGATTGGCTGCGCTTTGACATAGCAGTGCGAGTGCAACATCATTCATGCCCATTGCACGGAATTCACGCGAATCAAGACGGCGTACGCACGCTTCATCAACCATCGTCGTACCGCCTGACAGGCCCCAGCCGACGGCTGATATGCCAGCCGATACCGATCCCATGCAGGTATCAGAAAGTGTTGTGGTCAGCGATGGTGCGATGGTGCTGGGTACGTTCTTGATTTCATAACTGCCGCCGTAATCGACAGTGGTCTTGGTATTGTTGGCACTGCTGCCTGGCGCACCTACCTCGCCGAGAGCGGCTGGTGCTGCACCGCCACTGCCAGAACCTAAACCTGTGTTAACCGAAACATTTACATTCGATGCGCCGCCAGTTGCAGAACCGCCGGTTGCCGAGCCACCCGTTCCGCTACCACCTGCGCCGCCTGCGCCACCTGTAGCGGAGGACGAGGACGATACTGAATTTGAGCCTGAGCCCGAGCCGGAGCCGTTATGCATGTTTCCCGACCACGCTGGCAAGGCGAACATTGAGGCTACCAGCACACCTAGAATTTTGCTTTTCATGGCGACTCCATCGTATTATGGTTTTTGAAATGCAGGGAGAGAGATAACTCTCCCCCCGTCTTTCGGACTGTCTTTACAGTAGCCGTTTGGGCACTGCTTAATGAGCAATTGCAGCTGAGTTGCCGCCGTTGCCACCGTTGCCACCAAATGCTGCACCGCTCTTCGCATCGCCACCAATCGTTATCGATTTTGCATCGCCGGCGTAGTTGCCGTTGTTGCTGGCCGAGCTGGCGTCGCCGGTGAAGGATTTTGTTTCTCCCCCGACGGCGAGAGAATTACCGTTGAAGCCCTGCGACGCACCTGTTGTGTCGCCTGTCCTTGCGCTACCACCACCACTATCTTGACCGCCGCTGTGGCCACGGCCCCGGTCGCCGTAACCCCCGCCGCTGCCGCCGCCACCGGCGCCGGTGACTCTAGCTGTGTTGCTGGTGTTGGCAGTCGTGGCACCGCCAGTTGATCTGGTGCCGCCTGTGGCCGTATAGTTGCCGCCGGTGTTGGCTGCGCCGCCGTTGTTGGTTTGAAATGCAGAGCCGGCATTTGCAGTACCTCCAGTAGTAGAGCCACCGGTTACACTGCCTGAGGTTGCGCCGCCGCCGCCGCCGCCGTTACCGCCAACTGAAATAGCAGTTGCACCTGCCGTTGACATTGGTGGATGTGAAGGAGGAGGTGGATTTGATGGGCCACCACGACCACCCGCAAATGCTGCGACGGCGAACATTGATGTAATGGCTGCTGCAATGATGTGACGTTTCATTTTTGATTCTCCTGAATGGGTGGATATCAGTGCCTTGATGTCTCTTTCAATAGGTTCCGACTGGCAGATATGTCTTGAGAAAAATGATGCTGATATCCGCCATTCGGGCTAATCCATTTGCGCCAGTGCTTGACCGGCTTCGTCTGGATTGGATTGATAATAGGCCGCCGACCTTTTTTCTTTACGACAAAACCCTGTCTGCTTCGGACAGTCGCATGTGGCGTTTTTAGGCAGATTTTTGATTGAAGAAAATGAGCGGGATACAAATATTTTTCTGTTTTTACAGATTGTTAAATCAAGTGGGCACCGATAAGGAAAACAGAAATTATGAGAGGGGGGAAGTAGATAAAATGTGATTTTATCGGTTTGTTTTTCAATGTGAGTACATGAAAAAATGCCGTGGAAAAACATTGTGCGAACGAATGTTTTTTTATAGAGGGAGAGAGACGATAAAAATAGTTTGAAAAAGGCAGATCGTTTTATCTTCTTTTGAAGATGTCTTCAGTACGGACACTTCCTTCTGCCTTGTATCGTCTCGAGACGATTTTTCCTTTTGATGCATTGCTTATTCATAGCGTAACGTCATTGCACGATTATGCGCACGATGCCGGCGGTATCCAAGCCGGATGATTTTATATTCATCATTGGCATAGACATGAGTCGCGTTGACTTCCTGCAGCAGGTCGCATTCGCCGCCAACAACGATCGAGCAAGTTTGCATCGATTAGTGCGTTGTTATTACTGATCGCATCAGTAATGGGGGATTTGGCTCAGACCTGAATCTTGGCACCAGGGTTCAGGCCGCGTCATGAAATTGCCTTACCTGTGATCTATCCTTGCCGGCAACAGCCTGAATACGCTGACTGTCTGAGATAGATGATCAGCTTGTACCTGGAGGGATGCTGCCGTAGCAGCGGCTTCTTCCACCAGTGCGGCATTTTACTGAGTCACTTCATCCATCTGTCCGATGGCTTGATTGATCTGTTCGATTCAGCTGCTTTGTTCATGACTGGTCGCAGTGATTTCACTCATGATGTCAGTCACGCGTTTGATGCTGTCGACCACTTCGCTCATGGTATTGCCGGCCTGATCGACCAGTTTGGCGCCGACATCCACTTTTTCGACCGAGTCATCAATCAATGTCTTGATTTCCTTTGCAGCCGCTGCCGAACGTTGCGACAGGCTGCGTACTTCGGCCGCCACTACGGCAAAGCCGCGTCCCTGTTCATCGGCGCGTGTGGCTTCCACTGCCGCATTCAGCGCCAGAATATTGGTCTGGAATGCAATGCTGTCGATGACTCCGATGATGTCGACGATCTTCCGCGAGATGCATTGATCGAAGTCATGGTATCGATCACCTGCGAGAAGACGGCACCACCCCTGACGGCAACTTCCGATGCGGACGCGGCGAGCTGATTGGCCTGCCGTGCATTGTCGGCATTCTGTTTTACGGTCGAGGTCAGCTCTTTCATCGATGAGGCTGTTTCTTCCAGCGAGCTTGCCTGTTCCTCGGTACGCGACGAAAGATCGGGATCGCCTGCATCGCCTGTTGTTGCACCTGCGTATCGGTCAAGCTGCCTTTGCTTGCGAGGTCGTGGTAATGAGTCAGTAAGCCATGAGCGGCTTCTACTACCTGCCGCACATTATTTTTTCGTTCTTGCAGTATCAGTTTTCGTTCAGAAATCAGAAACAGCGCAGTCAGTACGACGATGCCCAGGATGGCGCTGGCGGTGAGCAAGCCCAGTTTTTGTGATGCTCATGGAGCGGCAGTTTTGTAATGCGGACATGTGTCTTCCTCTTTGGTGTCACAGTTTTTTTATTTGATGTAGGCAGCTTGTTCAAGCAAGCTCATCCCGTCGCCGGATATCAATTTTTCGATAGCCAGTGAAATTCACATACATCTTCTAAAGGTGCGCAGGCGAATCAGGATGCCGCAGTTGAATACTGGGCCCTATCTCTGAAGCGGAATTGATGCAAAGGTGCAGTCTTGATGCTGCTAGTGGAGAGGCGATTTTGCATAAGTCCTCTTCATCTTGGCTGGAGATGCTTAATTTATGCTTACTCCATCTTGATTTTTGTGTGAGCAAGCCTTTGCTTGAAAACTATTCATCCATCAATAAATTTTTTACGAGATATTCGTGCCAGTTCTCTTGTTGAGATGGCAAATAAGAGTGGGGTGCGTGCTGGGCAGTAGTGGGAGATGAGTTGACTATCAGTCACGGTGGGACACGGATTCTGATTTGCAGGACGGGAGCCTGATTGTCATGTTGCGGACTATCAGGCGACTACGCAGCTTTGATAGGCTTGCGTACATCGCCTGATGCCGTCGCGGTTTTTATCTGGCTGCGACCTGCATGTCGTTTGCGATCCAGTCGAAGACCGACGCATGCATCGGTTTCCAGCCGAGCTCCTTGCGTGCCTTGTCAGCCGTCACGCGACTGTTGGAGCCGAAAGAATAAACGGCGTGGCCGTAGCCCCATTCCTTGATCGCTTCTTCGACCGGCCACGATTGCGATGCGCTGAGTTGCAGACGCTGGGCGATGGTCGCAACGATATCGGCATACGATGCTTCGCCGTTTTCCACGAAATAGAAAGACCCGGCCGGCGCATTTTTCAGGGCCAGCAAATACAATTCAACGACGTCCTTGATGTGCACATTGGACCAGACGTTGACGCCCTGGCCGACATAACGCGCGATGCCGCTTTTTTGCGCCTGCGCCACGAGTGGCGGGATTTGCACGCTGTTGGGGCTGGCGCCCAGGCCGGTGCCGTAAATCATGGTGTTGCACAGGATGACGGAGCGCACGCCGCGCTGTGCTGCATCGCGTATCAGTTTATCGAGTGCAGCGCGCGGCGCTTTTTCGGGCACCACGGTAACGGGCGTGTCTTCGGCAAAGACAGTATCCGATTTCCATTCGCCGCGCGCATCATCGCCGATGACGCTGGAACCGCTGGTATGAATGAAGGCCTTGCCGGAGCCGGCGAGGGCGTTGAGCAGGGTTTCGACGGAAGCCAGATGATCCGAACTGGCGGCGTTGATGACTGCGTCGGCCCGTTTCGCTTCGTGCGTTAACACCTCGCTGTCTTCCAGCGTGCCGATGACGGGCGTGATGCCGAGTTGCTGTACGCGAATCGCCTGTTCCTGTGTACGCACCAGGCCGCGCACCTGAAAGCCTTCCTGCAGCAAACGCGCTGCGACGGAGCCGCCGATAAAGCCTGCCGCGCCGGTAATGAATAGGTTCATGTTCTGTCCTCTTTATATATGGGTGAGTGATATTTCTGTGGGCGTCATCTCCATGCATGCCAACTGACCGGACGGCAGGATCAAGCCCATGAACGCACTATGCGGGCATTTATTGTTGAGAAAAATAGCTGTATCATCAAATGATATTTTCCCTGAGATCAACAATGGATATCAATTCCGACGATTTGAAAACCTTTGTCGCCGTCATCGATAGCGGTACGCTGGGTGCAGCGGCGCAGCATTTGGGGCAAACGACTTCGGCCGTCAGTCGCGGGCTGTCGCGACTGGAAGAAAAACTGGCGACTTCCTTGCTGACGCGCACCACGCGCCGGATGGAACTGACCGATGAAGGGCGGCTGTTTCTGAAGAAAGCCCGTGCGATTCTGGCAGCGATGGATGAGGCGGAAGAAGCGATCCGGGTGCGGCGCCAGCAACCGAGCGGGCGCTTGCGCATCGATGCTGCCGCGCCGTTCATCCTGCATGCGATCGTGCCGCATGTAGCCGAGTTTCGTGCGCTATATCCGCAAATTACGCTGGAATTGACGAGCAACGATCAGGTCGCCGATTTGCTTGAACATCGCACCGATATTGCGATCCGCATCGGCAACCTGCAGGATTCGACGCTGCACGCACGCGCCTTGACTGCCAATCCGCTGCATCTGCTGGCCAGTCCCGACTACCTGCAACGACACGGCATGCCGACCACGCCGGAACAATTGGCCGGGCATCAGTTGCTGGGGTTTTTGCAATTCGAATCCGGCAATACGTGGCCGATACGGCATGCCGGTGGAGAAGGCCTGACAGTTACGCCTGCCTTGTTTGCTTCAAGCGGAGAAACATTACGGGCGCTGGCCTTGCACGGGCAGGGCATTGCCAGCCTGGCCGACTACATGACGCGGGACGATATTGCGGCCGGCCGGCTGGTCAGAATTCTGGAAAATTACTATACCGGCTATCGGCAACAGATCCATGCGGTGTATTACCGGAACACGCAGTTGTCGCGAAGAATCAGTTGTTTTCTGGAGTTTTTGCAACAAAAGTTATAGTAACTTTTGTTATTAAAAACAATAACTTGCAATGCATATTTAAAGTTATTCTAGATGTTTTTTTCATCCAGCGCATCAGCCTGAAAACACCAGTGCCAGGGCTCGTAAATGAATCCCAGCGCATTGTCGCGCGGGTATGACAAGGTAAAACCGAAGCCACCGGCGTTGGCAGTCAGCCAGCAGAATGCAGCGGTATTTTCAAACTCTGTTTCCGTGGCGATGCAGCCCGGTGTGTTGATATCGATGGCGCGCCCTGTGTGGTGTTCGCTGTAACCGGGCGGCGCACTCAGTGTCAGTATTTTTTCGATCGGCATATTGCGGTCCAGCTTGTATTGAATGATCTCGATTTGTCGCTCGATCGAGCGGAATGCCGATACGACTTCCAGTACGATATTGTCTAGCCGTGCAGCCTGTTTCATAGCAAGCCAGGCTGCGGCTGTTGCCGGTGTCATCTGGTATGCACGACCGGCGTCATCGGTATCGGCTATGGTCAGTTCCTGCGCTTCCACATAAAAAGGCAATTGTTTTTGCGTAATCAATTCCTGCGTAATGCCAAGCCGGGCAAGTTCGAGCGCGATGCGATTTTCGTAATCGTTTTGCTGTCGTTCGTTTTTCATGTCGTCTGCGTGCACCAGCGTGAGCAAAATAATGGGTCAGCTTACGTCTTAATGTTGCCGTCTGCAAATCGCAGCATGGCTTCGATCTCTGCTTGAACTGCGTTATTATGCAAAGCAAAGAAAACAGTGAGGTGACGTGTGAAATTCAATATGGCTAAAAATTCGGTCTTTGCATTATTGCTGCGCGCACAGTGGTGGGTAAGCGGCGGGATTGCATTGGTCATCGCGATCATTGCGTGGGCGATATTGCCGCGCCAATATGCAATATATGGCGTGTTTAGCGGCATGCCCTTCATGGTCGTCAGCGTGATGGTGCTGTGGCGCAAACGCGGCATGCCCAGCGATGCGCGCGTGGCAGAAATCCTGCAGGCAACGCGGGCGATGTCGTGGAAGGATTTTTCGGTGGAAATTGAACGTGCACTGGTGCGCGATGGTTTTGAAGTGACGCGTATCGAACAGCCGCAGGCGGATTTTTCCATCATCAGCGGCGGACGCAAGGCGCTCGTCAGTTGCAAGCGCTGGAAAGCAGCGAGTAACGGTATAGAGCCACTGCGCGATCTGCATCGTGCGGTGGAAGCGGGCGGTGCGGATTATTCTTTCTACATTACTGCGGGCGACTTTACGCCGCATGCGATGCAGTTTGCCGTCGATCACAAAATGCGGCTGGTGCATGGTGCGGGTCTGGCCAAATTGCTGCGTGAAATGAAGATAGACAAGAGTGCGGGCGTGCGCGCCATTTCCGGACAAAAAGCCTGAATATTTTTACCACCATAAAATCCGGCGCTTGCCGGTTTTTATGGCCTGCGTGAATAGTCGTATGCAAGTGCGAAGCGGCAGACAAGCGTTTGCTCGATGCATGGCATCACCCGCAAATAGATCATGTCGTGATATTATCTTGTGCTTTACTTCTGCAGTATCAGGCGTGGCCTGATAACGATGACGACACATGACTAATACTCCTCCGCTGGAACAAGCCGATTTTGAAGCCCTGTCGGAATTCCGTTACCAACTGCGACGTTTTTTACGTTTCAGCGAAGATGCTGCGCAAAGCGTCGGTCTGACGCCGCTGCATTATCTGGTGCTGTTGCACATCAAGGGCTTTCCCGGCCAGGATTGGGCAACCGTCGGCCAATTGGCGGAACGTCTGCAAACGCAGCATCATGGCGCTGTTGCGCTGGTATCGCGCTGTGAAAAAGCCGGACTGGTGACGCGTTCTCCCGGCGTGGAAGACCGGCGCCAGGTTCGCGTGCGCTTGACGGAAACCGGAGAAAAACAGTTGCGCCATCTGGCGGAACTGCATCGCAATGAATTGCGCTCCCTGTCCAATGTCTTCAAGGTCGCGCGCATTTCTGCCTTCAACGATAGCGGTAGCGCTACCTGAGCATCCCTCTCAGACAGTTCCTTTCAAGCGAGCGCTTTTCATGCGATCTCATCAACGCGATTTTGCGCCGGATCGACGCATCATTTTTCTGTGCCTGATTGCCGTCGTGATCGGTGCCGTCAGTACAGTGGCGGCGTTTGTGCTGCTTAACCTGATTCATTTTTTTACCAATCTGTTTTTCTTTCAGACGTTTTCATTTGCCGATCGCTCGCCTGCCACCCATACCTTGGGCTTGTGGGTGATTGCGGTGCCGGTAGCCGGCGGTCTGATTGCCGGCCTGATTGCACGCTACGGCTCCGACAAGGTACGCGGACACGGCATTCCGGAGGCAATCGAGGCCATCCTGTTTCGCAAGAGCCAGATGTCGCCCAAGGTAGCGCTTCTCAAGCCGCTGACATCCGGCATCGTGATCGGCAGCGGCGGGCCGTTCGGTGCGGAAGGTCCGATCATCATGACGGGCGGGGCGATCGGTTCGCTGATTGCGCAAAATTTCTCGATGAGCGCCGCCGAGCGCAAGACCTTGCTGGTCGCCGGTGCGACCGCCGGCATGACCGCCGTATTCGGTACCCCGGTGGCGGCCGTACTGCTGGCGGTCGAATTGTTGCTGTTTGAATGGCGGCCGCGCAGTTTGTTGCCGGTTATCCTGGCCTGCGCCGTCGCTGCATTCTGCCGCCCCTTGCTGCTGGAATCGGGGCCGCTGTTTCCCATTCACACGGCGCCGGTCGGGCTGGCGGCGTTTGCGATTTGCATCGTGGCCGGCCTGCTCAGCGGCATGCTGTCGGCCGTCATGTCGCTTTCGCTGTACCGCGTGGAAGACTGGTTCGGCAAGTTGCCGCTACACTGGATGTGGTGGCCGGCCATAGGCGGATTGGCGGTGGGCATAGGCGCCTATTTCGAGCCGCGTGCGCTGGGCGTCGGATACGACGTGATCGCCGATTTGCTGAACCACAGGATGATCCTGTCTGCCGCCTTGTCCCTGCTGCTGGTGAAGGCGATCATCTGGGTCGTGGCGTTGGGTTCCGGCACTTCCGGTGGCGTGCTGGCGCCCTTGCTGATGCTGGGTGCAGGATTGGGGGCGGTGATTGCCAGCCTGGTACCGGGCAGCGATCCGACACTGTGGCCGCTGGTGTGCATGGCGGCGGTATTGGCCGGCGTGCTGGGTGCGCCCTTGACGGCGGCAATTTTTGCGCTGGGCCTGACCGGCGATTTCAACGCCTTGCTGCCGCTGCTGCTGGCCACCGGCGTGTCCTATGGTTTTACCGTGCTGGTGATGCGGCGCTCCATCATGACGGAAAAAATCGCCCGGCGGGGTTTGCATATTTATCGCGAATATAGCGTCGATCCGCAAGAGCGCGTGTTCGTGCAGGATGTGATGGCAACCGATATTGCGCATATCGACGCAGCATTGTCCTTGCAGCAGGTGTCGCGCGATTATTTCGGCGCCGGACAGAAGCATCGCAGTTTTCCGGTCGTGAATGCGCAGCAGAAATTGCTCGGTATGCTGGATCGCGAGTTGTTGATGCAGTGGATGGGCAAGCATGACGGTGCGCGGCAGATAGGCAGCCTGTTCGAAAAAATTCCATCCGTGGCTTTTGCCACTGAAACCTGCCAGGTGGTCGGGCGTCGCATGGCGATCCAGCATGCGGAAAGATTGCCGGTGGTGGCGGATCGGGCCTCAATGAGTCTGATCGGCATTGTCAGCCGCAGCGATTTGCTCAAGCCTTCGCATACGGCATTTTATGAAGAACATATCAGGGAGCGCTTGTTCAGCCGCTAGAAACCATAAAATGCAAAAAAGGCCGCAGAAGTCTTCTGACTTTACGGCCTTTTTTACAATCGCCCGGTGGGGCGCCTGTCTTATTCTGCAGTGTTGCCGGTTTTTTCCTGCACGGCTTTTTCCAGCTCGGCGATACGCACCCGCTGTGCGCTTTCATTGGCAAAGCGTTCGGTGATATCCCTAGCAACGGCCAGTGCGCCCATGATTTTTCCATCCGGATCACGCACCATGCCGAAACTCATGTCGATGTAGATCCGGCTGCCGTCCTTGTGCATGGAACGTGTGGTTAGTACCTTGTTGACGTATTTCATTTCACCTGTTGATACGGCGTGGTCGAAACCCTTGTTATGGGCTGCCAGCATGCGTTCCGGAATAATGATGTCGAGCGGCCCGCCGATGACATCGGCTGCCATATGGCCGAAAATTCTTTCCGCACCGCTATTCCAGACACGGATCAAACCGCCGGTATCGGCAAAAATGATGGCGTCCGGCGCCTGATCCACGATTGCTTTTGACAAGGCCAGATCTACATTGTTGGTTTGCATTTCTCTCTCCTGGTAATGACGCCTGCGTAAAAATACGGGATGTTTTTATATCGCTTCCGCCATGCTGTGCTCGAACAGGGCGGCAATCATGTCGGTTTGCGTAATCATGCCAACCAGGCGGTTGTCATCATCGATGACCGGCATTTGATGGACTTCGGAATCGGACATGAGCGGCACGAGTTCGACAATAGACTGGTTTGCATTGGCGGTGTAGACCTCTTTGGTCATGATTTGTCCGACCACTTCGTGTTTTTCTGTATGCGACAGCAGGGATGGACGGATCAGGTTTGCCAGCTTTCGTCCCAGGCCTTCATGCGCTTCGACCTCGGCATGCTTGAGGAAGTCGGCCTTGGTCACGATCCCGATCACGCGTCGGCCGCGATCGATGACGGGCAATGCAGTCAAGTCATGCGATTTGAATTGCCGCCATGCTTCTGCCAATTCCGTACCGAACTCCACGTAGATCACATCTTTCGACATGATGTCTGCACACTTAGTGCCGTCGAGACGGCGTCGATATGCCTGCATCTCCGTCTGCAGCATGATGGATTCCAGATCGTCGCGGCTGATATCCAGTACTTGATTGTAGCGTGCCAGAACGACATCCAGATCCTCCGGTGTGATACCAGTACGCTCGGTCGGTGCGACGTCCTTGGTGTTGTGCTTGTTGCCGCGATCCGGTTGCACGATGTGCGGATAACGGCGTCCGGTTGCATTATTGAAAAACAGCGCAGTCAGCAACAGCAGCAGTGAATTCAAGGCGACCGGTATCAGTACAAAGCTGTAACCCATGGCATGCACAGCCGGGCCGCCCAGGACGGCCGTCAGCGCTACCGCGCCGCTGGGCGGATGGATGCAGCGAAAGGTAAACATGGCGCCGATGGCAAGCGAGGCCGCCAAGCCTGCCGCCAGGATCGGTTCACCTACAAATTTTGCGCAAGTCACACCGATGATCGCCGCGATGATATTGCCGCCCATGATGGACCACGGTTGGGCAAGAGGACTGGCGGGAACGGCGAACAGCAGCACTGACGATGCGCCCATGGGGGCAATCAGCCAGGCGGCATTGATATCCTTGCCAAGAATAAAGTAGCTGCAAAGAGCAGTGAGTACGATACCGAATAATGCGCCCGCGCAAGCGCGCATTTTTTCATAACGATCAACCAATCCAGATGCGGGAACAATACGGAGAAGCAACTTCAATTTCGATAGAACCATATTATCCCTGACGAATTCGTAAGCCCGTTATTACATCACAATATGATACGTCTAGCAATGCTGTTGCCAAAATCGGCAACGCGTACTGTCGCCTGTATCCGTCCCGGATGCAACAATGCTGGTATTTTTCACGGCAGGCAAGTGTAAATATGTTGCATGTTGAATGCAAATATTATTTACCGCAAATGACGCAGTTCCTATGCCGGGTAGTCGCCATATGACATCCAGGCGAAGTGCGGTGAATGGATGGCAGCGGGGCGGTCCGGCAGGTCGCTTGTGAAGAATCGCCGCTATCGGTTAAAAACATTCATCTCATGCAGCACGAAGAGGAAATAGAATATTGGTAGAAAAGCGGAGGAGTTGTTGCCCAAACCTGCAGGAGCAGCATAGTGTTTGGTACGCATCTTCAAAGAATACGGAGCCTGCGGTCCTGCCTGATCGCGAAAAGGAAATCATCTGATGCCTGTCATTACCAATATCGAAGATCTGCGCGTACTGGCGCAAAAGCGCGTGCCGCGCATGTTTTACGATTACGCCGATTCCGGTTCCTGGACTGAATCGACCTATCGTGCGAACAGCGAGGATTTCGCCAGGATGAAATTTCGCCAGCGGGTCGCGGTCAATATGGAAAATCGCACGCTGAAAACCACCATGGTGGGGCAGGAGGTACATATGCCGGTGGCGATTGCACCGACCGGCTTGACCGGCATGCAGCATGCAGACGGAGAAATTCTCGCGGCCAGGGCCGCCGAGAAATTCGGCATCCCCTTTACCTTGTCGACCATGAGCATCTGTTCGATCGAGGATATTGCCGCCCACACCAGCAAGCCGTTCTGGTTCCAGCTGTATGTGATGAAAGACCGTCCCTTCATCGAACGTCTGATCGAACGCGCCAAGGCGGCGAAATGTTCGGCACTGGTATTGACACTGGACTTGCAGATTCTGGGGCAGCGTCACAAGGATTTGAAGAACGGCTTGTCGGCGCCACCCAAGCTGACCATCCCCAACATCCTGAACATGATGGGCAAGCCGCGCTGGTGCATGGGCATGCTGGGTACCAGGCGACGCAGTTTCGGCAATATCGTCGGTCATGCCAGTGATGTGTCGGACATGTCCTCGCTGTCGGCCTGGACCTCGCAGCAATTCGATCTGGCCTTGTCCTGGAAAGACGTCGAATGGATCAAGAAATGCTGGGGCGGCAAGCTGATCATCAAGGGCATCATGGATGCCGAAGATGCGCGGCTTGCCGTGGCCAGCGGCGCCGATGCGATCATCGTCTCCAACCACGGTGGCCGCCAGCTTGATGGTGCGCTGTCCAGCATCGCGGCATTGCCGAGTATCGTCGAAGCAGTCGGCGATCAGATCGAAGTGCACATGGATGGCGGCATCCGTTCCGGGCAGGATGTGATCAAGGCACTTGCCCTGGGGGCGAAGGGCACGTATATCGGTCGTTCCTTCCTGTATGGTTTGGGCGCGATGGGCGAAGAGGGTGTGAGCAAGTGCCTGGAAATCATCGAGCGGGAACTGGATCTGACGATGGCATTTTGCGGTCTGACGGACGTGAAAAAAGTCGACAGGAAAATTCTGATCCCGGGTACCTACTAATCCAGCGCAATTAATTTAACGTAATCAATCTAACTTGATACATGCAAAAAGGCCGCACATGTGCGGCCTTTTTGCATCCGGGAATTCTTCTAGGACAGCAGCGTGGCGCGATGTCGGGCGGCAGTGGCGGCAAGCGCGTAGCGGTTCACGCTATAAGAAGGCATGCTGAAAACGGGTTTGCCGAGGGCACGTGTCGCGAGCGGTTTGAGCAATATCTCGGGAATCTCCAGCGGCAAGATAATCGGCTCAATATGCACCGGGCCGCGACGCTTGATGATCTCTACCGAAAGGCGTCCGATCGCCAGCGGCTTGCAGAGCATGCGCAAGGGTGCGGGCGATGCCTGGGTTTGCGCGTCCAAAGGGCGAAACAAAAACGTCCATCCTTGCGTGTTCGCAGCCGCCAGGTGCAGGCGGCGCAAATGGTCGTCTCTGGCTTGCGGCAACCAGCACAGCAATGCACCGAAGCTGGCGCTTTTCAATGCCTGCTCCACGGCCCAGATCTTGTCTGCCGGTTTGTCTGCTTCTATCAGCGTGACTTTGCTCATGTCTATCCCGCACGCGGCCAGGCTGGTAGCGACTGCAAGATAGGCAGGGGCCAGTACCACCACGGTTTTGCCGGTTTGCGTGATGTGCGTCAGTGTTGATGCCAGCAAACGCAATTCACCGACGCCGGGATTGGTAAGCAGCAATTCCGTCAAAACCGAAGGCGGCCAGCCACCATGCGGCAACTGCTGATCCAGTTCGCGATATCCGGACGAAATCGCTTTGGAGCGGGACGCTCCGATCTGATCGTGCAGCCAGATTGAATCCGGCTGCGAAGCAAGAACGGACGAAATGGAAAAAGGAAGAGCAGAAGCCAGTGCAGCCATAAAACCTCCAAAATGCTGTTTGGGACAAGACACCGCGTGCCGGTGAGTTATCAATATACTGTATATACGTACAGTATAAAAGGTTTATGTGAAATTTTTAACGGTTTTTCTGCAACTCAACCACAGTCGGCCGTCAGTCGCGTTCATCAGGAGTGAAACGGGCAGGTCGCATAACGGCAAGGCCGGGAACTCACCACAAGGTATACGCCATGATGAATCCCGCCGACACCATCGTCGTCAGCGCAACAGCGAACAGGATTTCAGCTATGCGCGTCAGCAATTGCACGATGCGGCGATGTTTGGTGCGCAAGGCCCAGAAAACGCAGTAAGTGCAAAGCAGGAAGAGGAGTGCGCTGAGGACGAAGATATCGTCGACGACCGTTCCACCCACTGTTCTGCCTACGGTTGAAAAAAGCGTAACGCCGGTGATGCACAGGCCAGCCATGGTTCCTGAGGCTGATAGCAGATGGCGCAGTTCTTCGCGGGTATTTTGATCCATGGGTAGTCCTGCAATGACAGATGAAAGCTTAACTCTGCGTGCGGCTTTATGGCTGGCCGGAATTCGCGGCGTTTTGTACCAGCGCAATGCGTCTGCGCAAGTGCTCGGCGGCGACGGTATCGCCGGCATTTTCTGCGCGCAAGGCCTGTACGCCCAGCCATGCCAGCAATGGACGGCGCCATCCTTGTGCGGATGCGGTATCGACTGCGGCTGTCAGTACCGCCGGCGTGGCACGATTGCTGCGCAACAGGACGCCGGCGGCGACCAGTTGCGCCAATGGGTCTGCGATATTCTGCAAGGCAGCGGTGGCTGCTGTATCAGAAGTAGCGCCTGCTACGGCGCGATGTTGCGGCGGCAGCAAGGCAATGTCCTGTGCTTTGATGCGCCCGGCGAGAAAGTCGGCGTAAGCGCGTTCCGGCGCGGCGGCATCCAGCCGCAATTTTTCAAATTCGGTGCAGTCTTCCAGCACCAGGCTGGCAACACGGCCGGCACAGCGTGTGAGCTCTACCCGCGCCAGTAGATCGGTACGGCCGGTGCGGGCGATTTCACTGCGCGCCTGTTTGAATTCCTGCATTTCGACCCGCGTATTGCCTTCCAGGTAGGCGGCGGTAGCGCGTTCGATTGCAGTCCTGGCGTTCATTTGCCAGTCCGGTACCGGTGTGCCGGCACAGGCAGCGAGCAGGGCGGCCAGGCCGGCAAAAAAAACAAGTCGTGGGAAAGGCGAGGTCATGGCAGGGTCAACTCCGTGTCACGTGCAAACGGCCATTTACGATTGATTTCATTCACCAGTTGTTCTACCTTGCGCAGGCTGCGATCGACATCGGCGCGCAACACGTCCAGATCGCCGGTGGCGATTCTGGCATTGGCGCTGATTGCATGCGCATCGACCAGTACCGCATCGACCTTTTTCAAGCTGGATCTGGCTTCGCCGAGCATCGCATTGAGTTGCACCACGGTGGCCTGGCTATTGTCGTCCTTGCCGAATATCTGAGTATCGGTTTTGACCAGCAAGCCATCGACGTTTGCCAGCACGGTATTGGCGCGCTCCAGCGTCGTGACCAATTTCTGTGCATCCTTGTCATTGCCGAACAGGCCGCCGATGGCGCCATGCGGGCCGTTGAATTTTTCCGTCAATCCCTGCAAATTGGCAAGGCTGGCATTAAGTGCCGATTCGGCCGAAGTCAGACCGTTCAAATTTTCAATCAATTGCTTGGCGGATGCGACCAGCAGCGGAATTTCCGCTGCCACATCGCCGACCAGCAAGGTGCGCTCGGCGCCTGGCGGCAGCGGTGGATCAGCCGGCACGCCGGTGTAGGCGCGTATGCGCGTGCTGCCGACGATGCCGCGCTCCATGGCGAAGACGCTGGAAGTACGCAGCCAGTGCGCATCCTTTTGCGCCACATCGACGATCATGCGCGCCTTGCCTTCCTTGCTGAGTTCGATGCGGCTGACGCGGCCTACCGGGAAACCGGAAAAGGTGAGATCCATGCCGACCACCACGCCTTCCGAATCGTCGGCCAGCAATACCAGTTCCTGCGTCACCTCGAATGCGCCGCGCGCATACATCAGGTATGCGACCGAGCCGCAGATCAGCGCGATCAGGAACAGCAGCAGGATGGCCGCCTTGAATTCAAGGTTATCCGGCGCCGGGGGTGGCGGCTGAGGAGGGGGTGAGGGAAGATCAGCTTGTTCTTGCATGGGGGTCGGGTGCCGTAGTGGAGTCAGGAATGGACATTAATAATAATTACCCATCAGCGAAGCAATCTCGATCAACAGGATAACGAAAAACAGCCGCACCATCGCCGCCAGTTCATTCGCGGCCTTGGAGCGGCTGTGCAACTGCGTGCTGCGCGTATCGTAAAGTGAAGACGCCATCGGGATCAGGGATACGGCCAGGCTGAAGAAGAGCGTCTTGAGCAGGAATATCATCGAGACGGCGGGATTGAAAATCTGTCCGACCACACGCGTGTAGCCGGCCAGCGCCCAATGCGTGAAACCGTAGATGGAAAGATAAGCCAGAATCAGCGACAGGACGCAACTGACGGCAGCCAGCATCAGCACGGAAAATACGCCGGCCACGGCACGTGGAAAAAATTCGCGCCGGATCGGATCGATACCCTGGCGTTGCAGACTTTCCAGTTCACCGCGCGCGCGCATTTCAGCCAGCTCGACGCCATCCGGCAGAGTGCGGCGCAAGGCCACAAACAGGGCGGCAGTGAGTGGTATGAGTTCCAGCACCAGTACCCGTACCACCATTTCCAGCGCATATTTGGACAGGCCGTAACTCAGTGCAGTGACGACCACGATGCGAATCAGGATCAGGCTCGCCAGAGCCGTCAGTACGGAAAACCAGACCAGGTTGGCCGTGGTGCCGAGCACGATTTGATAGGCGATGGCGTGCCGGTTGTCGCGCTGGTAAGTCGCAGGCGAGAACGACAGCGACAGCACCAGCATGCCGAACAGTACAATGCGCCAGCCGCCTATCAGCCAGCGCAGCATGGCGCGTCCCATGGTCCTGAGGGTGCTGAAAGTGGATGCGGAGGCAGTCATGCAAACATGGTAGCAGCGAATGGCGGGACTTTGCATCGTTCGCCGGTTTTGACTTTGCGGCAAGATCGTTTCACACTGCGTTTTTCTTTTTCTCCAATGACCACTCCATGCAATTTTTCAGCCCGGAACGCATAGAAAAAACCAAAGCGCTGGCACGTAACGACAAACCGTTCATTTTCGATGATGGCGATATCCGTACGCTGCATTTCAATGAACATGTGGTGCAAAGTGCGATGCGTTTGTCGGCGCCTGACGAACTGGTGCTTATGTATACACAGATGATGAGCCGCTTTCTTGCCCTGCATCCGGCGCCGCAACATATTCTGCTGATCGGGCTGGGTGGCGGCTCGCTGGTCAAATACTGTTATCGGCAGTTGCCGGCAGTCCGCATGACGGTGCTGGAATCGAATGCTGACGTCATCGCCTTGCGCGATCGCTTCATGATCCCGCCCGACGATGCGCGTTTGCAGGTCTTGCATGTCGACGCGGTGCAGTACCTGGCGCAGATGACAGCGGCATCGGCAGATGTCATTTTGCTGGATGGTTTCGATGCCGATGGTGCACCGCAGGCTTTGCGCTCGCGCAATTTTGTCAGCGACTGCAAACGTGTTTTGCGCAAGCAGGGCGTACTGGTAGCCAATATGGGTGATGACAACATGAATATAGTCGGCCTTTTGGTACAAGGACGTGCAGTTTTCAGTGCGCCGCATGTATGGTGGTTCAGGACCATCAGGGATAACAGCCATATTGCAGTGGCGGTCCATGCCGACGATGATGCGATTGCCGACACGGCCTTGCACGGCACGGCATTGCGCATAGGAGCGGATGCCGAACTGGAATTTATTTATCCGAAAAATCCGTTGACTGACTAAGGCCGTATTGCGTGCATTTTTTGCAAACGATGCCTGCATTTCTTGCAGATTGTTGCTGCCGCGCAGTAGCCGTCAGCCGATATCGATGAGCGCCAAACCGCTTTCTGCATCGAAGCTGCGTTTGAGGTAGGCGGGCGATTCCGTCAGGATGATTTCCAGCGTGGGTCGTACATAGGCTTGCAGCAGATGGCCGCCGTGTGCGCTGCCATCGCGTTTGCCGACGACGACGTGGATATGGCTTTTCGATTCGCCATCCTGCTTGGCCACGTCGCCGATCAGGGACAATACTTCGACCTGTTCACTGACGGCAATTTTTTCATAGTCTTTTTGATCCCAGTTGAAATAGGCCAGCGTCGCGCTGCTGAATGCGCCGATTGCCGTGAAACGGCTGGCTGCCAGATCGTTTTCCTTGATGAAACGCTGCAACTGGCTGACCACCTCTTCTCCTGTTTCCAGTATCAAGGCATATGTTTTCTCTGAGCCATCGTTGATGAGTTTGCTGCGCATGGTAACCTCTCCGTAGTTGTTTTCTGTCAGACCTGCTTTTTGCAAAAGAATGCGGCGCAGAGCGAGCAGCACCAACGCTGCCCGATTACAAGTACCAATATTCCGCTCTACTGCAATTTCAAAGTTGGGAACTCTTGCTCATTTCCTGCCTCCAACTGAGCAAAATACGGACCACCATGTCGATCTACAAACCGCACAAGCGGGAGGAAAAAATATGGTCAGTACTATCCCGACGCATGCAGCTCACGCATGTGCGATGCGATCTTTCGTCATCAGTAAAGTCCGCCTGCTTTCGATAACAGGCTCTCATTGTCGCGTGTATCAGCCTGATCATGAGACGCATGCCCCATACGTGAAACGCGAGGACGCTCTTGTTTAATAAAATCCTCAAATACATTCCATTTTTTTCGGCGGCCGAAACAGTAGAAGATATTTCCGAAGAGCGGGTACGAGCGGAAATATATAGCGCGGAAAAGCTGGAAGCACTTGCAGCGCAACTGGCCGCCACACAAAAAATCGGCCCCGCTCCTTTTCACCGATCCCTTTCCGCCCTGGTGCGTGATGATGGCCGTGCACTACTTGCCGCGCATGCGGCGATCGAGCGTGCGGCAGCCGAACGCCGCGCCATTACTTCTGCTGCTGAATGGCTGCTCGATAATCTGCATGTCGTCGAGGAAAGTGTCGTCGGCGTGGTGGAAAACATGTCGCGCCGCGTATACAAATCGCTGCCGAAGTTATCGGACGGCGAATTTGCCGGCAAGCCGCGCATCTATGGTTTGTGCTGGGCCTTTGCCGAGCATACCGACAATCACTTCGATACCGATTTGTTTCTGCGTTTTGTACAAGCCTATCAACGTGTGCAGGCATTGACGATGGCGGAATTGTGGGCCTTGCCCATTGTCATGCGTGCAGTGCTGCTGGCACATCTGCGTCAGGTTGCGTTACGTGTCGTCACGGCACAGGCGGCGCGGCAGGAGGCTGACGATTTTGCCAACGATCTGATTGTGATTGCGCAGAAGACGCAGGAGAGCGAACAGCCGCCGCTGGTATTGCGGCCGGGCCGCCTGCGGCAGCCATTCGTGGTGCAACTGGTGCAACGTCTGCGCTATCAGCAACCGGGATTTACAAGCTTGCTGGATACGCTGGGCGGGCGCCTGGCAGAGCAGGGCCTGACCATAGACGATCTGGTGCTGCGCGAGCATACGACGCAAGTCGCTGCCAATCAGACGATACGCAATATCATCACCAGCATGCGCGGCATTGCCAGTTTCGATTGGCGGCTATTTTTTGAATCAGCCAGCCTGGTCGAGAAAAAACTGCAAACGCTGCCGAATTATGTTGCGCTGGATTTTTTGACGCGCGATCGCTATCGCAAGATCATTCAGCAAATTGCCCTGAACGCACACTATTCGGAGCAGCAGATTGCCGATGCGCTGGTACGCAAGATCGAATTCCACCGCAGCCAGATGGAGCACGACGACATCGTTGCCGACGAACGCGCGCTCGATCCCGGCCATTACCTGCTGGGCGGCGGGAGAACCGATCTGGAAGCGGAGCTGGGGTATCAGCCGCATTTTTCGCAAAAAATGAGGCGGCATTATGTCGCGCATTCCAGTCTGTACTATCCTCTGACAATTATATTCTTCAGCTTCGTTGTGCTGGCTGTTCCGCTGTCGACTACGCGTGGACATGGGCTTTCTGTCATTGCCTTGACGCTGCTGATTGTTGCGGGATTTTTTCCTGCCACCGATATTGCCATCACCATCGTCAATAAAATATTGATGCGCCTGTTCTGGCCGCGCCATTTGCCGCGACTGGAGCTGGAGGACATTTCGGAAAGCCTGCGCACCTTTGTCGCAGTGCCTGTGATGCTGACCAGCGAAGAGGGCGTGGACGAAGAGATACAGCAACTGGAAACGCACTATCTTGCCAATCCGGATGGCGAAGTGTATTTCACGCTGCTGTCAGACTGGGCCGATGCCAAACAGCAGCATATGCCGCAGGATCTGCCCTTGCTGGAAAAAGCCCGTCGCGAAATTGCACAACTGAATGCACGTTACGGCCCCAGTGTGAGCGGGCAGACGCGTTTCTATGTGCTGCATCGCAACCGTTTGTGGAATGCGTCAGAAGGTTTGTGGATGGGCTGGGAGCGCAAGCGCGGCAAGCTGCATGAATTCAACCGTCTGTTGCGCGACGCGCGCGATACCTCCTTCCTGCCGGAACATCATTCCTTGCCACGCAATGTGCGTTACGTGATTACGCTGGATGCGGATACGCGCCTGCCGATAGGCGCATTGCGTGCGCTGGTCGGCGTGGCAGCGCATCCGCTGAATCAGCCGCGTCACGATCCCGTGACCAAGCAGGTCATTGAAGGCTACGGCATTCTGCAACCGCGCATTACGCCGACGCTGCCGATGCCGCAGGAGCGCACGCTGTTCCGGCGCTTCTTTTCCGCGCGCGGCGGTGTTGATCCTTACGGCGGCGCGGTACCGGACGTGTATCAGGACGTATTCGGCTGGGGCAGTTATTCCGGCAAGGGCTTGTACGATGTCGATGCGTTTGAGCTGGCGCTGTCCGGCAAGGTGCCGGAAAACACCATGCTCAGTCATGACTTGTTTGAAGGTGCACTGGCACGCTGTGCGCTGGTCAACGACGTTGAACTGTTCGAGGATTTTCCTTCGCATGTCCAGGAAGCTGCGGCGCGCGAGCATCGCTGGACCCGTGGCGACTGGCAATTGCTGCCGTGGTTGCTGAGCCTGGGCCGGGTGTCGATGTCGATCATCGACCGCATGAAAATCGTCGACAACATGCGCCGCTCCCTGATGACGCCTGCGATTCTGCTGGTGCTGGTGACGGCGTTCTGCCTTGAGTCTGCCCCGATCTGGCCCTGGCTGATATTGGGTATTGTGGGGCTGGCTACGCCGTCCGTATTCCAGTTCATTTCCGATCTGCTGCCGCATCGCGACGATCTTTCGTTCAAGGCGCATTGGCGGCGTGGCCTGGCCGTGCTGCCGGATACGCTTGCCGTGATCTTCATTTCACTGGTGGTGCTGGTGCAGCGGGCGTGGATGATGCTGGACGCCATCGTACGCACTCTGATCCGCTTGATATTCACGCGCCGCAACTTGCTGCAATGGGTGACATCCGCACAAGTCAGAAGATCCAAACGCTATTCTCTTTCCAGCTTCGCCTGGCGTGGCCGCATGGGCATGCTGGTGGCGGTGGCAATCGTCGCGATCGTGTATTTCCTGAATCCGGAGCGCTGGTTGCTGGTGCTGCCTTTCGGTTTGTTGTGGGTGCTGAGCCCGGTGATTGCGCGCACGATCAGCCTGCCGCCGGTCGATAAAGATGTCGAGTTTCTGGAAATCGCTGAAGAAAACGAATTGCGCCTGATCGCACGTCGCACCTGGCGTTTCTTCACGACCTTCGTCGTGGCGCAGGATCATTATTTGCCGCCGGATAATTTCCAGGAAGATCCGTACCCGGTGATTGCCCATCGCACCTCACCGACCAACTTCGGCCTGTATCTGCTGTCGGTTGCCAGTGCACGCGATTTTGGCTGGATAGGCCTGGGCGAAATGATGGAGCGGCTGGAAGCGACCATGAGAACGCTGCAGGTGCTGCCGCGCTATCACGGTCATTTTTACAACTGGTATGAAACCGAGCGTCTGGAAGTGCTGTCGCCACGTTACATTTCCACTGTCGATAGCGGCAATCTTGCGGGCCACCTGTTCGTCCTGGCGCAGGCATGCAAGGATGCGCGCGAGCAGAGCGTATTGCGCAGCAACGTCGCTGCCGGCATGCTCGACACGGCGCTGTTATTGGGTCTGGCGATTGAAGGCGTAGGCCGTGAATTGCGCACGCAGACCGTCAGCATCACGGAACTGCGCAAGACGGTCGAACAGTTCAATGATCTGTTGCTGACGCTGGATAGCGGGCTGTCCAGTTATGGCGCCTGGAAAAAACTGGCTGACTGCGCGGAAAATCTGGCCGATCTGGCACAAGCGTTTTCAGCAGAAATCCGGATGACCGACAATGAAGTGCTGGCCTGGGCGAGGGAACTGCGCGATGCAGTACGCACGCATTGCGAAGATTTCATGACCATTCTGCCGTGGGCGCATTTGCAGGCGCAGGATCTTGAGCGCAAGCAGAATGAAGAATTGTGGCAGATCGTCAATGAACAGATCGATGCAGATGTGGCACTGGAAGAGTTGCCGGAACGGTATGACTCGGTACGTCGCGATGCAGCACGGCTGTTTTCATCGCAGAACCGGCTCGATCCCGGCGTGATCCCGCAGGAGCTTTACGACGAACTGGATGCGGCGCTGGTACAGGCAGGCGTACTCTCCGGAAAATGGCTGGGACGTCTGGCAGCGCTGGAAAATGCGGCGCGCAGCATGGCGATGGAAATGGATTTCCGTTTCCTGATGTCGGCGGAACGCAAACTGTTTTCGATAGGCTACAACGTCGATGAAGGCAGGCTGGACGATAGTTATTACGATTTGCTGGCATCTGAAGCACGCCTGGCCAGCATGGTAGCCATCGCCGAACGGCAGGCGCCGCCGTCGCACTGGTTCCGCCTTGGTCGGCGCATGCTGCCTTCCGTAGACGGACCGGTGCTGGCTTCCTGGTCGGGCTCGATGTTTGAATACCTGATGCCGTCGCTGGTGATTTCGACGCCGCGCGGCAGCATGCTGGACCAAACCTGCCGCAGCATCGTTGCGCGCCAGATCGAATACGGCAAGGAACGCAAAGTACCGTGGGGGGTTTCCGAATCCGCGATGAATTTGCGCGATCGCGCCTTCACCTATCAATACTCGGCATTCGGCATACCAGGCCTGGGCCTGAAACGCGGACTGGAAAAAGACGTCGTTGTTTCGCCATACTCAACCGGTCTGGCCGCAATGTACATGCCGAAAAGCGCAGTTGAAAATTTCCGCCGCATGGCAGAAATGGGTGCGATGGGTCGTTACGGCTTCTACGAAGCGCTCGATTTCACACCCGGACGCCGGGCGGAAAGCCAGACCATGGCCATCGTGCGCGCCTACATGGCGCATCATCAGGGCATGCTGCTGGTGGCGCTTGGCAACGTGATCAACAGGAATGTGATGCGACACCGCTTCCATCATGAGCCCATCATCCGTTCGGCCGAACTGCTGCTGCATGAAGCACAACCGCGCTGGGTGCGGCCGGCCTCGCTTGCCATACGCGAAGATATGGAACGTCCTACCGTGGTCATGCCGGAATCGGGAGTGGCGCGTCATTTCAATACGGTGATGACGGCGACACCGGAAACGCAGCTACTCTCCAACGGACGTTACGCAGTGATGCTGACGGCGGCAGGTTCCGGCTACAGCCTGTGGAACAAACTGGGTGTCACGCGCTGGCGCGAAGATGCCACACGCGATCAATGGGGCAGCTATCTTTATCTGCGCGATGTGGACAGCGGCAAGTTCTGGTCGGCCTGTTATCAGCCGACGGCGGTCGAACCGGATCTGTATCAGGTCAAGTTTTCCGAAGATAGAGCGCGTATTTCACGTGTGGACGGTACGATTTCCAGCATGCTGGAAGTGATTGTTTCGCCGGAAGACGACGCCGAGCTGCGCCGTCTGACGCTGACGAATACCGGCTCGCGTGCCCGCACGATAGAAGTCACCTCGTATATGGAAGTATTGCTGGCGCCGGTGGCAGCCGATGCGGCGCATCCGGCATTTTCAAATCTGTTTGTCGAAACCGAATATCTGCACGAGGTGCGCGGTTTGCTGGCATCGCGCCGTCCGCGCAAGGATGGCGAATTGCGACCGTGGGCGGCGCATGTGGTGGCGCATGGTGAAGGCAGCAGCGCCATCAGCATTGAATACGAAACCGACCGTGCACGTTTCACCGGTCGCGGGCAGAACATCAGCAATCCGCATTCGGTCAGCGACGGCCGGCCCTTGTCCAATACCGTCGGTGCGGTGCTGGACCCGATTTTCAGCTTGCGCGTGCGGGTACGGATTGAGCCGGGAGAAGTCACGCACTTGGTCTTTGCCACGATGGCTGCCAACTCGCGCGAAGAGATCATCAGCCTGGCGGATAAATATCATGATGGTTCGGCGTTCGCGCGGATTTCAGCCTTGGTATGGACGCATGCGCAGGTGCAATTGCATTACCTGCGTACAGAACATTATGAAGCCGAATTGTTCCAGCATCTGGCGAGCCGCATCCTGTTTTCCGATGCCTCATCGCGTGTCAGCGGACGCGTGATCCGCGCCATGCGCCTGAGTCATGCCGGCTTGTGGGGGCAGGGTATTTCAGGCGACCGGCCTATCGTGTTGTTGCGCATGGCCAAGCAGGAAGACTTGCGGCTGGTATCGCAATTGCTGCGTGCGCATGAATACTGGCGCATGAAACAGTTGCCGGTCGATCTGGTCATCCTGAATGAAAAAGGCGCGTCGTATGCGCAAGAGTTGCAGGCTGCGATGGAAAACATGGTGCATGCCGCGCAGGCATTTTCCGCCCAGCAGGAACAGGCCGAGCGCGGCGGCGCCTACATCGTGCGCGCCGATCTGATTACCGAAGATGAGCGTACCTTGCTGCTGGCTTCTGCCAGGGTCGTGCTGGAAGGCGGCCAGGGCAGCCTGGCGGAACAATTGCAGGCGCGTCCCGGCAGCGATATCGGTGCGCCGTTTTCGCGGCTGGACCGCGAGGTGCATGCACCGCAAGGCGCAGCGCCGGGTCCGGTTCCGCAACTGGCCCTGTTCAACGGTCTCGGCGGTTTCGATCCGGATGGTCACGAGTACGTGATTGTGCTGAGCCAGGATCAGGTCACGCCAGCGCCGTGGATCAATGTGATTGCGAATCCCGTGTTCGGTTTCACGGTATCGGAACGCGGCGCCGGTTATACGTGGAGCCTGAACAGCCGTGAAAACAAATTGACGCCATGGTCGAATGACCCGGTATCCGATCCTTCGGGCGAAGCATTCTATATACGCGATGAAGAAAACGGCGCACTGTGGAGCCCGACCATGTCGCCGATACGCGTACCGAATGCAAGCTACACGACGCGGCACGGTCAGGGTTACAGTCGCTTCGAGCTGGTGTGCAGCGGCATTGCCAGCGACTTGCTGCAATTCGTCAGTTGGGACGATCCGGTAAAAATATGCCGTTTGCGTCTGAAGAACGTATCGCGCAATCCGCGCCGTCTGTCGCTGACTGCCTATGTGGAATGGGTGTTGGGCGCCACCCGTACCGAGAATGCACCCTTCATCGTCACGGAACGCGATGCGGAAAGCGGCGCCATGTTTGTGCATAATTCGTGGAATATCGAATTCGGGCAGCGCGTTGCCTTCATCGATCTGTGCGGCACGCAAACGGCGTGGACCGGCGACCGCAAGGAATTCATAGGCCGCAACGGAAATCTGCAAAACCCGGCCGGCTTGATGCGCGGGAATGTCTTGTCGAATCGCGTCGGCGCCGGTTTGGATCCCTGCGGCGCATTGCAGACAGTGCTTGAAATTCCCGTCGGCGGCGAAGTCGAGATCGTGTTCCTGATGGGGCAGGCCGACACGAACGAAGCTGCACGCGAGCTGGTGCAGCGTTATCGTGCTGTCGATATCGATACGGTATTTGAAACCAGCCAGCGCAACTGGCACAAGATCCTGCATACGATACAGGTCGAGACGCCGGATCGTTCGATGGATTATCTGCTCAACGGCTGGCTGTTGTATCAGACGCTGAGTTGCCGCTTCTGGGCCCGCACGGCGTTTTATCAGGCCGGCGGCGCCTATGGTTTCCGCGACCAGTTGCAGGATACGCAGGCGCTGGCGATGGTTGCGCCGCAACTGGCGCACGACCAGATTCTGCGCGCCTCGTCGCGCCAGTTCGCGGAAGGCGATGTGCAGCACTGGTGGCACCCGCCCAGCGGACGCGGCGTGCGTACGCATATTTCGGACGATCTGATCTGGTTGCCGTATTGCGCCGCGCATTATGTCGAGGTGACCGGCGACGAACAGATTTATGACGAGATGATTCCTTTCCTCGAAGGCGATCTGCTGCCGCTGGAAAAAGAAGACCATTATTTTGAAGCAAAAATTTCCGACGAAAAAGCCAGCGTGTACGAACATTGCGCACGCGCACTGGATCACAGCCTTCCGGTAGGCAGGCATGGTCTGCCCTTGATGGGCGGCGGCGACTGGAACGACGGCATGAATCGCGTCGGCCATGAAGGCCAGGGAGAAAGCGTCTGGCTGGCCTGGTTCCTGTATGCGACGCTGCTGCGTTTTGCACCGGTGGCGGAAGCGCGCAACGATCATGTACGTGCAAAGGCGTGGCGCGAGCATGCAGAGAAATTGAAGTCCGCGACCGAGAAGCATGCATGGGATGGCGCATGGTATCGCCGTGCGTATTTCGACGATGGCACGCCGTTGGGCTCAGCCAGCAATGCCGAATGCCGTATCGATTCGATTGCGCAAAGCTGGTCGGTGATTTCCGGTGCCGGTGAACCGCGTCGTGCGCAACGCGCGATGGAGTCGGTCGATCAATACCTGATCCGCCCCGGCGACGATTTGATTCTGTTGTTTACGCCGCCGTTCGATAAAACCCCGCTTGATCCCGGCTATATCAAGGGCTATCTGCCTGGTGTGCGTGAAAACGGCGGGCAGTACACGCATGCTGCGGTATGGAGCCTGATCGCCTATTCAATGATGGGCAAGGGTAGCCAGGCGCACGATCTGTTCAAGATGATCAACCCGGCCAACCGCAGCAGCACCCGCACCGGCATGGCGGCCTACAAGGTGGAGCCGTATGCGGTTGCCGCCGATATCTATGCCGAATCGCCGCATGTGCGACGCGGCGGCTGGACCTGGTATACCGGCGCAGCGGGGTGGCTGTATCGCGCCGGCGTGGAATTCATTCTGGGCTTGCAGATCAAGGCCGATCGTCTCAGCCTGGACCCATGCCTGCCGCCGGAATGGCGCAATGCCAAATTGCATTACCGTTACGGCACCTCGACCTACAACATCACGCTGCAGAATCCGAAGGGCATCAGCAAAGGGATATTGCGGGTGGAGCTGGATGGCGTGGTGGTGCCGGATCAGGTGGTCATCATGCGCGATGACGGTGCGACGCATGTAGTCACGGTCGTGATGGGTAGCGACAGCCAAAAATAAATTATCTGTTAATTCAAGGATGCATCATATTTTTAATGCGAACGCAGGTAAAAGTGCCATCCGGTCTGTCCTTGATTTCATTTTTGCAGAAGGGAATGCGTGTAACGGGGTCTGAGTTGTTTACACGACGCGTCTGCCCAAAGCGTTTCCGATCGTTTGTGATGTCCGTTGCAATGTAATGGAGCGGCGTCACATTCTTGTGATCTGCCCTTGTTTTAATCATCAACTTGCTAAGCAACCTTGCTTGAGCCTGTTTTTTATGGGCCGCCCGTGTTTTCAATTAACCGGATAACTGGGTAAAACCTCCATACCTCTGCCCTTTGTTTTGTTGTGACGTTCACCATAATGATGCCTCACGTACCTGTTCCTGTGGAATCGTACGCAAACGACAATTAATGAGGATGACGTCATGCTAACCGAACGCGAACTTGAAAGCTCCTATCTGGGGCAATTCATCCCTGTGCATTACCATCACAATATGTTGATGGATAATCGGCGCATGACGGGCTTCAAAGCCGCGATTGATTATCTGGTTGCGCCTGGAGCCAAGGTGCTGGAGCTGGGTGGCGGCACGGGTGTGCTGTCGTGGTTCGCAGCAGCCAAGGCTGAAAAAGTCTGGTGCGTTGAATACAATCCCGATCTGGTCAGGGAAGCGCGTACCTTCTTGTCCAGGAACGTCAATGGACACAAGGTTGAAGTTGTCGAGGCCGATGCCTTTGACTATTTGCCGCCGGAACCCGTTGATGTCGTGATCTGCGAAATGATCCACGTCGCGATGGTGCGCGAGAAGCAAGTGCAGGTTATTGAAGCATTCAAGCAGCGCTATCTGGAAAAATTCGGCGGACCTTTGCCGATTTTTATTCCGGAAGCAATGATCATGGCAGTCCAGCCTTTGCAGCAGGATTACTGCTTTGAAGGTTACAACGCGCCTATCGTGCAGTTCCGCGAGGCGACGTTTGAGCAGGCCGGCAGTATCGAGCTGGCGCCACCTGCGGTCTATGCGACGCTGGATTTTACGCAAAACGTTGCTGAGGATATACGCTGGCAAGGTGCGTTTGTGATTGAAAGCGATGGTGTCGTCAATGCCTTGCGTTTCGTGACCAAAAACATTCTTGCCGTCGTGATGGAGCAATCGACCACCCTAGACTGGCTGAATCACTATATGACCCTGCCACTGGCACAAGCACTCACGGTCAAGGCCGGCGATCAGTTATGTGTCAGTTTCGCGTATCGCGCAGGCTGCTCCATCCAATCTCTGCAAGCCTCGATACGTGCAGGCGATGCAGCCATCTTTGCCGTTGAAGAGCAAACCGAAACCATTGCCGCCTGAGCGCAATAATCATTTGAGCCTGAAAATAAAAATGGCGAGCCACAAGGCCCGCCATTTTTATTCGATCATCATGAACTACTTCAATGCCAGCGATACGACGAGCAGCAGGATGCCGATGAACAGGGAGACGCCGATCAGCGCAGCGATCAGGACATAAAACGGATTGAGGCCGGTGACATCCTTCTCATAATCCGAACGACGGCGCAATCCGATAAAAGACCAGAAAATGGCTCCCATCGTGGCCAGAAAGGAGGTCTTTTCATGCGTTTTCTTGCTTGGTTCCGGCATCGTGTTTCCTTCAAAATTATCCACTTGCGACACGCTATGTCTGCTCGTGGCTATCCTGTCTGACAGCATACAGCCTGTTAGTGCCGGCGAACAGAATCAGATGCGTCCATATTTCCCGTAGCAGATTCCATTCCGTGATTCTTAATGGGCCGAGGTCAGTAAGGTCAGCGTCTGGATCAGCATGTTGCATTCGTCCGGATTGCCTATGCTGATGCGCAGATACTGATTGATACGGGGATGATTGAAGTGACGCACGATGATGGCCCGTTCGCGCAAGCCGGTCGCCAGCTGGGCGGCGGCATACGACGCGTGACGCGCGAAAATGAAATTGGCATGCGAGGGCAACACCGAGAAACCGAGTTTTTCCAGCGCCGCCGTCATCTGTTCGCGACTGTCCACGATGGCTGCATTGGTCTTCCGGAAATATTCTTCATCGCCGTAACTGGCGACTGCGCCAGCCAGCGCCAGCCTGTCCATCGGATAGGAGTTGAAACTGTTCTTGACGCGATCCAGCGCCTCGATCAGTTTTGGATGGCCCATCGCAAAGCCGATGCGCAAACCGGCCAGTGAGCGCGATTTGGAGAAGGTGCGCACCACCAGCAGATTCGGGTATTTACGTATCAGCGGAATCGCCGTTTCACCACCAAAATCGATATACGCTTCGTCGACGACGACGACAGCATTCGGCTGTTTGATCAGCAGCGCTTCAATTGCCGCCAGCGGTGCAAGCACGCCGGTAGGTGCATTCGGATTGGGAAAAATGATGCCGCCGCAGGACTGCTTTTCATAGTCGGCGGTGTCGATTTCCATCGCCGCGTTCAGCGGTACCTCCACATAATCGATGCCGAACAATCTGGCATAGACCGGGTAAAAGCTGTACGTAATATCGGGGAACAGCAAGGGCGCCGCATGCTTGAGCAGGGACATGAAGGCAAAGGCCAGCACTTCATCCGAGCCATTGCCGACGAAAATTTCATTCGGCTGCACCTCGTGATAGCGTGCCAATACCTGCTTCAGTTCGGAGGAATCGGGATCCGGATACAAGCGCAGGGCATCGGCTGTCACCGCATGCACGGCCGCCGTGACGGCGGGCGACGGCGGGTACGGATTTTCATTTGTGTTGAGCTTGATCAAGCCCGGCAATTTCGGTTGCTCACCCGGTACATACGGCGTGAGTGTTTGCACGATAGGGCTCCAGAACTGACTCATGACTGCTTTTCCTTTTGATGCTTATTGATAAGTACGCCCATTTTATCGTGCGCAGTCGCTAAATAGAAAATTGCGGCTCTGGAGCGAGCAGCGGCGATGCATGTTTTGCTGCGTGTGATGACGCAATGACATCTGTCGGCAGCGTATTTTCTCCTCTGGCGGCTGATAATTTCCGGCCGTTCTGGTAGAGTGCCGCCATGAGTAAATTGACCCTAGACCGCATCCTGCAATCGCAGGGTTTCGGCACCCGAAAATATTGCCGTGGCCTGATCGAGGACGGCGAAGTCAGCATCAATGGCGTAGTTGTCGATAATTTCAAGACTGCGGTCGATACGACTGATCTTGAATTCACAATCTTCGATGAAGTGTGGCGCTATCGCGAACACGTCTACATCGTACTGAACAAACCGGCGAATTTTGAATGCTCGCGCAAGCCCAGCCACCATCCCGGCGTGCTGACTTTGCTGCCGGAGCAATTCACCTGGCGCGATCTGCAGCCGGTAGGCCGGCTGGATCACGATACGACTGGCATGCTGCTGATGTCGGATGACGGCCCTTTCATACACGCGCAATCTTCGCCGAAACGACATATTCCCAAGATATACGTCGCGACGACGCACGATCCGGTGACGCCGGAACTGATCGCGCAATTGCTGGGTGGCGTACAACTGCATGATGAACCGGCGCCACTGGCGGCACAGACTTGCCGCATGCTGGCCGAGCATCAGATCGAGATTGTGCTGGAGCAGGGCAAATATCATCAGGTCAAGCGGATGCTGGCCGCAGCGGGAAATCACTGCTCGGCCTTGAACCGGGCGGAGATAGGTGAACTGACGCTGGAATCGCTGGGGCTGGAAGAGGGCGAGTGGACTTATCTGGATGCGGAACAGCTGGCTTTGCTCAGGCCATCAGCATCTTCTTCTGAAGGCTGATGGCAGTTTTTCATCCAGCATCACCGTGCGTAAAAATCGCAACAATACTTTCCCGTATGAAATTTTTGTACGCGTTTCGTGTACATCGAGTGCGCAATGAAACAGCCTGTACGGAATCAGGGTGCGCAAGCATGGGTGCCGGTGATTGATTGAATTGTTAAATTCAGTTAAAGATGCATACGCAAAACAAAATTGGATATCAACACCAGACTTGTTGCGATATGATTAATTTCATGTTTGCATCAAATTTTCAGCGGAGAAAAATACGGTAATGCGCGCCATCAAACCTGTGATCCAGCTGGCCAAGGAACGTGCGCTATTTCGATTCTCCGCTCTTGCCATCCGCATGCTGCAGGATGCGACGACCAGCGTTGCACAGCAGGCTCATACCGCCACCACGGTACATGAGCAGAAAACATTTTCCGCCGCCAGGGAATGGCTGGCAACGCAGGGGCCGGTTTTTCTCAAGCGCCTGTACGCCAGTTATTGCGGCTATGTCGAGCGCGGAATGCAAACCATGTATCGCGATTTGCGCCAGGGACTGCAAGATGTCTCGGCCGATACCTGGGCCCTGATTGACGACGAAACCATCGTGCGGCAAATCGAAGTTGAACGCCGCGTCCTGCGTTTGCGCGACGCAGATCAACTCAGTCTGGGCCGCTTGAACCTGATGATTGCGCAACTGCATGACGAGCACGATGTACGCGAAAGGGAAAATCCGTTTCGCCCTTACCTGATGGCGCGCGCCTTGCACGATGTGCTGTGCGAAATGAGCAGCACCAGCGATCTGTGCGCGTTGCTGTTCGATCATCTGTCCGGCGCATTGGCAACGCAGTTGCCCGACTACTTTGCCGCCATCCGCGAAGTGTTTGAATCGAACGGCGTGCATGCACGACTGCTGGCGCGTCCATCATCGATGAGCCGGCGCGATCGCGAGATGCTGGAAGGATTGCCGGGTTTTTCCAATACTGTCATCGTGCAGGGCGCCAACAATTATTCAGACGATCCATCTGCATCGCCGTCGATGGAACGCGTGTTGTCCTTGCTGCAGCAGCGTTCTGCCGATGCGCCTAACGTGTTGCGTACGCCGCAGCAGGACAATCAGGCGAGCTTGCAGGATTTTGTCTGGAAAATATTCAATCAGGCGGCGCCGGATCGCGCACCGTCGAATACGCGCAGCGCAGATGGACAGCCCAATATTTACCGTCAGGGTGCCGAGGATGAGTCGTCCAAGCCGCATCCATTGACCAGCCAGTTGCACCGGCTGCAGCAGGAAGTACTCAACAGTACTGCGGCGCAAGGCGATGCCATCCATCTGCTTGATTTGCACAGCGAACTGGAAACCGAAAGACTGAGTGAAATGGAGCGTGTCTCCATGGATCTGGTCGCCATACTGTTCGATTACATCGGCAGGGACAGTTCGATTCCAGCCGCATTCCGTGGCGTGATTGTGCGCTTGCAGGTGCCGTTTCTGCGAGCCACCATGCAGGCCCCGCATATTCTGGAACTGGCCGAACATCCGCTCAGAAAATTATTGAATCGCATGGCATCGCTGGCCATGGCACTGGATGCGCAAAGTTCACCCGGTAGCGAAATTCGGCTGGAGATGATGCGCGCCGTCGACAAAATCCTGAGCGATTTCAAGTCGGACATGACGATTTTCAGTGATGCGCTGGCACCGCTTGATGCGGCAGTAGCGCAGATTTTGCGCGAGGCGGACGCTGATCTTGCGCGTGCCATCGATGCACTGGAAGAGGCCGAGAAAGATCCGCAACGGCAGGATGTGCTGGTGATCGAAACCGTGAATGCCTTGCGTGAACGTCTGCTCACGGTGCAAACCGATCAGCGTGCAGTCGATTTCCTGATCAAGATCTGGGCGCGCGTGCTGGTGCATGTGGATGAAGATGACAGCATAGACAAGCAGCCGTATCGTGATGCCATTGCAGAGTTGATCTGGAGTGTGCAGCAACACGATGTGACCGAGCGCAGCGTCTTGATGAAGTTGTTGCCGAGATTGATCAAGCAGCTTAAGAGCGGCATGAAACTGATCGCCTTGTCGGAAAACGCGACTCGGCAGGCAATTGACGATCTGATCGCCATGCATGCGCATGTGCTTGGCATGATACAAGCGGTGCCCTTGAAGGCGTCGACTTCGATGGAAAGCCTGCGCCAGCATTTTTCCGGCTTGCGCATCGGCGGCGCCCCTGCAGAAAATGTCGCCATCCATGCACCGACCGTGCCGCATATCCGCCTGCAGGCAATGCTGCAGAAATTCGATGTGACAGCACATCTGCATCTCGATAGCGATATCGGCACTTTGCTCAATTCCGATGTCAGCTGGCTGGGCGGCATGCAGCTGGGTACGGCTGTTGAATGGTGGGCCGACAAAGCCTACGAACCGGCACGCCTGATGTGGGTCAACCAGCAGCAATCATTCTATGTATTCCAGGCCGCCTCAGAGCAGACGCCGCGTTTGCTGATCTACTCGTCGATATCGCTGATCAAGGGCTTGCGTGAAGGTTCGATCGGCATGATCGAATATGCGCCGCTGTTCGAGCGCGCCATCCAGTCGCTGCTGAGCACTGACAGCGTGCAGCAGCAACTGACCGCCTGAAACAAAAACTATTTGATGATGCGATAGCAGGGCACGTAAGTTTTGCCCGGCAGTTTCATCCGGTTTTGCGCCACGAATGATGCCAGCAGCGCGTCCATCGGTTCCATGATTTCGCGGTCGCCGCTGATTTCAAACAGACCGTGTTTTTCAATCGAACGTATCCCGCTATCCTTGACGTTGCCTGCCACCACGCCGGAAAAGGCGCGCCGCAGATTGGCTGCCAGCAAATGATTTTCCTGCTTCTTGTGCAAGGACAGATTGCGCATGTTTTCATGCGTAGGAACAAACGGCTGCTGGAATGCGTGATCTATCTTCAAGGTCCAGTTGAAGTAATACGCATCGCCCTTGCTTTTGCGGAATTCGCGTACCTGAACGATGCCGGCCTGTATCTGCTGCGCCACCCGTTCCGGATCGTCGACGATGATCTGATACAGTTTTTGCGCATCCGGCCCCAGTGTCACGCCGATGAACTGGTCGATCTGGCGGAAATACTCGGCGGATTCCGCATGACCGGTAAAGATCAGCGGGAAGGGCAGGCCGGCGTTGTCCGGATGCAGCAGGATGCCGAGTATGTAGAGAATTTCTTCCGCCGTGCCGGCGCCGCCGGGGAAAACGACGATGCCGTGGCCGGCACGCACGAACGCTTCCAGGCGTTTTTCGATATCCGGCATGATGACCAGATCGTTGACGATCGGATTCGGCGCTTCTGCGGCAATGATGCCGGGTTCGGAAATACCGAGATAGCGCCCGTTCAGAATACGCTGCTTGGCGTGGCCGATGGTGGCGCCTTTCATCGGTCCCTTCATTGCACCGGGTCCGCAACCGGTGCAGATATCCATGTCGCGCAGGCCGATCTGGTAACCGACTTTTTTCGTGTAATCATACTCTTCACGGGAAATCGAATGACCACCCCAGCAAACTACCAGCTTGGGGTTCAGGTTGGGATGCAGCACATTGGCATTGCGCAAAATATTGAACACGGAATCGCTGATTCCGGCTGAGGAGTCGAGATCGAAGGTCGGGTTGGACAGGATCTCGTCATGAGTGTAGAGGATGTCGCGCAATACCGAAAACAGATGTTCGTGTATTCCCTTGATCATCTTGCCGTCAACGAAAGCACTGGCAGGCGCACCCTTGATATCGAGCTTGATGCCGCGCTCGCGCTGGATGATGTTGATATCGAAGGATTGATAGCGCTCCAGCAGTTCCTTGCCGTCGTCGGTGCTGCTGCCGCTGTTGAGCACGGCCAGTGCACAGTTGCGAAACAGCTGGTAGAGCCCGCCGTTGCGCGTGTCCAGCAGTCTTTGTACTTCGGCCTTGGAGAGGATATCCAGGCGACCTTCGGGTGAGAGTTGTGTATCGACTACTTCGTATGCCATGAGTGCTTAACTTCCGAATGAGAGTGATCAGGTGCATCATTCTAATGCGCAAACGGGTATGCCGTCTGGCTTGTGTGTTGCCGGAGGGGAGAAGATGTGCAACTGGTTTGCCTGTGGGGGAAGGGCGCTCGGCAAGGAAATGTGTACGTCAGAGTCCTAGTGCGGTGCAAAACTGAAGGCTGCTTTCAGCGCCTGATATGCCTTTTGCGCCACCATCGTATGCACGGATGTGGGGACATTGACGATGACAGCATACAGATCGCCGGCCGGATCGCCCGGAATGCCTTTGCCTTTCAGGCGCAATCTGCGGCCGGGCATCGAACCTGCCGGAATCGAGAGCTGAACCGAACCTTCCGGCGTCGGCACATTGACGGTGGTGCCGACTGCGGCTTGGGCGGAAGTCAATGGAATATCGAAATAGATGTCGCGTCCTTCGACGCGGTAGCGGCGATGCGGACGTATCATCACTTCCAGATAGAGATCGCCAGCCTTGCCTTCGCCCATGCCGGGAAAGCCCTGACCGGCCAGACGCAGGGTCTGCCCGCCGCGTATGCCTTTCGGCACGCTGACTTTCAGCGTGCGTTTGGAAACCATGGGCATGCCGTATTCATCGGTCACATAGGTAGGCATCGAAATATTGCATGCCGTACCGTGGAAAGTATCTTCCAGATCGATCTGCACTTTTGCATGCTGATCGCTGCCGTGCACATTGATGCTGCGGTGTCTGGGCGGCGCCGGATTGGGACGGCCCATCATTTCATCCAGGATGTCGCTGAAATTGTCGTCGCTGCGTTTGGCGGACCTGGTTCCCGTGCGTGCTTCTTTTTGCGAGTCGAAGCCATAGCTGCGCGACGCTTGCGGCTGCGGGCTTTCCTTGCGGGTATGGAAGAAACCCGACATCTGGTCGTATTCCAGACGTTTTTCCGGGTCTTTCAAGACCTTGTAGGCTTCTCCGACTTCCTTGAAGCGGAGTTCGGCATGCAGTTCGCGGCTCACGTCAGGATGATATTTGCGCGCCAGTTTGCGGTACGCGTTTTTAATCACTTCCTGCGTGGCATCGCGCGGCACACCTAGCGTCTGGTAATAATTCTTTGATTTCATTTGTCAGGTTTCGTCACTATCAGCTGAGCGGATCAATCGTTCCGGAAATTGTTCTGTGCGGTAAATGGCACTTTCTGCAAGAGTATTCTGACATTGCTGCCCGGCCGCCTAAAGGATGAATAGGGCAACTATTGCTTGTCAATTAACGCAATGATCGAAAAAATCGGCTGTCATCCGCTTGCATCCACTTCTTGCTGAGCGTTTCTGTTGTTGAAGTGGAAACAGCAACGTCACAATTCAGCTATGTAGACACAGCTTTGAAGGGCATACTCTCTACTTCGTTCAATAAACGACATTTTTAAAGTTGAAAAGATTTATGACCTACGAAGAATATCTGGATGAAGTAACCACCTTGCTGACTGAAATGTACGATCTCAGCGATGCTGCCGCGATCAAATACGTGGTGCGCGCACAGGCCGGCGATTTTTTTACGCTGCATGATGACGATCCTGCCATGCGCACGCAGGAGCGGGCGATACAGGATGCAAAAACGATTTTCGAGCAGCGCAATAAATCCAATCCTGAAATTTTCAAGAAATAACCGTGAGCGAGCATTCAGTTATTTCCTGGAATGAGGCGGGTGAAGAACGCTCGGCGCGCTGGCAATCGGAAAACCGCAGCGCAGCGCCCAAACGCGTGCAGATTGCGGACGACAGAATGACGGCCGATTCGGCCTTTCGTCTGGCCAGCGAAGGTACTGCCTTGCTATGGCGCGGCGACTATCAGAATGCCCGGCAGTTGCTGCAGGCGCTGGCGCGCCGTACCGAAAGAAAGCCGCGCAAGGCGGCGACTTCGCCGCTGGATGCCTTCAATTTGCACCGGCAGGCGCAATCGCAACGCGCACGCACGCTAGGCATGCTGCTGATAGAAGTGGCTGCCGATTACACGATAGCATTGCGTCGCGCACCGGATATCCGGCTCGCCTGCAACGAAGCCTATGGCGCGAGTCGGGGGCCGTTCGTGGTTTCCCTTCGCGAAATACTTGGCCTGATAGGTGCCCATGAGTGGCGCAAGAATGGCGTGGAAATTCCTGCGCTGCAGGCGCGCATACATCCTTATTACGGCGTGTTTTCGCCAGTGCGCGGCGAATACCTGAATTTGATTGCCGAAGCGCCATTGCCGGCCACCAGCTTGGCATTCGATATCGGCACCGGCACCGGCGTGATCGCCGCCTTGCTGGCGCATCGTGGCGTGGCAAAAGTGATTGCGACGGATCAGGATGCGCGGGCGTTGGCTTGCGCGCGCGAAAATATGACGCGGCTCGATATGCGCGATCGCGTGGACGTGATCGAGGCGGATCTGTTCCCGCCGGGAAAAGCAGCACTAATAGTGTGTAATCCGCCGTGGCTGCCGGCGCGACCGAATTCTTCCATTGAACATGCGATCTACGATCCGGATAGTCGCATGTTGCGCGGTTTTTTGAACGGGCTGGCAGCGCATCTGGAGCCGAAAGGCGAAGGCTGGCTGATCCTGTCCGATCTGGCGGAGCACCTCGGATTGCGATCGCGTGAAGCATTGCTGCAAATGATCGCCGATGCCGGCTTGAAGGTGATCAAGCACATGGACACCCAACCGAGCCATGCCAAGGCAACGGATGAAAGCGACCCTCTGCATCATGCGCGTTCGGCTGAAATCACCTCGCTGTGGCGTCTTGCCGCACGTTGATCTTTTATAATAGCGACGCTGCCGGATGCAGCGTCGCATTCAATTCATTCAGGAATCAAGATGGCTAACAAACCAGCCCGCATACTGACCTTCAAGTGCAAGAAATGCACAAAACCGGTTCAGGTATTTTTACAAAAAGTCTCCGCCTGTTCGCATATCCAGCCGTATCAGGGGATTTGTACTTGCGGCGAGGTCATGCGCTACGCGACCGGCCAGAAAGATGCGGTCGAATCCTACATAAGCTCGGGTGATGGCAACTGGTCGCACCATCACTGATGCCATCAGCCACGCAGTGTCATCCGTTATCGGTTTCAATAAAGCGCATCTTGAAGTTGCGCCCCTTGATATTGCCATTGCTTAAACTTGCATAGGCTTTGTCTGCGGCGCGTCTATCCAGCGCCACATAGGTCATGAATTCAAACACATTGATCTTGCCGACCTGATCTTTCGTCAAGCCGACATCGCCGGTCAGGGCGCCGAGCAAATCGCCCGGGCGCAATTTATCCTTCTTGCCGCCCATGATGCACAGCGTCACCATAGGTGCGTGCAAGTCGCCGCCTTCCGCCGGTTCGGCAGATTTCAGGTCGAACCATTGCGCAGGCTTCTGCTGGTATTCCTCGATCAGCTTGACCCATTTCTTTTCGTTCGGTGCGCACAGGCTGAGCGCCAATCCCTTGTCCTGGCCGCGACCGGTACGACCGATGCGATGGATATGCACTTCGGTATCTTTCGATACATCCACGTTGATCACCGCCCCCAGCGATTGAATGTCCAGTCCGCGTGCGGCAACGTCAGTCGCCACCAGCACCGAACAGCTTTGATTGGCGAACAATACGAGAATTTCATCGCGTTCGCGCTGCTCCAACTCGCCATATAAAGCCAGTGCGCTGAAACCTTGCGCACGCAATTCGGCGGCCAGTTCGCGGCAATGAATCTTGGTATTGCAGAATGCCAGCGTCGATACGGGGCGGTAATGTTTCAGCAGCGTGGCGACGGCGGCGTTGCGGTCGTCGTAGCCGACTTCATAAAACCGCTGCTCGATCTGGCTGTCGTCGTGCTGTGCTTCAACCTTGACTTCAACCGGATCGCGCAAGAATTCAGCACTGGCCTTGCGGATATCGTCCGGGTAGGTCGCAGAAAACAGCAGGGTCTGACGACGCTCGGGGCAGGCGCTGACGATGCCGGCGATCTCCTCATAAAAACCCATATCGACCATGCGGTCGGCTTCATCCAGCACCAGCGTTTGTACGGTGGACAGATTGATCGTATTGCGGCTGATGTGATCGCGCAGACGTCCCGGCGTACCGACCACGATGTGCGCGCCATGTTCCAGCGAGGCGATTTGCGGCCGCATCGGTGCGCCGCCGCACAGGGTCAATATCTTGATGTTGTCTGCAAAGCGCGCCAGTCGGCGCAACTCATTCGACACCTGATCGGCCAGTTCACGTGTCGGGCAAATCACCAGTCCCTGAATGGCGAACCAGGTCGGGTTCAATTTCTGCAGCATGCCAATACCGAAAGCCGCCGTCTTGCCGCTGCCGGTTTTTGCCTGCGCAATCAGATCGCGTAATTGCAATATCACCGGCAGGCTTTGCGCCTGTATGGACGTCATCTCCCGATAGCCGAGGGCGTCGAGATTACTCAGCATGGGAGGGGAAAGGGCGAGGGCGGCGAAGGAACTTGGATTCATGTTGGGAGCTTGCGTGATGCGGAAATGGACACGCAGTCTAACAGGCATGGGCAAGCGCATGAAAAACATGCGGAAAACCGGTGCAAAGAGAATGCATCTTTCATGATTAAAGACAGCACTCCGCATTATGAAAAACTTATATCGCGGTGCATCATAGTTCAATTTTATTTGGCAAAATAACGTTTCACATACAGAAAAACAATATATAAGTATTTGATAAATAACGAAATAAAATTATTAAAATATCTTATATAAGACATTGTTGCTCTGCAAAATATAGCCTATGATTTATTCAGGTTTTTTCTTTATCTGTTATTTCATGCATTTAACTCAGGAGAATTATCATGGCAACTCGCGAACAGCAAATTCAGGCACTCAACAAAGATTGGAACGAAAATCCGCGCTGGAAAGGTGTCAAGCGCAATTACACCGCTGAAGATGTTGTTCGACTGCGCGGTTCCTTGCAGATCGGCCACACGCTGGCGCAGCGCGGTGCAGAGAAACTGTGGGAGATGTGCAATAACGAGCCATTCGTCAATTCACTTGGCGCCTTGACCGGCAATCAGGCCATGCAGCAGGTCAAGGCCGGCCTGAAAGCGATTTATCTGTCGGGCTGGCAGGTTGCCGGCGACGCCAACCTGGCGGGAGAAATGTATCCGGACCAGTCGCTGTACCCGGCCAATTCGGTGCCTATGGTAGTCAAACGCATCAACAATACTTTCCAGCGCGCAGATCAGATTCAATGGTCGGAAGATAGCGGCGATATCGATTTTTTCGCCCCCATCGTGGCGGATGCGGAAGCCGGTTTTGGCGGTGTCCTGAATGCCTACGAACTGATGAAGTCCATGATCGAGGCCGGCGCTGCAGGCGTGCACTTCGAGGATCAACTGGCATCGGTGAAGAAATGCGGCCATATGGGCGGCAAGGTTCTGGTGCCGACGCGTGAAGCGGTGGAAAAACTGAATGCCGCGCGCCTGGCCGCAGATGTCTGCGGCACGACCACGCTGGTGATTGCGCGCACGGATGCGGAGGCGGCGGACTTGCTGACTTCCGACGTGGATGAAAACGACCAACCCTTCCTGACGGGCGAGCGCACGGTAGAAGGCTTTTACAAAACCCGTTCCGGTTTCGATCAGGCGGTATCGCGCGGACTGGCCTATGCGCCGTATGTCGATATGTTGTGGTGCGAAACCGGCAAGCCCGATCTGCGATTCGCCAAGCAATTTGCCGATGCGATCCATGCAAAATTTCCCGGCAAGATGCTGGCCTACAACTGTTCGCCTTCATTCAACTGGAGAAAAAATCTGGATGACGCAACCATTGCCACATTCCAGAAAGAACTGGGTGCGATGGGCTACAAGTTCCAGTTCATCACACTGGCCGGCTTCCATTCGCTGAATTACTCGATGTTCAATCTGGCGCATGGCTATGCGCGCAATCAGATGTCAGCCTTTGTCGAGTTGCAGGAAGCCGAATTTGCTGCCGCCGCGCAGGGTTTTACCGCAGTCAAACATCAGCGCGAGGTCGGTACCGGCTACTTCGATGCCATCACTCAGGTCATACAGCAAGGGAAGTCGTCCACCACCGCATTGCATGGCTCGACTGAAGATGAGCAATTTTTCGATAACAACAAGCTGGCAAAAGTTTGTATCACAGGACACAAGAACGCAGCTTGAGCATATTTTGCAAGACGGTAATCGCAGCTCACAAGGGTGCGATTACTTGAAAAGCTGCATGCGGCCTTCCATCGCGCTGAAGAAAAACCAGGCAAAAGAAGCAAAATTTTATTGATTCATTATTTATAAAAATTACTTTTACACGGAGACAGACATGACTGAACTGACCATAGACCTGCCGGCAGGAATTGAAATCGATGGCGAGTTCAAAGCGGATTACGAACGGATCCTGACACCCGCCGCCCTGGCTTTGGTAGCCAAGCTGAGTCGTGCATTTGAAGCACGCCGCCAGGAGTTGTTGCATATGCGTAGCGCGCGCGCCAAACGTATCGATGCCGGTGAACTGCTGGATTTTCTGCCGGAGACGGCACACATACGCGCCGGCGACTGGCGCATAGCTCCTATTCCTGCGGCACTGGAATGCCGTCGAGTTGAAATTACCGGCCCGGTCGATCGCAAGATGGTCATCAATGCCTTCAACTCGGGAGCCGATATTTATATGGCCGACTTTGAAGATGCGAATACACCGAACTGGGACAACCAGATCAGCGGGCAGATTAATTTGATCGATGCAGTGCGCAAGACCATTTCGCTGGACACTAACGGCAAGCACTACCAGTTAAATGACAAGATCGCTACGCTGATGGTGCGGCCGCGCGGCTGGCATCTGGATGAAAAACATATGCTGGTGGACGGCAAGCGGGTATCCGGCGGCATCTTCGATTTTGCGCTGTTCATGTTCCATAACGCGCATGAATTACTGAAGCGCGGAGCTGGTCCGTATTTTTATCTGCCGAAAATGGAATCGCATCTGGAAGCGCGCTTGTGGAACGATGTTTTCATCATGACGCAACAGGAACTGGGCCTGCCGCAAGGCACGATCAAGGCGACCGTGCTGATAGAAACCATCCTGGCGGCATTCGAGATGGATGAGATTCTATATGAGCTGAGAGAACATAGCGCCGGCCTGAATGCGGGACGCTGGGATTATATTTTTTCGTGTATCAAGACATTCAAGCTGGACAAGAATTTTTGTCTGGCCGATCGCGCCAAGGTAACGATGACGGTGCCATTCATGCGTTCCTATGCCTTGCTTCTACTCAAAACATGTCATAGACGCGGCGCACATGCGATGGGTGGGATGGCGGCGCTGATTCCGATCAAGAACGATTCCGTCAAGAATGAGATCGCCATGAACGCGGTGCGTATCGACAAGGAACGCGATGCGATAGACGGCTACGATGGCGGCTGGGTTGCGCATCCTGGCCTGGTCGAACTGGCGATGACGGAATTCAAGAAAGTCCTCGGCGACAAGCCCAACCAGATAGAAAAACTGCGCCCCGATGTAACGGCAACGGCCGCCGATTTGCTGAACTTCCAGCCCGAAACGCCAATCACGGAAGCCGGCCTGCGTTACAACATCAACGTCGGCATTCATTACCTCGGCAGCTGGCTCGACGGCAACGGCTGCGTACCTATCCATAACCTGATGGAGGATGCGGCGACGGCCGAGATCAGTCGTTCGCAAGTGTGGCAATGGATACATTCGAGCAAGGGCGTACTGGAAGACGGCCGCAAAATCACCGTCGCCATGGTGCGTGCGATGATTCCGGAAGAATTGGCCAAGGTAAAACAGCAGGCGCCTAACGGCCTCAGCCCAAGCTATGAGCGTGCAGCGAAGATATTCGAAGAAATGTCGACGGCGCAGTCATTTGCAGAATTTCTGACTTTGCCTTTGTACGAAGAAATTTGATTGAGGGGTCGGGGCTGCGCATTGCAGCCCCCCAATAGAATCCGGATTCTGAAAGATTCCCCGGTAAATCACTGTGTTTTTTCACAGGGTTTAGCGTTCACGCTCTGCATCTCGCCATGAGATCGCATCACATCGATACGACGCTATCTATTCCATATTGTTGTTTAGTTAAAACACATCATTTGGTTTGCACTTTGCAAACCATCATCAGCAACTGATGCGAGCCAAGGTGAAATTGCATGCAGTGTTTGATCACTGAATGGTATCTTGTGACAGACGTCGCTTTCAGGAAGTTGCCTAATCCTTCTGCCCAGAAGGATGCGACACCGGCAAACTGACTTCGCATCCTGATTTTGAATGTCAGGTCTTAAACGAACACATCGTCCCAAGAGGAAGATATGAAACGTTCCCTGTCCATCATCCTGTTGTCATTTTTTGTTTCGACTGGTGTTCTGGCGGCAGGGCCGCCTCACTGCAAGCAACAGATAGTCGAAAAATCCGTGATTGAAATGTGTATCGTGCCAGGCGCTGCGCTTGAACATGATGTATATACGCTGAAGGCCGACAAAGTTCTGGTTTTCGCTCTGGTAGATGATTACTCCGAGAAAGTCGAACTGGTGCACACTATTCCTGACGGCTTGTCCAAGGAATTCCCCCTGTCCAAGCAGGGAGAGAAGGTCGTGAAAATCCGCGGAGGCTGCGTGCCCGAAAGCAAGGATAGCATTGAGGTCGCAAGATTATGCAACTTCTACTGGGGCAAGCATCACGTCGTCAAAGACATTCGTTTTGTGTTCAAGTAATCAACGCAAGTTTCGACAGTGCCAATTCTGACAGCTGAGACCAAGCAAGGTGCATGCTGATTGCTATACCTGATTAAGAAGAGACTTTCCTGGAGACGCAGAGATGAAAGGCTTTCAATTACAGTTCTATATGGATCAAAACAAGCGTCATCGGCATCTGGCGCTGTGGGAATGGTTTATTGAGGCTGCACATTCACATGGAATACGCGGTGCGACTGCTTTTATGGGCGAAAGTGGCTATGGTCATCAAGGACGCATCCATTCTGCACATTTGTTTGAACTCGGGGATCAGCCGGCAGAAGTCACCATGATCGTGACTGAGGAAGAATCCGAGAAGATGTTCTCGCTATTGAAAGCAGAGAACATTTATGCATTTTTCGTGAAAATACCGGTTGAATTTGGCACATTAGGTGATTCCATGTCTTCACCACCTTGACGATGAGAATGCCAAGTCCAATAAGCCAACTATTACCATACTGAATTCATGGAAGATATGCTCTCATTCCGTCCTGCTTGTGTAATGTAAGTCAGGAAAAAAGCATCAATGAAGTTGAGCTGCGATGCATTAAGGAACAGCATTGTCGAGGCATCGCAGCATGGCAGCTAAACGCGTGAGATCTGAGCATTTCTCCGAACGGACGCCCAGGCACTGCAAATTTGATCCAGGTCAATTCTCCTGCCGGTAATTTCTTCATACTGGCATAGCTGAAATTGCGAGGAATGTGCATGAGCGCAAGCATCGTTCCACTTTTCTCGCGAGCTGAGCCAACATAAAAATCACACACAAGCGACACCGGTCTTGCACAGAGGTTGCGCTAAAGTGCGTTCATCTACCGGAACAAAAGGGAAGTCCGTGGCCATCCAGACAGGCAAGATCAAAGTACAGGATTTTCTCGCGCGGCTGCCGTTGTTTAATCAGATGACGCCGCAGGAACTGGATCAGATTGCGGCCGGTACTACCGAGAAGCATGTCTTGCGCGGCGCCATGCTGTTTCAGCGTGGCGATCCCTGTGTAGGTTTCCATCTGGTCATTTACGGTCAGATCAAGCTGGCGTTCATTTCGCCAGGCGGCGGAGAGAAAGTGGTGGAGATCATCGGCCCCGGACACAGCTTCGGCGAAGCGGTGATGTTCATGGAAAAGCCTTATATCGTTTCCGCGCAGGCGTTGGCCGATACGCTATTGCTGCATGTCACCAAAGCCACGGTATTCAATGAAGTGGCCAGCAATCCGCACTTCGCGCACAAAATGCTGGCCGGTTTGAGCCGTCGCATGCACGGCCTGATTTGCGATGTGGAAGCTTATTCATTGCGTTCCGGCACGCAACGCGTGATCGGCTATCTGCTGGAAGGCAATGCGCGCGAAGGCGGCGATCAGTGCAATCTGCAAGTCAGCAAAACCGTCATTGCCTCGCGCCTGAATCTGACGCCGGAACATTTTTCGCGCATCCTGCACGACCTGTCGGAGAGCGGCATGATCAGTGTCAGTGGCCGCAATGTCCGCATTCTCGATATCGAACGCTTACGCACTTACGAAGGTTGAAATCCGGCTTTTTCTGGCAGCCGCATGCATGCGCACTGCATTGAGCAGATTCAGGAACAGCCAGCCCGATGAGATGCACATTGCCAGCGCTGCCGGGCGCGCCAGTACTTCCGGCAGCAGTGTGGCGCCTATCAATAACAGCAAGGCCAGCAGATGCATGCGGAACTGCCGGATGGCGGTTTGTTCCGGCAGCAATTGCCTGACATTCGGTATCTGCCTGACGCCTTCCCCGGTTTCGTTCTGGGCGTGGTACCACAGCAGAAACGGCACGATCCGGTACAGCATGCCGTTGATCAGGCTGCCGGCAAAACCGATGATGAACAATACGCCCAGCGTCAATGCATAAGCCTTGTGGCCGCTGGCGGTCTGGGTCAGCCATACCGCCGCGCAAACAAACAGGCTGGCCATCGCGGTGGCCCAGAACAGGGTGCTGGCATCCAGCTTCGGATTTTTCCGGCGTGCCAGCAAATACAGCGTGATACCGGCGAACACGATAAAACCTGACAGGATCATGCCGGACAGCGCCACGGTGTTCCATTGCGACTCCAGCATGGCTTCGGTAGACCACAAGATCAATAACAGGAATAGCGTGCCGGCCAGCACGCGCGTGATATCGACCGGATAGAGCGCGGTGACCTGGAACATGGGTACTACCTGAAACGCCACGCCGATGACCAGCAAGCCTACCCAGCCCGACAGACCCCACAGTACATGCAGATCGGTCAACAGCAGCGTGGGTAATGCATGCGGCCAGGCGAATGTGCTGGCGAGCGCTGCGCCCAGCAGCACAGTGATGACAAGCGCGATGACGGCCAGGCGTATGGCGCCGACGGTGCCCGCCGCTTTGGATTTCAGTTTCGGTTTGTTGCGCATGCCGATGAAGCAGGCCGTGAGCAGCCACAAAAATGCCGGCACCAGGCACAGCAGTGCGAGGCGAAACAACAGCGGATAGGAGTGCCAGAAGGCGCAGGCCAGCAGGATGGCACCGGCGGCCAGCAAGGCATGGACAAAGCGGGCGGTCGCCTGCGGAAAAGGCAGCTGGATGTCGGCTACCACCGGCAGTATCTGCAGCAGCGCACCTATCATGGCCATGCTCAGAAAACCCAGCGTCAGCAGATGAGTCAGGGCGAGCGTGGCGGGCGTCCAGCGCGACAGCAGCGCCAGCGGGCCTTCCCACAGCAACAGCGCGGCAGCGGCAAATAAAAAAATCGGTGCACTGAGAAAAAATCTCAGTGGCACCGAAAGAGGAGGCGTGCGGTCGTAAGAGAGGGCGCGTTGAATCATGTTTTATGCCAGATCAATATTTCGTACAGATAGTCCGGTCTTTCCTGCGTGGTATGCAGGAAACCGTTGTTGTCGAGTATGCGGTACAGCGGCCGCGGCTCGCGGTCGATCAGCATGCGCAGGCGCTGATTGGGCTGCAGCTGCGAAATGGCTTCCAGTACCAGCTCCATCGGTTCCGGCGGTTGCAGGCCGCAGGCATTCAGGCTTATTTCCGTTTCCATGCAGTTCACGCGCTGACGGCTGTGCGCGGCGTCGTCGCATCGATGATGTCGACGTGCTTGCTGAGCAGGATGCAATCGGCCATCAGGCGCAGAATGTTTACTTCCTTCAGATTGTGCTGCTGCAGTGTCGTCAGCAAGGTGTCCGCATGATGCAGAAAGTCTGCCGCGTCGCGTTGTGCCAATGCGTATGCCATGCGCACCAGAATATTGCGTATCAGGCCATGCTCCATGCGCATGATGCCGGTCGGGCCGTTGCGGTTGCCGGTGATTTTTTCAAAGGCTGGAAACAATAGCTCCTCTTCCATGCCGAGATGCTGCTCCAGCGCCTGCTGCAGCGTCAGGAAAGTTTCTTTGGTTTGCCGCCAGTTGCCGGCACGGGCATGGTCTTCCAGTTCGCTGAAAGGGGTATCGCAGGATGGGTGATCTGCGTTCAGGTAAGCATTGATGGTGGTCATGCTGTGCTTTCTCTACAGGGATGACACATTCTCACATTACAGCCGGCTGCATAACCTTGATGTGCATTAAGGAAAGCACAGCTGCATGAAGGCTATATTGATTGCGAGCGATGAGGCACCTCGCTTATCCGCACATTATTGCTGTATATCAAAGGAAAAATTGTGGCGCAGACGGCATTTGCACGACTCATGCTCAAGGGAAAGTCCCTGTTGCCGATAGTGCAGGGAGGGATGGGCGTGGGTGTTTCGGCGCACCGTCTGGCCGGCACGGTCGCCGGACTGGGCGCACTGGGCACCATTTCCAGCGTCGATTTGCGGCGTCATCACAAGGACTTGATGGCGCAAACCGGCAAGTCGCGCGACAAGGCAAAAATCGATGCGGCGAACCTGCTGGCGCTGGACAGGGAAGTCGGCGCGGCGCGTTCGCTTGCCGATGGCAAGGGCATGATTGCCGTCAACATCATGCGCGCGGTCGCCGAATATCCCAGCTACGTACGTCAGGCGTGCGACAGCGGTGCCGATGCGGTGGTGGTGGGCGCCGGTTTGCCGCTCGATCTGCCGGAATTGACTGCCCATCATCCCAAGGTGGCGCTGATTCCGATTCTGTCCGATGTGCGCGGCATCGCGCTGGTGCTGAAAAAATGGATGCGCAAGCAGCGGCTGCCGGATGCGATCGTGATCGAAAATCCGCGCTACGCTGCCGGCCATCTCGGTGCCGCCGGGCTGGACAATCTCAATGATCCGCACTTTGCTTTTCCCGCTGTGCTGGAAGGCACTTTTGAACTGTTCAAGCAGCTGGGTCTGGAGCGCGAAAACATTCCGCTGATTACCGCCGGCGGCATCAACAGCCACGCACAGGTGCGCAATCTGCTCGGCCTGGGTGCCAGCGCAGTGCAGCTCGGCACGCCGTTCGCAGTGACGCTGGAGGGTGATGCGCATCCGAATTTCAAGAAAGTGCTGGCCGATGCGCGGCCGGAAGACATCGCGACCTTCATGAGCGTGGCCGGTTTGCCGGCACGTGCGGTGAAGACGCCGTGGCTGGCCAATTATCTCGACAAGGAAGCCAAGCTGCAGCGCAAGGCCGGGCCCAAGGAATGCACGGTCGGCTTCGACTGCCTGCATCAATGCGGTTTGCGTGATGGCATCGCTAAATCCGGCCAGTTCTGCATCGATACCCAGCTGGCTTTCGCACTCGAAGGCGATCTCAAACGCGGCCTGTTCTTTCGCGGCTCGGAAAGCCTGCCCTTCGGCAACGCGATTCGTCCGGTCAGTGAGCTGATCGATTATCTGCTGCACGACATACGACCGGCCGCATTGCAATCCGCCACGGCGCGAACCCCTTACCGCACATCCTGTCTACCCGCAGTTGAAGATATCGATAGCTCCAGATGAACAATGCAACGATTTCCAGTACGGCTCCTGCGGCACCTGCAATCGAGTTGGTCTGTCCGGCCGGCAGCCTGCCGGCATTGAAGGCGGCCGTCGATCATGGCGCCGATTGCGTCTATCTGGGTTTTCGCGATGCGACGAATGCGCGCAATTTTGCCGGGCTCAATTTCGACGATGCCGCGATAGACGAAGGCATACGTTATGCACATGCGCGCGCTTGTAAGGTGCTGCTGGCACTCAACACCTATCCGCAGCCATTGAGCTGGCCTTTGTGGCGCACTGCCATCGACAGGGCTGCGCGCGCCGGCATCGATGCGGTGATTCTGGCCGACCCAGGTCTGATGCGTTATGCCGCAGATACGCATCCTGATCTGCGCCTGCATTTGTCGGTGCAGGGTTCGGCGACCAATTACGAAGCGATCAATTTCTATCAAAAGCATTTCGGCATCGTGCGTGCGGTGCTGCCGCGCGTGCTGTCGCTGACGCAGGTCGAACAGCTGTCGAAAAAAACTTCGGTCGATATCGAAGTCTTCGGTTTCGGCAGCCTGTGCGTGATGGTGGAAGGGCGTTGCGCCTTGTCATCCTACGTCACCGGTGAAGCACCGAATACGCATGGCGTATGTTCGCCCGCCAAAGCAGTGCGCTGGCAGCAGACGCCCAAAGGCCTGGAGTCGCGCCTGAACGGCGTCTTGATAGACCGTTACGAAGAAGGCGAAAGCGCCAGTTATCCGACGCTGTGCAAGGGCCGTTTCGATGTCGGTAACGAGCAATATTATGCGATCGAAGAACCGACCAGCCTGAATACGCTGGAACTGTTGCCCAAGTTGCTGGCAATGGGCGTGCGCGCCATCAAGATAGAAGGACGGCAGCGCAGCCCGGCTTATGTGGCACAAGTCACGCGGGTATGGCGCGAGGCCATCGATCTGTGTCGCGACAACTTGCCGCGCTACTCGGTCAAGCCGGTGTGGATGAATGAATTGAACAAGGTGGCGGAAGGCCAGCAGCATACGCTTGGTGCCTATCATCGCGCCTGGAAATAGCACTGCCAACTGCACACATTTCGATCACGATATTTTTCCGGAGCAAGCATGTTGAAACTCAGTCTGGGGCCGCTGCAGTATTACTGGCCGCGCGCCGCAACCTTCAAATTTTACGAAGAGATAGCCCGTACAGCGATCGATATCGTCTATCTGGGCGAGACAGTCTGTTCGCGCCGGCATGAATTGCGTCTGGCCGACTGGCTGGAAATCGCCGACCGTCTGGCGGATGCCGGCAAGCAGCCGGTATTGTCGACACTGGTACTGGTCGAATCCGGCCTCGATGTAGGCACACTGCGCCGGATAGTCGACAACGGCCGCTATGCAGTGGAAGCCAACGATATGGGCGCCGTGCATGCGCTGGAAGGCATGCCCTTCATCGCCGGGCCGCATCTGAATATCTACAATGCGCCGACGCTGAAACTGCTGGCTGAACTGGGCGCCACGCGCTGGGTAATGCCGCTGGAAATGGGACGGGAAGGATTGGCGCAGATACTGCAGGACAAACCGACCGGGCTGGAAACGGAAGTCTTTGCCTACGGCCGCATGCCGCTGGCTTTTTCCGCACGCTGCTTTACCGCGCGCCATCGTAATCTGCCGAAAGACAATTGCGAGTTCAGCTGCCTTGAGCATCCGGACGGCTTGCTGCTGCAAACACGCGAAAACAGCGATTTTCTGGTGCTCAACGGCATCCAGACGCAGTCGGCAAAAGTCTGCAATCTGCTCGATCAATTGAGCGTGATGCAGGCAATGGGGGCGAGCGTGGCGCGCATCAGCCCCCAGGCGCAACATAATGAGCGCATCATTGATGCATTCGATCGCGTGCGGCATGGCCGCATGCTGCCGGACGCAGCCATGGCGGCTGTACAGAAATGGATGCCGGATCAGCCCTGTAATGGTTACTGGAACGGCAAGCCGGGAATGGATCAAACTGAACAGGCGCTGCAGGTGGGCGATATGTGATGGTTTATGGTGAACGGTTCAATAGCATCAGTCATTTGTTCGGCGCCTTGCTGGCGGCGAGCGGCGGCGTGCTGTTACTGGTGCTGGCAGTACGTACCGGCGATCCGTGGCGCATCGTCAGCTTCAGCATCTATGGCGCGATGCTGCTGGCGCTGTATCTGATTTCCACGCTGTATCACAGCGCACATGGCCGTGCCAAGGATGTGCTGCGCAAATTCGATCATTGCGCCATCTATCTATTGATCGCCGGCAGCTATACGCCGTTTGCGCTGGTGACCTTGCGCGGGCCGTGGGGCTGGTCGCTGTTCGGCATCGTATGGGGGCTGGCCCTGCTGGGCGTGGTGCAGGAAATCTGGCTGGCGCGCGGTGCGCGCATTCTGTCGCTGGTTATTTATCTATTGATGGGATGGCTGGCGATCGTTGCCATCGTGCCCCTGATCGATGCCTTGAGCTGGGACGGTTTCCTGTGGCTGGCGGCCGGCGGTTTGTTCTATACGGTGGGCATCATATTTTATGCGACCGATCACCGGGTAAGGCATGGTCACGGCGTCTGGCATCTGTTCGTGCTGGGCGGCAGCGCCTGCCATTACTGTGCCGTCCTGTTTTATGTTGCATGAGTAAAAAGAAACGGAACAAGAAATGAATCAGACTCGCCCCGTGTTGCCGGCAGCGCTGGCAACGATGCTGTCGCTGTTGCCGGTTTATCCCGGCTCGCTATTATTCGTGCGTGCGCTCAATCTGCTGCTGGTACGGCACCTGCCGACGGATACGCAAGCGATGCTGGAAGGGAAAAAATTGCGCATCAGCGTGCTCGATCTGCAACTGTCTTTCGACTTTCAATGGCGGGCGACAAGTTTTTCGGCGTGCCGGCATGGAGGAGAGATCGATCTGACGATAGGCGCCACGGCGCACGATTTCCTGTTGCTGGCGCAACGCAGGGAAGATCCGGATACGCTGTTCTTCAGCCGTCGTCTGCAGATGGAAGGCGATACCGAGCTGGGGCTGCTGGTAAAAAATACGCTGGATGCCATCGAGGCACCGGTATTCGATCCGGCGCGTCTGGCGCCGACGCGTGTGCTGGCCCGTTTCAAGTCCGGTCTGGTGCGCGAGGCAGATGCGAGGACCTGATGTTTGCATGAAGGAGAGTGTGATGATGCGTGCCGATAAAAAAACCTTGCCGCTGGTGTATTCCTGTTCCGGTTGTTCCAGCGCCGCACAGATGGCCAATCATGTCGCGCTGCGGCTGGACCGCCGCGGCATTGCCGAAATGTCGTGCATAGCCGGCGTCGGCGGCGATGTGCCGTCGCTGGTCAAGCTGGCGCATTCGGGGCGTCCCATCATTGCGATCGACGGCTGTCAGCTGGTCTGCGCGACCAGATGCCTGGAGCGCCATCACATCACGCCCGACAAGCATTTGCAGTTGCACGATTACGGTGTGAGAAAACGCCTGCATGAGGATTTCGATCCGGCGCAGGCGGAACAGATCGTCACGCAGGTAGCGGATGAACTGGAGCATCAGCGTGCATGGGTTGATGCTGCGCATGCCAGATTGACTGCCGGCGATACGCTGGAGGCGGATCATTCCGCCTGACGCAGCGTGAAGTGCGGAAAGAGCGCGGCCATGTGCTGCACCAGTTCCAGCGTCGGATAGTCGGACTGCTTGAAGGTCTTGAGCTGCGTACTGCGGCAGCCCTGCGGACGGAACAATTGCAGCGCATAATTCTGCACACCCATAGCGGCCAGCGTCTGCGCCAGATTCAGCAATTCGTCTTCGCTCAGCAGGCTGGCATGGATGGTGGTGCGAAATTCATAAGACACGCCGCTGGCCAGTATCATCTCCGCACACTGCCGTGCATAACGGCCGCTATCGGCGATGCGGGTAATGCGTTCATAACTGTCGAACGGCGCCTTGATATCGAGGCCGACCCAATCCAGCACAGGCAGAATTTCAGCCAGCCGCTTCGGATAAATACCGGCGCTATGCAGGCCCACGCGAAAGCCCAGCGCACGTACTTCCAGGATGGCGGCCTGCAAGGCGGGATCGATGGTGGCTTCGCCGCCGCTGAATATCACAGCATCAATCAGGCCTATGCGACGCCGGAGCAGCGCCATGACTTTGGGCCACTCCAGCGGGCTGTCTACCGTGCGCAACTGCAGATGCGGATTGTGACAATAATCGCAGCGCCACGGACAACCCTGCACGAACACCACGGCCGCCAGCTGGCCGGGATAATCGGTGGCGGTGAACGGCGTCACGCCGCCCACCTTCAGCAAGCTGGCTGCCGCAATCTCAGGCGAGATGGCTGCTTTGTTCGCTGAAATACCGGCGTTCATTGAACTCTCCCTTTTTACCTGTATTGAAAGATGACATCGGGCGGTGATAGCCCATGACGCGGGTCCAGATTTCGCACGGCTGGCGTTCGGCATCGGTGAGGACGATGGCTGGTCTGGCGAGGAATATAGGTTTGATCATGTCGTTCATGGCTGCTCCTGTGGTTGGACTCAAGGTTAAACATCTGCAGCTTCGCGCTGCTTGCGTGCGATGAGTTCGTCATCGCATTTGGGACAAAAATGGTGGCTGCCGCCGAGATAGCCGTGTTTGGGGCAGATGGAAAACGTCGGCGTGATCGTGATGTAGGGCAGCGAGAAGCGACTCAGCGTGCGCTTGACCAGCGTGCGGCAGGCATCGGCATTCGACAGCGGTTCCGTCATGTACAGATGCAGCACGGTGCCGCCGGTGTATTTGCGCTGCAGATCGTCCTGTCGCTCCAACGCTTCAAATGGATCGTCGGTAAAGCCGACCGGCAGTTGCGAGGAATTGGTGTAGTAGGGCATATCCACGGTGCCGGCCTGCAGGATATCGGGATAGCGTTTGCGATCTTCCTTGGCGAAACGATAGGTGGTGCCTTCGGCCGGCGTGGCTTCCAGGTTGTACATATGGCCGGTTTCATCCTGAAACACCAGCATGCGGGCGCGCACGCGATCGAGCAGACGCACGGCAAAGGCGTGTCCCCAGTCGCTGGTGATGTCGTGTTCGTCGGCGGTGAAGTTGCGGATCATTTCATTGATGCCGTTCACGCCCAGCGTCGAAAAGTGATTGCGCAACGTGCCCAGATAGCGCTTGGTGTAAGGGAACAGGCCGTTGTCCATATGGCGCTGGATGACCTTGCGCTTGATTTCCAGACTGGTCTTGCCTAGCGCCAGCAGTTCATCCAGCCGTTGCATCAAACCTTCTTCGTCGCCGGCATGCAGATGACCGAGGCGCGCGCAATTGATCGTCACCACGCCGAGCGAACCGGTCTGCTCGGCGGAACCGAATAAACCGTTGCCGCGCTTGAGCAGTTCGCGCAAGTCCAGTTGCAGACGGCAGCACATCGAACGGATCATGTTCGGCTTCAATTCCGAATTGATGAAGTTCTGGAAGTAGGGCAGTCCGTAGCGCGCCGTCATCTCGAACAGCAGCTCGGCATTCGGGCTGTGCCAGTCGAAATCTTCGGTGATGTTGTAGGTCGGAATCGGAAAGGTAAACACGCGTCCCCTGGCGTCGCCGGTCATCATGATGTCGATGTAGGCGCGATTGATCATGTCCATCTCGATTTGCAAATCGCCGTAGGTGAAGGGCATTTCGGCGCCGCCTATCAGCGGCACCTGTACACGCAGATCTTCCGGGCATACCCAGTCGAAGGTGAGATTGGTGAACGGCGTTTGTGTGCCCCAGCGCGACGGCACGTTGAGGTTGTAGATCAGCTCCTGGATGTATTGCTTGACCTCGACATAATCCAGATTGTCCTTGCGCACATAAGGCGCCATATAGGTATCGAAGGAACTGAAGGCTTGCGCACCGGCCCATTCGTTCTGCAGCGTGCCGAGAAAATTGACGATTTGCCCGATCGCGCTCGACATGTGTTTGGGCGGACTGGATTCAACCTTGCCGGGCACGCCATTCAAGCCCTCGGTGAGCAGCATGCGCAACGACCAGCCGGCGCAGTAACCGGACAGCATGTCGAGATCGTGGATATGCAGATCGGCATTGCGATGTGCGTCGCCGACTTCCGGCGGATAGACGTGATTGAGCCAGTAATTGGCGATCACCTTGCCGGAGACGTTAAGGATCAGGCCGCCCAGCGAATAACCCTGGTTGGCGTTCGCATTGACGCGCCAGTCGAGCTGATCCAGATATTCATTCATCGACGATTCCACATCGACCAGCGTCTTGCGGTCGCGCCGCAATTTCTGGTGCTGCTCGCGATAGACGGTGTAGGCGCGCAGGGTTTTGCGATAGCCGGTATCGAACAGCACAGTTTCCACCGCATCCTGTATCTGTTCGATATGCGGTACATCCTGCTCATGAAAGCTGATGCGCGCCAGCGCTACCCGGGCGCTCAGATTCTTAGCCACACCGGCATCGAATTCACCGCTGGCCAGGCCGGCACGCAGCAATGCTGATTCGATCTTGCCGGCATCGAAGGGCTTGATGCTGCCGTCGCGCTTGACGACATGCGTCAAAAAGGAAACTGCCTGTATCGTCATGAGATTCTCCCGTGAACACAATATGTGGTGTTTTATGGAAGGTAGTTGACTATATGTAGTGAGGTCAATCGAAAGCGGCGGCGCTTTGATATTCCTTGATATGGGTCAATTCTGCGAGCGGGTGGGGTGGGAAATGCCTGTGCCAGTGCATGCAAACGGCGTCTTGCCGGAAATTCAGAGATGTTTCTCTATCTTGTTTGAGTGATGGCTGAAACGGTTTTTTCTTCGAGGAAGCTCAGTTGCCGGGGTAGCCCGGCGGCTAGTTACCTTTTTTGCTTCGCCAAAAAAGGTAACCGAAAAAAGGCGACCGCACAGCCGTTGGCCCTTCGGGCTTCCCGTTTGTGCAAATCAAAAAATGGGAAGCGAACGAAACTCGCTACGCTCAGACAGCGTTCACTTCTTTATCCATTTTCTGCTTCGCACGAACGGCAGCGTCACAGCGGAGGTACTGCCAGTTCGGCTCGCCTGCGGCATTGCCGAACCAAAACCGTGATACTGATAAATCGAAGCAGTACTGTAGGTTGGGCTAAGATTTTATCAGCCCAAGATTCCAGGAATCAGTCTTGCGCGCGCGATTTTTCGGCGCTGACAAACAGCAGCGAATAAGTAAGCGGCAGCATGCCATCTGCATCACGCAGGTTTTCATAACGTACCTGCGCAGCCTGCCATTGCGTCTTGCCCATCATGCCGGGCCGTCTGGCGGCGCCGGTCTGGTTTGCGCCTATGCCGCGTATGCTGGTCAGCAGCGTTTTCAAATCGGCGTGTTGCGTGACCCAGCGTTCCGCCTGGCATTGCACATGTTCAAAACCGGCTGCATATAGCGCATCCACAACTTGCTGTTCGCTGGCAAATGGCAGCACGCGTCTATGCCGGTCTATCTCGCCGAATGTACTTTCCAGTTCATGCAGGCTGCCGCTGGTCAGCGTGCTGAACAATAGCCTGCCGCCGTGTTTCAGCACGCGCTGCAATTCCGGATAGGCGAGCTGCGGCTGGCACCATTGCAATACCAGACTGGACCATACGACATCGAAGCAGGCCTTGCTGAAGGGGAGTTGTTCAAGATCGCCGCATACGGCAGTCAATTGTCGTGCGTGCGCCTGGCGCACCATTTCCGGCGACAAATCGCAGGCAAGCAGCAATGCATCCGGCCAGTGCCGTGTCAGCAGCGCACTGCTGGTGCCGGTGCCGCAGCCGCCGTCGAGTACGCATGTGGCGGGTATGGCCGGCAACAGTTGCGCCAGCCGTGCTGCGACCTGTTGCTGAAAGCCGGCGATGGCGTCGTATTGAGCGGCCGCACGACTGAAGGAGAGGCTGAGCTTATGCTTGTCGATATCAGGCACGGTAGAAACTTGCGATGGAAGCGCAGCAATGCTGCTGGTCGGAAAGGAAGGGCGTATGCGCAGCCTCGGGCAGGATGTCGAGCTGCGCCTGCGGCAAGGCATCGGCCAGCCATTGTGCCGCTGCGACCGGCATCAGCGGGTCGCGCGCACCGTGCAGCAGGAGTACAGGCTGCGTGATGTCGGCGATACCGGCGCGCAGATCGCTATCGCGCAACAGGGTGAGGCCGGCAATGAGTGTTTCGGCAGTCGGCAGCGGGTTGGCAGTCAGCATCTGCGTCAATGTGCGAGCCATGCTGCGCGCATGCACATCGTTTTGATTCGACAGCGCCATGAAACGTTTCAGTGCTGCAGCAGGATCGTGTGCAACGGCGGCGATGAATTCATCCACCACTGCCAGCGGTATGCCGTGCGGCCAGTCTGCGCGCTGGACGAAACTGGGCGTTGCGCCTATCAAGATCAGGCGTGATATGCGCTGCGGATGGCGTCGTGCCGCGTGCAGCGCCAGCAATGCGCCCAGCGACCAGCCGCACAGAACATAGGGGATGTTCGTTGCCGGCAGCATCGCATCCACTAGCGCATCCAGGTTATATGGTGCAACTGTCTCGCTCTGATCGTAACCGGGCAAGGCTGGCGTTTGCGTGGCGATGTCCTGCTGAGCAAGTTCGGTACAGAGGCCGCTCCACACCGCAGGATGCATGCCCCAGCCGTGCCACAGACGCAAAGGGTTCATTGCGCCGCCTGCAATGCCGCCAGCAAGCGATCCACATCGGCCAGACTGTGTGCCGCCGACAGCGTGATGCGCAGACGCGCCGTGCCTTTGGGCACTGTCGGCGGGCGGATGGCCGGTACCCACAAGCCTTGTTCGGCCAGTGCTGCGGCTACGCGTAATGCGGCATCGTTTTCACCGATGATGATGGCTTGAATTGCGGTAGGCGAGGGTAGCAATTGCCAGCGGCTTCCTTGGAGGCCATCCTGCAGGCGCGCAATCAGCAGCTGCAACTGACTGCGGCGCGCGTCGCCATCTGCACCAGCGATCAGATCCAGGCTCTTGAGCAGGGTTGCCGCCAGCATCGGGCTGGATGCAGTGGTAAAGATATAAGTGCGGGCGCGCTGCAGCAGCCACTCGATGACTTCCTCTGCACCAGCGATGAAAGCGCCCGATACGCCGGCAGCCTTGCCCAGCGTGCCCATGTAAAGTAGACGCGGGTGCTCGGCTAGAACTATCCCGTACTGCACCAGCGTACCGCGCCCCTGCGGGCCGAGTATGCCGAAGCCATGCGCATCGTCCACCATCAGCCAGGCATCGTAGCGTTCGGCCAGTTCCAGCAGTTGCGTCAGCGGCGCCAGATCGCCATCCATGCTGAACACCGCATCGGTAAGAATCAGCTTGCGCTTTGCCTTGCTGGCGCTCAACTGGCGTTCCAGCGCCGTCAGATCGCCGTGGGGATAACGCTGATGATCGGCGCGCGACAATTGCACTGCATCGATCAGCGAAGCGTGATTCAGCTTGTCGGCAAAGACGGCGTCGCCGCGACCCACCAGCGCCGGCACCACCCCCAGATTGGCCATGTAGCCGGTGCTGAAGTAGAGCGCTCGCTCGCCGCCGACAAAGGATGCCAGCTTGTGTTCGAGTTCCTCATGCGGGGTGAAATGGCCGCTGACCAGATGCGAAGAACCAGAACCTACACCCCAGCGCAAGGCCGCTTCGCGGGCGGCGTCTATCAATGTCGGTTCGGCGGCCAGGCCCAGGTAATCGTTACTGCAAAAAGACAGCAGCGAACGTCCGTCGACCTCTATTCGCACGCCGCAAGGCGTCTGCAAGGTGCGGCGCTGCCGTTGCAGTCCTTGCTTCTTGAGTGCTGCGAGTTCCGTTGTGAGTGTTTCGCGGATCATTCCGTGTTCCATTAAAAAACCGCCGGCAGTCAAAAACCGGCGGCGGTATTGCTAAATACACCAGGCGAACAACAATCCGAAATTGCTGTTCGCTGGTTTTGATTTCTGGCTGGATTCAGCCGCTATTGTACCTTCAAGCGGCGATCAGGAAATCGATCACGATCTCGCCGGGCATGCGCTGCACATAGCTGATCTCGACGCGCGGGCCGAAACGGCTGCCTATTTGCATGAGCAGCGGAATCGGATCATGGTCGTTGCAGAAGCGCATGGTTTCGCCTACCTGCAAAGCCTGCAGGGCACCGAAAATTGCCGCATGGCGAAAGCGCTTGGCGACACCGCGCGCATCGAATGGATAAATGGCTTCCGTGGAAACAGTCTGGGAACAATCATGTGTCATGGTGAAACTCCTTTTCAGTGCAGACAGGCAGAGGCCATGAGCCTCCGGCCTGTCTGCTTGTTTTACGCTTTGCTGATACCGGCCGCCGCAGTCGCCGGCTGCTTGCTTTTGGCACCGGTCAGCAGGCGTAGTGCAAACAGGACCAGGAATACCGTACCGATGGCAAACACGATATCGCCCGGAACCCGCAGCCAGACCATGGTTTCCATGAAGGTCGAATGGATGACTTCAGGTGACCGTGCAAACCACATGCCTTGCGTCACACTGGCCCATGCCTGATAAATGCCGGCCGGCACCAGGGAAATGAAGACCATCATCGCCAGGCCGATATTGAGCAGCCAGAACATCGGTGCCAGCAGACGATCCGACCATGCGGCGCGATCCGACAAGCCGCGCAGGCAGAACAGCAGCAAGCCGATACCGAGCATGCCGTATACACCGAACAGGGCTGCATGGCCGTGTGCGGCCGTCATGTTGAGGCCTTGCATGTAGTACAGCGCGATCGGCGTGTTGATTGAAAAGCCCAGCAAGCCGGCCCCGACCACGTTCCAGAAACCGACCGCGATGAAACACAGGATCGGCCATTTGTACGCCTGCACCCAGGGTGCCGCTTTCGAGCGCTGATAGTTGCGATAGGCCTCGACGCCTATCATCGCCAGCGGCACCACTTCCAGGGCCGAGAACATGGCGCCGATCGCGATCACGAAAGTAGGCGTGCCGGTGAAGTACAGATGATGCAGGGTGCCGAGGATGCCGCCAAACAGGAACACGATGGTTTCCAGCACGATGGCGCTATTGGCGGTTTTTGCGTGGATCAGGCCGAGCCGGGTGAACAGCAGCGCAATGACAGCGGTGGCGAACACTTCAAAGAAGCCTTCGACCCACAGGTGCACCAGCCACCAGCGCCAGTATTCAATCATCGCGTAATGGGTTTTCTGGCCCCAGGTTAGCGAGGTGGCGTAGAAGCCGCCTATGCAGAGCGCAGCGAGAAATACCATCGCGATCAGGCCGCGGCTTTCGGATGGTTTTTTTAGTGCCGGCAGCAGGCCGCGTCCCAGCAGCGTGACCCAGAACAGCAAGCCGACGAACAGCAGGATTTGCCAGATGCGTCCCATGCTGGTGAATTCCAGGCCCTGATTGCCGATCCAGAAACTGAAGTCGTTACCCCTATGTTGCAGCGTGCCCAGCCAGCCGAAGGCAGTGGAGCCGACCACGATGAACAGCAGCGCATAGAACAGCAGGTTGACGCCCAGCTTCTGGTATTTCGGTTCATGGCCGGAAATCGCCGGCGCAATGTAGAGGCCGGTAGCCAGCCATGCAGTCGCGATCCACAACACCGCGAACTGGGTATGGATGGTGCGGCTCACCGTGAACGGCAGGATATCTCCCAGCGGGAAGCCGAAGAAGCTTGTTCCTTCCACCGCATAGTGAGCGGTGATCACGCCCATGCCTACCTGCGCCATGATCAGGCCGATTACCACGTAGAAGTATTTACGCGTGGCCTTCATCGATGGCGTCGGCGTCAGATCGAATAAAGGATCTTTCTTCGGCGGTGTCGGATCGCCTTCTTCCTGGTGCATCGAATGGTAGAAGATCATGCCGGCGATGGCGGCGATCATCAGGATGATGCTGGCGATGGACCAGATGCCGGCACCGGCGGTCGGCGTGTTGTCGACCAGCGGCTCGTGCGGCCAGTTGCTGGTGTAGCTCAGATCGGATTCGCCCGGCCTGTCGGTGGCAGCCGACCAGGAAGACCAGAATATAAAGGCCGGCAGCGCCTGCAGATCGGCCTGATCGGGCAGGGAACCGGTGTGCATCGCATATTGTTCGCGCAGTGCGTCGAATGCAGGGTCGCTGCCGAACAGACCCATGTAATGCTCGGTCACTTGCTGCACAGCACGGGCACGTTCGGGTGAGAGCGTGACGATGCCGGTGCCGGCGTCGTAGGTATTGCTGCGCATCGCGCTTTTCAGCCGACCGTCGAGCTCGGCCTTCTGGCCTATGCCCAACTGCTCGTAGGGTTTGCCGTAATCGTGTTGCGCCCATATGGCGCGCAGGGCCAGTGCTTCACGGTGCAACCAGTCGGCCGACCAGTCCGGCGCCAGATAGCTGCCGTGGCCCCATACCGAACCCAGCTGCTGGCCGCCGGCGGAAAGCCATGCTTCCTGGCCGCGTTGCACCTGTCCTTCTGAAAACAGGAGTTTGCCGTTGCTGCTGACGACTTGTTTGGGAATAGGCGGGGCGGTCAGATAAATCTCTGTTCCGACCCAGCCCAGAACGGAAAAGGACAGGACGCAGATAACGGCGAGCCAGGTCCAGAGTTTGCGCGTAGCGTGCATGACAAGGTTTCCTTGTGAATGAAGTTGAATTGCAATCTGGCGCGAGGTAAAGCCAACGTCATTAAAGATTCATTCTATGTGCATGTATTAATGCATGCAAATAAAATGCATCTATATTTTTGAGGTAAATCAAAAAACCGGAACAAAGATATATACTGATTACCTGATCAACCGTATCGTCGATGGCATATTGATATCCAAGCAGTTTTATCAACGCATGCCGATCACTCAATGAGACTGACTTCCTACACCGATTACGCGTTACGCACCCTGATGTATCTGGGGATGAATCGCGACAACTTGGTGACGATCCAGGACATCGCAGATCTGCATGGCATTTCGAAAAATCATTTGATGAAGGTGGTGCACCAGCTCGGCCTGTCCGGCATGGTCGAAACCGTGCGCGGTCGCAATGGTGGATTGAAGCTGGGCCACGAACCGGCTGACATCAATATCGGTGAGGTGGTGCGCAATACGGAAACCGATTTCTTCATGGCCGAATGTTTCGATCCCGCCAGCAATGCCTGCGTCTATGCGCCGTCCTGCATACTGAAAGGTGTGTTGAACGATGCCATCGAGGCTTATCTGGCCGTGCTCAACAACGTGACTCTGGCAGACCTGATTGCCCAAAAAAATGCTCCAGACGGCAAGGGTTTGAAGGCGCAGACTATCCAGATGCATTTTCCGGAAAAGAAAAAGAAGCGCGCATGAAGCCCTGAGCGCCAGCTTCACCGTCGCAGCATCCATACGGATCACATCCCCTGTGCGCACGACCCGCAACTCCGCAATCCGCGATCCGCAACATCAAGCACGTCATCCTCTGCCGCCATACTCCTCTTGATCTATATGGCAAGCGCTGCGCCTAGTCATTCCGGCCGAGTGCGCTAGCCAGATTGCCTTTGCAAATTACCTCTACGGCGAATAGTCCCGCTGCATCGCACCACGTACGCTGATTGCATCAAAACATGCAAGCGAGGCGGCATCGTGGCAAGCAATAACAAGCAACAAATTTCGGTACTGGCAAGCAGTACCTTTGCATTCACCATCTGCTTTGCGGTGTGGATGATTTTTGCCGTGCTCGGTATCCCGGTCAAGACGCAACTCGGCTTGAATGAAACGGAATTCGGCCTGCTGACGGCCATGCCGGTCCTGAGCGGATCGCTGATTCGTGTGCCGCTCGGCATCTGGACCGACCGCTATGGCGGCCGCATTGTATTTTTTCTGCTGATGCTGTCCAGTGTGGTGCCTATCTACATGATCAGTTACGCCACCGAGTATTGGCACTTTCTGGTGCTCGGCTTGTTTGTCGGCCTGGCCGGCGGTTCGTTTTCTGTCGGTACGCCGTATGTGGCGCGCTGGTTCCAGAAGGAACGACGCGGCTTGGCGATGGGCATCTTCGGCGCCGGCAATTCCGGTTCCGCACTGACCAAGTTTGTCGCACCAGCCATCATCGCTGCCTACGGCTGGCAAATGCTGCCCAATGTCTATGCACTCGGCATGCTGGTCACCGCCTTGCTGTTCTGGTTCTTTTCCTACACCGACAAATCGCATCAGATGCCGGCCGGCGTCTCGTTTTCCGAGCAGATGAAGGTGCTGAAAGATCCGCGCGTCTGGCGTTACTGCCAGTACTACTCGGTGGTGTTCGGCGGTTATGTCGGACTGGCGCTGTGGATGACCAAATACTACGTAACCGAATACGGCTTCGACATGCAGCTGGCAGCCTTGCTGGCCGCGTGTTTCTCGCTGCCGGGCGGAGTGTTGCGCGCACTGGGCGGCTGGATTTCCGACAGGTTCGGCGCCTATCAGGTGACCTGGTCGGTGATGTGGGTCTGCTGGGTTTGCTTCTTCCTGCTGTCGTATCCGCAAACCAGCATGGTGATCAAAACCGTGAATGGCGATCTCAATCTGCACATCGGTCTTTCCCCATGGCTGTTCACCGTGCTGCTGTTCGTGGTCGGGGTGGCGATGGCGATCGGCAAGGCTTCGGTTTTCAAATTCATTTCAGATGATTTTACCGACAACATCGGTGCGGTATCCGGTGTGGTCGGCCTGGCCGGCGGCCTTGGCGGTTTCGTGCTGCCAATCATGTTCGGTGCACTGGTCGATCTGACCGGCGTGCGTTCCAGCGCATTCATGCTGTTGTACGGTACGGTCTGCGTGGCATTGGTGTGGATGCATTTTTCATTCAAGCAGGAACGGCAACCCGTTCTTCAAGCGGCCTGAGGCATGCGGGGCTAGCCCCGTATGCCTCAGGCCGGTGTAAACAAAGTGGGAAACAGGAGAGAGCAATGAGCAAGTACATGATCAACACGTGGGAACCGGAGACCAGCCATTTCTGGCAGCACACCGGCAAGCCGATTGCACATCGCAATCTGTGGATTTCGATTCCGGCATTGCTTCTGGCGTTTGCAGTCTGGATGGTATGGAGTGTGGTGGTGGTCAATCTGCCCAGCATAGGCTTCAAATACAGCACCAATCAATTGTTCTGGCTGACCGCCTTGCCCGGCCTGTCGGGGGCGACCCTGCGTATTTTCTATTCATTCATGGTGCCGATATTCGGCGGTCGCAGATGGACCACGATTTCTACCGCATCGCTGCTGATTCCGGCGATAGGCATCGGCTTCGCAGTGCAGGATATCAGCACCAGTTATCCCACCATGCTGGTGCTGGCGCTGCTGTGCGGTTTCGGCGGTGGCAACTTCGCTTCGTCGATGGCCAATATCAGTTTTTTCTATCCGAAGGCGCAAAAGGGTTTTGCCCTCGGAATGAATGCCGGGCTGGGAAATCTGGGCGTATCGGTGGTGCAGTTCGTGGTGCCGCTGGTGATTACCGCCGGCGTCTTCGGCGCATTGGGCGGCGAGCCGCAGACCTGGATGAAGGCGGGCGAGGCCAAGCAATTGTGGCTGCAGAACGCCGGTTTCATCTGGGTGCCGTTCATCGCCGCGACGGCGCTGATCTCGTGGTTCGGCATGAACGATCTGGCGACGGCCAAGGCTTCGTTTGCCGAACAGGCGGTAATTTTCAAGCGCAAGCACAACTGGCTGATGTGCTGGTTGTATACCGGCACCTTCGGTTCCTTCATCGGCTATTCGGCGGCATTTCCATTGCTGATCAAGACGGAGTTTCCGGATCTGAACCCATTGCAGTATGCCTTCCTCGGGCCTCTGGTCGGCGCCCTGGCGCGCGTCGCGGGCGGCATCATTTCCGACAAGCTGGGTGGCGCCCGCGTCACGCTGTGGACTTTCTTCCTGATGATAGGCGCCGTGCTGGGCGTGATTCACTTCATGCCGCAAGGCGGTGTGGGCGGCAATTTCTCGGGCTTTTTCAGCATGTTCATGCTGCTGTTTGCCTGCACCGGTGTCGGCAATGCCTCGACTTTCCGCATGATACCGGTGATCTTTCTCACCGCGCGTCAACGCGATGCGGCGGGCAAGGGCGCGGTGGCGCAGCAGCAAGCCATCATCGATGCCAACAAGGAAGGTGCCGCGGTACTCGGCTTCACCTCGGCGGTAGCCGCCTACGGTGCGTTCTTCATTCCGAAAAGTTATGGCACATCGATTGCACTGACCGGCAGCCCGATTGCGGCACTGTGGTGCTTCATCGGCTTTTACCTGAGCTGCATTGCGATTACCTGGTGGTGTTACGCGCGCAAGAATGCCGATATGCCCTGCTAGTACCTTGCCGTTCCGACAATCAAAGCACGCCATGGCGTGCTTTTTCGTTTACAGCATCAATGAAACTGCAACAGCTCGCCGTCGCGATTGAAGGCGAGGAAGGTGCCGAGCCGGCCGGTTGCAATGGCTTCCACCATCTTTTTCAGCGGCGCTTCGGCATCATCGCTGGCCGGCGCCTGTCCCTGGCTGCCGGACATGCTGGAGACGAATACGACGTCCCATTGTGCGCCTGCACGCTGCGATTCCTCCAGCAGTGCGTCGAAGCTGCTCCATTCCAGCGGCAGCTTGTCTACGCACATCAGCGGTGTCAGCGTGCCGCCGCGCTTTTCCGTAGAACGCATTTGTTCGGCGGCACCGGCATCGTTGGGCAGGCCGGCCTGGGCAAAGGTAAACAGCAGGCGTTGCGGCTGCTCTTGTGCACCTGCTTCGCGCAGCAGATCGGCGTAACTGGAAATACTCATGGTGTATGGTCTTTCGATAAGGAAGTGAACAGTGCGCCGACTGAAGTTCCTTCGTGCGGCAGCGTCAGTCCTTATGTATACCGCAGATCGCACAGCCCTCCCTATAGTCACAAAGGACTAGAAGCCTTAGTTCTTATCGAAGCGCCGCACCGACTTCTTGCTAATACCCAAGCCTTGCCGCGCTGGATAGACTCATCGCATCGACGTTCAATACAGCAGTTCTTTGCGACGTTTTTATTTCCAGCATCGCTAACGGTGCACGTGTGGAGGCAGCATGAGTCATTTTCTGGATCGTCTGAAATTTTTCAACAAGCCGCAAGAAAGTTTTTCCAACGGCCACGGCACGGTAGTCGATGAAGATCGTAGCTGGGAAAAATCCTATCGCCAGCGCTGGCAGCACGACAAGATCGTGCGTTCCACGCATGGCGTGAACTGCACCGGCTCCTGCAGCTGGAAGGTCTATGTAAAGAATGGTCTGATCACGTGGGAAACCCAGCAAACCGATTATCCGCGCACCCGTCCCGACCTGCCGAATCATGAACCGCGCGGCTGTCCGCGCGGCGCCAGCTATTCCTGGTATGTGTACTCGGCGCAGCGCGTCAAGTATCCGATGGTGCGCGGCCGCCTGATGGAAATGTGGCGTGCCGCACGCGTACTGATGTCGCCGGTCGCCGCCTGGGAATACATCAGCCAGAATCCGGAACGCGCGCAGCAATACAAATCGGTGCGCGGGCAGGGCGGTTTCGTGCGCGCCAAATGGGATGAGGTCAATGAAATCATCGCCGCTGCCAATGCCTACACCGTCAAGAAATTCGGCCCGGATCGCATCATCGGTTTTTCGCCGATTCCTGCCATGTCGATGGTCAGCTATGCCGCCGGCACGCGCTATCTGTCGCTGATCGGCGGCGTGGCCTTGAGTTTCTACGACTGGTATTGCGATCTGCCGCCCGCCAGCCCGCAAGTGTGGGGCGAACAAACCGACGTGCCGGAATCGGCCGACTGGTACAACTCGACCTACCTGATGGTCTGGGGTTCCAACGTGCCGATGACGCGTACGCCGGATGCGCACTTCTATACCGAAGTGCGCTACAAGGGCACGAAGACGGTTGCCGTTTCTTCCGACTTCGGCGAGATGGCCAAGTTCGGCGATATCTGGCTGGCGCCCAAGCAGGGCACCGATGCGGCACTGGCGATGGCGATGGGTCATGTGATCCTGAAGGAATACCACGCCAGCGGAAAATCCGCCTACTTCCGCAGCTACGCCAAGCAGTACACCGATTTCCCGATGCTGGTTTTATTGAAGGAAAAAAATGGCACGCTGGTGCCGGACTACTTCCTGCGCGCTTCGCATCTGGCCAACAATCTGGATGAAACCAACAATCCCGACTGGAAAACCCTGGTCATCGATGAAACCAGCGGCGACATCAGCGCACCGGCCGGCTCTATCGGCTTCCGCTGGGGCGAATTCGGCAAATGGAATCTGGAACAGAAGGCCGGCACCAGCGGCAAGCCTATCGATCCATTACTGTCGCTGATAGATTGCAGCGACGAAGTGACGGCGGTCGGCTTTCCGTATTTCGGCGGCAAGGATGCCGAAGACATGTTGCTGCGCAATATACCGGTCAAGAAAATCCAGCTGGCGGATGGCAGCATCGCCACCGTCGCCACCGTGTACGACTTGACGATGGCCAACTATGGTGTCGATCGCGGCCTCGGCGGCGGCAATGTCGCGAAGGATTTGGACGACGATGTGCCGTACACCCCGGCATGGCAAGTCAAGCATACCGGCGTGAAGGCAGCCGACGTGATTACCGTGGCGCGCGAATTCGCCGACAACGCCGACAAGACCAAAGGCAAGAGCATGGTCATCGTCGGTGCGGCGCTGAACCATTGGTATCACATGGACATGACCTATCGCGGCATCATCAATATGCTGATGATGTGCGGTTGCGTCGGTCAGAGCGGCGGCGGCTGGGCGCATTACGTGGGGCAGGAAAAACTGCGTCCGCAAACCGGCTGGACACCGCTCGCATTTGCACTCGACTGGAATCGTCCGATGCGCCAGATGAACGGCACCTCGTTCTTCTACGCGCACACCAGCCAGTGGCGTCACGAAAAACTGCATACTGAAGAAATCCAGTCGCCATCGGCCGACAGCAATGTGGCTCAGATGTCGCTGCTCGATTACAACGCCAAGGCGGAACGCATGGGCTGGCTGCCGTCTGCGCCGCAACTCGAAACCAATCCGCTGGAAGTCACGCGGGCGGCAGAAGCAGCGGGTCAGGATGTGCAGCAATACGCGGTCGATCAGATCAAGGCCGGCAAGCTGAATTTCTCCTGCGACGATCCGGACAATCCGGCCAACTTTCCGCGCAACATGTTTGTCTGGCGTTCCAACATCCTCGGCAGTTCGGGCAAGGGGCATGAATACTTCCTCAAGTATTTGCTCGGTACGCAGAATGCCTTGATGAGCGACGAAGACAGCTGCATCAAGCCCAGGGATGTGAAAGTGCGTCCTGCCGCCGAAGGCAAGCTGGACTTGCTGGTGGTGCTGGACTTCCGCATGTCCACCACCTGCCTGTATGGCGATATCGTGCTGCCGACTGCGACCTGGTACGAAAAAGACGACTTGAACACATCCGACATGCATCCGTTCATCCATCCCTTGTCGGAAGCGGTACAACCGCTGTGGCAATCGAAAACGGACTGGGAAATCTACAAGGGCATAGCCGAGAAATTCTCGGAAATCGGCGGCGAATATCTGGGCACGCAAAAAGATCTGGTGCTGACGCCGCTGATGCACGACACCCCAGGCGAACTCGGCCAGCCCTTCGATCCGAAAGACTGGCGCGCCGGCGAATGCGAACCGATACCTGGTAAGACGATGCCTAACTTTACGGTAGTCGAGCGCAATTACCGCGACATCTACAAGAAGTTCACCTCGGTCGGCCCTTTGCTGGAAAGTCTGGGCAACGGTGGCAAAGGCATAGGCTGGAAAACCGGACACGAAGTCGAGGTTCTGCGCGGCATCAATCGCACGGTGCTGGAAGAGGGCGTGTCGAAAGGCCAGCCGCGTCTCGATACGGCCATCGATGCTGCCGAGATGATTTTGTCGCTGGCGCCGGAAACCAACGGCCACGTGGCGGTCAAGGCATGGGATGCATTGTCCAAAATGACAGGACGCGACCATACGCATCTGGCATTGCCGCGCGAGCACGACACGATACGTTTCCGCGATGTGCAGGCGCAACCGCGCAAGATTATTTCATCGCCCACCTGGTCGGGTCTGGAATCGGAAGAAGTCAGCTACAACGCCGGCTATACCAATGTGCATGAAATGATTCCATGGCGCACGCTGACCGGTCGCCAGCAGTTCTATCAGGATCACCTGTGGATGCGCGATTTCGGCGAAGGCCTGTGCGTGTACAAACCGGCCATCAATACCAAGACCACGGCGGCGATGCTGGGCGCGCAACCGAACGGCAACAAGGAAATTGCGCTGAACTTCATTACGCCGCATCAGAAGTGGGGCATCCATTCGACCTATTCGGACAATCTGCGCATGCTCACGCTGTCACGCGGCGGGCCGCATGTATGGCTGTCCGAGACTGATGCAAAGAACGCCGGCATCGTCGATAACGACTGGATCGAGGTTTTCAACGTCAATGGCACGCTGACCGCGCGCGCCGTCGTCAGCCAGCGGGTGCCGGCAGGCATGACCCTGATGTACCACGCACAGGAAAAAATCATCAATGTGCCGGGAGCCGAAATGTCGGGCAAGCGCGGTGGCATACACAACTCGGTCACCCGTGCCGTCACCAAGCCGACGCACATGATAGGCGGCTATGCGCAACTGTCTTACGGCTTCAATTACTACGGCACGGTCGGCTCGAATCGCGATGAATTCGTCCTGGTTCGCAAGATGAAAAAGGTCGATTGGCTGGAAGGTCCGCTCGAAGAGCACGGACAGGAGCAGGGACAAAAGCAAGGGAGTGCAGCATGAAAATCAGAGCGCAAATCGGCATGGTGCTGAACCTGGACAAGTGCATCGGTTGCCACACTTGTTCAGTCACCTGCAAAAACGTGTGGACCAGCCGCGACGGCGTCGAGTACGCCTGGTTCAACAATGTGGAAACCAAGCCCGGCATCGGTTATCCGAAGGAATGGGAGAACCAGGACAAGTGGAACGGCGGCTGGAAGCGTACCGCGTCCGGCAAGATAGAGCCGCGTCAGGGCAGCCGTCTGAAAATACTGGCCAACATCTTCGCCAACCCGAACATGCCGGCGCTGGATGAGTACTACGAGCCATTCACTTACGACTACGAGCGCCTGCAGAATGCGCCGCTGTCGGAAACGCCACCGACTGCCAGGCCGATTTCGGTCATCACCGGCAAGAAGATGGACAAGATCGAATGGGGTCCGAACTGGGAAGACGATCTGGGCGGCGAGTTTGCCAAGCGCAGCAAGGACAAGCTGTTCGACAATATGCAGAAGGAGATGTACGGCACGTTTGAAAACACCTTCATGATGTATCTGCCGCGCCTGTGCGAACACTGCCTGAATCCGACCTGCGTCGCATCGTGCCCGTCGGGCTCGGTGTACAAGCGCGAGGAAGACGGCATCGTGCTGATCGACCAGGACAAATGCCGCGGCTGGCGCATGTGCATCTCGGGCTGTCCGTACAAAAAGATCTATTACAACTGGTCGTCCGGCAAGGCCGAGAAATGCACATTTTGTTATCCGCGCATCGAAGCCGGCCAGCCTACCGTGTGTTCGGAAACCTGCGTCGGCCGCATCCGCTATCTGGGCGTGCTGCTGTATGACGCCGACAAGATCGAAGCGGCAGCCTCGGTGCCGGATGAACAGGATCTGTACGAAGCACAGCTCGGCGTATTCCTGAATCCGCACGATCCCGCCATCATCGAAGAGGCGCGCCGTCAGGGCATACCCGATTCATGGCTGGAGTCGGCTGCCAAATCGCCGGTCTACAAGATGGCGATGGAATGGAAGGTGGCATTCCCGCTGCATCCGGAATACCGCACGCTGCCCATGGTCTGGTACATCCCGCCGCTGTCGCCGATTCAGGCGGCAGCCGAGTCCGGCAAGATGGGCTTGAACGGCATCATTCCGGATACCAGGAGCTTGCGCATCCCGGTGAAATATCTGGCCAATCTGCTAACCGCAGGCAAGGAAGCGCCGGTCGTCCATGCACTCGATCGCATGCTGGCGATGCGTGCCTATATGCGCAGCAAGACGGTCGACAAGGAAGTCAACCTGACTGTGCTGAAGCAGGTCGGATTGACCCAGGCCGAGGTGGAAGACATGTATCACATCATGGCGATCGCCAATTACGAAGATCGCTTTGTCATCCCGGCCAGCCACAAGGAAATGGCCGAAGACAGCTTCAATGAAAAAGGTTCCTGCGGCTTCAGCTTCGGCAACGGCTGTTCGGACGGCGTTTCCGATGCTTCGCTGTTCGGCAAGAAAAAGCAGGGCTCGGCGATCTTCGTCAGCATGCCCAAGTCGCGCAAGAAACGCGAAACCGAAGGCGTATAGGCATCCTGCATCGCCCCTCGTCCTGCCAGCAGGCGAGGGGATAACCGCATAAAGGAATCACCATGAAACACTATCAAGTCCTGTCGGCCCTGCTGCTGTACCCGGAGCAGAGTCTGCTCGACAACCTGGACGAACTCGACGCCATTCTGGCCTATACGCCGGAGTTGCAGCCGGCCCTGCAGCCGCTGTTTGCCTATCTGGCGCAGGAAAAATTGATCGAACTGCAGCAAAACTATGTTGCCACCTTCGATCGCACACCCTCGCATTCGCTACATCTGTTCGAGCATATCCACGGCGAATCGCGCGACCGCGGCCAGGCCATGGTCGATCTGATGGAGGAATACAAGAAGCACGGGCTGCAAATGGGCGGCGACGATCTGCCGGACTACGTGCCGCTGTTTCTCGAATTCCTGTCGCAACTGGAAGAAGAGCAGGCGCTGAACATGCTGGCCGATGCGATCCACGTGCTGGCCTGCATCGGTCGCAAGCTGGCGGCTGGCGGCAGTCCTTATGCCGGCATCTTCGCGGTACTGGAATCCCTGAGTCCGGTCGCTGCCGAGGAATTGTCCGAGCCGCCGGTGCGCGATATGGACGAGGCGCTGGAAACCTTTGGCCCGAGTGCTGATGGCGTCGAACCCTTGCTGAAAACTTTCGCCGGCGGTCCGCAGCCGGTCAACTTCTACCCCAAGGCGACTGCGCGCCCGACAGCCGCAGTCACCGACTGATTGTGCCGCTATCGCACGCATCAGCACAGTACGCATCAAACAGGAGATACACATGAGTTACCTGCATCAATTCATCTTCGGGATTTATCCCTACATTGCGCTGGCGATTTTCCTGCTCGGCAGCCTGATACGCTTCGACCGCGAACAGTACACGTGGAAATCCGAATCCAGTCAGCTGCTGTATCGCGGCAGCCTGCGTACCGGCAACATCCTGTTCCACGTCGGCATACTCGGTCTGTTTTTCGGCCATGCGGTCGGCTTGCTGACACCGGTCTGGGTATGGGATGCACTCGGCATTACGCACAGCCTGAAGCAGATCGTCGCGATGGTGGCGGGCGGCGTGATGGGCGGTCTGTGCCTGATCGGCATACTGATCCTGCTGGCGCGCCGCTTTGCCAGCGACAGGCTGCGGGCCGTCACCACCTTCAAGGACAAGATCGTGCTGCTGTGGATACTGGCAACGCTGTTGCTGGGATTGTTTTCCATCTACGCTTCCGCCTCGCATACCGACGGTCACGTGATGGTGCAGCTTATGAACTGGGCGCAGCACATCCTCACCTTGCGCGGCGGCGCGGCGCAATTCATCGCCGATGCACCGCTGATCTTCAAGCTGCATCTGTTCATGGGCATGTCGCTGTTTGTGATTTTTCCGTTCACGCGCCTGGTGCATGTATGGAGCGGCTTCGGCACCGTCACCTATCTGGGCCGCGCCTTTCAACTGGTGCGCCGTCGTTAATCGTCATTAGTGAACCAGGAGAAATCATCATGGGCGTATCCGTCAACGGCATAGAGATTCCCGACGCAGCAATCGAACAGGAATTGCCGCACCATCAGCACGCCGGCAATCCCTTGAAACAATCGGTGCATGAGCTGGTGCTGCGTACCGTATTGCTGCATGAAGCAGACCGGCTGGGCATCGCCGGCGCTGGCGACGATGGGCGCATCGAAGCCTTGTTTGCACAGGAAGTGCGCGTGCCGGATGCCGACGAAGCGGCCTGCGCCACCTTCTATCGCAATCAGCCGCAGCGCTTTACCAGCGGCGAGCTGGTGGAAGCACGGCACATCCTGTTCCAGGTGACACCCAGCGTGCCGCTGGAACTGCTGCGCGAAACCGGCGAAGCGGTACTGGCTGAATTGCGTGTGCATCCGGAACGTTTTGCCGAACTGGCGCGCGAATATTCCAATTGCGCTTCCGGTACGGTGGGCGGCAATCTGGGTCAGCTGACACGCGGACAGACAGTGCCGGAATTCGAGGCGCTGGTGTTCCGCCTGCCGGAAGGCGAGTTGGCCGATCGCCTGCTGGAAACACGCTTCGGCCTGCATATCGTGCAGGTCTTGCGTCGCGTGGCAGGCGAAGTCGTGCCCCTGGAGGCGGTCAAGGCGCAGATTGCCGATCATTTGTCGCGTCAGGCGTGGCAACGCGCGGTGCATCAGTATCTGCAAATACTGGTCGGCCGTGCCGATATCCAAGGTGTCACGCTGGAAGGTGCGGAAACGCAGCTGGTGCAGTAAATTCGCGCCGTCGTCCGGCGGCGCTGTCGCATCTGGAAAACAAATGAACATCACACTCAAGACCAGGCTGGGCCTGGTCATCGGCCTCCTTGCGCTCATCAGCATGGCGGTCGGCTTGCTGGGCCTGAACGGGATAGGCCGCTCCAACGGCGACTTGCAGCAGGTTTATCAACACCGCACTGTAGCACTGGAAAAAATCTCGCGGATAGACCGTCTGCTGCTTGCAAATCGTCTGGCCTTGTCCGAAGCCCTGCATGATCCGGATGCGGAAAAGACCGCCAGCCATACCGCTCTGATTGCAAAAAATGCCGCAGAAATCACGCAGGCATGGAACGAATACATGGACGGCAGTCTGTTGCCCGATGAGCGCAGGCTGGCAGAAAATTTTGCCTCCCATCGCGCCCGCATGGTGCAGGATGGTTTATTCCCGGCCGCCGCCGCATTGCAGAAAGGGCAGGTTGTAGAGGCGATGCAATTACAGCAGCAGTTCCAGAAACTGGTGCCGGCGGTGCGCAACAGCATTGATGCTTTACGCAAGCTGCAGGTGGACGAGGCCGGTCTGGCCTATGAGGCTGCACAACAGCGTTATCTGACTATTCGCAATGTCATTGCGACGGTGCTTGGGGCAGGTGCGGTGGCGGCGACGCTGCTCGGTTTCCTGCTGGTGCGCAGCGTTTATGCGCAACTTGGCGGCGAACCGCAATATGCAGCACAGATAGTGCGCCGTATTGCCGGCGGTGATCTGTCGGCAACGATCATCACACGCAAGGGCGACCGCAACAGTTTGCTGGCAGCGATGCAGGACATGCAGCAAAATCTGGCGAAGACGGTAGGCGATATCCGGCGCGCCAGCGATACCATCGCCACCGCATCCGGCCAGATCGCCGCCGGCAATATCGATCTGTCGGCACGCACCGAACAGCAGGCCAGTTCACTGGAAGAAACCGCGTCTTCGATGGAAGAACTGACTGCGACGGTCAAGCAGAATGCCGGCCATGCGCAGCAAGCCAACCAACTGGCGGTTTCCGCATCCGATATCGCAGTACAGGGCAATACGGTGGTGGCGCAGGTCGTCACGACGATGGACTCCATCAGTGCATCGGCCGGCAGGATAGGCGACATCATAGGCGTCATCAACGGCATTGCCTTCCAGACCAATATCCTGGCCCTGAATGCAGCGGTGGAGGCTGCGCGCGTCGGCGAGCAGGGACGCGGTTTTGCGGTAGTCGCTACCGAGGTGCGCAGTCTGGCACAACGTTCGGCCGAGGCGGCGAAGGAAATCAAGAGCTTGATAGACGACTCGCTGGAAAAAGTCGGCGCCGGCGCTACGCTGGTCGATCAGGCCGGCAGCACGATGAACGAAATCGTTGCCAGCATAGGGCAGGTCACCGACATCATGGGTGAAATCACCACTGCCAGCCGCGAGCAGACCGCCGGCATAGAACAGGTCAATCAGGCCATCGGCCAGATGGACAGGGTTACGCAGCAGAATGCCGCACTGGTGGAAGAGGCGGCCGCTGCCGCCGGATCGCTGCAGGAACAGGCCTGCAGTCTGGTGCAGGTCGTGAGCGTATTCAAGCTTGAGCAGGCTCAGTCCCATCGGACGGCGCTGCCGCACATGCTTGATATGCCAGTCCATACGCTTGCGCGCCTGACGTGAATCATTAGTCCGAAATGACTAGCTGCCTTAGCTCGTCATGCCAGCAGCCAGGCGCACGCTGTTTGTCTACAATCAGGCTATAGTGACTTTGCGTATTCGCATACTGCAGTCCAAGACCGGCATGTTCCTCTCTGATAGAGATAGAAGCACAAGGAAACTGAAATGACAGCAAACATCATAGGCATCGCAGGATGGTCGGGCAGCGGCAAGACCACACTGCTGGAATACCTGTTGCCGCAACTCGCCGCGCGCGGTTTGCGCGTCAATGTCATCAAGCACAGCCATCATGACCTGGTGCTGGAAGACAAGCAAAAAGATAGTGCGCGTGCGCGCGCTGCCGGTGCGGTCGAGGTATTGGTATCGTCGCCATTCCGTTTTGCGCTCATGCATGAATTGCGCGGAGAACCGGAGCCCACACTGGCCGAGCATGTGCAGCGCATGGCGCCGGCCGACCTGACGCTGGTCGAAGGTTATAAATGGGAGCCGATTCCAAAGATAGAGGTATACCGGCCCAGCCACCGGCCAGCCGCCCTGTATGTCGACAATCCTGATGTGGTGGCGGTTGCCAGCGATGCGCCTGCGCCGGCCGGGCTGTCGCGCGAACTGGCCTGGCTGGATCTGAATCAGCCTGAGCAGGTGCTGCAATGGCTGCTGGCTTACATCGATAAAAATAAATACATGACCCGCGACCGGATGACGGCGGCCATTGATGCAAACCTTGATCCAGATCATGCACACGCTCATGTGTCGCATTTAAGATCAATGCATTAGATCAAAAAGAGAGAAACGCGATGCAAACAGAAACCATGAAGCTGAACGGCATGACGGGCGAAGCATGTGCCGAAAAAATCAACGATGCCTTGTTGAATATCAAGGGCGTCAACGACATCATCATTTCACTTGCCGGCAGCAAGGCAACCGTGCAATTCGATGAAGAACTGACGTCGCTGCAGGAATTGCAGGCCACGCTGACACGCGCCGGCTACAGTATTGAAGCGTTGGAGAAGAAGGCGAGTGGCTGCTGCGGCGGTTGCGGCGGAGCACACGCCTAGAAGGAGGTAACGATTCCGGCAGGAAGGGAATCGTCTTGCAGCTGGTTCTGCAGCAGCGCCTTTCACCGACAGGGGAAGGGCGTTTTTTATTGGGGCGGATTCAGTACCTGATTTATTTGTTTTCGCTGGCGCCGGTAACGCCGTGTCCGACGGCAAAAATGGCTGCCTGCACGCGACTGCTCAGATTGAGTTTCTTCAGAATGTTTTGCACGTGTATCTTGACCGTGCTGTCGGCCACATCCAGCGTACGTGCAATGAGCTTGTTGCTTTCGCCTCTGGCCAGACAGGCGAGGATATCCCTTTCGCGCGGCGTCAGCTTGTCCAGTTCGGAGCGCACTTCGGTACGTTGCCCGGCATTCTGCAACTGCGCGATCAGCTTGCTGGTCATTGCTTCTGCCACCACGGCTTCGCCGGCAGCAGCGCGCTGAATGGCGCGCACCAGGTAATCGGCATCGATGTTCTTGATCAGGTAACCGCGCGCACCGCTTTGCAGCGCCACACCCAGGTCTTCCGCATCTTCCGAGACCGTCAGCATGATGACTGCAGTATTCGGACAATCCTGCAGCATCAGCTGCAGCGTCTGCAATCCGGATATGCCCGGCATGTTCAGATCCAGCAGCACCACATCGGGTTGCAGCTGGCGTGCACGCTTGATGCCTTCCACGCCGTCCGCCGCTTCGCCGACCACGGAAAATTCCGGATAGCGCTGCAGCAGCGAGCGTATGCCGCTGCGAAACAGGGTGTGATCGTCGATCAGCAATACGCTGATGGGGGGCGGTGCAAGGTTATCCGGCGCCTGGTTTTTTTCTGTATCGCTCATATGATTTTCCTGGATTGATCCGTAGCGTTAGGCGGCGCGACGCTGTGCACGTGCGAGTTGCAGTCGTACGGTAGTGCCTTGCAGGGGAGTGGAGTGCACCTCGAAACTGGCGTGTATGCGCTGTGCACGTTCGCGCATGATGTTGATGCCGACATGACTTTCTCCCTTGCTCAGCAGGGTGTCGGCATCGAAGCCGCCGCCATTGTCGTGAATGGAGAGCGAGAAATCCTGATTGTCCTGCAGGCGGATTTCCACCTTGCTGGCCGATGCATGCTTGCGTATGTTCGACAAGGCTTCCTGCACGATGAACATGATCTGCAGCTGTTGTTCATACGGCAGCGGTGCGCCATCGCCGCTGGCGACAAAATTGACGGTAATGCCGGACTGGCGACGGAATTTGTCGATGGTGGTCTGCAGCGAATTGATCAGGTCGCCCTTGATCAGGCGGCTGCGGAAATTCAGCAGCAGTTCGCGTATGTCCTCGTAACTTTCATTGACGCCGGCCCGCAACGCCGGCACGATTTCGGCGACTTCCTTGAGACGGCCTTTTTGCAGCGAGTCGTCCAGCATCTGCACCTGGAGATTCAGAAAGGTCAGGCCCTGCGCAATGCTGTCGTGCAAACCTTGCGCCACCAGATTGCGTTCTTCCGAAATCGCCATTTCACGTTCGCGCATCGCCAGCCGGATATTTTCAATTGCGACGCCCAGCAGATTGCCCAGCGCTTCCAGCAAAGCATGTTCATGCTTGTCGAACACCCTGGGCTGGCGGAAATGCAGATTGAAAAATCCGATATGCTGCTCATGCGCATAGATGTGGAAAATCGACACCGTGGCAAATCCTTCGCGATGGCATTGCAGCGCGTGTGCCTGATCCATCTGCTGCAGGTTGTGCACCATTGAAATCTTCTTTTCGGCCGCTTCACCGCACAGGCAATCGCCGACTTTCAGGCAGTGTTCGGATTCCACCAGTTCTTTCGATATGCCCTGATGCACCACCATGTGCAGATTGTCGCGTGCGGCTTCCAGCACGCGCACCGAGCCGCCGTCAGCCTGGAAATACTGCGTGATGCGTTGCAGGAAACCGTCGCACAGCATTTCCATCGGTTGCGGACGCTGCAGGAAGGCGGCGCTATCGTAGAGCAGGGCGAGTTCGCGATTCTGGTCTTCCAGCTCTGCAGTTTTTTGCCTTACCCGGTTTTCCAGATTGTTGTAGGAGGTTTCCAGCCGATCGGCCATCTGGTTGAAGCCCAGCGTCAACTGGCCGAACTCATCCTTGCTTTCCACCGGCAGTCGCACGCCGAGTTTATTCCCGTTCATCTGCTGCATGCCTTCCTGCAGGCGCGTGACCGGCTGGATAATCAGCAGGAACATCAGGTAAATCATCGTGACGGTGCCAATCAGCGCCATTGCCACCAGCACCAGTTGCCATGAACGCAGCCAGAACATGCGGGTTTCGCTATCGCGCTCTATCAGTTGCACCAGGTTGTTGACGTCGGCGACGAAGCCGTCTATCTGTGTCAGATAACGATCCCAGTCTGGCCGCCGGTCAGGCTGTGCTTTTTGCAATATCGCATAGGCCAGCGGCTCAAGTTCGACGTCCCAGCGTTCGACTACCTGTGCAAAAACGGTATGGATGTTATTGGTGGGCGGCAGGTAGAGCGGCCGCTGCGGATCGCCGCGTTGCAGCCGAGCAAAGGTGGCGTCGATGGCGCGTATTTGCTGTTCCGCATTGTGGCGCAACTCGTCCGGCTCGATTTGCTCATTGAGCAGACGGGCCAGCACGCTGGTCAGGCGATAGCTCTGCATGCGTACGCCGCCGGCTTCGTTGATGGCGGCCGCACTGCCTTCGAGTTGCCACGACAGCATCAGGGTCGTGCCGATGGCGGACAAGGCAAGCAGCAGAAAACCTATCAGGACAGCGACTATCTTGTTCGACAGGCGTTGCGGCAGCAGGGAAAACGGATTCATGACAAGTCTGGCCTTTCCCTTTGCCATGCCTTTTACCGGCACCGACAAACGGTGTTGTACTAGGGATGAAACAGCCATGGCGGGTAGATCGTTCCGTGGAGCACCGCCTATTGACACTTGTCAAATATATCAGCGCATACTATGCAAACATTGATCCACATCAAATAACTTTACGAGACTACTTCGTAAGATGGATTGCAATGCCGATAGCATGCATAACTGATGCAGGCCTCGTGCATTTCCTTGCACATTGAGTACGCCATGACGCTTTTAAAAATCGACGAGCCCGAAATTTCCCTGTCGCGCCACACGTCGTTCACCGATCAGCCTGTGTGGCAGTTGGGTTTTCGCCCTTTCTACCTGCTGGCCGCGCTGTTTGCCGTGCTCAGCATTCCGTTGTGGATTGCACAGTATTTCGGTGTGATCAGCATGCCGCACGTGCATCTGTTCTGGCATATGCACGAAATGGTGTACGGTTTTGCGATTGCAGTGATCGTCGGTTTCCTGTTGACTGCCATGCGCGCCTGGACCGGTTTGTGGACGCCGCGCAAAGGCCATCTGGCTGCATTGGCTGGAATCTGGCTGGCCGGACGCATCGCGATGCTGTGGGCGCCGCCGCTGTGGGCCGCCGTCATCGACCTGGCTTTTCTGCCGCTGGCCGCATGGCCGATGTTCCGTGTACTGCAGCGCGCCGGCAATAAACGCAACATGTTTCTGATCGTGATGCTGGCGTTGCTGAGCCTGACCAATCTGCTGTTCCATGCTGCGGTTAACGGTTTGCTCGCAGTGTCGCCGATGCTGGTGATACAGGCGGCCATCCTGCTGATCGTGATCATCGAATCGCTGATAGGTGCACGCGTGATCCCGATGTTTACCGCTAACGGCGCACCGGGCACCAAACCTGTCGTGCATACGCGGCGCGATCTGATAGCCGTACTGCTGACAGCGACCGCCAGCCTGACATGGATATTCGGCGCCCCCGCATTGACCGTCGCCGCGTTCGCATTTGCGGCGGCCTGCGCGACGCTGTTGCGGCTGACCGGCTGGCAGCCGCAGCGCACCGTGCGCGTACCCCTGTTGTGGATATTGCATCTGTCCTACGGCTGGATTCCTGTCGGCTTTTTCCTGCTGGCGCTGGCGGCCGTCAATCTGATTCCCGTCAGTGCAGCCTTCCACGCATTGACGGTCGGCTCGATGGCCGGACTGATACTCGGCATGATGACGCGTACCACGCTTGGTCATACCGGACGCCTGCTCAAGGCGGGTCCGGCGGAAGTGACCATGTATCTGCTGATCCAGGCCGGCGCGCTGGCGCGGGTGGCTGCAGCGTTCGAACTGTCCGGCTGGCGCGATGCGGCGCTGGTTTTCAGCACGCTCTGCTGGAGCGCCGCCTTTATCCTGTACATCGCGGTGTACGCGCCGTATCTGTTGCGCGCGCGGATAGACGGCAAGGAAGGCTAGCAGGGAGGAGAGTACGGCTTGTTCTACGGCGATTTTGATGTGGATCAAAGTCACTGCACGCCAGCCTCCCTACACTGCATTCTGGTCGCATCGTCTTCCATTCCGGAAGCCAGCTGCCGCAGGAATGTCAAACATGAGCGCTACCGTGATCCCCCTCTCCGTGCTGCCGTCAGTCGAATTCGACGCGCCGCTGATCCGCAAGCTGAACCAGCTTGGCCCGCGTTATACCTCTTATCCGACGGCCGACCGTTTTTCCGGCGCGTTCGGCATAGCCGACTATGAACGTGCGGTCGCGGGTGTGCGCGCCAAGACTGAGAAACGCGCGCTGTCGCTGTATCTGCATATTCCTTTCTGCAATACGGTCTGCTATTACTGCGGCTGCAACAAGATCGTCACCAGGGATCGCAGCAAGGCGGTCACTTATCTGGATTACCTGAAGCGCGAAGTCGCGATGCAGGGCCGTCTGTTTGCCGGCATGAATCAAATCGAGCAATTGCATTTCGGCGGCGGTACGCCTACCTATCTTTCCGATGAGCAGATGGACGATCTGATGGCGCATCTGCGCCGCTGGTTTACCTTTGCGCCGGATGCGGTGGGTGAATACTCGATCGAGATTGACCCGCGCACCGTGTCGCGCGAGCGCATACATACCTTGCGTCGCCAGGGCTTCAATCGCCTCAGTCTGGGTGTGCAGGATTTCGATCCCGTCGTGCAGAAGGCGGTGAACCGCATCCAGCCGGAACAGCAGACGCTGGATATCATCGCGGCGGCGCGCGCCGCCGATTTCCGTTCAGTCAGCGTCGATCTGATCTACGGCTTGCCGAAACAGACGCTGACGACGATAGGACAGACGCTGGACAAGGTGATCGCCGCCGATCCGGATCGCATCGCCATCTACAACTATGCGCACATGCCGCATCTGTTCAAGCCGCAACGGCGCATTGCGGAAGAAGACTTGCCGGATGCCGATACCAAACTGGAGATGCTGTTCCTGTGCATACGCCGCCTCAACGAAGCCGCCTATATCTATATAGGCATGGATCATTTTGCCAAGCCGGGCGACGATCTGGCCGTAGCGCAACGCGAAGGGCGTCTGCATCGCAACTTTCAGGGTTATTCGACACATGCCGAAGCCGATCTGGTGTCGTGCGGCGTCTCTGCCATCAGTGCGATCGGGCCGACCTACAGCCAGAATGTCAAAACGCTGGACGTCTACTACGATCATATCGACAGGAATGAATTGCCGGTCGTGCGCGGCATTGAACTGAAGGCGGATGATCTGCTGCGCCGGCAGCTGATCCAGCGTCTGATGTGCAATTTCGAGTTGTCGATAGCCGACATCGCGCAGACATACCAGATCGATTTCGCCAGTTACTTTGCTCCCGAGCTGGAAAAACTGCGCGTCATGCAGGAAGACGGTTTGATTACGCTGGATGAGGACTGGCTGCGCGTGACGCTCAAGGGCCGTTTGCTGATACGCAATATCTGCATGACTTTCGATACTTACCTGAATCAGAAACGCGCCGCCGAGCCGGAACCATTGCGTTACTCGAAGACAATCTAGCGTCTTGTTCTCATTCCAGCCGCATGGTGATGCGGACATACCACCGACGTTTTTGATGTATGTCAAAGCATGGCCAGTCTGCGACCGCTACACTCGGTTCGCATCAGTTCAGAACCCGGTTGCGGGTGCGACGGGAATAACGAACAGCAGGAGTACAGAATAATGGTGGCATCTGGAATACCGGCAACAGGAAATCCATCGCTGGAATTCGATGCCAGTCTGGTGCGCAAGCTGATTCAGCTCGGGCCGCGCTATACATCCTATCCGACGGCAGACAGCTTCAGCGATGCATTCAGCTATCGCGACTATCTGCAAACCGTAGTCGGTTTGCGCACGCGCGGCGGGATGTGGCCGCTATCGCTGTACGTACATATTCCGTTTTGCGAAAGCGTGTGCCATTACTGTTCCTGCAACAAGGTTGTGACGCGCGATCGCAGCAAGGCCGCTACCTATCTGAGTTATCTGAAACATGAAATAGAAATGCAGGGCAATCTGTTTGCCGGCATGAACCAGATCGAAAAGCTGCATATAGGCGGCGGTACGCCCACCTATCTGAACGATGCGCAGATGGGCGAGCTGATGGCGCATCTGCGCCGCCACTTTCGCTTCGCATCCGATTTCGACGGCGAGTATGCGATCGAAGTCGATCCACGCACCGTTACCGTCGAACGTATCCATGCGCTGCGCAAGCAGGGCTTCAATCGCATCAGCATCGGGGTGCAGGATTTCGATCCTGATGTGCAGCAGGCAGTCAATCGCATCCAGTCCGAACAGGATACCTTAAACATCATCCGCGCCGCGCGCGAAGCCTGCTTTCGCTCAGTCAGCATCGATTTGATCTACGGCTTGCCGAAGCAGAATGTGATCACGATGGCGCAGACCCTGAACAAGGTAATCAATGCGAGTCCGGATCGCATCGCCGTCTACAACTATGTGCACCGGCCGAATATGTTCAAGCCGCAACGCCGCATAGACGAAGATGATCTGCCCAGCCTGGACGCGCGTCTGAACATGTTTTCTCTTTGCATCAGGCGGCTGACGGATGCCGGTTACGTGTATATCGGCATGGATCATTTTGCCAAGCCCAGCGACGACCTGGCGATTGCGCAACGGCAGGGCAGGCTGCATCGCAATTTCCAGGGTTATTCGTCGCATGCCGAACATAATCTGGTTGCCTTCGGCGTCTCGGGCATCAGCGCGGTCGCCGCAACCTATAGCGAAAATGCCAAAACGCTGGATGAATATTACGAACGCATAGAGCAAAATGAGCTGCCTATCGTCACCGGCGTCAAGCTGAGCATGGACGATCTGCTGCGCCGTATCATCATCCAGATGCTGATGTGCAATTTCGAGTTGTCGATAGACTCCATCGAACTGGCTTATCCGATCACCTTCAAAACCTACTTTGCCGCAGAACTGGATAAACTGCACGAGCTGGAGGACAATGGCCTCGTTACCGTGGATGACGAGTGGATCAGCGTCACGCCCAAGGGCCGCTTGCTGATTCGTAATGTCTGCATGGTATTCGATCGTTACCTGAATACGGCGTGCGAGGCAAAAACCGGCGGCGCTTCTGCCAAAACCGAAACCCGGCCGCTGCGCTATACGAAAAAAATTTAATGCGAGCCATGCATTGACCGGTCTCAATCTCTTTCCGATTTTCATGATAGGCCTGCTGGGCGGGCTGCATTGCATAGGCATGTGCGGCGGCATCGTCAGCGCATTGTCGGCCGCGCAGGCGCCACGCCCTTTTCCGGTGGCGGTGGTGGCTGCCGAAACGATGTCGAACGGAATGCAAACTGCAGCCTTCGATAATGCCTTGCGGGTAACGGCCTACAACGCCGGCCGCATCGGCAGTTATGCAGTGGCCGGCGCGCTGGTCGGCGGCCTGGCGGATGGCATGCGATCGTTCGCCAATCTGGCAATGCTGCAAGTCGGCGGCTACTGGCTGGCCAACCTGATGCTGATCGTGCTCGGGCTCTACCTGATGGATGCATGGCGCGGCCTGGCGCGGCTGGAAGCCGTCGGCCAGATCCTGTGGCGGCGCGTGCAGCCGCTGATGAAATTCCTGCTGCCGATGGACAATCTCGGCAAGGCATTTGCGCTCGGCGGCTTGTGGGGCTGGCTGCCGTGCGGCATGGTGTATAGCGTGCTGCTAACCGCAATGTTTTCCGGCTCCGCGCTCTCCGGCGCGCTGGTGATGCTGGCGTTCGGGCTCGGCACCTTGCCGGCCATGCTGAGCCTGGGCCTGGTCGGCGTGCGCCTGCGCATGCTGGCGCAAAAACGCAAGGTGAGGATAGCCTGCGGCCTCATCGTGCTGGCATTTGGCGTACTCGGATTGGTGCGCGCTGCCGGCGGCTTGTCAGGCGATATTTCCGGCGGCTTGCTGGATGTGTTTTGCATTACGCCCCAGGCAGCGGGGCTGCACAGATGAATATCCATGCGCAAGCTGAAGCCGGTTCTGTCGCACAAGGCGCAACAGCATTCGACGGCTGCTATCACTGCGGTTTGTCCTTGCCGCCAGCGGCGCACTGGCCGGTCGAGATCGACGGCCAGCGGCGCGAGATGTGCTGCCCCGGTTGTCAGGCGGCTGCGCAGACCATCGTCGAGATGGGACTGGCCGATTATTACCGCACGCGTTCTGCATTTTCCGCCACCGCCGATGGTGCGGCGCTGATTCCGCCGGAACTGCTGCTCTACGATCTCCCGGACGCGCAAAAAAAATTCGACCTGAATGAAGAAAGTGCGGAAGCGACGCTCTCCATCGAAGGCATACGCTGCGCTGCCTGCGTCTGGCTGATCGAACGCCGGCTGGCGCGTCTGCCCGGCCTGCAAGCCGTCAATCTGAACGTGGCGACCGAAAGGCTGTATGTGCGCTGGCAAAAAGAGTTGTGCAAGCCCAGCGACGTGTTGCAGGCGGTGCGCGACATAGGTTATGCCGCCTATCCCTACGATGCGAGCAGGCACGATGCGCAACTGCGTCGCGCCAGTCGCACGCTGTCGCGCCAGTTATTCGTTGCCGGCCTGTCCATGATGCAGGTGATGATGTACGCAGTACCCGCCTATATCTCGCACGACGGCACGCTGGAAAGCGACATGGATGCACTGATGCGCTGGGCCAGCCTCTTATTGACGCTGCCCGCCGTCTGTTATTCGGCCCTGCCGTTTTTCCGTGGCGCCTACGCCAGCCTGCGACAGGGCGCATTAGGCATGGATGTGCCGGTTGCACTCGGCATAGGCGCTGCCTTCATCGGCAGTGTGGTCGCCGTATTGCGCGGCGACGGCGATGTGTATTTCGATTCCGTCACGATGTTCATCTTCCTGCTCCTGTGCAGCCGCTACCTGGAATTGATCGCGCGCCGCAAAGCGGCCGGCGCCCTGGAAAAGCTGCAGCATGCCTTGCCGGCTGCAGCCGCGCGCATGAACGGCTATCCGGCGCAGCGCGAGTGCAGCATGGTGGCAGCGACCCAGTTGTGCGCCGGCGATTTCATACTGGTCAAACCGGGCGAAGCCATCGCCGCCGATGGCGAGATAGTCGAGGGTGCGAGCGCGATCGACATGTCCTTGCTGACCGGCGAAAGCGCAGCCCTGAAAAGAGGCGTGGGCGACACATTGCCGGGCGGCGCCATCAACATCACGCAGGCCATCGTGCTGCGCGTCAGCAAGGTGGCAGCGGACAGCACCTTGTCGCAACTGATACGGCTGATCGAACGGGCAGGGAATGCCAAGCCGCAGATTGCGCTGTGGGCGGATCGCGTGGCCGCATGGTTTGTCGCTGCCTTGCTGCTGTTTGCCCTTGCCGTCTTTGTCTTCTGGCAGTGGCACGATCCGGCGCGCGCGTGGCCGATTGCCATTGCCGTGCTGGTCGTCTCCTGTCCGTGCGCGCTATCGCTCGCCACGCCGACTGCGCTGGCTGCTGCCACCGACAGGCTGGTGCGGCAAGGCGTATTGATCGTGCAGCCGCATGTGCTGGAAATCCTGCATCGCACGACGCACATCGTGTTCGATAAAACCGGCACGCTGACGGTCGGCAAACCGACACTGCAAAACATGCATATGTTTGCAGATGCAGAGCGCAATGCCTGCCTGCAGATAGCCGCCGCACTGGAAGCCTCGAATGCACATCCGCTGGCGCAAGCCATTGTTGTGGCAGCCTCAGCCGCCGCAATGACCGCGACAGCGCCGGTCGCGCATGATGTCAGTTATACGGCGGGGCAAGGGCTGGAAGGCGTGATAGACGGTGTCCGCTTCCGGCTCGGCAATGCCGTCTTCGTCGGCGAACTGGCTGGACACAGCATCGATCAGCAGGACGGCACCGGCATGACTTCGGTCTATCTGGGAAGCAGCGGCACATGGCTGGCGCGCTTCGATCTGAGCGATGCAATGCGCGACGATGCGCGCGCGGTGGTCGCTTATTTCAGAAAACTGGGGAAAACCGTCATTCTGCTCAGCGGCGATCAGCCGGATGTCGCGCAGCACGTGGCGGCCGAACTCGGGATTGCGGAAGCGCATGGTGCCTGTCTGCCCGAACAGAAACTGGCCTTCGTGCAGAAGCTGCAACAGCAAGGCAGCATCGTGGCGATGGTCGGCGACGGCATCAACGACGCTGCCGTACTGCGTGCAGCCGACGTATCGTTTGCGATGGGTTCCGGTGCGGCACTGGCGCAGACGCATGCCGATACCGTTTTGCTGTCGCCGCATCTTGCCGCCATCGCGAATGCCTCCGAGGTCGCAGTCAAAACCATGCGCGTGATCCGGCAGAATCTGGTCTGGGCAACGTGTTACAACCTGCTGGCGATTCCGGCAGCCGCGATCGGCTGGATCAATCCGTGGCTGTCCGGTGTCGGCATGTCGCTCAGTTCGGCGGTGGTCGTACTCAATGCACTGCGGCTGCGCCGCATTCCGCGTAGGCATGGCGAGCATCCGGGGCGGGCAAAAGCAGAACAGGAAAATGCGGGGCAGGAAAACGCCATGGCCGCCGCTGTAAAACAAGGGATAAACTGAATCATATGGAAGCCTTGTACCTTTTGATCCCCCTCAGCATCCTGATTGTGTTTCTCGCCATCTGGGTGTTTTTCCGCGCCTCCGATAGCGGACAGTTCGACGACCTGAAAGGGCCGGGCGCCCGCATATTGCAGGACGACGACCGGCCCGGGAAGTGAGCTTTTTTCCTATTCTCGCGGCAACTGCTTGCGCATAACCCGCAGATAGAAAAGTGCATCATCAATGATGGGCATCAGCGCCGTCAGCAGCAGGGCGCAGGCGAACGGCACGACAGTCATGAAGCCGGCATGCTTGAAACCAAGCGCCCCGATGATGCCGCCAATAAAAAACATGAGCAGAATGGCCATGTGTATCTTCAGCTTTTCCTTGTTCGCATGGACGTGACCGATTGCGGTTTTATCGTTGCTGCGATTCCAGTAAAGCATTTTCCCCAGTTCTATACCCAGATCGGTAATGATGCCGGTGACGTGGGTGGTACGGATTTCCGCATTGGATATCTTGCTCACAATCGCATTCTGCAGGCCCATGATGTAGCACAGCAGGATGACGGTGGCGGGCAGGGTCAATGAAGTATAGGCGTTCAGATTGGCTCCCAGCAGGCCGAATATCAGCAACAGCAGCGCTTCGATTGCCAGTGAGAGTGCATACTCGGCGTGCATATTGCGATGCCTGGCCCAGTTGATCAGGATCGCTGTGGTCGCCGCACCGCACAGAAATGACAGCAACGATCCCAGTCCAGCCAGAACGAGCAGGGCATTGCCCAGCACCAGATTGTCTGCCGTCGACGAAATGAAACCCGTCATGTGCGAAGTGTATTGATGCACCGCGAGGAAGCCGCCTGCATTGACTGCACCGGCGACAAAAGCCAGAAAGATCCCCAGTTGCTGATTTGCGCTGCGCGTTCTGGTGCGGCCTGACAGGCGCCGCAAATAGGCAATAGGCATATCCACATTCACATTCACAAAAAAGTCAGCCTGTTATTTCGCCGGCACAGTCGCCAACTCGCTTACTATATGGCATAAAAACAATACAAAAAATATTCGATGTGCCGGTTCCAGCCTTGATGCGGGATACACGTGCAAGGCGAACCAGTAGTTTGTCCATTCTGTTTGATACCGATTTGATGCAAATCAAAATATCAAACGTCACTCCGCCGTACTCTTGCGGCATCATCATTGCATCCTAGGGGAGAAAGTTCAGTGGATACTGCGCTTAACTACAATTACAAGATCGTCAAGCAGTTCGCGATCGCCACCGTTGTATGGGGCGTGATCGGGATGCTGGTTGGCGTTTTTATCGCCGCACAGCTGGCCTGGCCAGCACTCAATTTCGATATTGCATGGCTGTCTTACGGGCGCCTGCGTCCCTTGCATACGAATGGCGTGATCTTTGCCTTCGGTATCTGCGGCTTGTTCGCCACCTCCTATTACGTCGTGCAGCGCACCTGCCAGGTGCGCCTGTTTTCCGATAAATTGGCTGCCTTCACCTTCTGGGGCTGGCAGCTGGTACTGGTACTGGCCGTCATCACGCTGCCGATGGGCTGGACCCGCGCCAAGGAATACGCGGAACTGGAATGGCCGATCACGATCCTGATCACCATCGTCTGGGTTGCCTACGCAGTGGTATTTTTCGGCACCATCGTCAAGCGCAAGGTCGCGCACATCTATGTGGCCAACTGGTTTTTCGGCGGCTACATCATCGCGGTGGCCTTGCTGCACATCGTCAACGGCATCAGCATGCCAGCATCGATAGGCAAATCGTACTCTGCATATTCAGGTGTGCAGGATGCAATGATCCAGTGGTGGTACGGCCATAATGCGGTCGGCTTCATCCTCACTGCCGGCTATCTCGGCATGGTGTACTACTTCATTCCAAAACAGGCGGAACGTCCGGTTTATTCGTACCGCCTGTCCATCGTCCACTTCTGGGCGCTGATCTTTACCTATATGTGGGCCGGCCCGCATCACCTGCACTACACCGCCTTGCCGGACTGGACGCAATCGGTCGGCATGGTGTTCTCGCTGATTCTGCTGGCGCCAAGCTGGGGCGGCATGATCAACGGCATGATGACGCTGTCGGGCGCATGGCACAAACTGCGTTCCGATCCCATCCTCAAATTCCTCATCGTTTCGCTGTCCTTCTACGGCATGGCCACGTTTGAAGGTCCGATGATGTCGATCAAGACCGTGAATGCACTGTCGCACTACACCGACTGGGGCATCGCCCACGTCCATGCCGGTGCCCTCGGCTGGGTCGGCTTCATCACCATGGGTTCCATCTACTACCTGATTCCGCGCCTGTCCGGCAAGAAGGAAATGTGGAGTACGCGTCTGATCGAAACCCATTTCTGGGTCGCCACCATCGGCATCGTGCTGTACATCGCCTCGATGTGGATTGCCGGCGTGATGCAGGGTCTGATGTGGCGTGCAGTCAACCCTGACGGCACCCTGACTTATACCTTTGTCGAAAGTGTGAAGGCAACGTATCCGTATTACGTGATCCGTTTCACCGGCGGTGTGCTGTACCTGTCGGGCATGCTGCTGATGGCTTACAACACATGGATGACGATGCGCGATAGCGAGGCGGTACACGCCCGCATTCCGGATGTCGTTGCGGCGCACGCGTAATTCACAGATCAAGGAGTAAATGAATGAAATTTTCACATGAATGGATAGAAAAGAATCCCTGGCTGTTGATCGCGCTGGTGACACTGGTGGTCAGCGTCGGCGGCGCAGTAGAAATCGTGCCGCTGTTCTTCCAGAAATCGACCACCGAACCGGTCGCCGGACTGAAGCCGTACTCGCCGCTGCGCCTGGCCGGTCGCGATATTTACACCCGTGAAGGCTGCTACAACTGCCACTCGCAAATGATCCGTCCATTCCGCGCCGAGACTGAACGTTACGGTCATTACTCGGTCGCCGGCGAGTTCGTCTACGACCGTCCGTTCCAGTGGGGCTCGAAACGTACCGGCCCGGATCTGGCGCGCGTAGGCGGCCGCTACAGCGACGAATGGCATCGGATTCATCTGGACAATCCACGCCATGTGGTACCGGAATCGAATATGCCCAACTACCCGTGGCTGGCAAAAACCAAGCTGGTGCCGGAAGAAATCATTCCCAAGATGAATGCATTGCGACGACTGGGTGTGCCTTACACGGAAGATGAAGTCAAGGCAGCGCCGGACGAACTGGTCGGCAAGACGGAGCAGGATGCGTTGATTGCATATCTGCAGGGATTGGGCACTTTGATCAAGGCGAGACGCTAATCATGAATATTTCCATCGATGCCAGCAGCATCATGACAGTAGTGAGTTTTTTGACATTCATCGGCATTCTGGTCTGGACCTTCATCCTACATCGCGGCAGCGATTTCGATGTGGCAGCACGCGCGCCGTTTGCAGACGAGGAAGACCGGGAAAAAACGGAGGGCGGCCATGTCTGATTTCACCAATGGCTTCTGGAGTATCTATATTACGGTGCTGACTCTGCTCGGCATCTTCGGTTGCGGCTTGTTGCTGTGGTCGCAATCGAAAGTGAAGATCAAGCGGGAACCCGGTTCCAATCAGCAGATGGAAACCACCGGCCATGTCTGGGATGAGGATCTGACCGAACTGAATACCCCCATGCCGCGCTGGTGGATGTGGCTGTTCTATATCACGATCGTATTCGCTCTGGCCTATCTGTTCCTGTATCCGGGACTCGGCACCTATGCCGGCAAGCTGGACTGGAAATCGAGCGGAGAATATGAAACCGAGCTGAAAAAAGCCGACGCTGAATATGGCCCGCTGTTCAGCAAGTACCAGCAGCAGGATATGAAAGCCGTGGCTGCCGATCCGCAGGCGCAACTCATAGGCGAACGCCTGTTCCTGACTTACTGCGCGCAATGCCATGGTTCGGATGCGCGCGGCAACAAGGGTTTCCCCAACCTGACAGACAAGGACTGGCTGTACGGCGGCGAACCGGATATCATCAAGACGACCATCATAAAAGGGCGTCACGGCATCATGCCGCCGATGGGAGCCGCAGTCGGTTCGGATACGGATATAGAAAACCTTGCGCATTACGTACTGAGCCTGTCCGGTTCCAATTCCGACCCCATCAAGACGGTGTTCGGCAAGCCCAAGTTTGCAGCCTGCGCGGCCTGCCACGGTGCGGACGGCAAGGGCAATCAGGCGCTGGGCGCACCGAATCTGACCGACAAGGTGTGGTTGCATGGCGGCAGCGTGAACAGCATCATGGAAACGATCCGTAAAGGACGCGATAACATGATGCCGGCGTTCGACGATTTCCTCGGTGATGCCAAGGTACATGTACTGGCCGCCTATGTATGGAGCCTGTCGAATCCGCAGAAGGTCGAGAGCGCTCAAAAATGATGGATCAGTCAGAAGACCGGCGCAGGCCGGTCTTCTTCTGCCATCGCCGAATGTCTTCCGGCAGCCAGCTTGCCACCGGATAGTTCGGCAGTCTTGTGGTTTGATTCTCGCATTGTTGTATAAAGCAGTATGCGTAATGGAAAGAATATGAGTAGCAGCGATCCGGAAGTTTCCGTCATCCAGATGTATGCGGCGCGCGAGGAAATCTATCCGCGCGAGACCAAGGGTCGCTACGCCAGCTTGCGCTGGTTGTGCGTATGGCTGACGCAACTGGCGTTCTATGGTTTGCCGTGGCTGAACTGGAATGGCAGGCAGGCGCTGCTGTTTGATCTGACGGCGCGCAAATTCTATATTTTCGGTATCGTGCTGTGGCCGCAGGATTTCATCTATCTTGCCGCACTGCTCATCATCGCAGCCTATCTGCTGTTTCTGGTGACGGCCATTGCAGGCCGTGTCTGGTGCGGCTTTGCCTGCCCGCAAACGGTCTATACGGAAATTTTCCTGTGGATAGAGCGGGTGATAGAAGGCAAGCGCAGCGCCCGCATGCGACTGGACAAGCAGCCTGCATCCTTTTCCAAATTTGCCAAGAAAACCGCCAAGCACATGGCATGGGGTGGCGTTGCCTTGTGGACCGGCTTCACCTTCGTCGCCTATTTCACGCCCATCCATACCCTGATGCAAAAAGTGCTGAATCTGGGACTGGGCCCGTGGGAACTGTTCTGGATTCTGTTCTACGCACTGGCCACCTACGGCAACGCCGGCTGGCTGCGCGAGCAGGTGTGCAAATACATGTGCCCGTATGCGCGTTTCCAGAGTTCGATGTTCGACAAGGATTCCCTGATCATTACCTACGATCAGAAACGCGGCGAGCCGCGCGGCATGCCGGGCAAGAGCGCCAGCGAGACGGATAAAAAGCTGGGCGACTGCATAGACTGCACCATGTGCGTACAGGTGTGTCCGGTTGGCATCGATATCCGCGACGGCCTGCAATATGAATGCATAGGCTGTGCCGCCTGTGTGGATGCATGCAACTCCGTGATGGACAAGGTAGGCTCGCCGCGCGGCTTGATACGCTACTCCACCGATAATGCGCTGGCCAACAATCTGTCACCCAAGGAAGTGCGGCGGCGCGCCTTCCGGCCGCGGGTGCTCATCTATACCGGTATCCTGCTGGCAATCGTGATTGTGTTCGTCACCGCGCTGGCGTTGCGTACGCCGCTCAAACTCGACGTGATCCGCGATCGCGGTGCAATGGGCCGTGAAGTGGAAGACGGGATGATAGAAAATGTCTACCGCCTGCAGATCATGAATACCTCCGAATCTGCACATCGTTATCGCATCAGCGTGTACGGCATAGAATCGCTGCGCCTGGTCACGCCGGATGAAGTCGATCTGGCTGCGACTGAAACACGCGCCGTACCGATACGCCTGCGTACCGATCAGGGGCAGGGCGAGCCGGGTTCCAACAAAATTAGCGTGACGCTGCAGGCAGTGGATGACCGCCGCCTGCAAGTCACTGAAGATGCGGTATTTTTTGTGCCGCGCTGATACGCAAGAAAAGGAAAATACGATGGCACGCACAGCACCGCTACTGAACCAGGCAGCAAATGAAGGACCCTGGTACAAACATCGCTGGCCATGGCTGCTGATGCTGGGGCCGTTCATCGTGGTCATCGCCGGCAGCATCACGATCTGGATTGCCGTTTCCCGGCAGGATGCACTGGTGGTCGACGATTACTACAAGCAGGGCAAGGCGATCAATCAGGATTTGCGGCGAGATCGTGTGGCCACCGATCTCGGTGTGCGCTTCAGCGCGCAGTACGATGTACCCACCCGCATGCTGACGGGCAGCGTGGCGAATACGGCCAGACAAGCCACCGGCAACCTCAATATGCGACTGATCCACGCAACCATTCCTGAAAAAGACCTCGTGCTGTTGCTGCAGCCGGATCAAAACGGAAATTTTGCAGTAGCATTACCGGTGCTCGAGATGGGGCGCTGGCAGGTTCTGGTCGAAAATGAACAGCGCGATTGGCGTCTGAACGGTCACTGGTCGTGGCCGGCAGAACGCAAGATCGTGATTGAAGCGGACGAGGCAGTGAAAAAATAAAAGGGGAGCACACAATGCGACGACTGTTGATGATCGTTCTATGGCCGTCTTTTCTCGCTGCGATTGTGGCGGAAGGCCTGTTTTTCTCTGTGTTCGATCCTTATCTGCTGACATTCAGCAACAGCAAGGCCGTCTTGCAGCCGATGGCGGCTTATACGATAGGCTTCTTTGCCCTGTGGCTGTTCTGCGCGCTCTCCAGCTTTCTGACTCTTTATCTGAACGAAGAACCGAAGAAAGCCGGATGACGCCATAGCCGTCTGGCGCCGCAATCAGCTGCAAGTTTCGGTGCCGGCGGCCATCGCCTTCAGGGTCACCAGATCGAGCAATTCGATTTCGCGGTTGCTCACTTTCAGCAAGCCCTGTTTCTTGAACTTGGACAGCAGACGGCTGATGCTTTCTATCGTCAGGCCCAGATAGTTGCCGATATCCTCGCGCGACATGCGCAACTGGAAGCTGGTTGAAGAGTAGCCGCGCGCCACGTAACGCGAAGCCAGATTGACCAGGAACGCTGCAAAACGCTGTTCGGCGCGCATATTGCCGAGCAGGAGCATGACGCTTTGTTCGCGCGTGATTTCCTGGCTCATCATGCGGTGGAAGTGGCGCAGCAGGATAGGCATGCTGCCAAACAATTCTTCCAGGCGCGGAAACGGAATCTCGCATACTTCGCTGTCTTCCAGTGCAATCGCATCGCAGTGATGACGATCGGTGCTGATGGCATCCATGCCCAGCAATTCTCCCGCCATCTGGAAACCGGTGATCTGCTGCTCGCCGCCGGCATTGACCTGGTAAGTCTTGAAATGACCGATGCGCACCGCATACAGATTGGTAAATGGGTCATCCATCCGGTACAGATATCCATCGCGCGGCACCTTGCGGCGGCGACCTATGATCTGGTCCAGCTTATCAATGTCATTTTCGCCCAATCCCATCGGCAGGCACAACTGGTGCATGCTGCAGGTGGCACAACTGGCGCGCACGGCGCTAACGATGATTGAGGGGCTAAGATCAGGAGAGGGATTAGTCATGTCTTGGTCATGCATCTTAAAAGTAATGTGGCAAATGTTTCATGGTTATGTCCGTTGCAATCGGTTTGGCGCTGCCTGTTACGGCTATGCGCTTTCAAAACCGGTATAACGATCTGCGTTGATTACTTTTCTCAAACCAGCAGCAAGGGTAGTTTATCTTTCAGCTCTGCCCATTTTGCATGTTCGGGTAGAGGCTCCTTCTGCTGCCTGATACGTTTCCAGTCCGGATGCCGGGAAAGTGTCCGGTTCAATTCGACAAAATGTTGCTGTTCAGGCGAAATTTCCGCCGCACCAATGATCGCATTAACCGGGCATTCAGGCACGCACACTGAACAATCTATGCACTCATCCGGATTAATCGCGAGGAAATTAGGGCCTTCGAAAAAGCAGTCCATCGGGCATACCGCCACGCAATCGGTATATTTACATTGAATGCATGATTCGGTAACGACAAAAGGCATTTTCTCCATTCCATACGAAGAGGGACAGACGACATTGTAACGTCAGCCACGAAAATAGCCGAATTTGTCCTTGAGTTTGCATGGAAAACAGACAGTTGGCCACATGTTCGCGCATATAAATCAGCCGTTGTCCGATTTGCCGACTCGCTTCACGCTGATATTTGCCGGTTTGACCGCTTTCTCGTGCCGGCTTGTCCACGCAATCATACGCAAGCGCGTTGAGCCTGCATATTCTGCAATTCTTAAAGAGAAAAGAATTGCATATTGAATTGCACAATATTCGCGCCTTCAGGCCAGGTCATCATCAGTAGAAGGTGTGAGCATGTTTGAATTATTTTCCCCGCGCAAGGCCGATCGATCGCTGCTCGCGATCTCGCCCAATCGCTGGGACTGGGCTCTGTTGCCGCTGGTACTGATCGTGCTGCTCGCAGTGGCATTTGGCGCGGCGCAGATGAGCCGCCCCTTCATGGTCGGCGAAGCAACGCCTATCTCGCTCGATCCAGCGTATCTGCCGTATTACCTGCTGCGCACCATTCTGCGCATGTTCATGGCGCTCGGGTTCTCATTGCTGTTCAGCTTTGTATTTGCCGCTATTGCCGCCAAATACCGGGCCGCCGAAAAAATCATGATTCCGATGCTGGATATCCTGCAGTCGGTACCCATCCTCGGTTTTCAGGCCATTGCGATTGCGCCTTTCATTGCCTTCTTTCCCGGCAATCTGCTGGGCGTCGAGTGTGCGGCGATTTTCGCCATTTTTACTTCGCAAGCCTGGAATATGGCGTTCAGCCTGTATCAGTCGATACGCACGGTGCCGTCCGAGCTCAATGAAGCTGCACGCGTTTTTCGACTGTCAGGCTGGCAGCGTTTCTGGCGCATGGAACTGCCTTATGCGATGCCCGGCCTGCTGTGGAACATGATGATGTCGATGTCGGGCGGCTGGTTTTTCCTGGTGGCGGCGGAAGCCATTTCGGTTGCCGGACAGGATATCAAGCTGCCCGGCATCGGCGCCTATATTGCGGTGGCGATCGAAGCCAGGGATCTGCATGCGATTCTGTGGGCCATAGGTGCGATGCTGGCCGGCATTGTGCTGTACGACCAATTATTCTTTCGGCCGCTGCTGGCTTGGGCCGACAAATTCCGCTTCGAGGAATCGCAGGGCGACACGGCGCAGCGTTCGTGGTTGCTGGACTGGGGACGTCGCAGCCGCTGGATGCGCGCCTTTTCGGCTCGTGTCTGGAGCCTGTTGCGCCGTACGCTGGGCTGGTTCAGTCTGCGGCATGACGGCACCTCTCCGCAAACCAGCGCACGCACCATCCACCCATGGTGGCCGCGCATCTGGGATGGGCTGGTTCTGTTTGCAAGCTTGCTGGCCGTCTTCAGACTTGCGCTGTTCATCCATAGCGATATCGGGCTGACGGAGATACTGCATGTCGTGAAGCTCGGTTTCATTACCTTGCTGCGCGTATTGCTGCTGATCGGGCTGGCTTCGCTGATCTGGGTGCCGATTGCAGTCTGGATCGGCCTGCGTCCGAAATATTCGCAATGCGTGCAGGGCGCGGCCCAGTTTCTGGCGGCATTTCCGGTCAATCTGATGTTTCCGCTGGTCGTGTACCTGCTGGTGAGCATGCAGCTCAATCCCGATATCTGGCTGAGTCCGCTGATGGTGTTCGGTACGCAGTGGTACATCCTGTTCAACGTAGTGGCCGGTGCCGCAACGATTCCAAACGAGCTGCGGCTGGCATCAGACAATCTCGGCCTGAAAGGCTGGCTGAAATGGAAGCGCGTCTATTTGCCGGCAGTTTTTCCTTCTTATATAACGGGTGCCATCACTGCCAGCGGCGGCTCGTGGAATGCCAGCATCGTTGCAGAATATGTCACATGGGGTAAAACCACCCTGATTGCGGACGGGCTGGGTAGCTATATCAAGCAGATGACCGATATCGGCGATTTCCATCGCATCGGACTTGGCATCGGCGTGATGTGCATATTCGTGATGTTGTTAAACCGCTTCTTCTGGCGCAAATTGTATTTGCTCGCCGAAGACCGCAGTCATTGAGGAAAGATGATGAGCCAGAATCTGTTGATTGAATTGAAGGGTGTCGCCAAGTCGTTCAAGACGGCTGATGGCACGCCCTGCAGTGTGCTGGAAAACGTGAATTTTGCACTGGCAGAAGGTGAAATCGTCGCCTTGCTGGGCAAGTCCGGTTCCGGCAAATCTACCTTGCTGCGCATTATGGCCGGGCTGATTGCAGCGGATCAGGGTACGGCAAAGTATCGCGGACAGGAAATTTACAGTCCGGTCTCCGGTATCGCCATGGTGTTTCAATCGTTCGCATTATTCCCGTGGCTGACGGTGCAGCAAAATGTCGAGTTGGGATTGGAAGCGCAAGGCATGGCGCCGGATGAGCGGGAAAAGCGCGCCGATGCGATGCTGGATCTGATCGGCCTGGCCGGTTTCGGCGGCGCCTTGCCGCGTGAATTGTCAGGTGGCATGAAGCAGCGTGTCGGCATTGCACGAGGGCTGGTGACCGGCCCGGATGTATTGTTGATGGATGAAGCATTTTCCGCGCTTGACGTGCTGACCGGCGAAACTCTGCGCGACGACATACTCGAAATGTGGGAAGAAAAACGCATTCCGACCAAGGGCATATTGATCGTCTCCCACAATATCGAGGAGGCGGTCATGATGGCGGACCGTATTCTTGTGTTGTCCAGCAGCCCCGGACGCATACGCAGTGAAATCAGGATCAATCTGCCGCGTCCCCGCAATGTCGACTCAGTCGAAATCAGGGCCTTGATCGATGAGGTGTATGCCTTGATGACCATGCGTACCCAGCCGGAAACAACGGCAGGCGGCATTACCCTGCATGTGCCTTCCAGCCATCGCCTGCCGGAAACCGATGTCACGCATATCGAAGGCGTGCTTGATCTGCTGGCCGGCCCGCCGTTCAACGGCCGTGCCGATTTGCCGCAACTGGCGGAAGAATCGAAATTGCCGGACGAGGAATTATTCCCTACCTACGAAGCGTTGGGCCTGCTTGGCCTGGCGCAGGTAGAAAAGGGCGATATCACGCTGACGGCGCTCGGGCATCGTTACGCGCAAGCTGCAAACATGCTGAGAAAAGAGATATTCGGCCAGCAACTGTTGATGCACGTACCGCTGGCCAAGCAGATACGCCAAAGCCTGGAGCAGGAGCCGAGCGGTACGCTATCCGAGAAGCGTTTCCTTGATCTGCTGGAGGAATTCCTGAAGGATGATGAAGCCAAGCGCGTACTCGAGGTGGTCGTCGAATGGGGCCGCTACGGCGAAGTATTCGAGTACGACTACCATACCGGGCGGCTCAAACTGCCGGAAAGTGATGCCGCATAAAATGAGGGGCGCTGTATACCACTCCTCATTTTTGATGGCAAAGCCAGAGGTACAATATATATGTAGTGCACTCGTTTTGTAAAAATGTAAATTTTACAAGAAACAAATGGTTTCAACTTGATGGCGCAATGCCTGATAAAGTTGCGGCGCACAAGACTTCACAGGGGATTGCGTTGCGGCTTTTTTCATTTATTTCAAAATCAATCGTGGATTGGTCCGAGCGGCCAACCGATATCAAACTTCGCCAGGCAGCCATAGTTGCCGTCATAGCCTCTTTTTGCGCAGCCTTGCTGCTGGTGGCCTACACCTTTCTGTTTGTGGCGCCCAATCTGCCGTCCATCGATGCGCTGACCGATTACCGGCCCAAGATTCCGCTGCGCGTCTATACCGCTGACAATGTACTGATCGGTGAATTCGGCGAAGAGCGGCGCGACTTTGTATCGATAGGAGAAATTCCATCGAGCATGAAAAACGCGATCATCGCGATTGAAGACAATAATTTCTATGAACATGGCGGCGTCGATCTGCTCGGCGTCGTGCGTGCCGGACTGGCCAATATTGTGCGCAGTCGCTCGCAGGGCGCATCGACCATCACGATGCAGGTTGCCCGTACCTTTTTGCTGACGCGCAAGAAAACCTACAGCCGCAAGCTGCAGGAAGTATTGCTGGCCTATCGGATAGAACAGAACCTGACGAAAGACCAGATACTCGAGTTGTACATGAACCAGATTTATCTGGGGCAGCGCGCCTACGGTTTCGGCAGTGCAGCGCGCATTTATTTCGGTAAACCGATCAAGGACCTGAGCATCGCGGAAGCCGCCATGCTGGCAGGCATACCGAAGGCGCCGGCCAGCGCCAATCCGGTGGTCAATCCGAAACGTGCGACTGAACGTCAGCAGTACATACTCAAACGCATGCATGAACTGAATTTCATCACGCAGGCGCAATATGAAAAAGCAGCCGCTGAGCAACTTCATGTGCTGGCGGACGGCAATCGCTTCCGCACCCATGCAGAATATGCCGCGGAACAAGTAAGACAGTTTATGTATTCGCAATACAAGGATGATATTTATACCAGCGGCATGAGCGTCTACACCACACTGATCAAGGCCGATCAGGACGCCGCCTATGAAGCAGTGCGGCGCGGCGTGCTCGATTACGACAAGCGCCACGGTTATCGCGGACCGGAAGCATGGATCGATTTGCCGAAAGATGAAGAAGATCGCCAGCAGGCTATCGAAGAGATACTGGTCAAGCATCCGGATAGCGATGATTTGAAGGCCGCAGTCGTGACTGCGGTATCGGCCAAATCGGTGACTGCCGTTACGCTGGCTGACGACGAAATTGAAATAAGCGGCGAAGGCCTGCGTTTTGCGGCCGCATCACTATCGGCCAAGGCAGTCGAGGCGAAGAAAATCAAACCGGGTTCCGTGATTCGTGTGCTGCAGGACAGCAAGAAAAAATGGGGCATTGCGCAATTGCCGGAAGTCGCTGCCGCTTTCGTTGCCGTCAATGCACAGGATGGCGGCATCCGTGCGATGGTAGGCGGTTTCGATTTTGCGCTGAACCAGTTCGATCACGTCACGCAGGCCTGGCGCCAACCGGGTTCCACCATCAAGCCTTTCGTTTATTCAGCGGCGCTGGAAAAAGGTTTCTCGCCCGGCACGCTGATCAACGATGCGCCGCTGGCCGAGGATAATCCGGGCGAGCAGGGTGGCAAGGCCTGGAATCCGGGCAATGACAACAGTCAGTATGATGGTCCGGTGACTATGCGCACCGGCCTGAAAAAATCGAAGAATCTGGTTTCCATCCGGATTCTGCGCAAGATTACGCCGCCGTATGCGATCGAACATCTGACGCATTTCGGTTTCGATGCCGACAAGCAGCCCGACAATTTGACGCTGGCGCTGGGCACCGGCTCCGTCACGCCTTTGCAGATGGCGGGCGCGTATACAGTATTTGCAAATGGCGGCTTCAAGCTCGCACCTTATCTGATCCAGAAGGTTGTCGATGTGCGTGGCAAGGTCCTGCTGGAGGCGAATCATCCGCAAGCCGGTGATGAAACTGCGCGCGCCATCGATCCGCGCAATGCCTTCATCATGAATACGATGCTGCGCGATGTCGTGCGTTCCGGCACCGGCTACATGGCTGGCCAGCGTCTGGGGCGCAGCGACCTGGCCGGGAAAACCGGTACCACCAACGATGCAATGGATGGCTGGTTTGCCGGTTACGGGCGCGACATGGTGGCCGTGGCATGGATGGGTTACGACAAGCCGCGTACGCTCGGCAACAGAGAGTTCGGCAGCACGCTAGCCTTGCCGATCTGGGTTGACTATATGCGCACTGCCTTGCGCGGCAAGGCGGAAATTCAGAACGCAGTTCCAGCCGGCCTCACGCAAGCCGATGGCGACTGGATGTACGACGAGTATGCTCATGGCGACGCGGTACGGTCGGTAGATATCGATGAGCAGAAAGGGTTCTGGGAAAAGTTGTTCAATCCGGGGCCTGAGCAGCCGGCACCGGGAAACCTGCATCAGGATGAGAGGGACAGACAGCAGGAAGAGATGTATCGCGGCGAGGTGGAGTCGGACAAACGCATTGCCTCGGCTCCGGCTACATTCTCTCGGCCGGAGGCGCCATAACGGCCTGGCGTCTTCCGGCGCCCTTGGCCTGATACATGGCGCGATCTGCGTACTGCAGCAGCGCGTCGCTGGTGAGTGCGCAATCGGGGTAACTGGCGACCCCTATGCTGGCTGAAATATGCGCGCTCAAGTTGCCGAAAACATAGACGGCCGACAGGCTTTCCACCAGTTTTTCCGCAAAAAAAGCAGCATCTTTCAAGCCGGTGCCGACCATCACAATGGCGAATTCATCGCCACCCAGACGCGCCACCAGATCGGAATGGCGGCTGCTCGCCTTGAGACGCGCCGCGACTTCGCACAGCAATTGATCGCCGGTTTCGTGGCCGTACGCATCGTTCACGGCCTTGAAGCCATCCAGATCGATGTACAAAACGGACAGGCTGGTCTGGTTGCGTTCACACAGCGCCAGTTGCTGGTTGACGATTTCATCGAATAGCCCGCGGTTGGCGAGGCCGGTCAGCACATCGTGATTGGCTTGATGTTGCGCCTTCTGCAGCATTTCCGAGGCCCGTATCAGCGATCCCCCTACCTCATCGGCTTCGCGTAAATGCAGAGGCGGCACATGTACCTTCTTGCCTCTGCCGAGCTCCAGCGCAGGGCCGGTCAGGCCGCGTATGGATGCGGCAATGCGGCCGCCTATCATCCACGCTATTGCCAGACTGCCGGCCAGCAGTATCAATGTAGCCAGAATCAGCTTGAGTAATGTATTGCGCAATTCGAGCGTAAACGCTTCATTGGGTATGCCGATTGCGATCGACCAGTTGGATATTTCGGAGTGACTGAGAACGGTGTGCATTGTGATGCCATCGTACGTTGTACTGGAAAAAATTTTTTCATTGTTCGCGCTGATATTTTCTATTATCTCTGGCGTGGCTTTTTTACCGACAAAACGCTGCATCTCGCTGGTACGCGCGACGATCGTTCCCTTGCTGTCGAAAATGGCGGCAATCCAGCCTGCAGGCAGCTTTTGCTGCTGCAGCAATTCCTCGAATCGCTGAGGGAAAATACCGGCATTCAGGTTGTAGGCTACCTTGCCGTTTATATAGACGGGAACGCCTATAACCAGTATCGGAGTAAGCGTCACCTGGCCGATGAACAAATCGGTGATGACGGGTTTGCCGTCTTCATAAATCGTTTTCAAGCCGGGGAAATAGCTTTGCACAGGCAAGGGTGCTCCAAATGGACGGCGCGTATTGAGATGCTGCTTGCCGGTGATGTCGAGCAGTGCGATGTTGATATCGTCGTCCTCGGCGCGGGCTGCCAGTACTTGGCGCGCCTGATCGTAGAAAGTACGAAAATCGTTTGCAGCGAGATACGGCGAGGTTGCGAGCGCGACCAGCGAGGACTCGATACTGGCGAGATCGCGATCCACGCCCGACATCATGGCGCGCGCCGTACCCAGCAAAGTCTGCGATAGTTGCTCGCGGGTGCGCTGGTATTCATAGGTGATCAGCGCCACGGCCATCAGTGCGGCCGGCACTACGCACGCAATGACAAGTAAAAGCAGCTTGGAGCGTATGGTAGGCGCGCGCTTTGTTTTCATACTTGGCATCGGTGACGACGGCTCTATGATCGGGAAGCGCGAATTTTATATCACTTCACTTGCCCGCCAGAATTTTTATTGTCAAAAGTTAAATTATCAAATCCGCTTTGTCACATTCGCGGTTATGCATTCCACTGTTTTTCAACGTCCGTGCAGTAACCTTGATCGGTAGAAAAATCAGGTGAGTCCGCAGGGAAATCTTTCTGAATGTGCATGTTAAAGTTGCGCAATTGGTTTGAAAGTCGGGCGTCTTTTACAAGATTCCGGCATTTTTTCCTTCTCTCTAGTGGAGCACCATGCGCAGACAAATCCTGTTTATTCTTGGCCTGTTGTGTTTGCCCTCATGGAGCTGGGCTGGCGAAACGGTGCTGAAAAACCTGATCGACATGAAGTTCGTGCTGATTCCCGCCGGCGAATTCATGATGGGCAGCGATGTTCCCGCCGACAAGTTTGCCCAAATCTATCCGCAATACGAGCGCAAACGCTTTCTGGAGCTGGGCGATGAGGCGCCGGTACACAAGGTGCGCATTACGCGCGCCTTTTATCTGGGGCAGCATGAAGTCACGGTCGGCCAGTTTCGCCGTTTTCTGCTCGCTTCCGGCTATCAGCCTGAATCGGAAGCCGACGGTAGCGGCGGCTATGGCTACAATCCCGCATACGATCCGGCGCTCTCGGCGCGCGGCGATGCATTCGAGGGTCGCAATCCGAAATACTCATGGCGCAATCCCGGCTTTGCGCAAGACGATGATCACCCGGTCGTCAATGTTACCTGGAACGATGCGCTTGCCATGTGCAAATGGCTGAGCCAGGTCGAAGGAAAAACGTATCGCCTGCCTACCGAAGCAGAGTGGGAATATGCAGCACGTGCCGGCACCAGCACCCAGTATTACACTGGTGACGATCCGCAATCCCTGCTGGGCGCAGCCAATATATTCGATGCCGATGCGGCAAAAAACTGGGGCAGGTGGAGCAGTTATGCGCTGGCAGGGCATGACAACTTTGCCTTTACATCGCCAGTCGGCAGTTTTGCGCCGAATGCCTTCGGCCTTTACGATATCCACGGCAATGCATGGGAATGGACGGCCGACTGGCATGACGATCACTATTACGCCGACTCGCCGCTCAACGATCCGCAGGGGCCGGCGACGGGGAACGTCCGCGTGCGTCGCGGCGGCTCATGGCACACATGGTCGTTTTACGCCCGTTCGTCCTATCGCAACTGGAATGCTCCGGATACGCGTTATACGCTGGTAGGCATGCGCCTGTTGCGCGAAGCTGACTAGGGCATTCTCGCACTGACAGGAATGAGGGCGATGGCCTTGAGTCGCCAAGTAATGGCAAAATGGCTGCTGCATGACGACTCAACTATCAAGACCCAGCATCAAGACTCAGGTAAAAATGAAAACACGAATAGAAGTTAGCGGCTGTTTCCCCGTGTTGCGCGCACTGAATGCGCAACAGTTCACCAATGCGATCGAACCGCGCCTGCTGGATATCCGCAATCCATTAACCGGCTTGCAAATCGATATGTTCGGTAAAGTGACGGCAGTGGATATCGCAGAAGAAAGAGGGCTGGTCACGGTGGAGATTGAAGTCGCGGACGATTTTCTGCAGCGATATCAATTGCAGCCGCAACAGATAGAAACAATTCTGGTCGAGCGCATTACCAAGTTGCGTCATCCGGCAACCGGCGCGATGGTCAGGGTAGAAGCGCGCCTGGCCGCAATCAAGGCAGACGCAACGCGTTAAACCGCAAGCTTGCCGCGGATACGGTTTTTGCGTCGTGCCGGCTTCGGTTTGGCGAGTGTGCTGAGTATCCGCGCCTGGTTCAGCGGCGACAGATGTTCGACGAACACCATGCCTTGCAGATGATCCAGCTCATGCTGGATGCACATCGCCTTCAATCCGTCTGCCTGCACTTCAAAGGGCTTGCCGTTTATATCCAGCGCGCGCAGCCTGATCCAGGCGGCGCGTTTCACCTTTTCATAGACATCGGGAACGGACAGGCAGCCTTCCTCGCATTCCGCACTGCCGCCCATCTTGATGACTTCCGGATTGATCATCACCAATAGCTGACTCCGGTCTTCGGAAATATCCACCAGAATCACGCGCAGATGCACATTCACTTGCGTTGCCGCCAGGCCGATGCCGTCTGCCGCATACATGGTCTGCGCCATATCTTCCACCAGACGGCGTATGCCGGCATCTACCTGCGTGACCGCTTGCGCCACCTTATGCAGGCGTTCGTCGGGATACTGAAGGATTGCTAGCTTGCTCATTTTTCCAATCTGTTTATATCAATTTTTATATTTCGTTTACACGCCTCAACCAAGTCTTTACACAATTTTTAGAGCGTTTCTCCTAAGCTATTTCTCATCAAAACAGTGATGTGGGAGTGTGAAATGGACATCGTTTTTATCGGTGCAATTGCGGCGTTTTTCCTTGCCTGCCGGGCATTTGCCGAAGGCTGCGGCAAGTTGGGAGAACAGCCATGAACGTATTTTACGTAATCGGCGCGGTTGTGGCGGTCGGTTTGCTTATTTATCTCGTGACGGCGTTGCTGAACGCGGAGGATTTATAAAATGACTTCGCAATCCATCATGTTGCTCGTTGCATTTCTAGGCGTATTGCTGGCGCTCGCGTATCCCCTGGGTCTGTTCATGGCGAAAGTTGGCGACGGTACGGCCATCCGCGGACTCGGCTGGCTGCTCAAAATGGAAAATGCGCTCTATCGTCTTGCCGGCCTCGATACGCAATCCGCGATGAGCTGGAAAAGCTATGCCATCGCGCTACTGGTATTCAATACGCTCGGCGCCTTGTTCGTTTATGCGGTGCAGCGCTTGCAAGCCTGGCTGCCGCTCAACCCGCAGGCATTCGGCAACGTCAGCCCCGATTCATCATTCAACACTGCTGTGAGCTTTGTCTCCAACACCAACTGGCAGGGTTATGGCGGCGAATCGACAATGAGCTATCTGACGCAGATGCTGGCATTGACGGGGCAGAATTTCTTTTCTGCAGCCACCGGCATTGCCGTCGCATTTGCGCTGATACGCGGTTTCAGTTCGCGCTCAGCCAAATCGATAGGCAATTTCTGGGTCGATCTGACGCGCTCCACGCTGTATATCCTGCTGCCGCTGGCGATAGTTGTATCGGTCGCCTTGATGGGGCAGGGCGTGATTCAGAATTTCTCTGCCTATCAGGATGTGGCGCTGGTCGATCCGGTTACGTATCAGCAAGCGAAAACCACTGCTGACGGACAACCTGTGGTGGATGCGGAAGGCAAGCCTGTGATGGAAACCCTGACCGCAAAAATGCAAACCATCGCGATGGGTCCGGTTGCGTCGCAGGAAGCAATCAAGATGCTGGGTACCAACGGTGGCGGCTTCTTCAACGCCAACTCGGCTCATCCTTACGAGAATCCGACCGTATTCAGCAATTTCATCGAGATGCTGGCGATCTTCCTGATTCCTGCCGGTCTGTGTTTTACCTTCGGCCGCATGGTCGGCGATATGCGACAAGGCTGGGCGGTGCTGGGTGCGATGACGCTGATCTTTGTTGTCATGACCTCCATCGTCATGACGTCGGAACAAAGCGCACATCCAGCGATGCAGGCGTTAGGCGTTGATCAGACTACCACCGCCTTGCAATCGGGCGGCAACATGGAAGGCAAGGAAACCCGTTTCGGCATCAGTGCATCTGCATTGTTCACTGCAGTGACGACGGCAGCCTCATGCGGTGCGGTCAACAACATGCATGATTCGCTGATGCCTATGGGCGGCTTCGTCCCGCTGGTCCTGATGCAATTCGGCGAAGTGGTGTTCGGCGGCGTCGGTACCGGTTTGTACGGTATGTTGATTTTTGCGATTCTCTCGGTGTTCATCGCTGGTCTGATGATAGGACGTACGCCGGAATACCTGGGCAAGAAAATCCAGTCGTATGAAATGAAGATGGCATCGATCGCGATTCTGGTGACACCGACACTGGTGCTGGTCGGCACTGCGATTGCGGTGCTGGTGGAGTCCGGCAAGGTCGGCATTGCCAATCCGGGTGCGCATGGATTCTCGGAGATCCTGTATGCATTTACATCGGCCGCCAATAACAACGGCAGCGCGTTCGCCGGACTGTCTGCCAACACGCCGTTCTATAACACGATGTTGGCGATTGCGATGTGGTTCGGACGTTTCGCGATGATCGTACCGATTCTGGCAATCGCCGGCTCCCTCGCCTGCAAGCAAAGACTGGCAGCGAATGCCGGCACGATGCCTACGCATGGACCGCTGTTCGTCGCCTTGCTGGTAGGCGTGGTCGTGCTGGTAGGCGTATTGAATTACGTCCCGGCACTGGCGCTTGGCCCGATCGTCGAACATCTGCAACTGTTCTCACATTAATCAACTGGAGAGGGACGGAGCTGCACCGCGATTCCGTCTCCAACAAATCAAAGAAAGTCTGCCATGCACATGCCGGAAATCAAGGCGACGCCTGTCGTGTCACGGAAAAGCCTGACGCTTTTCGATACGGCCATGATAGGTCCTGCCATAGTCGATGCATTCAAAAAACTGACGCCACGCGCACAGTGGCGCAGTCCGGTGATGTTTGTTGTCTATGTCGGCAGCATCATCACGACCTTGCTGTTCATTCAATCGTTGATCGGACAAGGCGAAGCGAATTCCGGATTTATCGCTGCCATTTCCATCTGGTTATGGTTCACCGTGTTGTTCGCCAACTTCGCCGAATCATTGGCGGAAGGGCGCAGCAAGGCACAAGCCGCATCGTTGCGCGCCTTGAAGCAAACCGTGCTGGCGAAGAAACTCGCTACACCCAAACATGGCACAACGTGGCTGCCTGCATCGCCTGCCGATTTGCGCAAGGGCGATACCGTACTGGTTGAAGCCGGCGATGTGATTCCAGTCGATGGTGAAGTAATCGAAGGCGTGGCCTCGGTCGATGAAAGCGCGATTACCGGCGAATCGGCTCCGGTCATTCGTGAGTCGGGTGGAGACTTTTCATCTGTCACTGGCGGCACCCGCGTGCTGTCCGACTGGCTGGTGGTACGCATTGCGGTCAATCCCGGCGAGGCGTTTATCGATCGCATGATTGCGATGGTTGAAGGTGCCAAGCGTCAGAAAACGCCGAATGAAATTGCACTGACGATTTTACTGGTCGCGCTGACCATCATCTTCCTGATCGTGACGGTCACCTTGTTGCCGTTTTCGCTGTACTCGGTGCAAGTCGCTGGAGCCGGCACGCCGATCACGATCACCGTGTTGATCGCCTTGCTGGTCTGCCTGATCCCGACCACCATCGGCGGTTTGCTGTCGGCTATCGGTGTGGCCGGCATGAGCCGCATGATGCAAGCCAACGTAATCGCCACGTCGGGCCGCGCAGTAGAAGCGGCGGGCGATGTCGATGTGCTGTTGCTGGATAAAACCGGCACCATCACACTCGGCAATCGTCAGGCCTCCGAGTTTTATCCGGCGCCTGGCATTACGCAAATCCAGTTGGCCGATGTCGCGCAACTGGCTTCGCTGGCCGATGAAACACCGGAAGGCCGCAGCATCGTCATCCTTGCCAAGCAGCAGTACAACATACGCGAACGCGATATCGCGGCATTGAATGCACACTTCGTTCACTTCAGTGCGCAAACACGCATGAGCGGCGTCGATATGGGCGAGCGCGTGATACGCAAAGGTGCTGCCGATACGGTGAAAAAACATATCGAATTGCTTGGCCGCTCGTTCCTGATCGAAGTATCCAATACGGTGGATGACATTTCACGCAGAGGCAGTACGCCCCTGGTGGTGGTCGACGATGGCCGCGTGATGGGTGTGGTCGAGCTGAAAGATATCGTCAAGGGTGGCATCAAGGAGCGCTTCGCCGAATTGCGTCGCATGGGCATCAAGACCGTGATGATCACCGGTGACAACAAGCTGACAGCGGCAGCGATTGCGGCCGAAGCTGGCGTTGACGATTTTCTGGCGGAAGCGACGCCGGAGCAGAAGCTCAAGCTGATCCGCGAATATCAGTCGCAAGGCCGTCTGGTCGCGATGACCGGCGACGGCACCAACGATGCACCGGCGCTGGCGCAGGCTGACGTCGCGGTGGCGATGAATTCCGGCACGCAGGCCGCGAAGGAAGCCGGCAATATGGTTGATCTGGATTCCAATCCGACCAAGCTGCTGGAGATTGTCGAGATCGGCAAGCAGATGCTGATGACGCGCGGTTCGCTGACCACGTTCTCGATCGCCAATGATGTCGCCAAATACTTCGCCATCATCCCGGCCGCATTTGTCACGACCTATCCGCAACTGAAGGCGCTCGACATCATGCAGTTGAGCAGTCCGTCATCGGCCATCATGTCGGCCGTGATTTTCAACGCGCTGATCATTGTCGTGCTGATCCCGCTGGCATTGAAGGGCGTCAAGTATCGCGCCGTCGGTGCGGCTGCGCTGCTGCGTCGCAATATGCTGATCTATGGCCTGGGCGGCATTCTGGTGCCTTTCGTCGGCATCAAGCTGATCGACATGATCCTGACCGTTTTCGGTCTTATCTAAATCAAGAATTGATACGAAGGAATTGATATGAAATCGACACTGCGTCCCGCACTGGTTTTATTCGCCGTGCTCACCCTGATTTGCGGCGTCATCTACCCGTACGCGATTACCGGCATCGGCAAGCTGGCCTTCAGCGAACAGGCTGAAGGCAGCCTGGTATCACGTAACGGGCAAATCGTCGGCTCATCGCTGATCGGCCAGGCGTTTTCATCGCCGCAGTATTTCTGGGGGCGGCCATCCGCTACCAGCCCGATGCCGAACAATGCCGCGGCATCCAGCGGTTCCAATCAAGGCCCGCTTAATCTGGCACTGATCGATAGTGTGAAAGGCCGCATCGCCGCATTGAAAGCCGCCGACCCGGCCAACACCTTGCCAGTTCCGGTTGACCTGGTGACGGCTTCGGCGAGCGGACTCGATCCTGAAATCAGTCTTGCCGCGGCAAAGTATCAGGCTGCCCGCATTGCACTCGCACGCAAGATGCAACTGGAAGAAGTGCAAAGCATCATAGACAGACACAGCAAGGCTCAGTATTTCGGCTTCTTTGGCGAACCGCGCGTGAATGTCCTGGCATTGAACCTCGCCCTGGATCAGCATCACTAAGATATAAAGCCTGTCGGCAGCCGGGCGCTGCCGATGGTATTTACTGATGAAGAGAGGGCCTGACGGTTCTCTCGAATATGGCACAATCAAAGCCGGCATTCCATTCACAATAGTTACTCTCCTTGTCGTTCCACATCCATGCCTCCAGCCGATTACCAACGCCCCGATCCAGATGCCTTGCTGGCGCATGTGCAGGAACAGGAACGCCGGGCCGAACGGGGCAAACTGCGCATTTACTTCGGCGCATCTGCCGGCGTAGGCAAAACCTATGCAATGCTGTCCGCCGCGCGCAGGATGCAGGCGGAAGGCCATGATGTCATCGTCGGCATCGTCGAAACGCACGGTCGTAATGAAACGGCTGCGCTGCTTGACGGACTGGAAATGCTGCCGCGCAAAGAGATCGCCTATCGCGACAAAATCATTTCCGAATTCGATATCGATGCCGCGCTGGTACGTCGCCCGGCGCTGATTCTGGTGGATGAGCTGGCGCATTCCAACGCGCCAGGTTCACGCCATCCCAAGCGCTGGCAGGATGTCCATGAATTACTGGACGCCGGCATCGACGTGTTCACCACCGTCAATGTGCAGCATCTGGAAACGCTGAACGACGTGGTCGGCGGCATCACCGGCATTCGTGTGGCGGAAACCCTGCCGGATACAGTCTTCGACCAGGCCGATGAAGTCGTGCTGGTCGATATTCCGGCCGACGACTTGCTGGCACGCCTGAGCACCGGCAAGGTCTATCAGCCGCAGCAGGCTGAACGCGCATCGCGCAATTTTTTCCGCAAGGGCAATCTGATCGCCTTGCGTGAGCTGGCCTTGCGTAGAACCGCTGATCGCATCGGCGATGATGTGCAGGCGTACCGGATAGAAAAATCCATCAATGGCGTGTGGAAAACCGATTCCGATTTGCTGGTCTGCGTGGGGCCGGGCACCAATTGCGAACATGTGATTCGCAGCGCGGCGCAACTTGCAGGACAGTTGAATGCAAAGTGGCATGCAGTGTATGTGGAAACGCCGCAATTGCAGAGCCTGCCTCCAGCGCATCGCGAACATATCCTGAAAACCCTGAAGCTGGCGCAAGACCTCAGCGCGACGACGGCGGTTCTATCAGGTAATACAGTCGCAAATGAAATCGTCAACTATGCGCGCAGCCATAATTTTTCACGCATCGTGCTGGGACGAGATCACAGCAAATGGCCGTGGCAAACCTCGCATTTAAAATTGATCGCGCATCATCTGCCGGATATCGATCTGATAGAAATAGGGCGGATTGAAGGCAAGGGCTCGTCGTCATCACAAAACCTGTCGGCGCGCCTCAGCTCGGGACTGGATGAAACGCCTGGCGGAACGAAGCCGCGTTTTATGCCTTATGTATGGACAGTCGTGGCGTGTATTTTTACCGCCTTACTGGCGACGCCCTTGCTGCCGCACCTGGATCTGGCCAATATCGTGATGCTGTTTTTGCTGGCCGAAGTATTGATTGCCGTGCGCTTTGGACGCGGGCCGGCTGTGCTGGCGGCATTTCTCAGTGTGGCCGTATTCGACTTTTTCTTCGTCTTGCCGCGCTTTTCCTTTGCGGTCAGCGATGTGCAATATCTGGTGACTTTTTCTGTCTTGCTGGTCGTCGGACTGATAGTCGGTCAATTGACGTCGGGATTGCGCTTCCAGGCAAGGATCGCCGCACATCGGGAAGGCAGGGCACGCGCGCTGTATGAATTTGCCAGGGAGTTATCGAGTGCATTGCAGGCCGAGCAGATATTCGAAATTACACAATCCTTCATACAACGCACGTTTCGGGCAAAGGCAGTATTGCTGTTGCCGGATGATGCGGCGCGCTTGAGGCTGCCGGCACAAGCTGCGGACGACATCGGCAGCGATGCTGCTAACGGCAAGAACGTTGCCGAGCTGGATATCGGCGTCGCGCAGTGGGCATTCGATCGCGCCACGCCGGCCGGCATGGGGACAGATACGCTGCCGGCCAGCACGTATTTTTACCTGCCGCTGGTCGCTCCGATGCGCACGCGTGGTGTACTGGCCATTCAACCGGGGAATCGGCGCTGGATTCTGATTCCCGAGCAAAGAAAGCAACTCGATACCTTCGCAGCGCTCGCTGCCATCGCACTTGAACGCGTGCATTACATCGAAGTAGCGCAGGACGCACTGGTGCGGATGGAGTCGGAACGTTTGCGCAATTCCTTGCTGTCGGCGCTATCGCATGACCTGCGTACTCCACTGACATCGCTGGTTGGTTTATCTGAATCGCTGACCATGTCGAAACCGCCACTGACATCCAGCCAGCAAGAACTCGCGCAAGCCTTGCACGATGAAGCGCGGCGCATGAGCAATCTGGTGTCCAATCTGCTGGACATGGCACGCATACAAAGCGGCGAAGTGAAATTCAATCTGCAATGGCTGCAGTTTGAAGAGGTGGTCGGCAGCGCATTGCGCGCCAGTCAATCCGCGATTGCCCATCACGAAATTAAAACCAGGCTGGCGCCTGACTTGCCGCTGGTGCGCTTCGATGCAGTGCTGATAGAGCGCGTGCTGTGCAATCTGATCGAGAATGCAGCCAAGTACACGCCTGCCGGCTCCCGTATCGTCATCGCGGCAGAAATCAGCGGACGTTTTCTGGAAGTCTCCGTCTACGACAATGGCCCCGGTTTGCCGGCCGGCCAGGAAGAAGCGATCTTTGATAAATTCACCCGCGGCGAACGCGAATCCGCAACGCCGGGCGTTGGTCTCGGATTGGCGATTTGCCGTGCCATCGTCGAAGCGCATCAGGGTACGATACGTGCCGCACATTCGCCGGATGGCGGTGCATCCATCAACTTTACCCTGCCGCTCGGCACACCGCCGGCCATCGACGAGAGCGAGATCACCACCTTGGACCAAAGACCATGAAGGAAGCATTACCCATTGCACTGCTGGTGGAAGACGAACCGCAAATCCGGCGCTTTGTACGCGCGGCGCTGGAGGAAGAGGGCTGGCAAATTTTTGAGGCGGAAACGATGAAGCGCGGCCTGATTGATGCCGGCACGCGCAAGCCGAATCTGATCGTGCTCGATCTCGGCTTGCCGGATGGCGACGGGGTAGATTTCATTCACGATGTACGAAAGTGGTCGACGGTGCCCATCATCGTACTGTCTGCGCGCACGAATGAAAGCGACAAGATCAAGGCGCTGGATGCCGGTGCCGACGACTATTTGTCCAAGCCCTTCGGCGTAGGCGAATTGCTGGCACGTGTTCGCTCCACTGTACGGCGGCAACACCGCCAGGGTAGTGATGCGCAGGAGGCGATCCAGTTCGGCGACGTCAGGCTGGACTTGAAGGCGCATCTGGTGACCAAGGGAAATCAGATGGTGCATCTGACGCCGACTGAATACCGGCTGCTGGCGGTATTGGCGACCAATGCTGGACGGGTCGTCACGAATCCGCAACTGCTGCGCGAAGTGTGGGGGCCGTCACATTCGGAAAGCAGCCATTACCTGCGTATTTACATGGGACATCTGCGGCAAAAGCTGGAAGACGATCCTGCGCAGCCGCGTTATCTGCTGACTGAAACGGCAGTGGGTTACCGTTTGCTGCTGCCTTTGTAAATTCTATGCAAATCAGACGGCAAATGCCATCTGATTTGGTCGGTGCACTTTACCGTTCTTTTCTCTCTTCTTCTTTCGCTGGACGAGAACGTATTTGCTCATGCTGTTGCGGCCGTGGCTGTTGAGCCTGTGGGCGAGGCTGTTGCACTTGCGCTTGCGGCTGCTGTACTGGTGGGCGTGGCGGCTCGAACCGAGGTTGTTGCGCATGCGGTGCCTGCGGCTGTTCAAAACGTGGTGGCTGAACACGCGGCTGTTGTGGCGGCTCAAAACGAGGCTGTTGCGGAACAGGGGCGGAATAGATTTGTGGATGTGGCTGTTGCTGCGGTGCTTGTGGCCGAGGCTGCACAGGTTCCGGATTCGAGCGTAGCGGCATGGCTTCTCTCTCGATACGTTGTTGACGCATCTCGTTTTGCTGTCCGCCGTTTGAACGCAGGGCGTTTTGCGATGGCGCTGTATGCAGAGCAGGATTTTGCTGCCTGTTTTCCGTGCCTATCGTGTTCGGTCCAGTCGGACGCTGAAATCCATTCGAATTGAGCCTTTGTCCGGTTTCGGATTGCGGGCTTGTTTCCGGCCCACGGTTATTGACGCGAGGAGGAATTTCCCGCGTTAGTGCATCACGTGCCTGTGTTGAACGCGTAGTACTTGGATTGTGTCGCGTGTCCGGGCCGTTCATGGCGGGGCGTTGGCCCGGATGCGTATCGCCAGCATTGAAGCGAGGTGCGGTCCGCGATTCGTTTTGCTGTTGCGTCGGACGAGGGATATTGGCGCTGTGTTGTGCCTCAGGCACATTCGTTCCTGGACGTGCGCCCGGGCGCGTATCGCCAGAGTTGAAGCGAGGCATGGTCATCGCTCCGTTTTGTTGCTGCACAGGATGAGGAGTATCGGCTCTGTGCTGTACGTCAGGTCTACTTGTGTCTGGCCGTGCTCCCGGACGCGTATCGCCAGCATTGAAGTGCGGCGCCGTCATCGGTCTGTTCGGCGCTTGCGTACTCAAGTTCTGACCCTGCGGTCTGAAATTCGGTGTGCCGCCGCTGAAGTTAGGCCTGCCTGCATTATTGCTGCCGCCAGGTGCGTTGTTATTCGGCGTGCCAAAGTTGTTGCTGATGCGCGCAGGGTTATGGTTGCGGTTGATGATGGTGGTCGATCTCGACACATAGGTTGTATCGTTGTAAACGACGGACGGATGGCGCCAACCATGATTGGCGCCATAATCCGGACCGGAGCCAGGACCGCGACCGCCCCAATTCATGCCCCACGAATGCCAACCCCATCCATCGTGATGGTTAATGGCGCTGCCTACCAGAATGCCGAGACCGAAGGAAATAATGCCGGCCGTAAACATGTCGCCGGAGCTGTAACCGGGGTTGTAAACGTAACTTGGATAAACCGGGATCGGCGCGCCATAGACAAGTGCAGGATTGTAGTTAGGCACATAGACCATATCCGGTTGTGCTGATTCAATCACGATGGTTTGCGAGGGCGGTGCTATCACGAAGTAGCCTGCTTCATCTGCGTAGTCAGGCGGCGGCGCGAGGCGCGGGCTGGACGTCACTCTCATTTGTTGCGAGGTTTTCAGATTGCCGGATTGTTGTGCACGCAAGCGCATCGTCTGGATTGCGTTCATCACGTCGTCTGAATCGTTGACGTAGGCTTCGCCGAGCGCTGTCGTCCACTGGATGTTATTTGCCATCTGGGCGAGTACGGCAGGGAAGGCTGTCAATGATTTGACACTCACGTCCCAGGGTTGCAGATTCGCGGCATTTTGCAATGCTTCGCCTTTCAAGGATGGATTTTGTCCCAGCCATAGATTGGCGGCGGTGATTTGATCCGGATAGCTCGAACCGGCAAGAACTTGCGCAACCAGCTTGTCAGGAAACAGTGCAATCGGCGCGACCATCTGCAATAGCTGCTCGGCAGTTGGCGGCGTATAGGGCGTTGGCGTTGGCGTTGGCGTTGGGGGTATAGCGGCGGCAGGCGGCGGTGTTGTCGTGCTCATGTCGGCTTTTCCGCAGCCTGCAACTGCAAGCAGGCTAATGACGAGCGATGAGGCCACCAAAGTGGTGAGCTTGCTTTTATTGGTGTTCATATTGTGCACCTGCCGGCTTGATAGTTGGCGAGCCGCAGTTGCGGTCCTGCCCTGATTCTTCTTCAACGTCCTGGATTGCTGCGAAGTTGACCTTTAGCTTGTTACCGGCTGTAACAAACGTAAAAGGGCTTCCGGATTGCCATCAAGCGCATCTTGATGGCGAGTCTTTATAAGACATTATCAGGACAAAACAATTCCTGGTGGTGCACTTGAGCAGGTATCCGGATCATGGTGGCGGAGACAACAATCCCCGCATCAGCGGGGATTGTTGTCTCGTCATGATGTGCAGGTATTCAATACAGAATGACGCAAGGAATCAGTTTTCCAGCCTGGCAGTCAATGTAATCTCGGCATTGCCTTTGAATAGTTTGGATACCGGACAACCGACCTTGGCGTCATTCGCTATTTTTTCAAAACCGGCCTGATCCGTGCCTGGCACCTTACCGACCAGATCAAGATGAATTTTGCTGATGCTGAAGCCGCCAGGGACTTTTTCCAGTGTAACGGTAGCGGTCGTTGTAAGATTGTCTGCGGTCAGATTGGCTTTGCCAAGCTCTCCCGACAAGGCCATCGTGAAGCATCCTGCGTGCGCAGCGCCGATCAGTTCTTCCGGATTGGTGCCCGGGCCGCCTTCAAAGCGCGCCTTGAATCCATACGGCGCGTCCTTCAAGACACCGGTTTGTACCGAAATGCTGCCGATACCGTCCTTGATGCCGCCTTTCCATGCTGCTGATCCAGTGTGTTCCATCTGTATCTCCTTGAGGAGGTGAGGGTAAAGGTAGAGCGCGGCAAATGGAATCGGTTCCATGCAAGACTGCACGATGGCGATCTGATCCTTGATCAGGAGAAAGAAAAAGCGACGGTTTGAATGATTAGTGCGATGGCTCGGTACGAGCGCGAACGAAGACGCCCGTACCGGATGCCTTCAGCCTAGAATGTTTTGCTGACCGTCAATACAAGACCGGTTTTCCCCATGAATTTCGCGTTGGCCGGCGAAGCATAGGCAGACTTGTCTGCATCGGTTCCGACCACAGCCAGGGCGCCGGTAACAATGCCGAAGTCCTTGGTGACGCCTACCTTCCAGTCGGTGTAATTAAAGCGGCTGTTACTGACGCCGCCATTTGTCCCTGATACTTTTTGATGGCCGGCATGCAGGTTGAGGATATATCCATCGACAAGATCCAGATTTGCACCGATATCCAGATAAGCGCTGTTTTTGCTATCAAGATAACCGAACAAATTCGTTACCGAATGCGAGTACTTGATGTAAGCAGGGCCATAGCCGAGTTGTCCGTAAATTTCAGTTGTATTGGTGCTGGGATTCAATCCGTTGGATGGATAGACATAGGAAAGAGCGCCCACGTCGTATGAAACATCGCTGGTGATTGCGCCGCGCTTGCCGCCATATATATCCACTTCAACATCGCCATTCCCGCCGGCATCCTTGACAAATTTGAGGGTGGAAAGCCAGGTGCCGGCATAGAAACCGCTGGGATTGTGTACATAATCAGCGCCGCCTTGCAGAGCTGCCTGCAGACGAGTTTGTGAAATGCCCCGATAACGATAATCAGATGTCACTGCCGCATTGAAGCTGACTTCCTGTTCAGGTTTTTGCTCTTCTGCATGAGCCAGATTGCCGGCGAAAACAGTTGTGATTGCAGCCGCCAGGATCAATTTTTTCATTTACTTCTTCCCTCCAGGTTATCAAGAAAATAACGAGGAAAGACTCGAGAAGTCGCAAGCTTTTTCCATCGTTATGGTGGAAAGAAGCTTATCCGTGCAGGCATAAAGATTTTCTAAAAAGACCGGGACGCGGTGTAAACAACACGTATAAATCGATGGGAAAGAAGGCAAACATGATGGCGGCTCCAGAAAGGAGCCGCTGCCTGAGGAATGCGGAAAGCGTGGATACCGTCAGATCGCAGATTTAATGACAACCGCCGGAATGGGAGCCCAGATTCCTGGGATCAATATCATCGGCATTCGCCAGGCCTTGCAGAATGCCGCATGCCTGTGTCGACTGGACCGTCAGGCAGCGACTGCGCAACTCCTGCAATTGCACCTGCAACGCTTTCAGCTCCCTGATGCGGTCTGCAACGTGGCCGATATGCTTGTCCAGCAGCGTATTGACGCCGGCACAGTTTTCTTCCGGCGTGTCGCGAAAATTCAGCAAGGTGCGGATTTCATCCAGCGTCATGTCGAGCGAACGGCAGTGGCGGATGAATTGCAGGCGTTTGACATGCGCCTCGCCGTAAATCCGGTAATTGCCAGCGGAACGAGCCGGCTGCGGCAACAGATTTTGCTGTTCGTAATAACGTATGGTCTCTACCGAGGAACCGGTTTGCGCTGCCAGTTCGCCGATTTTCAGTATTTGCAGTGTCATTTTTTGCTCCTGGCTCATGCGGGCGAAAAAAACCCTTGACCCTATAGTGGCTACAGAGTCTCTAATTGCAAGTGTAAAACCAATTCAAACAGGAGTATCCATGCACTGTTGCGATCATGACCACGCCAACGCGGACAATCAGTCCGCTGTACCAGCATCTGCACCCGTTGCAGGTGCAGAGCAGGTTGTGCTGCTGATCCAGAAGATGGATTGCCCGACCGAGGAAAAACTGATACGCGATCGCTTCCAGCACATGGAAGGGATAGTCGGCATGCAGTTCAACCTGATGCAGCGCGAATTGACCGTACAGCACAATCTGATGTCGGTGGATGCCATCGTCACGGCATTGAAGAAACTCGATCTGGTCCCAATCGTGAAATCCGATACGCTGAATCTGGTGCGCGATGGCCTGGACGAGCATCACGATCTGTCCGGCGATTACCGGATTTCACGCTCGAAATGGCTGTTGATGGGAATTTCCGGCGTGACGGCGATCGGCTCGGAAATCGTGGCGTGGACTACCGGCGCAGATCATTCCTGGCCGGTGATCGCACTGGCGCTGCTGGCGATCCTGACGGGCGGCATGGATACGCTGAAAAAAGGCTGGATCGCCTTGCGCCATTTTTCTCTGAACATGAATTTCCTGATGTCGCTGGCCGTCATGGGCGCCATCGCGATAGGAAAGTGGCCGGAAGCGGCGGTCGTAATCTTCCTGTTTGCGGCGGCTGAAATGATCGAAGCGATGTCGCTCGATCGCGCCCGCAACGCGATCAAGGGGCTGATGGCGATGACGCCGGAGATCGCGACCGTGCGCAACAGTAGTGGCGAATGGCAAACCGTTGCCGCAGACCAGGTTGTTCTCGATGCCATCGTGCGCGTCAAACCGGGAGAACGTCTGCCGCTGGATGGCATCATCGTCAACGGCCAAAGCACGATCAATCAGGCGCCTATCACCGGTGAAAGCATGCCGGTTGCAAGGCAAATCGGCGATACGGTTTTTGCCGGCACCATCAACGAAATGGGTTCCTTCGACTACCGCGTCACCGCCTTGCAATCCAATTCCACACTGGCGCGCATCATCAAGAGCGTGCAGCAGGTACAGGGCGAACGCGCACCGACGCAACGCTTTGTCGACCAGTTTGCGCGCTATTACATTCCTGCCGTTGTCATCATGGCCGTGCTGGTTGCCTTGCTGCCGCCGCTGCTGATGCAGGCGCCGTTTCAGCCCTGGCTGTACAAGGCACTGGTACTGCTGGTCATCGCCTGTCCGTGTGCGCTGGTGATTTCAACGCCTGTTACCGTCGTCAGCGGACTGGCCGCCGCCGCACGACACGGCATCCTGATCAAGGGCGGCCTTTATCTTGAACTGGGATGCAAACTGAAAGCGATTGCGCTCGACAAGACCGGCACCATCACGCTGGGCAAGCCGGTCGTGACCGATATGCTGGTGGTTGGTGCAGGGGATGTCGACAATTTGCTGCGACTGGCTGCCAGCTTGTCGCAGCGCTCGGATCATCCGGTTTCATCGGCAGTCCTGGCCTGGTGGAAGAGCCGGACATCTGTTCAGGCATTGTCCGAAGTCGCCGATTTTGAAGCGCTGACCGGGCGCGGCGTGAAGGGTGCGATAGGTGGCGCATCGTACTACCTCGGCAATCACAGGCTGATTCATGAACTCGACATTTGCGGCCCCGAACTGGAAGCGACGCTGGACGCCTTCGAGCGCAGCGGAAAAACAGCGATCATCCTGGCCTCCGAAACAGCGCCCTTGTTGATACTGGTAGCGGCCGATACGGTGCGCGCCGGCAGCGCAGCTGCAGTGGCGAAGCTGAATGCGCTGGGGGTGAAAGTCGTGATGCTGACCGGCGATAATCCGCATACGGCGGAAGCGATTGCCGCGCAGGTAGGGATTGCGGACGCGCGCGGCAATCAGCTGCCGGACGACAAACTGGCCGCCATCAACGAACTGCTGGCTCAGCACGCTTGTGTCGGTATGGTCGGGGATGGCATCAATGACGCGCCAGCACTGGCCAAAGCCAGCATCGGCTTTGCGATGGGGGCCGCCGGCACCGATACGGCGCTGGAAACCGCCGATGTTGCATTGATGGACGACAACCTGGACAAACTCGCGGACTTCATCGGCCTGAGCAGCAAGACGCACACGATCCTGATCCAGAATATCGCACTCGCGCTCGGCATCAAGGCTGTATTTCTGGTGCTCGCATTGTCAGGGGAGGCGACCTTGTGGATGGCCGTATTCGCCGACATGGGCGCCAGCCTGATTGTCGTTGCCAATGGTTTGCGCCTGTTGCGTGCGATCTGAAAAAGCGGACCTTGCGGATATTTTCATATTCAATGCTATGATTCAGCCCGTGAAAAAGCTGCTGATTATTTTGATGCTGATGGTGTTGCCGCTCCAGTTTTCGTGGGCAGCGGCAGCAGCCTATTGTCAGCACGAAATCAATCCGGCGACCACCCATTACGGTCATCACGAGCATAAACACCAGGCCAGCGCAGAGAAGTCGAACGACAAGGAAAAGTCGGCACAGGTACACACCGACTGCGGTTATTGTCACGCAGTCAGTCCTGCGTCCTTCCTTGAGCAATCCTTGCCGCTGCTGTTCCCGCTCGTTTCGCTGCATCTTGAATTACATCCCCTTTCTTTTTCCTCCCATATCCCCGACAGCCCCAGACGGCCCGATCGTCCCGTCGCCTGAACGACGGGACGATCCTCATTTCCATACGTACTTAGCCTGACCTGACGTCTCGTCGAATTCTTTTCCTCCGTTTTATTTCTCTGGAGAGTTCGATGCACAGGTATTTTTTTGCGCTCGGCATGGCGGCAATTACGCTCATGCCCGCATTCGCACAAACTGTCGATGGCGCCACGCGCGCCTTCCCAAATCATGCCGGTGCGTATTCAGCACGGACCGTAGAGCCCGCGACTCCGATCACGCTGAATCAGGCGCTGACCCTGGCGCTGGGCGCCAACGCCGAATTATCGGCAGCGCGCAATGAGGCCCGTGCGGTTGATGCAACGATTCAGCAGGCCGGAGCAAGTCCCAATCCCGAGCTGTCGTGGCTGATGGAAGATACGCGCCGTGACACGCGCACCACCACAGTACAACTGAATCAGGCGATCGAACTGGGGGGCAAACGCGCTGCTCGCATTACGGCGGCCAGCCGGACATTCGATGCGGCGAATGCCGATCTCGATGCCAAGAATGCCGATATACGCGCCGCCGTCATGACCGCATTTTTCGAGGTGCTGACTGCGCAGGAACGCTTGCGCCTGGCGGATGCATCGCTGCTTCTTGCGCAGCGCGGCACGCACGTCGCGTCGCGGCGCGTTGCAGCAGGCAAGGTCTCGCCGGTTGAAGAAACCAGGGCGCGGGTGGCGGAAGCGAATATGCGACTGGAATTGGGACAGGCAAAAAACGAACTGGACAATGCACGCAGACGCCTGACTGCAAGCTGGGGAAATCCGGCGCCGCGATTTGTACAAGCCGAAGGCGCGCTTGAAACCTTGCCGCATCTCCCTGCGTGGACCGAGCTGGAAATCCGCGGCGCGCAAGCGCCTGTCATCACGCGCGCACGCCTCGAGTTCGAGCGCCGGCAGGCGATGGCTGAAGTGGAGAACAGTCGCCGCACGCCGGATATAACGGTCAGTCTGGGCGTCAAGCGCGATCAGGAACTGGGACGCAACCAGGCCGTGGTCGGCCTGTCCATTCCATTTCCTCTGTTCGATCGCAACCAGGGCAACATGCTGGAAGCATTGCGGCGTACCGACAAGGCCCGTGATGAACTGGCAGCCAGCGAAATTCGCCTGGACGGCGAACTGGCGCAAGCCTGGACGCAATTGAAGAATGCGCGTCAGGAAACGCAGGTATTGCAAAATGAAATTCTGCCGGGTGCGCAAAGCGCCTATGAAGCTGCGACCAAAGGTTTCGAGTTCGGTAAATTCAATTTCCTCGATGTACTGGAGGCGCAACGCACCTTTCTGCAAGCCCGAGCGCAATATCTGCGCAGCCTTTTCGAAGCGCATCGCGCCGCCGCCGAAATCGATCGTCTTCTCGGCACACCTCTGCCAGTCACCACGCAACAAGAGCCATCATGACAAAAATTATCCTGAATAAGAAACAAGGCATCGCCGTGATGGCGATCATCACCGCCGGCCTGGTTCTGGCCGGCCTGATCCTGTTCTCCGGCCAACATGCAGCGGTCGGCGACGAGCATGGGCATGACAGTCGTGCAAAGGGAGAGCGCCATGAGCATGGGGAAAGCAAGGAAGAGCGGCGCGACAAAATCGTCCTCAGCGATGCCCAGATCAAGGCCGCGGGTGTAACGATGCAGATCACCGGTGCTGCAAACATCAGGACTACCCTGATCCTGCCGGGAGAAATCCAGTTTAATGAAGACCGTACCGCACACGTGGTGCCGCGTCTGAGCGGCGTCGTGCAAAGCGTGGCGGCCGATCTCGGGCAACAGGTAAAAAAAGGCCAGGTACTGGCCGTCATTGCCAGTACCGGTTTGTCCGAACAGCGCAGCGAGCTGCTCTCAGCGCAAAAGCGCATGGCATTGGCCAGGCTGACGTTCGAGCGGGAAAAGAAACTGTGGGAAGAAAAAATCTCCGCCGAACAGGATTATCTGCAGGCGCAACAAACACTGCGCGAATCTGAAATCGCCGTACAGAATGCGAGCCAGAAGCTGGCGGCGCTGGGTGCCGGCAGCGGCTCATCCGGCGCATTCAACCGTTACGAAATCCGCGCGCCGTTCGATGGCATGGTCGTTGCCAAGCACATCGCGCTGGGCGAAGCCGTGAAAGAAGACGCTGACATTTTCACGATTTCCGATCTGTCGTCGGTATGGGCTGAAATAGCCGTCTCGGCAAAAGACCTGAATGCAGTGCGCGTCGGCGAAAAGGTCATCGTCAAAGCCAGTGCGTTCGATTCCAGTGCATCCGGCACAATAGCCTATGTCGGCTCCTTGCTGGGCGAGCAGACGCGCACGGCAACCGCCCGCGTCACGCTGGCCAATCCGCAGGGCACATGGCGTCCGGGCCTGTTTGTCAGTATCGAGATTGTTGCCGGTGAAACGTCCGTGCCGGTGAGCGTATCGGCCGAGGCGCTGCACAGCATCAACGACAAGCCTGTCGTCTTCGTCAAGGTTGCGGACGGCTTCATTGCGCAACAGGTCACAACGGGACGCAGTGACGGCAAGTCGGTGGAAATCGTCAAGGGTATGCAGGCGGGCAGCGAATACGCGTCGACCGGCAGTTTCGTCATCAAGTCGGAGCTGGGCAAAGCCAGCGCCGAACACGCGCATTGATGCGAAAGGCATACCATCATGTTTGAACGTCTTATACGCTTCGCGATTGAACAACGCTGGCTGGTCATGCTGGCAGTCGCCGGCATGGCTGGGCTGGGTATTTACAATTATCAAAAACTGCCTATCGATGCGGTGCCTGACATTACCAATGTACAGGTGCAGATCAATACTTCGGCGCCGGGTTATTCGCCGCTGGAAACCGAACAGCGCATTACCTTTCCCATCGAAACCGTGATGGCCGGTTTGCCGAATCTGGAGCAGACCCGTTCGCTGTCGCGTTACGGGCTGTCGCAGGTCACGGTGATTTTCAAGGATGGCACCGACATCTATTTTGCGCGCCAGATGGTCAATGAGCGGATCCAGGAAGCGCGACAAAATCTGCCGCCCGGCATCGCGCCGGCCATGGGGCCGATATCAACCGGCCTCGGGGAGATTTATCTGTGGACGGTGGAAGCGAAAGAGGGCGCAAAGAAGGCTGATGGTTCCGCGTATACGCCGGCCGATCTGCGCGAGATCCAGGACTGGATCATCAAACCGCAGCTGCGCAATGTCAGCGGTGTCACGGAAATCAATTCGATCGGCGGTTTCGCCAAGGAATACCAGGTTGCACCGGTGCCGGAACGGCTGGCGTCCTACGGCCTGAGCTTGCAGGACGTCGTTACCGCGCTGGAACGCAACAACGGCAACGTCGGCGCCGGCTATATAGAAAAACGCGGCGAACAGTTGCTGATACGCGCACCGGGCCAGGTGCAATCGATGGACGATATCCGCAACATCATTCTCGGCAATGTGCAAGGTGTGGCGATACGCATACGCGATGTAGGCGAAGTTGAAATCGGCCGTGAGTTGCGCACCGGCGCAGCAACGGAAAACGGCCGCGAAGTCGTGCTGGGCACGGTTTTCATGCTGATAGGGCAGAACAGCCGCACCGTTTCGCAAGCTGTAGACAGGAAGATGGTCGAAATCAATCGCACCCTGCCGGCAGGCGTGCAGGCGATCACCGTCTACGACCGCACGGTACTGGTCGATAAGGCCATCAGCACCGTGAAGAAGAATTTGCTCGAAGGCGCGGTGCTGGTGATAGCGGTACTGTTCATCTTCCTCGGCAATTTCCGTGCGGCGATCATTACCGCGATGGTGATCCCACTGTCGATGCTGTTTACGTTTACCGGCATGGTGAACTATCACGTCAGCGCCAATCTGATGAGTCTGGGCGCGCTGGACTTCGGCATTATCGTGGACGGCGCGGTCGTCATTGTCGAGAACTGCGTGCGCAGGCTGGCCCATGCGCAGGCGCATCATGGTCGTGCGCTCACGCGTACCGAACGATTCCATGAAGTATTTGCTGCCGCAAAGGAAGCGCGACGTCCGCTGATTTTCGGCCAGTTGATCATCATGGCAGTTTATCTGCCCATCTTTGCACTCACCGGCGTCGAAGGGCGCATGTTTCATCCGATGGCATTTACCGTCGTCATCGCGCTGGTGGGCGCGATGATTCTGTCGATTACCTTTATCCCGGCTGCGATCGCCTTGTTCATAGGTGGCAAAGTTGAAGAGAAAGAAAATCGCCTGATGCAGCAGGCGCGTACATGGTATGCGTCTGCGCTGGATAGCGTGATGCTCAACAAGCCGGTGGTCCTGACGTTTGCTGCCGTATTGGTCGTTCTGTCCGGCCTGCTCGCGACGCGTATGGGCAGCGAGTTCGTGCCGAATCTGAATGAAGGGGATTTTGCCATCCAGGCCTTGCGCATTCCCGGCACCAGCCTGACGCAATCGGTAGCCATGCAGCAGCAACTGGAAAAGTTGCTGAAGGAAAAACATCCGGAAATCGAACGCATCTTTGCACGTACCGGTACCGCAGAGATTGCGTCCGACCCGATGCCGCCGAATATTTCTGACGGCTACATCATGCTCAAACCGCAGGATCAATGGCCGGAACCAGTGAAGACGCGTGATGAATTGCTGGCTGTTGTACAAAAAACCGTCGCCAGTTTACCGGGCAGCAATTACGAATTCTCGCAGCCTATCCAGTTGCGCTTCAACGAATTGATCTCCGGCGTGCGCAGCGATGTGGCGGTCAAATTGTTCGGCGACGACATGGATGTGCTCAACGACACAGCCAGCAAGGTAGCGGCGGTCATGGGGAAAATTCCCGGCGCAGCCGAAGTGAAGGTAGAGCAAACCACCGGTCTGCCGATGCTGACGGTGAACATAGACCGTGAGAAAACCGCGCGCTACGGCTTGAATATCGCCGATGTGCAGGATACGGTTGCCACCGCAATCGGCGGCAAGGAAGCCGGCACGCTGTTTCAGGGCGACCGCCGTTTCAATATCATCGTCCGTTTGCCGGATCACATACGCAACGATCTGGAAGCAATCAGGCGTCTGCCGATTTCACTGCCGCGCGCGCAAGGCAGCGAAGGCAGGACCAGTTACATTCCGCTCGGCGAAGTCGTCACGCTGGATGTGGCGCCCGGACCGAACCAGATCAGCCGTGAAGACGGCAAGCGTCGCATCGTCATCAGCACCAATGTGCGGGGACGCGATATCGGTTCCTTCGTCGCCGATGCAGAAGCAAAAATCCGGCAACAGGTAAACATCCCAAGCGGCTACTGGACCACCTGGGGCGGACAGTTCGAGCAACTGCAATCAGCCACGCAACGCCTTAAAATCGTGATTCCTGTCACCTTGTTGCTGGTGTTCGTACTGCTGTTTGCGATGTTCGGCAACATCAAGGATGGCTTGCTGGTCTTCAGCGGCATTCCGTTTGCACTGACCGGCGGCATCATCGCCTTGTGGCTGCGCGATATACCGATGTCGATTTCTGCCGCAGTCGGTTTTATCGCCCTGTCAGGGGTCGCTGTTCTGAATGGGCTGGTGATGATCTCCTTCATACGCAGCTTGCGCGAGGAAGGGCGCTCACTGGAAGAAGCGGTGCGCGACGGCGCGCTGACGCGCTTGCGGCCGGTATTGATGACCGCTCTGGTGGCTTCGCTCGGTTTCATTCCAATGGCGATTGCGACCGGAACCGGAGCTGAAGTGCAGCGGCCGCTGGCCACCGTCGTTATCGGCGGGATACTGTCTTCTACTGCGTTAACACTGTTGATATTGCCCTTGCTGTATCGACTGGCATATCGCCGGGAGGTACTTGATTAAATAGCAGGCAGTGCCACGGCTGGCGCAGCGGACATTGCACACACAGGAAACTTGCGATGAATCGGGCGCCATCGATAGCAGTGCCGGCAAGAAACATGACCATTTTAGCGACAAAAAATATGCACTTTAAAGCAATATTTTTATTAATGTTAAATATCAATAAAATTGCATAAATAATTGATTATTAATCTAAATTTATATAGAAAACAATTTACTTTAAGTATAAGTAATTATGAATGCTGGCCGTTTCCAGTGGGTGACGGCAGCAAATTTTCATATCAATATCTTCAAGAATGAGCATCCCGCCATCAGGCATTGCAGGGAAAAACGCAGCACGTTTTTGCGGCCAGGCTCAAGATCAAAAAGAGGATATATAGCGACGCAGAACAGGCAAACCTGATCTGACTGGGGAATTGCCAGATCAGGCAGCTTCCTTAAACTGGGTCGGCTGACAGATCGGCATTCTGTGCCAAACCGGCGATATCGGCCTTGATCTTCCGGATCTCGGGAATGCTCTTGTAGCGCAGACTTTTGTAACCGGCTCTTTGCAAGATCATGTCATGTCTGGCATCGGCTGCTTCCTTGCCCTTGTAGCTGGCGACATCCACTTCAACGATGGCAACCACCTTGAAGGATTTTTCACAGATCACGAAGTTGGCTACCTTGCCGCCAAAAGCGTTACGTGTTGCCCGCTTGTCCGCCGTCATCAAGGCGGAAAACGCAACCTGCGTCAGCACGATATGATCCGGCAACGCTTCCAGCAGACGGAAATACAGCGCCTGTTCATGGGCACTCAATGGAGATTTCTGGCTGATGGTCCCGCCCAGTTTTCTATTACTTTTGGTTCCTTCGCGCGCCGCCAGTACGGCAACAATCAGCGCCAGCCCCAATACTGCAAAAGTCCAGATCATCACTAATCCCAGGAAAAAGCACGCAGGGTAACGTAAACTTCGGCGCTTGCCGACATGCGCTTGCAGAAAAAACAGCGGATAGGCATGGCAGGAGTAAGCGTAGCCAGTGAAACAGCGCATGCAAATGCGGGTTTCCGGTTTGCAAGCCCATGCCGACGGTAGTTACCAAACAAATTAATCTTTAACCGGTATATTGCTATGACAGGTAGCTGGACTGTGCTGTTCTGTGCATGAGCACTCTCAACCGATTTGAATCACCAGGCTTAGATACGGAGACCGAAATGACGATGACTATTCTTGGGTATGCAACCCACGCGCCTGCTGACGACCTGGGGCCGTTCCGGTTCGAGCGCCGCGATCAGCGCAGTAACGACGTGGTAATCGATATCCTGTATTGCGGTGTTTGCCACTCCGATATTCACAATGCGCGCAACGATTGGGGCGGGGCGGTTTATCCGATGGTGCCAGGCCACGAAATCATCGGGCGCGTGGCAAGCGTAGGGGTGAATGTCACGCGTTTCAAGGTAGGCGACAAGGTTGGCGTGGGCTGCATGGTGGACTCCTGTCAGCATTGTGCCGCCTGCCAAAAGAATCTCGAACAGTATTGCGCAGAGGGTTCCACTTTTACGTATAACGCGATCGACCGGCATGACCATATGCCTACCTATGGCGGATATTCGGAAAGAATAGTCGTCTCCGACAAGTTCGTGCTAAAAGTGCCTGATGGCCTGGATCTCGCAGGTGCAGCGCCGCTGCTGTGTGCCGGCATCACGACCTGGTCACCGCTGCGCCACTGGAAGGTGGGCAAGGGCAGCAAAGTCGCTGTCGTCGGTCTGGGCGGACTCGGACATATGGGGCTGAAGCTGGCAAATGCCCTGGGTGCAGAAGTCACGCTGTTTACCCGCTCGCCGGGCAAGGAACAGGATGCGCGTCGTCTGGGTGCACATCACGTGGTGCTCTCTACCGATGCAGCGCAGATGCATGCGATCAACGGTCGTTTCGACTTGATCATAGACACGGTGCCCTATATCCACGACATCAATCCTTATATTCCGACTCTGTCGATTGACGGCACGCTGGTATTGGTCGGCTATCTGGGTGGCCTCGAACCGATGCTGAATAGCGCACCGATGATCCTGGGGCGCAAGTCGGTTGCCGGCTCTCTGATCGGCGGTATCGCCGAAACGCAGGAGATGCTCGACTTTTGCGGCCAGCACGGCATTACCTCAGACATCGAACTGATCAAGATGCAGGATATCAACGTTGCCTATCAGCGCATGCTGAAAAGCGATGTGAAATACCGCTTCGTGATCGATATGGCGTCCTTGTCAGCCAAGTAAAGTTTGGATGCCGGTGCTGCCCGGCATACACATAATTTGGGCGCTTCCTGCACCTGAACTCAGGTGCAGGTTCATGCCGGTATTCGACTGATGTTCAAGGCAATGCCAAATTCAATGTCTTGTTGATGGGCGGATAACAGACCCCGGTTTTTTCGTGGCACCCCTGATACGAAGCGATCAGCGTGAATTTTTTAATCTTCGATGTGGACGCCAAATCAATTTCGACAGGCACAGGGCGCTTGTACACTTCCATCTTGCCGAAAGTCCGGTCATGCTTGATCTCGCCCACCGGCAACCTGACTGTCTTGATCACAACGCCGTTCGCATCGCTGATTGCGAAGCGTATACGGTCCTTGTAAAGGTAGTAGCCTTCAGCGGGCAGTAATTCGGCGATCAAGGTCGCCGATCCCTTGAAAGTCGTCTTTAGACGAAATGCCTGCTCGGGCTCCAATAATTCAGCCTCGTCCCGGCTGGAGAACAAGGCACTCAATTTCTGCTGGATAGCGGGTGCAGAAGTTTGTTGCGCAAGACCGGTCTCAAGCATGCCGAATGACATCGCAACCATAATCGTGAACTGCATGAAAGGTCTTTCAAACATCTCTCTTCCTTAAATGAATAGCGGACTATTTAGTGCATCATTTCGTGCCACGCAGGCGTAGTGCATTGCTAATCACCGATACGGAACTCAAGCTCATCGCCAGCGCTGCAATCATCGGCGACAGCAAATGTCCGGTGAACGGATAAAGCAAACCAGCCGCCAATGGAATTCCCAATGCGTTGTAGATAAAAGCAAAGCCCAGGTTCTGATGCATATTGCGTACCGTATCAAATGACAGCTTTCTGGCGCGTGCGATCGTACGCAAATCGCCTTTGATCAGGGTCAGGTGCGCACTGTTAATGGCAACGTCGGTACCGGTTCCCATCGCAATGCCGACATCGGCACGCGCAAGTGCCGGCGCATCATTAATGCCGTCGCCTGCCATCGCCACCACCTTGCCCTGTTGCTGAAAGCGCTCCACCAGCGCCAGCTTGTCTTGCGGCTTTACTTCTCCATAGACCTCGGTAATGCACAGTTTCGCGGCAACCGATTTTGCCGTTGTCACGCCATCGCCGGTCGCCATGACCACGTTGATGCCTTCTTCGCGCAAGGTCTGTATGGCTTCCAGTGTGTTTGCCTTTAATGGATCGGAGACAGCGATCAAACCGACTAAAATCCTGTCGGCGGCCAGATACATGACGCTGGCACCTTCTTCGCGCAGTTGTTCAGCATCGCCGGACAGACTGCGCCAGTCGACTTTTTCCTCATTCATCAGAACCGTATTACCCAATGCAATATGACGGCCTGCAACGACGCCACGCACGCCGATACCGCTGGACGATTCAAAGCTGTCCGGCTTGTCCAGAGCGACACCACGCCTGCGTGCTTCGGCAACAATCGCCTGCGCCAACGGATGCTCACTACCCTGATCGATGCTGGCCGCAATCTGCAGAACCTGTTTAACGGTAAACCCCGATGCTGCAACGACGCGATCATAAGCCGGTTTGCCTTCCGTCAGCGTGCCGGTTTTATCGACGATAAGCGTATCAACCTTGCGCATACCCTCTATCGCTGCCGCATCGCGAAACAGCATGCCTTGCGTTGCCGCGCGACCGGTAGCTGCCATGATCGACATCTGTGTTGCCAGTCCCAGGGCGCACGGGCAGGCAATAATGAGCACCGCAACCCCATTGACGAAACCAAACACCCAGCTCGGTGCCGGACCGAACAAGCCCCAGCCTAGCAAGGTCAGCAGCGCAATCCCCACCACAATGACGACAAAGTAACCTGCCACCACGTCCGCCAGCCGCTGCATCGGTGCGCGCGAACGCTGTGCTAGTGCGACCATTTGCACGATCTGCGCCAGCATGGTTTGCGCGCCGACTTTTTCCGAACGAATGACCAGGCTGCCGCTGGTATTGATGGTGGCGCCAATAACCTTGTCGCCGACCCGCTTGGTCACAGGAATCGGTTCACCGGTCAGCATAGACTCGTCAACGGCGCTTTCGCCTTCTGTCACGACACCATCGACCGGCATTTTCGCCCGGCCGCACACGCAAGGCATCGCCGATATGTACATGGCTCAGCGGTACATCTTCTTCCGCCCCGTCAGCACTGATGCGGCGGGCTGTCTTCGGCGCCAGACCCAGCAGCGATTTGATGGCAGCGGAAGTCTGCGAGCGCGCCTTCAGTTCCAGGATCTGGCCCAGCAAAGTCAATGAAATGATGGCAGTGGCAGCTTCGTAATAAACGCCGATGCGGCCATGTTCAAGGAAGGAGGGTGGAAAGAGTTGCGGTGCCAGCGTGGCAACCACGCTGTAGCCATATGCTGCCATCACGCCCGAACCAATCAGGGTCCACATATTGGCTAAATTTGCCCATCCCCCAAAAATGTAAAATTAGGTCTGCTCTTTGACATAATTCTGGTTTCTTTGGCCGTTTTGGCGGTTCTATTAGGCGCGGTTTTCAACGTATTTTTACATTTTTGGGGCTGTTCAATTTTTGGATGATTGCCTTTTTCATGCAGTCCCCCCGTCATTCAATATCCAGGCTTTGCTGTAGTTCTAGCTGCGTTTTTTTGCTGGCCAGCATCGTACGCAAATCTGCTTCTATCACCTGCTGTGCGTCGAGTTTCGCACGTGTCTCGGCCACTTCTACCTGTAGTTTCTGTGCATCGAGTGCCAATGCGGTGCGTTGCCTTGTTTCGTCAGCCAGTCTGACCTTTATATCGTCAAGGGTGACATCCTTCGCGTCAACCTGTGCTTCGAGCAATTTGTACCGTTGCTCGATCGCCTGCAGCGTCTCTAGCTTTTGCTCAAGCTGCCGTATTGCACCTTGGTTGTCGTAGAGCGTTTTCTGGGCATGCGACAGTTCGGCGACCAGGCGCGCACCCTCCTGATTCAGGCGTGTCGTCTCATCCTGTTTGATCACGACCGTCTGCTGTAGCTGGCGCATTTCTGCCTGCAGTTGCTGGACTTGCTGCTCGTGCCGGCGTTGATCCTGTTCGCGCTGCTCTTTCACAGACTCCCGGTAATGCTCCAGGGCTTGACGAGTGTGCTCGTGCTTCTGCTCCAGCGACTGGCGATGCGACTCGTTCTCGGCCAACCGTTCTTTCAAGCCGGATGCCTGTTCCTCGAAGCCTGCGCGTGCGATCGTTTCCCGCTGCAATGCCGCTTGGGCGCTTGCAAGCGCCTGTTGCTCGTTCTGCAGGGCTGTTTCCTTGCGCTGCAAGTCGTTGCTGAGCGCATCGCATCCCGCTTGAAGCGTCGCCATTGCGTTCTGGTGCGCCCGTGACTGCTCAGCGGCTTTGGCAGCCATCTCTTCGATCTGTACGTCGGCCTCGGCATGTAACTGGGCCGCCATGCGTTCCGCCAGATCCTGGATTGCCTCGCTGACGGAGATCCTGCGGCCGTCGACGCCGCCATCCTCTTCTTCAAGTTCCTTCAGGTACTTGTGGATGGTGGTTTTCGAGCCGGTATTGCCGAGGGCGACCCGCACGGCATCGACCGACGGATTTGTCTTTTGCACGATCAATGCATCGCGCGCTTTTTTGACGTCTGATTTCAATAATCCGGCACGGGCCATGGCAATCCTCAACTAAATAAAGTTATGTATTACGTACCATGTAATTACATACTATTTTATGATTTAAATCAACTATAAAACCATGTTATCTAATACTGGATAATCAGTCATTATCCTGTGTGAGGCCGAATTTGTTTCCTTTCAACAAGGTGGTTTTGTACATTTCATTTCTTTAGAAGCGCATCGAACTAATCTTCTTACCTTTCCGGAAGTAATCCTCTTACTATTTATTTTTGCACTTCCGTTAGATATTTAGTTCTACGCTTATAGATCACTTCAATCCGATCCTTTTGATAGATATCAAGGTGGTCAACGCATGACCAGGATCAGCGTCGGCACGAGCAGCAGGTTCAGCAATTACAGGCGGAGATGCGTTAACTGCAGCAAGGCTTAGTTATCAAGCAGGATGAAGTGACTCGCTTAAATCAGGACGGCATTCGATTTCACTTCCGACTGCACGATGGCAGAAGGCTGATATCCCTCCAAAAGATAAAGTGGACGTCGCTTGCTCTCGATAAAAAGTCTTCCTAGATATTCGCCTATGATTCCTATCGCCATCAATTGCAAACCACCCAAGATCATCACTGTGACGATTAAAGTAGGAAACCCTTTGACAGACTCACCTATAAATAATGTCTTGATGAGAAAGTACGCGGCATAGATGAACGTGATACCTGCACAAGCTAAACCCACATACGTCGCGATTTTTAAAGGAGCAACCGAGAATCCAGTAATTCCTTCAAGAGCAAAATTCCAGAGACGCCAATAGCGCCATTTACTATGGCCGGCTGCTCGAGCATCTCGACTGTAATTCAGCGTCACTTGTGGGAAACCTATCCAAGCGAACAGCCCTTTCATGAAGCGATTTCTCTCTTCCAAAAGATTAAGCGCGTCAATCGCACGTCGACTTAGCAGTCGAAAATCACCGACATCTTCTGGAACAGGAACCTCGCTTAAGCGATTAATCACACGATAGAAAGCATGCGCCGTCGCTTTTTTAAACCATGACTCTCCGCTTCGATGACTTCTTCGCATATTGACGATATCGACACCCTCTAACCATGCTTCCACCATGACCGGGATCAACTCGGGAGGGTCTTGTAAATCTGCATCAATAATTACAACGGCATCCCCACGCGCCAGTCTTAGGCCAGCACTCATGGCTTCTTCTTTTCCAAAATTTCTTGTAAAGCGAGCCACTCCGACCTTCGGACTATTTGCTCGTAGCTGTTGCAAAATGAAATGAGTTCTATCAGTGCTGCCGTCGTCAACGTAAATAACTTCCCATTCATGATTTAACGCGGAGAGTGCCTTTTCCAAACGCTCATGGAATATCGGCAGGACGCTTTCCTCATTGAACACGGGAACGACTACAGTCAAAATATATGAGGGCAACTCACCCGTCTCGATACGGGCAATCGGATGCAAGTTCTTCATCGCAGGCTTCTCTATCTTTTTAATGAAAATTTTGGCCGACACGAATGGGCGCTATTTAAAAAAGCGTGCAACCACACATTTCCATATGCGTGATTTCCAAAAGTGCTTAGGCAAAGGCATGCATTTGGCGCGAAATCAATCCACGCTATGCGCTGCATTTTTGATACTTAATACCTAGTTGCCACGGCACAAAGACCGAAGACAAAGTATTAGATTGAGAGGGATTTAAAGCCGAGGAGGACGAAAAGGTGCGTCGAATGCCAGAAGAAGAATTTCGACATAATTGAAATAAAATTCTGCAGATTGCGTTAGAGGCAGAAAAGAAAATTCTAGGTCGATGCCTAGGAAAAGTTGAAGATGATTCGCGGCATGTAATAACTCGTGCTCGACTGCTACGGAACTTGTTGCAATGCTGCTATTCGAATGATCCGTATCATGCAATGACACATATTCAGCAGTCTTTGTCATGGGGGCGACATTGACACTATGCTCAAGTTCATGGTTGAGCCAGTTTGAATGGTCACTCCATAGGCCAACGTTAGTCATAAATAAAAATATGACTAACATTGTGAACGCAAAGTATCTAGTAACCAGCGTGCCCATAATATGATTTCGTGACTATCCGTATTCTTTAAAAATATCGTAAGACATAGATGACGTAATTAGATTTACTGCACTACCTCTTTTTTCGTGTACTACGTTTTTTTGCGTTTGGTGTCTGCTGCTTTATATTTCGCGTCTTCTTATTAGAAGGATCTGAACGACTCAACCAATACAACGTGCCAAAAATAACTAATATGATCAGAAGCGTTACAACAAGCAGCGTATTTGCTAGTGCCATGGGCACCCAACGATTTCCTATATACATAATTTATTCAAATATATTTGTTGTCCAATGAGTGCCTGTTCGCATGAATCACTATTCTTTCTTAACTGGAAGGGCCGAAAGAATGCTCTACTGCGGCCTGTTCACAAGGCTGCTTCTCAATTTGTATAGTGGTGTGATGGATTTCAAATTGTTCAGCAAGTACCGATTGAATAGTCGCTATCAGTACGGGATGAAGATTTTCCGAATCCTCACTAACTACATGCATCGTCAAACTTACTTTTCCACTTGAAATTGACCATACGTGTAAGTCATGCACACTTTGGACACTTGGGATCTCAAGTAAGGATTGCTGAAGCTTTTCCAAATCCATGCCTTCAGGTACACCTTCAAGTAACACGTTGATACTTTCTCTCAGCAACACCCAAGTTCTTGGTAACACCCAAAAACCAATCCCAACTGCGATCACTGAATCTACCCACGTCCAGCCCGTAAAACGAATAACGAGTGCGCCGATAATGACGCCGACGGAGCCCAACATATCGCTCCACACCTCCAAATACGCGCCTTTGATATTGAGACTTGAATCTTTGCCGGCACTAAGCAATTTCATGCTGATCAAATTAATGACCAACCCAAGCGAAGCAACGATCAGCATGCCGGTCGATTCAATTTCTATAGGCGAACGAAATCTTTGGTAAGCCTCATACAAGATGTACATCGCCACCAAGAAAAGCAGGATCGCGTTAAATGCTGCAGCCAGAATCTCAAAACGTAGATAGCCAAACGTTCTTCGCTTATCCGCTGGTCGTTTGCCTATCTGAATGGCCACCAACGCAATTGCTAGCGCACTTGCATCGGTAAGCATATGTGCGGCATCGGAAAGCAAGGCAAGGCTGCCAGTAATGAAACCTGCGACGACTTCCGCTATAAGAAAAGTAGACGTTAGACCTAAAGCAATCAGTAAATACTTCTGATTTTGTCTTGTCGGTAACGCATGGGTATGGCCGGCGCTCATGAGAATTCTCGGTTCAATCAAACAAAATTAACGTTACATATGTCAGTGCAATTTATTTGCGCTCCATGCCACACTTGCCGCAAAACTTCATTCCCCCCAAGTCTCGGTTTGATTCGCTGGCGGGCTATTGTCATAGCGTTCGTGGTGTCCACCTCCATGGCGACGACCATGCCCACCACCCATTAATTTTTCAAAGATACTCATTTTTTCTCCTCGCCCCTTCAATTGTGAGTCGATTCACAGTCAATAATCTATTAAGTTAGCGATCGCATTCCGACGAATCTGGAGATGGCTGCTTTCGCGTAAATTTTTTCCAGCCTGGAACATGGCGGAGTGCCAATATTCCATATATAAGAATCGTCGTTAATATCGCTAGTACATACATGCCAAATGCACAGGCCATCCCGATTGATGCGGTAGCCCATAAAGTTGCAGCCGTCGTCAACCCTTCGATGCGTCCTCGCACGTGCAAAATCACCCCAGCGCCCAAAAAACCAATACCAGTTACTACTTGTGCGGCAATTCTGGTCGGGTCTCCACCTATGACATGAAGCGAGATCAGGCTAAAAGCACAGGATCCTATCGAAATTGCCATGCATGTGCGAACCCCCGCATCACTTCCTTGGCGTTCGCGGTCCAGACCAATAACTGCGCCGAGAAGTGCGGCAAGGACAATCCGTCCAGAAAACAGCAATTCCATTTTCCAATCCAATGTTCACTCCATCTTTATGAAAAATACGTTCATGACAATTCGTTTTTCAATTAGGAAACTGGATCAAGTTGATGATCCAGTCCCTGCAAAGAAATAGTTAAACACCATGCAATATCAGTGCTGAGGGAATTACTTCCAAAACGCGAGTCGATGGATGAAACCGCGATTTTCAGTATCGCGAGCATGCGGTTCATCTTCATCACGTTGGTGTGCCATTTGGTAAAGCAGTGGCAACACCAACAAGGTCAGCAACGTCGATGACAAGATGCCCCCGATAACGACTGTTGCTAGTGGACGTTGCACCTCTGCACCGGTACCCATCGCCAAAGCCATAGGCACAAATCCCAATGAAGCAACCAATGCCGTCATCAACACCGGCCGCAGTCGGGTCAATGCACCCTCATGAATAGCCTCATCAAGCGTTCGCCCTTCCTCACGAAGACTACGTATGAAGGAAATCATCACCAGTCCATTAAGTACCGCGACGCCTGACAGCGCAATGAATCCGACCCCTGCCGAAATAGACAATGGAATATCACGCAACCATAAAGCGGCAATCCCGCCAGTCAATGCGAAAGGCACACCGGTGAAGACCAACAAGCCATCTTTCACGTTACCGAACATGGCAAACAACAGTAGAAAGACCAGCAGCAGTGCCAGAGGCACGACAATTTTCAAACGATCTGTAGCGGACTGCAGTTGTTCAAAAGTGCCGCCCCAAGAAATCCAGTAGCCGGTTGGTACTTTTACAATTGACTGCACTTTCTGCTGTGCCTCGGTAACAAAGGAGCCAATGTCACGTCCCCTGACGTTGGACGTCACAATGACTAGCCGTTTACCATTTTCACGACTGATCTGGTTCGGTCCAGGTGCCAGTGTGAATGTGGCGACATCCCCGAGTTGAGTGTAGCCAGACGTACCTGACTGAGTGCCGTCCAGTGTAGGCAAACGGATCGGGATTTTTTTGATAGTTTCTATATCATTGCGTACCGACTCCGGTAGACGAACAAGGATATCGAAGCGCTTGTCGCCTTCGAATAGCATGCCAGCTTCTCTACCGCCTACTGCAATGGATAAGGCTTCTTGCACATCTCCAACGTTGACACCCAGACGGGCGACTTTTTCTCTATCGATTTTGACGGTGAGCATCGGCAATCCGGTTGTCTGCTCAACTTTTACGTCGGCCGCACCAGATATACCGGAAAGTACGCCGGATATCTGCTCCGCAGTAGCGTTCATCGCATCCATATCGTCGCCGAAGACTTTAACCGCCACATCGCTACGCACACCCGAGATCAATTCATTGAACCGCATTTGAATTGGTTGGGTAAACTCGTAGTTGTTACCCGGCACTTTGGACACAGCTTCCTGCATCGCAGTGACCAGTTCGGCTTTGCTGCGCTTCGGTTCTGGCCATTCCGATTGCGGCTTTAATATTACGAAAGTATCGGCAACATTTGGCGGCATTGGATCCGTTGCAATTTCGGCAGTACCAAGTTTGCCAAATACACGACTGACCTCGGGAAACAACTTTATATTGCGCTCAAGTTCCTTTTGCATTTCAATCGCTTGCGTCAAGCTTGTGCCAGGGATGCGCATAGCATGCAATGCGATGTCGCCTTCGTTCAGACTAGGGATGAACTCACTGCCCATACGTGTCATCAATAGACCGCTCAATACAATGACCACAGCGACCATAGTTAGTACCAAAGGTTTGCTCAGCATTACCCAATCCAGAATCGGCTCATAGCGACGCTTGGACCAAACCATCAGACGATTTTCTTTTTCGCTAACCTTGTCGCCGATCAGTAATGCAACAGCTGCGGGAATAAACGTAAGTGAAAGGATCATCGCTCCAACTAGCGCAATCACCACCGTAAAGGCCATCGGATGGAACATTTTCCCTTCCACGCCGGAAAGGGCGAAGATAGGCAGGTACACCACCATGATGATCAACTGACCAAAAATTAATGGACGACGTGCTTCTTTGGATGCTGCAAATACCTCATGGAATCGCTCATTGCGTGTCAATGCGCGCCCCGCATGAGCTTGTGCATGCGACAGACGCCGGATACAGTTTTCAACAATCACGACTGCACCATCGATAATGATGCCGAAATCCAGCGCACCCAGACTCATTAGATTTGCGCTGACTTTGTTGCCGACCATACCGGTAAAAGTAAACAGCATTGCCAATGGAATGACCATCGCGGTAATGATCGCTGCACGAATATTGCCAAGAAATAGAAACAAGATGGCGATGACCAACAATGCGCCTTCCATGAGATTCTTTTTGACGGTGGAAATTGCTTTATCCACCAAGACGGTTCGGTCGTATACCGTGTCTGCCACAATACCTTTAGGCAAAGACCGATTGATTTCTTTCATCTTTTTATCAACTGCCGCTGCCACTGAGCGACTGTTTTCACCGATCAGCATGAAAACAGTACCCAATACGACCTCTTTCCCGTTCTCGGTCGCAGCGCCGGTACGTAATTCCTTGCCAATGACAACATCTGCCACATCACGTATGCGCAATGGAACACCTTGGCGTGTACTAATCACGATGTTGCCGATATCGTTGAGATCGGCCACTTGCCCGGGTGCACGGATCAGATATTGCTCACCACGTTTTTCGATATAACCCGCACCCACATTATTATTATTGCGTTCAAGGGCTGACACCAAATCACCAAGCGAAAGGCCATGCGCTATTAGCTTGTCAGGGAAAGGCGCAACCTGAAATTCTTTAGCATTGCCACCGATCGTATTAATTTCAGTCACACCTGGCACATTGCGTAGCTGTGGTTTGATAATCCAGTCTTGGATTTCTCTTAAATCAGTTGGCGTATAAGGCTTGCCATCTGGCTTCAACGCACCTGGTTTGGATTCAACGGTCCACATGTAAATTTCACCAAGGCCGGTAGAAATAGGGCCCATACCTGGGTTAACACCCGGAGGCAACTTCTCTCGCGCTTCCTGGATGCGCTCATTAACCATTTGTCGCGCAAAATAAATATCTGTGCCTTCCTTAAAAATCACCGTCACCTGTGACAGACCATAGCGTGATATGGAACGGGTCTGTTCCAAAAACGGCAGGCCAGCCATCACGGTTTCAATTGGAAAGGTAATGCGCTGTTCAGCCTCAAGAGGTGAATAACCGGGAGCACTGCTATTGATTTGCACCTGTACATTTGTGATGTCAGGTACCGCATCAATCGGTAACTTTTGATAGTTGTAGATACCTAACGCAGCGATACCTATAGTCATCAACATGACTAGCCAACGCTGATCGATGGCAAAGCGTATGATTTTCTCAAACATGAATTTTCCTTGAACTAAATGGCCGCGTCGCCGCGTTCGCCACTATGAATACGCACAATGTCTTCGACTGCAGTAACTGCAATCATGCCGTCACCGCGATTGCCGGTATGTGATGCTGCGCGAATGGCCTCAACAGCGTCTTGTGCAATGTCGTCTGGACAAAACATCAGCAACACAATGTGTTCATGCGTATCGGGACTCCATTCATCCGCAGTAAAGATGTGGTGCGCACCATGCCCACGAGCATGTCCACGCGCAGGAAACAACGTGAAACCAGGTAAGTGATTCATGCCATGTAAGGCCTTCTCAACCATTTCGAGACGGTGTGGTTGAATAATTGCGATAATCTGTTTCATACCGATCCCCTTAATGGTCGTGACTGGCGCTTGATTTCCCGATCTCTGCCTTGATCAGAAAACTATTTGTACCTGCATATTTTTCGTCAGCCAGCAGACCACCAAGTACCTCGACTAATTTACCGTCTGTACGCCCCAAATCGATAGGACGTGCTTCCAGCAAGTTTCCGTAACGACCAAATACGACGTCTCTATCTCCCATTTTCTGCACAGAGTCCGTCGATATAGTCACCGGAACATCGACTTCGCCAGCGACCAAATTCACATTTACCGGTAAGCCAGGACGCCAAATTCCTTTAGGATTGGCAAGTACAATTCGTGCCTTGGCGGTACGTGTTTGCTCCCCAACCAAAGCACCGATATACGAAACTGTTCCCACATCTTGTGCATCGAAGGCATTCGACTTGACCGTGCCTTTTTGCCCAGTCTTCAATGCGCCGATGTCTTCCGCACGTACTGTGAGATCGACCCACACGGTAGACAAATCGGAGATAACGAAAATATTGTCATCTTCTTTGGCGACGGTACCGGTCGAAATGCGTTTGTCAGTAATGACACCATTGATAGGCGAGCGGATTTCATATTGCGTCAGATTGGAAGACGAAGAAGATGCGCCCAATGCAGCTAACTTTTGCTGCGCACTTTGGGCCATGATTTGAGCTTCCTGCATGACGGCGCGTGCTTGTAAATAATCCTGCTCGGCAGAGATTTTTTCTTCCCACAATGTCTTTTCACGCTCGTACGTTGTGCGTGCAAGACTCAAGCGCTTTTGTGCTGCCAACAGTTCACTTCGTTGATCCGAAAGTGACTGACTTGAAATCACTGCAAGAACTTGGCCTTTTTTGACCTGGTCTCCTGCGTTGGCGCGAACCGACTCAACGATGCCGGCTAAGCGTGGGACGACATGAACAGTGCTGTCTTCATTTAAACGAATTTCACCGATCAATTGCAGACTGGTTTTGATTCGTGCTGGACCAGCCGTCATGATCTGAACACCGTTTAGCTTCAATTGCTCGTCAGTCATGGAGACCCGTCCTTCTTCCTGCGAGTATCCAAACTGATATGGCTTATCGCCATAGCGCGCATTGATGGTCACTTTGAATGAATGCGGTTCTTCAACAACGGCCTTTCCCTTCAAGTAATCGCCTTCTTTTACAAAAGAGATCTCCTGTGGCTTTCGACCTAGACGTTCCAGAGTAACGCTGACTTGGCTAGCACTTGGATCCAGCGGCTTACCGTTCTTGAAAGTGTACAAACGGAATTCGGGCTCAACGTCTTTCTCAAAAATGGTTACTTCCAGCCCATAGCCGTCATTGCTAAACAACTTGCCGCCGTGGGGACCTTTTTGCGCTTCTGATGACGCATGGTGCTCTTCGTCTTCATGTCCTTTGGCATCATCGTGCTTGGCATCAGTTTTTTCACCGTGATGTTCTGTATCGGCGTGGCCTTTTGTCTCGGTATGTTCACTTTCTTCACCGGAAGTTTGTGTTTTGCCCATGCCTAAGATCAGGCCGCCTAGCAATGCACCAACGATGATGACGATGATGATGATGGTGGTTTGTTTATTACGTGGTTTAAATTTCATCATGGCCTCTATTACTTGATGGCAGAAAATGGTTCGCCCAGCAGACGGTCTATGTCAGTTGCGGCACGGTAGGTCTCAGCTAAGGAGCGCAAGTACTGCGACTTGGCTTGGAAAAAAGTACGTTGCGCGTCGAGCACTTCTAGGAAGCTAAATTTTCCGAGCTCGAAACCTTTCGTCGTTGCGTCGTAGTTGCTTTGCGCACCAGGTAAGATTTCCGTCTTGATTAACTCTGCTTCGATTAGCGACTTACTTAAGCGGCCATGTGCTTGTCCAAGCTCCATGTTCAAATTAACTTCCGTCGCAACCAGCTCATCGCGTGCCTTGTCCGTGCGGCGAAGTGACTCCAAAACGTTGCCTTGATTACGATCAAACACAGGTATCGGTATCGACAGTCCTATCACTGCCTGGTTACGGCCCATCTGCTCATCCCGCTTTGCACCAAGCGTCACCGTAACATCGGGAATCCGTCGCGATCGCTCAACTTGCGCTATTGCTTTCCTGCGTTCGACTTCAATTTTTGCGCGCAGCAAAAACGGAGACTGCTGCAAACGTTGGGCCAATTCAGGTAAGGGCCAAAGGGTTGGTAGATCGCTTTCCGTATTTTCAACAAGCTCAAAGCCCGGAGTGACACCTCCCCACGTTGCCGCTAATTGGCGACGAGCTGTTTCTAACTCATTTACAGCTTGCGCCAGTTCGACTCGAACACCTGCTTCGGCCACGCGTGCGCGCGTTTCTTCTACTGGGGATATTTTTCCAGACATCACTCGTCTTGATGCTATCAATGTGGCTCGTTTAGCTAACTCGACTGACCCCTCAGCTAAGCGAATGCGTTCCTGACCAACCAATACGTCATAGAAAGCTGAAATAACCTTCGCACGTATGTCGGCTTGTTTAGCCGTTAGATCCATGAGAGCGAAATCACGGCCGCGCTCCGCAGCACTGATACGCGCACCGCGCTTTCCACCCAATTCAATAACTTGATTTATCTGTACGGTGGTCGTGCGTGTTTCGCGCTTGGTATCTTCGACCAAGGTTGCCAACTCTGGATTAGGGATGAGTCCAGCTTGCTGAACCGTCCCTTCAATTGCTTCTACTTCGCGACGCGCTACCGCAATATCGGGATTGGCGTTATACGCCAGCTCCAATGCTGCTGCTAGCGTTAGGCGTGAGTAAGCCGACCCTGCAGGCGTAGATTGGGTCGCCATATTGGAATAAGCAGAGGTATGCGACATCGGCTGCGCAGACGCTGAAAGTGCAATTGTGCTTAGTGTGGATGCCGCAATTAAAAGCGGCAGTAATACCTTTTGCATCGAATCTCCTTGTGGAATAGACAAAGGGAATCCGACGACCTGCGCTGGAAACTACATCAAGAGTAGAGAGAAAATAGAACGAGCGGGCGCCGGATCAGGAAGCGGCGACTGCCCATTTGGGACGTTCAGGTCGGGAGGGACGACTTGATGCAAGCAAGGGATTGCCAGCAGTGATTGATGGTGCACTAACAAGATCCAACGCCATCGCTGGTACTGGTATGGTCAGGATTGCGATGCCACCCAGATGGCAGGAAGTGCAATCGCCATCAACTGCTGCGGCTGATTTTGAAACATCAGTCTTGCCTTCTGCGGCAGATGCGATGTGCTTATGCTCGTGATGACCAAAATGTACGCTTTTGGGATTAGTTTCATGCTCGCAATAGACTGCAGCCGCTGCCCAGCTAAGCTGGAGCGGAACAATCACAAACATTAAAATAATCAGGAGGCGTTTCATAAGTAAGCGGATTGTATCTTATTTTTAAAATTCTCTATTGAGAGAATATATTTGGAAAAATGACATGGCAGGCTTTATGAGACTGACAAAAGCGATGCGCTTACCTTTTTTATGCGGGTCACGCTCCTCTTAAGGCATTGATTAGACCAGTTCTCGATATTGGGCCCAACTGCAAAAAATCTTGATTTGTATCGGCAAAGCATTCAGACAATAGGCCTTTCGACACAAATCTAAATGAGAAACATTCTCATAGCATCTGGTATCATTGCAGTCTCAACTTCCTAACATTTTTCTAACAATGCATCCTGCTAATAAATTAAGCGTGACCGTTATTTTTCATTCCCTCGTTTTCCTCATTCTGAGTATTTTTATCACTTCTCAAACGATGGCAGCAATTTCCGCTGACGAGAAAGCTCAGACGGTTGTTCATATGCTCGATTACATTAGCGTGGACTATCCAGAGTTTGTTAAGAACGGGAAGGTTCTGAATCAATCAGAGTTCGAGGAACAGCTTGAATTTTCTACGCAAGCTTTGACACTTTTAAAAGAGATGCCGGCGAACGCTGAGCAATCAATCCTGCTGGATAAAGGACAGGTACTGCGCAGTGCAATCAATAGCAAGGTGGATGGCGGCGAGGTATCGAAGCAAGCAAATGCTTTGCGCGCCGATGTCATTCGCGTCTACAAAGTAGCAGTAACACCGAAATCGACGCCGAATTTACTCAAGGCGTCACAACTCTATGCGGCTAACTGTGCAGTTTGTCATGGTGCTACTGGTAGAGGTGATGGCCCGCTTTCAAAAGGAATGGATCCGCAGCCTAGCGACTTTCACGAAGAGGCTCGCATGAAAGTGCGCAGCATCTACGGCTTGTACAACACTATCGCTCTTGGTGTCGCAGGTACGCCAATGCGTCCTTTCACCGAAATTACGGAAGAAGATCGGTGGGCGCTGGCATTTTTTGTCGGTACATTACGACACACTCAGGAAGATGTAAATCAAGGCGAATCTGCGTGGAACAATGGTGAAGGAAAAAAGGATTTTCAAAATTTACGCGCACTGGCTACGCAAACTCCTGATGAGGTCGAGCAGCAAGGTGGCAAGTCCTTGGTTCAGGTGCAGGCCTACCTGACATCGCATCCTGAGGCGATCAAGGTTGCTGGTCCTTCACCTTTAGATGTTTCAAGAGAAAAGCTAGTCCAGTCTTTGGCGGCGTATCAGGCTGGTGACGCTGGAGCGGCACGCCAACTTGCAATTACTGCCTATCTCGAAGGTTTTGAATTGGTCGAGAGTAGTCTTGATAATACTGATGGCGCACTCAGACAAAAAATTGAGCTGGAAATGATGGCATTGCGTGCTGCAATCAGTGCGGGGAAACCAGTAGAAGAAGTCAGCAAACAAGTAAAAGTTATTGAGGCCTTACTTAATCAGGCTGATGAAGCACTTTCAGAAAATCTTTCAGCAACAACCGCTTTTATCAGCGCACTACTTATTTTGCTGCGTGAAGGGCTGGAAGCCATCTTAGTCTTGGCAGCGATCATTTCTTTTGTCGTCAAGACCGGTCGTCGGGATGCTTTACGTTACATCCATTATGGCTGGATAGCGGCTGTAGCTTTGGGTATCTTGACATGGGTGGTTGCAAATTACGTCCTCACAATTTCGGGAGCGAATCGAGAGTTGACGGAAGGGATTACAGCGCTTGTTGCTGCAATCATGCTTCTTTATGTTGGTTATTGGTTGCATAGCAAATCCTACGCACAAGCGTGGCAAAAATTCATTCGTGAACACGTCACGGCTGCGTTGGAGAAAAAAACGATGTGGGCAATGGCAAGCGTGTCGTTCTTGGCAGTTTACCGTGAGCTGTTTGAAATCATTCTGTTCTATCAAGCACTTTGGGTACAGGTCGGAGACGACGGCCATGTCGCAGTGCTGAGTGGGGTCGGAGCTGCTGCGATATTGCTCGCCGTAATTGGTTGGGCGATTCTGAAGTACAGCATTCGCCTTCCGATTGGGCCATTCTTCGGTGTCACATCTGGCTTACTGGCATTGCTAGCAGTTGTGTTTGCTGGTAATGGTATCGCCGCCCTGCAGGAAGCAGGTGTTATTGAAGCGGATCGGATTAATTTTGTCACGGTACCGCTATTAGGGGTCCATCCGACCATGCAGGGTATTACAACGCAAGCGATCATTCTGGCATTGGTGATGATAGGTATTTGGATGTCACGACGTCAGGCAAAATCAGTTTGATCTCACTTTTATAAAAAATGAATATCGGAAATCTAAGAGAGCTACTTGAACGACAGCAGATCGCAATCTACTTCAGTGCCGTGGCGATCTCTTCGGTCATAGCAATGGTTGTGCCGGGAACTGCCGCGTTGGAAGGGGTAATTAATCCCGCGCTTGCATTCATGCTCTTTGTCACGTTTTTGCAAGTGCCGTTAGCCGAGCTAGGTCAGGCGTTTAAGCAAGTTCGCTTCATGGGTGCACTGCTCGTTGCGAACTTCATCATCATTCCAATGATCGTCCTGGCATTGGTTCATTTCTTCCTCGAAGATCAAATGCTGCGTCTAGGCGTAATGCTGGTCTTACTGGCTCCATGCATCGACTATGTGGTGACGTTTGCGCATCTTGGACGTGCAGATGCACGACTATTGCTTGCTTCAACTCCGGTTCTTTTAATCGTACAAATGCTGTTGCTTCCAGTTTATTTAGGACTAGCACTTGGTGAGGACGCGGCACGGTTTGTTGAAGTCGGGCCGTTCGTACACGCATTTGTATGGCTAATTGCTGTGCCCTTAGTATTGGCAGGAGTAACTCAGCTTTTAGCCGGCCGCAGTGATATTTGGAAGAAAATTTCTGAAGTTCTTGGCCTTACGCCTGTTCCGGCCACCGCGCTTGTTCTATTTATAGTGATCTTAGCTGTTGTACCTCAGCTTGGCCCAGCGATTGATTCAGTGCTATTGGTTCTGCCCCTGTATGTTGCTTATGCAGTACTGGCACCAGTTTGTGGTTGGTGGGTTGCACGACAAGCAGAATTGAACGCGTCAGCTTCGCGCTCTGTTGCCTTCAGCTCAGCAACACGTAATTCGCTGGTGGTTTTACCGCTCGCACTTGCTATCCCTGGCGCAATTCCTGTTTTACCAGCGATCATCGTTGCACAAACACTCGTGGAACTGCTTAGCGAATTGGTTTATGTGCGCATCATTGCGAAATGGGGAAAATAGGAAGTGCACTAATCAAAGGCAAATCTGCCGAGATCTCATTCTGATCAAGACACTACTAACCTATGTCTGGTATTGCCTTCCAGATACCAGCTTACTCCTACTATGTCTGCCACGATGCGGCGGAAGCATATCACTCGCAAAAGACGGCGGTTTACACTAATTTCTATGCTAGAAATTTCATTCTATTGGTATGGATATGCAGAAAATCGATGGCGACATCAGCGATCTTCAAAAGATTGCCCGACTTTGATGCGGCAAGCGTCAAGACTTTCTCGTGGATGATTCAATGCGAGCAGCCGTAGTAATGTTCTTCGGCTGCTGTTTTGATGCATCTACAGTTGGACGCAGGCTTTCTACCACTAGCAGCACAGCACCGCAGACGATACCGATATCCGCAACATTGAACGCCGGCCAATGCCAGCCACTCCAATGAAAATCGAGATAATCAACTACATATCCCCGCAATAAACGATCAATCGCATTCCCAAGTGCGCCCCCCAGAATTAAGCTGTAGGCCCATGCCGATAAGGTGGGTAGCTGCTTACGCAGCTCGAGAGCCAGCCACATAGAAACCACGAATGCGAGAGTAATAAAGAAGTACCGCTGCCAACCTCCGGCATTAGCCAGAAAACTGAATGCCGCACCGGTATTTCTGGCATGCACTAAGTTGAAGTAGCCAGTAAGTGGAATAGATGCTCCGTATGTCATCAACGTCGATATAGCCGCCTTGGAAGTAACATCGAGCATGAGCACTATCATTGCAAGAGCCCACCACCGTCTCGGGCGGGCACGAAGTGGCGCAGGCTCGCCATACTGAATGAGTTTATCGTTCATTTTTTTCTAACATTTGTTTGAGCGGAATTGCTACGTTCATCAGCTTGAATGCGCCTAGCATAGGCGAGCGGGCGTAGAAGCTGCCATTCGCGAAACCAATACACGCCAAAACCACCAACCGTACAAAACTTCTGTAACTGTCATTTCCTCAGTAAGCGCAAACCGTTGAAGACTACCAAGAGACTCGCGCCCACATCAGCAAAAACAGCCATCCAAAGTGTCGCTATTCCCATAAAAGCCAAGACAAAAAATATTGCTTTAATACCGATGGCTGCGCTGATGTTTTGAATCAGAATGCTGCGGGTAGCACGACTAAGTTTGATAAAAACCGGAAGTTTCTCAAGGTCATCATTCATCAATGCTACATCAGCGGTTTCGATTGCCGTATCGCTACCTGCTGCACCCATTGCGAAACCAACATCGGCTTGCGCCAACGCTGGCGCATCGTTTATACCATCGCCGAGCATCCCAACTACGCCGTAGGTTGATTGAAGGTTTTTGATTTCGGTCAACTTGTCTTCTGGCAGCAGTTCTGCCTTGATGACACTAATACCGACATGAGCACCGATCTGCTGCGCTGTGCGATTGTTATCACCGGTCAGCATGACGGTGGTAATACCTAGTTGATTCAGTTGACGAACACTTTCGATAGCACTCTCGCGCAAGCTATCGGCAATGGCGATAATACCCACGACCGTTTTTTCCGTGGCGAGCATTACAGCGGTTTGCGCAGTACCTTCAATTACATCCAACAACGCTTCAATCGCTGGATTACAAACCTTCAGCTCTTCGATCAGACGGTGATTTCCCAGAAAGTAAATCGTACCGTCGATCTCACCTTTGACGCCACGTCCGGGTAAGGCTTCGAAATTGGTTACGACTTTATGCAGTGAGCTCTCAGGACCTGCTTTAACGATGGCATTTGCCAAAGGATGATCTGAATTCGCATCCAGGCTTGCTGCAAGCAACAAGATGGTTTCTCGCTCGTTATTGCTTATCGTTTTCACGTCAACAACAGATGGCTGACCTGCTGTCAGCGTACCTGTCTTGTCCAACGCAATCGCTTTTAACTTGTAACCCACCTCAAGAAACTCTCCACCCTTGATAAGAATGCCGAGTCTTGCTGCGGCGGTCAGACCGCTCACCACTGTTACCGGCGTCGAAATGACTAGCGCACATGGACAGGCGATTACAAGCATGACCAGAGCCTTGTAAAGCCATGGTGTAAATTCCGCACCGAATACTAAAGGCGGTATTACGGCAACCAGAATAGCCATGACGACAACAGCAGGCGTGTAATAACGAGCGAACGTATCAACAAAACGTTGGGTTGCGGCCTTGTTGTTTTGCGTCTCTTCGATGACGCGAACAATTCTCGCCAAGGTGCTGTTGCTGCTATTGGTGGATACCTTGATATCGAGCAGGCCGCGCTCATTGATACTTCCTGCGTAGACAGCATCCCCTATACGTTTGTCCACCGGCATGCTCTCACCAGTAATAGGTGCCTGATTAACCGAAGACTCGCCACTTGTGACAATCCCATCAAGGGCAATACGCTCACCAGGCTTGACGCGCATCATGTCGCCGACAACCGCCGTTTCAACGGACTTTTCTTGCCATCCGCCAATGGCGTCCTGCAAGGTCACGACATCTGGAGCCAGTTTCAACAAGCCATGCACCGCATTGCGCGCACGATTGAGCGAGAGACTCTCGATCAGCTCTGCGACCGCAAAGAGAAATACCACCATTGCGGCTTCAGGCCATTGACCGATTGCCATAGCACCGATCACCGCCAGACTCATCAAAAAATTGATGTTGAGGGTGAATGTCTTTAACGCAATCCAGCCTTTTTTCAATGTAGGCAATCCGCCTGTTGCGATTGAAATAAAGGCCAGTGCAATCACTAGAGGCGACCCATCGGTATGAGTAGTCCAGGCAAGGACTTCCGCGGCCAGTGCTGCCACACCGGAAATAGCCAGCAAGATCTTTTGTGCTGCAGTTAATGACGCTGATTCCGGAACCTTTGGCTGATGCGCTTCGCTATCAACAAGCTGCGCATCCATACCGATGGCTTTCAGTGCTGTGGTAACGGACTCCAGACTCTTTAATTGATGGTGAACACTCAGGATACGGTTCATCAGGTTAAAGTCGAGACGAATAATTCCATTCATGCCTTCCAGCTTGTTCCGAATCAATTTTTCTTCTGTGGGACAATCCATATTTGAAATACGGTATTGGACCGATTGAGCATTTGATGGAGCATCCAATGGCGCTGGAAACGGTTGAATGGCAGCATTAGATGAAGTCCTGCAATTACTGCCTTCGCAACAATCCGAAATGCTTTGCTTATTTTGAGGGCGTTGTATTTCAGCCATGTTTTATTCCATTGGGTAGATGATGTATGCTTAGTAAACACCCTGTAGTCGCTACGGGGTCAAGCACTTTGGGAGATTTTGATGAAAATCGGTGAATTAGCTACAAAGACCGGATGCGATGTGGAAACAATCCGGTACTACGAAAAATCGGGAATATTGGCTGTTCCAGAACGCACAGCCAACGGATATCGTGAGTATCAAGCGCATCACCAAGAACGACTTCAGTTCATCCGGCACTGTCGCTCATTGCAGATGGGCTTGGCTGACATACGCATTTTGCTCGATCTGCAAAGTAACCCTGCTGCCGGCTGTCAGAGCGTCGATGATTTACTCGATTCACATATCGTAGAAGTGCAAGCACGCGTAAAAATGCTGCTGAACCTCGAACAACAGTTGCTTACGTTGCGGGATCAATGTTCAGGACCACATTCAACTCGTGACTGCGGCATTCTTCAAAATCTGAATGTGCCGACGGACGACCATGGATGTGTTTGCCACGACAAACTTCAGTAACAGAGTTGTCAAACCAAAAGACTAATGGACATGTCGGTGAGGAATATGGGGAAAATGCGCGTGGGTAACCTCGTAAAATAACTTTCATTACGATTTTCATTACTAGATGTCATGACTACTCTTGATACATATATTCACGCCGCCACACGCGACAATACTCGTCGCAGTTATCAGTCAGCCGTTCGACATTTTGAGGTTGAGTGGGGTGGTTTTTTGCCCGCTACAGCAGATAGTTTGGCGCGGTACTTGGTCGATCATGCCAAGTCCTTATCCATCAACACGTTAAAGCAGCGGCTGGCCGCGTTGGCACAATGGCATATCGACCAAGGATTCCCGGATCCGACCAAGGCGCCAGTGGTACGCAAGGTCTTGCGCGGCATTCAGGCATTACACCCTGCGCAGGAAAAACGTGCGAGGCCCCTGCAGATTGAGCAGCTCGAACAGGTGACGCAGTCGCTGGACCAGACGATAGCCGCATCAGTACATGCGGGCCACCGGCCGGCACAGCTGCGCCATACACGCGACAAGGCGCTGCTGTTGCTCGGATTCTGGCGCGGGTTCCGCGGCGATGAATTGACCAACCTGCAAGTGCAATATATCAAGGTAGTGCCGGGGGAAGGCATGACATGCTTTTTGCCGCAGACGAAAGGCGACCGTCTAGGCCACGGAACCACGTTCAAGGCCCCCGAATTGGCGAAACTGTGTCCGGTTACCGCTTACCTAGATTGGATCTCGCTCGCAGGGATAACGGAAGGCGCGGTATTTCGCGGCGTCGACCGTTGGGGCCATGTTGGCGAGTCGGGATTACACATCAATAGCTTGGTGCCGTTGCTGCGATCGCTTTTTGCGGGTGCCGGCATCGCTTTTGCAGAACAGTACAGCGGGCATTCATTGCGGCGCGGTTTCGCCAATTGGGCAACATCCAACGATTGGGACATCAAGACATTGATGGAGTACGTCGGCTGGAAGAATGTACAGTCAGCCATGCGTTATGTAGATGGCGCCGATCCTTTCGGGAAAGACAGAATCGGGAGAGCGTTATCGACTGTCACACCGCAGTTGCCCGATACTGAACGCTAAGTCATGCAATTCGCAACGAGCTTGATGCGGCTGATGTGAATTACAATTGACACTTTTTCCCCATCTCCCGCATGGCTTTAGAGTCCCATCGCCTATCGATCTTAAACGACGACGAAATCGAGGATCTGTACGGCATGCCGCGCTTTACCGATGAAGACCGCCATCTCTATTTCGATTTGAGTCCGGCTGAAAAGGCGGCCGCCGGCGCCATCAGAACGGCTTCTGTCGCAGCGCATTTGATTCTCGAACTGGGTTACTTCAAGGCCAAGCGGCAATTCTTCTCGTTTGAACCCGCCGATATCGAAGAGGATCTGTGTTTTTTGTTGAATACGTATTTTCCGGGGCGCGACGTGGGCGACATCAAGATGCCGTCACGTCCTACCCGCGGTGGCCTGCAAAAAACCATACTTGAGCTCTGCGATTACCGCCTGTGCGGCACCGACGCAAAAGCAGAGGTCGACACCAAGGCGCAGCGGTTTGCGATGTTGTCGACCGAGCCGATCTTCATCTTGCGGGAAATTCTGCAGCAGCTCGAGATCAATCGCGTCGTCGCGCCGTCGTACTCGTCGCTCCAAGATGTGGTCGGCAAGGCTGTGTCCGGCGAACGAACCCGCATTACTGAGTTATTGAGCGATGCCATGACACCTGAGGTCCGGCAGCGATTGACCACTCTTTTGGAAGCGGATGAGCAAATCTATACCATCAGTGCCCTGAAACGAGAGGCCAAGGATTTCACTTACGGAGAACTTCGTCGGGAAGTTTCGCGCCGCGAATTCTTCGAGCCGCTGCACGACTTTGCGGTGACGTTTCTTGTGTCTGCCGGCCTGTCCCAGGAGAGCAGTAAATACTATGCTTCGATGGTGAAGTTCTACACGGTCTACAAGCTGCAGCGCATGCAGCGGCCGACTGTTCAGCTGTTTCTCTTGTGCTTTGCGTACCAGCGCTTTCGCCAGGTCAATGACAATCTGACGGACGCGTTCATCCATCTAGTCAACCAATACGAAAAGCAGGCCAAGGCCCAGTCCGAAACCGCGATGCAAAAAGCGCTGGAAGACGCGTTGAAGAACATCCAGGCCGCGGGGCAGGTGTTGGGGTTGTTCGTCGATGAATCGATTGCGCCCGAGGTACCATTCTCCGAAATTAAAGACAAGGCATTCTCTCTGCTAGACCGCGAGCAGTTCCCGATCGTGTCCGACTATATGCGCCGCATCGCCTTCGACAAGTCGGCCTTCGAGTGGGCGTATTACGGCACTTTGTCCCGGACGTTCAAACAGAATTTGCGGCACTTGTTTGTGACCCTTGATTTCGCCGGCCGCATCGAAAACGCGCCGCTAGTCCATGCGGTGCATTTTTTGCAGGATTTATTCAGACGGGACAAATCACCGCGCCAGATTGATCCGGCGCTTTTTCCTGTCGACGTCATTCCAAAACATTTGCACCGCTATATCTATGTACCGTCAGAGGAGGATCGCCGGCGCAAAGTAATCGAACCGGACCGTTTCGAATTTCTGCTCTACCGGATGCTGCGCAATGCCTTAGAGGCGGGCGACGTGTTCGTTCAAGAGAGTACTGAATACCGCCGGTTTGAAGACGACCTGATCAACGATGAGAAATGGAAAAATAGGGACGGCATCCTGAGTGATCTGAACCTGAGGCTGCTTTCAGCGCCGATCGAGGACACGTTAGCGGAATTAGAGGAATCAATCGAGTCCCTCCTGCAACGGGTTAATCAACGGATCGATGACGGAGAGAACAAGCACATCAAACTCAAGGGTAAGCCAGAAAAGCGGCGGTGGAACTTGCTGTATCCGCCATCAGATGAGCCGGTCAACAGCCCATTTTTCAGCCAACTTCCCGGAATCGGTATTGCTGATCTGTTGTGGTTTGTGGCCGGCGAAACCAGTTTCCTGGGAGGCTTTACCCATGTGCTGGACCGGTACGTCAAACACGATCCAGATCCGAAGGAAATCCTTGCTTGCGTGGTGGCGATGGGCACGAACATGGGCTTGGGCAAAATGTCGGAAGTTTCAGGCTTGAGCCATTCATCGCTGATGTCGACTTCCCGTAATTTCTTGCGCCCGGAAACTCTGCGAGCGGCTAACGATGCTATTACCAACGCAATCGCGAAGTTACCGGCATTCCATCTATACGACATCCAGGATGCGATGCACTCCAGTAGCGATGGACAGCGCATGGAGACACAGATCGATACGCTGAATGCCCGTCATTCACCCAAGTATTTTGGGCTGCAAAAAGGGGTAAGCAGTATAACGTTGGTGGCCAACCATGTGCCAGTCAACGCAAAGGTCATTGGTACCCATGAGCATGAAAGCCATTACGTGTTCGACCTCTTGTACAACAATACGTCGGACATCCGGCCGGAGCGCCATTCCACCGATACCCACGGCACGAACCAGGTCAACTTCATCATCCTGCGTACTTTCAACCATGAGTTCGCGCCACGGTACAAGAATTTCCCGAAAAAAGCTGCTTCAATCATCGGTTTCCAGCAACCGAATCAGTATGGGGATATGTTGATCAAGCCATGTCGGCGCGTCTATGACGATCTGATTATCAAAGAGTGGCCAAATATTCAGCGAATCCTGGTTTCGCTCGCGCAAAAAGACGTTAGTCAGGCGACGATTGTAAGAAAGCTCTCCAGCTACACACGACAAAACTCGACTAAGCGGGCGCTATGGGAACTCGACAATTTGTGCTTTACCGAGTACGTACTGAAATATATCGATGACCCGAATGTTCGACAAGGGATCCAGAAGGCATTGAACCGTGGGGAGGCCTATCATCGTTTCCGGCGTGCGGTCGCGTTCGTCAACGGCGGGAAGTTTCGTGTCAAAACGGAGGACGAGCAGCATGTGTGGAATGAATGTTCCCGGCTGATCGCCAATGCAGTTGTTTATTACAACACGTTGATATTGTCCCGCGTCTATGAGCGAAAATTGGCCTCGGGCGACGAGCAGGCCATCGAGCTGATGCGTCGGATTTCACCAATTGCCTGGCAGCATATTAATCTGTTCGGAACCTTTGAATTCAGTCCAAGCACTTCAATACTGGACATCGACGCCTTGGCATCTTTATATTTCGATCCGACTTTTTGGCTCAATACCCTCAAGGACCAAGGAGAGGCACCGCCAAGGTGAGTTAAAAGCTCCCCAAAAATGGAAAAACAGCGAGGAAGTCGGCTTCAAAAATGGCCCGAGAAAGGCGCAAAACCTGCTGGTGGCAGGGAGTATTGGGGGCTAATTTTACATTTTTGGGGGATGGGCAAATTTAGCCATATTCGGACTGCGGTTTGCGATCGATTGCGCCCAGCGCACGAATAACGGCCAACCGGCCCAGAGCACCACAGGTGTGCTGAGCACGAGTTCTATCCAGTTCTGATACGCCAGACCTGCCGGGAAAAAACTGTGCGAACCCATTGCCAGTCCAACGACAATCACCGTCAGCGGTAATGTCCACCAAAAACGCTGGCTAAAATCGACCAGCTCGGGATTTTCTTCCTCCTCCAGCGAGGGCATCAGCGGCTCCAGCGCCATCCCGCATTTTGGACAATTTCCCGGAGCAGGCTGTCGAATCTCCGGGTGCATCGGGCAGGTATACATCGCGCCTTCCGCTAGCGCAGGTTCCGATTCAGCCTGCGCAGGATTGAAATAAGTTTGCGTGCTGGCAGCGAACTTGCTCATGCAGCGGGTGCTGCAAAAGTAATAGGCATGACCTTCGTGGTCTATTTTCCGCTCTGGATTTGCGGCGACTTTCATGCCGCATACTGGATCGACGTATGATTTTTGGGCATCTTCTGCTGTCCTGGCGTCATCGCCAGGTGCACCATGCTCATGACTGTGAAGATGCGCATTGTTCATGTGCCGATCCTTCAGTGTATCTACAGAAGAAATTTTCAAATGACTTATTGAGCAGGGGCCCGCGTTCCCATCTGCTCCCTCATCATTTGCATCTCGGATTGCATCATATTCATGTGTTCCTGCATCATCTGCGGCGACATGGATTTGATATGTTCAGCCATCATTGCCTTCCGTTGTTCCTGTGTTTGCGCACGCATCATCTGCGTATGCATGTCACACATGGATTGCATTTCAGCATCAGACATCCTCATTTTTTTACCCATCATGTACATGCCTCCTTGCGATGCCATGGAATCCGAATGCAAGTTGTGCCGAGTTGCTGCGTCGGTAGCGCAGCCCGTCAAAACAAGTACCGCCAGAACGGCAACAGGTGTAGTGAATAAAAACCCTGATTTCATGATGATCTCCTGTGAGTGTAAGTAGATTGTTCTCATTCAAAATCGATTACAGACCTATTTGCCAGAACGCCATAATTCACCATAGGCCAAAATGAGCATTCCTGTATGGGCATTCAACTTCTTACTGCGGCCCGATTAGATGCAGAGCTCATCCATGCCGCATTCCGGATTATTTTTGTATCTCAAGCTGTGTCACAGTCAGTTGGCCTCCCGTGTTTTCTGCAACAAAATTGATCTTGTCGCCTGCCTTCGTCTGCTCAAGCAGGGCCACATCCTTGATGCGGAATACCATCGTCATGGGCTGCATACCGAGATTTTTCAGTTCTCCATGCCGGATGGTAATTTTTCCGTTCTCCTTATCGACTTTTCTCACGACTCCCTCAGACATGGCGGCTAAGGCTTCGCTTGATTGGGCGTCTGTCGCGTGATGGTGCGTATGGTTTGCAAAGGCAAGCGATGCAGAAGTCAGGCTGATTGCAAGTGCAATGGAAAGTTGTGTCATGGTTTTCATTCTTGTTTCCTTCTCCGGTTTATTTCGCGCTGTAGTGGCGATAAGTTGAATAGCGTCCGTTTGCCTGCACCAGCAAAACGTCATAGGGGTCGCTACGCGGACCTTCCATTCCTGGCGAACCCATAGGCATGGCCGGCACCGCAAGGCCGAGCGCCTTCGGCTTTTCGGCGAGCAGGCGCCTGATTTCCGTGGCCGGAACATGGCCCTCGATCACATAGCCGTTCACTCTCGCGGTATGGCAGGAACCGAGCGCTTGCGGCATGCCGAATCTGGCGCGGTAGCCGGAAGTGTCTTCGACGTTCTGTACCTTGGTAGCAATGCCGTTTTTGTGCAAATGCTTGACCCATTCGGTGCAACAGCCACAGGAGGCGCTTTTGTAAACTTCAACGACCGGCACAGCGGCGCCGGCCAGCAAAGGAAGGCTCATGACGCCGGCCAGTATCATTCTTGAAAATAGAGCTTGTCTCATCGCTTATCCTTTGATCACTGTAATTTTTCCGACCATGCCGGCCTCGAAATGGCCGGGAAGCAGGCAGGCAAAATAGAATTCTCCGGCTTGCGTAAATTGCCACGTCATTTCTTCTTTCTTGCCCGAACCGACATGCGCCATGAAGGGTTCGTCATGCTCCATGCCCGGGTACTTTCTCATCATCTCGCCGTGCTGCTTCAGGCCTTCCCTGGTGCCTATCACCATTTCGTGCATCAGCTTTCCTTTGTTGGCGACAACGAATTTGATGGTTTCGCCTTGGCGGATGGTGATATCCGACGGTCCGAAGCGCATAAAGTCGCTCATATCGATGTGTATCGTCCGGTCAACGCGTTTGGCATCGCCTTCCTTGCCAAATGGATGCTCTTCAGTGGAAATAACTTTCGTCGCTTGATTGATTTTTTCATGCGTCTCGCCATGCGCCAGAACGGCCGGAGCGGCGAAGGCGAGGGAAGTCGCCAGTGCAATCAGTACGCGACGGGAAATCCGATTTGTCCGCTTTGTCATATCTATCCTTTCATAATCGAACAGCTTGTTAATCGTGACTGCCGTGGCCGCCTGGCTTGCGCACAGTCATTTCGATGTTCTTCGGCGCCTGGGAAGAGGGCATAGCCTGTCCGCCTGCGGAATGCTTGCGCGTTGCCTGCGGAAGCGCGCCTTTCCATTCGTAGGCAACCGTACCCGCCGGATGCTGGTACCAACCCGGGTCCCTGTAGTCGCCCGGCTTCTGGTTCTTGCGTACCTTGACTACCGTAAACATGCCGCCCATTTCGACGCCGCCGAAGGGACCCTGGCCGCTCATCATAGGCAGCGTGTTGTCAGGCAGCGGCATTTCCATATCGCCCATCGAACCGCCGCGCTCACCCATGACCATGTAGTCGGGCACCAGCTTGTTGATTTTTTCAGCCACACTGCGATGATCGACGCCTATCATGGTCGGGACGTCATGCCCCATCGCGTTCATCGTGTGATGGGATTTATGGCAGTGAAAAGCCCAGTCGCCCGGGTCGGTAGCATCAAACTCTATGGCGCGCATCTGGCCGACGGCAACGTCGGTCGTGACTTCCGGCCAGCGTGATTCGGGACGCGTCCAGCCACCATCGGTGCCGGTCACTTCGAACTCATGTCCATGCAGATGAACAGGATGGTTGGTCATCGTGAGATTGCCGACGCGAATGCGGACACGGTCGTTCTGCCGCACCACCAGCGGATCTACACCGGGGAAGACACGGCTGTTGATCGTCCATAAATTGAAGTTCAGCATGGTGGCCGTTTTCGGCGTGTAACTGCCGGGCTCGATATCGTAATTGCCGAGCAGGAAGACAAAATCCCGATCGACTTTCATGAAGTCGGGATTTTTAGGATGCGTGACCCAGAATCCCATCATGCCCATGGCCATTTGCACCATTTCATCGGCGTGCGGGTGATACATGAAAGTGCCGGGGCGCCTGGCGACAAAGTCATAGACAAACGTTTTGCCCGGCGGGATGCCGGGCTGCGTCAGACCGGTCACGCCATCCATGCCGTTAGGCAGGCGCTGACCATGCCAGTGGATGCTGGTGTGTTCCGGCAGCTTGTTGGTCACAAAGATGCGAACACGATCGCCTTCCACCACCTCGATGGTTGGCCCCGGCGACTGGCCGTTATAGCCCCACAGATTCGCCTTCATGCCGGGAGCAAGTTCCCGTATCACCGGCTCGGCAACCAGATGGAATTCCTTGACGCCGCTGTTCATGCGCCAGGGCAGCGACCAGCCGTTCAGCGTCACGACCGGATTGTACGGCCGGCCATTGGGTGGACTGAGGGGCGCCTGGGTAGCAGCGCCCTGCATGGTTGCCGCTTCCGGCAGCGAAGCGGCACCGATGCGACTGACGAAACCGGCGCCAACCATGGCCGCCGCGCCAGTGAAAAAATTTCTGCGTGTAACCATTTTGTATTCCTCTTAGTGTGCTGCTGCGGCTGCATCGGAAGCCGGCGCGCCCAGAGGAGGGGGAGCGCCGCCATTGCCGTTGACGGCAGCCTGCAAATCGGTTTCGGCCAGCCAGAAATCGCGCTGCGCCTCGATGGCGGCATTGACGCTGTTGATCTGGTCGCGCGCATCGGACAGCAGCTCGAACACACTGGCGAGCATGCCGTTGTAACGCAGCAGCACTTCATCCGAAATTTTCTTGCGCAGGGGGACAATTTCCTGGCTGTAGTGTCTGGCCAGGTCATGCGTGGTGCGGTAAGCAGAATAGGCTTGCCGTACTTCTGAACGCGCTTTCACCGCCGTGTCGGCGACGCGATGCACAGCCTGCATGTACGTGGCTTCTGCTCTGGCGACGCGGGCACCGCCCCAATCGAAGAGCGGCAGTTCCAGCGAGATCTCGTAGCCATTCTCCCGCGGTTTTCCGGTTGTGCTTTTGTTGGCGTAGCCGGCATCAAAGACGTTAATGAAACCGCTGACATGGGTAAATCCCAGTGCCTTGGCGGTCGCTTCCGCATCACGCCTGGCCATGTTGACATCGAGTCGCTGCGCCATTGCTTGCGATTCGATATTGAGCGCATCGTTTGGTGCTGTGGGAATGTCCGGCAAACGGGCTGGAAGCGTGTATGCAGTGTCGCGCCCCCACAAGCCCAGATGGCGCGTCAACTGCTCGCGGCTTGCGGTCGCGTTGTGACGTGCCCTGGCCAGTTGCGCAATCGCGTTTGCATAAAACACTTGTTCGCGTGCCTGATCCAGCCTACTCCAGTTGCCGACCCTGGTCATCTGCTGCGCCAGTTCGGCACCTGCTTCGGCCGCGCTCGCAACCTGCTCCATATACAGGGCTGTCTGCTGCGCCGCGACGGCGTTAAAGTAGGCTTTGCGACTATCTGCCGCGAGTTGGATCGCTTGCGATGCCGCCTGGAGTTTTGCCTGTTCAAACCGGCGGCCTTCGATTTCGCTGCGCATGGGCATCGTCAGCAAACCGGCCAGGTCGAACATGATGCTGCGGTCGATTTCCACCTCGCTGCCGCCGCGCAGACGTCCGAAGGAAAAACCCGGATTGCGCATGCGGCCAGCCTGCACCAGGTCAGCTTCGGCTATACCCAGATCTGCCAGTGAGGCTTGCAAGCCCTTGTTGTTCAACAAGGCAATATGTACGGCGGTGTCCGGCGTCAACGGCTGTGCGGTGAGTTGCCGTATTGTCGACTCAATAGAAGTTCTGTCTTGCTTCGCCTGTTCACGCTGGACCGGATATCCGGTGCGTTCCTTGGTAATCGCGGAGACGGAAGCTAGTCCACCGTCGCTGGAAAAAGTCGCGCAGCCAGCCAGAATCAAAGCGGATAAGGCAATGGCGAGCATCTTCAGGCGCGGCGCCTGTTGTAGAGAGCGCATCATTATTTTCCTTTGTTCTGGTGACTGTCATGCCCATGTCCGGCGTGCGCATCCGTCTTGGGCGCAGGCGCAGCATCACTCGATTCGGTTTCCATCGTGTGACCGGCATGTCCTGCGGGATTTTGCACCTCGTCGTTTGCGGCGCGCCAGAGCTTGTCAGGCGTCGCGGCTTGATCCTTTGCGGGGCGATAGTTGTTCAATGCAGATGTATAGCCTGGCGCCGGAACGGCGGCATCTGCATCGGCAGGGTCTGGCTGTTGCAGCACTGCTTGTGCAAGTACTGCGAGCGGCAGCAATACCAAGCCGGCAACCATAAGCTTGAGTGAAAAAAACATGATTTCCTCTACGTCGATAATCAAGACGCGTGCTATCCAAATGACTAAGCACGCAGCTTCATACGGGAAGCAGGTCGCCGAACGGATAAGGTTCGAGCTACTTGATGCCGTACAGCGGTATGTCGATCAAGCGGAAATACGTTTGGGAGGGCGTTCCAGGCCAGTCGGGATGAAACCGGTGACTAGCGGGGAAGGGGAGACGAGGACAAGCTCGGAGCTTGTATACGTTGGGGTAAACAGCGTGATTGAGGTAAATGCGATAGCACCAACACAGCATGCGGAGGATAGATGCTTGTGAGGCGTGGATGTATGGTCCGATGTCGAAGACAAGCCAGATGCAGAATGATGTGCCGCAACGGCGTCATCCAGGTCCGGCATGGCTCCGCCATCGTGATGATGCGCGTTGTCATCTACCGCCACCTCCAACGCCGTATGATGCGCCGGTCCACACGACGTCTGCATGGCAGCAGCCAGCCCCTGAATGGGTAGCGTAGCGACTAACAGCCACAGCAGCAGTGTCTTGAGGGTGCGGTTCATATGGTGGGTGACTATATATAACAGTAAGCTCGATTTTGATGAACTTGCGACATCAATATAAAGCTTCCCACCATGGGAGTGTCAAGCAATATTTTTCGGCCAAGAGTGACGTGTTCATGACATGGATGAAATGCTGCAGCAATCACGCAGCCGTATGTTTCACTGACTTTTTAACGCAATCTTTTTATGCTGTCTCGACACCATGCCAGCGGGACGTACCATAAAACGCTCGCTATGCCGATTGCCATGGCGCTCGACATTTCGATCGCTGACAGGGGTGAGAAGTGAAAGATCGCTTGAAGCATTGGCTGTTGAAGTGTGAGGACAAGCAGGAAAACAGCAGCGCCAACAACGCTCCACATCGTCGTATTGACCCTGCGAAACATGGCAGTTACACCGTCTTTCCGTGAGCGATTGGAAAATATCAGGGCCAGATTGGCAGCGATCAAGGCAGTAAAAGCAAATGCGCGGGCGGTCTGTTCAGGCATATTCGCCAAAGCCCATCTATATGACAGTGCAACGACTATCAGCACCCCGACGCCCTCCAGCAATGCCCGAAACAATGCGACCGTACTGAATAAGGGAGCCGCCGGATTACGTGGGGGCTCATTCATGATGCTGTCTTCCGGCGCTTCATTTTCAAAAACCAGGGAGCAGGTGGGATCAATGATCAATTCTAAAAATACGATGTGCATCGGATACAGCATGATGGGCCAGTCCAGCAACAAGGGGGTCAATGCCATGCCGGCAATCAATACATGAACCGACAGCACATACGTCATTGCTCTGCGCATATTTCCGAATATTGTTCTGCCTATGCGTATCGCCCTGACGATGGAGGCAAAATGATCGTCCAGCAGCACCAGGCTGGCTGCTTCCCGCGCAACCTCGGTACCGCGCTGACCCATCGCGATCCCGACATGCGCAGCCTTGAGCGCCGGCGCATCGTTGACACCGTCTCCTGTCATGGCAACTACTTCCCCATCCGCTTTCAGCGCCTGCACAATACGCAGTTTTTGCCCTGGTGAAATGCGGGCGCATACCGTTGTCGTTTTAATGCGTTCAGACAACTGCGCATCATCAAGCGCTGCCATCATCTCGCCCGTCAACACACTTCCGTCTGCCAGTCCTGCCTGGCGTGCAATGGTCATGGCCGTTACCGGATAGTCGCCGGTAATCATGATGATGCGTATCCCCGCAGCCCGGCACTGACGGATTGCTCCCGGTATATCACTGCGCAAGGGGTCTGCCAGTCCGATCAAGCCGGAAAAAGAAAACTGGAAAGCACGCTGATCTGCAGGCCAAATATCGCCATCGAAGGTAGCCCGGGCCACTCCCAGCACGCGCAAACCGTCCGCCGCCATGCGATCCGCACTTGCCAGTATCCGTGACCGGCTCATGGCATCCAGCCTGCAAAGTTCGGCAATCGCCTCAGGCGCACCTTTCGCTGCGACTACATGGGCATCCTGATCGGGGCTTGTCCAACCCTGCGACATGGCACGCAGCTCGGATGTCAATCCATACTCACGAATAAGTTGCTGTTCGCCTTGCGATTTCGTGCGCGGAAGGAATTTTTTCCCCGCGAGATGAAATGCTTTTTCCATTGGATCGAGCGGCAGCACTCGGCTCGCCAGTATCGAGAGGTCAAGCAGCGTGTGATAGCTTTGCGGAAGTGGCATCTCCGTCATCTTTTCGATATCGATCTCTTCGTCATCGATATAAAGGCGCGCCACTCTCATTATGTTTTCGGTCAGTGTGCCGGTCTTGTCAGTACAGAGAACCGAGGTAGCTCCGAGTGTTTCTATGGCTGACAATCGTCGCGTGAGAACCTTGGCGCGTGCGAGTCGCCATGCCCCCAGTGCTGGAAAGACAGTCAATATCACGGCGAACTCTTCCGGCATCATCGACATCGCGAGAGCAATGCCAGCCAGCAAGCCTTGCAGCCAGTCACCATGCAGCAAGCCTTCAGCCAGGGCGAGAACTATGCTCAAAGCGATCCCAAGAAACGCGAACGTTTTGATCAATCGGGACATTTGTTTTTGCAAAGGCGACGATTCCGGCGTGATGTCGTTGAGCGCAGAACCGATACGGCCCATCTCGCTGTGTATGCCGGTCTTTGTTACCTCTGCAATACCGTCGCCCTGAACTACCAGGGTGCCTGCGTACAGGCTGGAGGAAGAGATATCCGCTGGATACCCAGTGGATATCTGGTCATTACCTGCCGTTTTGTAGACCGGAACGGCTTCTCCTGTGAGTAGTGATTCATCCACCTGCAGCCCGGTACCGGACATCAGAAAACCATCCGCTGCAATACGATCACCTTCGGACAAGATCAGCAAATCGCCACGTACCAGCATTCTGCTGTCAATGGTCTGCGGCAAACCGTCACGTATCACCAGTGCATGAGGAATACTCATGTCACGCAAGGCTTCGAGGGCACTCTCGGTTTTTTGCTCCTGATAGAGCGTCAGTCCTAGCGTAACCAGCACCATGGCGAATAGAAACAGACCTTCGTGTAATTCGCCAATCAGCAGATAGAGCAGGGCAGCACACAGCAGCAGAATGAACATGGGTTCACGCAATACCTGGATCGCAATGACAAGAAAATTGCGGTGCTTTTTGTCTGGCAGAGCGTTCCCGCCCTCATTTTTCAATCGAATCGCAGCTTCTACGGCTGTCAATCCGGGAATCTTTGCAGCATCACTCATGGCGATCCTTGTCTGATGGCGATATTGCTCATCGTCGCGCGTTATATCCACCAGGAAACACTCAACACTGGAAACAGGAGCAACTGAAAATTCTGATGGCTATATTTCTAATACTGTCAAAAAAGACGCCCGCCAGGTGACGAGATGGAAGAAGCTTTCACCCTTACTTGATGTAGATCAAAAGTCCGGTTTCGCTCTCCAATAGGATGAGTCAAGCAGCATTAAGATTAAAAAGTAATGATCTTTTTAGAGGAGACAATCATGTTCAAGAAAATTTTACTCGCTACCGATGGCTCGGAACTGTCGGACAAGGCAGTGCAAGCCGCCTTGCAATTTGCGAAGGAGCATGGCAGCAAGATCGTCGGCTTGTCGGTTGCCACAATCTATCCTTATTTTCCGGTCTACGGAATGGAAGCAACCAGCGGAGAGTTTGCCCAGGCCATCAGCAAGGAAGCCGAAAAATATGTACATAAAATCGCGACGCACGCAGCATCACTAGGCGTGGATGCCGAGGTTCATGTGGTCGAAGGGACCAGCGCATCAGATGAAATTATCAAGGCTGCCGATAAATATCATTGCGACGCCATCTTCATGGCATCGCATGGACGCAAAGGATTGGACAAGTTTTTACTGGGGAGCGAAGCACAAAAGGTACTGGTACATAGCAAGTTGCCGGTCACCATATTCAAATAATCTGAATTTGCCAACAATCTGGCATGCAAGTGCCTGTTCGTAGCGCTTGCTGGGAAAAATCCATCTTTCCCGACATGGTGGTGCCGGCAAGTCAACGGGGAAAGATTGCAGTTGGATCTATTCCCCGTTTCTTTTTGCCGCCAGCATTTGTAGAAGACTTCCGTCTCCATACATATGAAAACGTCCAATACCGATTCGGGCGCCACGGCTCCTGCGAAGGGTCTTCGCGCCTTGTGGGAACGCCTGAAGGAACATCCTTTGGCACGGGTCGGGCCAGGACTGATCACCGGTGTTGCCGACGACGATCCCAGCGGCATAGCTACCTATTCGCAGGCAGGCGCCCAGTTCGGCCTCAACATGCTGTGGACAATGCCACTGGCATTTCCTTTAATGTAATGGCGGCAATCCAGTCCATGTGCGGGCGCATCGGCAGGGTCACGGGAAAAGGGCTGGCAGCCAATATCAAGGACACATTTTCACTGGCCGTGCTGATGATGGTAGTGCTGTTGCTGCTGATAGCCAATGTTCTTAATATTGCGGCCGATGTCGCTGCCATGGGAGAGGTGGCGGAGCTGGTCACGGGCTTCAACCGTCATCTGATGACAGCGTTTTTTGTATTCGGCACACTTGCTGCTGCAAGTGTTCATCCCATACCATCGCTACGTATTCTTCCTGAAATGGCTGACATTCTCTCTGCTGGCCTACGCTGCGGGCTCCGCATTTTTCAACCGGCATTCCTTGATAAATCTATGAGAATGCCGGTTCAGCTCTGACGAACGCAAGTTGCTTCAAATGCCTTGAAAAAGGAAAGGCTTGGACGGACGGAAGCTGCCGCTGACTTCGCCGGAAAATGTGCGCGATTGGTTCAGACCCAGTTCCAGTTTTTTGACACTACCAGTTTCCTTCGAAAAGTCGATTTTCTTGGTATCCACCCAAAAGGTATTCGGTGTCAGCGCAGACTCAAAAAAATATAGTTTGCGTTTATGGTCATACACCGTACGCCAACGCGTTGAAGATATTTCAGGCTGGTCAGGTGTTGCAATACCAAGTGGCACAGATACGTTTCGAATCACACTGAAAACACTTGCGACGCTCTCGTCGGGCTTTCCAGCCTTCGGAATAGCGTTGATGTAAAAGGAAGCGCGAGCGAAACGGTCCGCTGCACGATTCGTACCGGGCAACATGACTGTTCCGCCAATTTGCTTCCAATAAGCGTTCTGCGCTAGTTGCTGGTCATATGTGGGTGAGTTCGTCAGTACCTGATACTGACGGCCATGATGAATAACTTGTCGGCCATTGATGTATTCAAAAACTGCACTGTCGCCACTAGCATCCGAAATACTAAGATGCAATGTCGTGAGTCTTTGCTTACCCGGCACATTATCTGTTACCAGGGTGTAGGGCTCTTTCTCTAATGCTTCAACAGCTTCGACAACTGTGGCAAAGTTATCCAGCACGTATTGCGTCCATGCCGCAATAGTTAACCCTGGCTTACTTTGAGCACCAAACTTCGGAACTGTGACTCAGTCAACCACAAGACACCTGCGTAAAGTCCCGCCTCGTTGACGCCATCTGCAGTAGAAATATCATAAGCAGTTGCTACTACAGAACCATATTTCGAAACCCAACGTAATGAATTTGGTCCAGCTTCGCCACTTCGTTCCATCCCGCGAGGCAAAATGTAAAGGTTGCTGCCGATGTCATATTTCCAGTCCATGGAGCGGGCGGTGATGGTATTGCCGTTCTCCCCAAGATAAACAAATCGCGTACATGCATCTGCCAACAGCGGGATAGCAAGAGTAGCCACAAGACATGCTTGAACAGCTTGGCGCTTCGATTTTTGGAACGGCATAAAACCTCCATGAGAAATAAGCTTTGAATTATGGGACTGCTATTTTGCTGAACTTGTATTCAATGTTAAAACGACGACCACAGCGCCAACAGAAACCAATGATTCCGATTGTGCTTCTCATTAGCAAACTGCCTGCTAATGAGCGTATGCAACATCTTAAGCGTCTAGACCAGTTCGGTGGCGCATGGAAAATTGTTGACGCCGCCATGACGCGGCTAGAGACGCAATAAGTATCGGGGGTATGGGGTGAAGCGCCCATGTAGACCGGTGAGGGCGCATATTGACTACGGTTTAATGCGCCCTTGTCATTTCCACTGCAGTCGAACGATCTTGCGCCATGCCAAACCGCTTTTGACTTTAACAATCCCATTCCGCAGCTGCTTGATGAACGCGGATTTTCTCCTTACGGATATAATCCTGCTCCCACGCACTCAGCGGTTGTCGTGATCGAGCGTCTAGGTTTTGAAGGTCTCTGATTATTGATTCGCACAGCTGGTCGTTTTTACGCTTGCTTTTAACCGTCGAAACCGCAGTGCCAATCTCATTCATTCCTGCCCGAATTCTTGCTCTGGCAGAGTTGATAGTGGCTCTGCTATATGTCTCGTTGCCCATATATTCCGGCGTCGTATCAATTTTCGACTGCTTGTTGGTGCCGATCGGACAAGGCGATTCGGAATAAACGGTTTTCCCTTTGCTGACGCATTTGTAGACCGGAGATTGCGCAATGGCTGCCGGAACAGCGGAAACAAGGGCAAAAGCGAATAGGGTACGTTGCATGGTCGTATCTGCCTCTAATCGATGAATGGCTCGATTATATTGTTCAATCTGCATTAAAGTAGCTTCCGTGCAACAAATTGAATTATTTTCCTTCGATGAATTATCAAAGGCTGAATGCATGGAATTGCTGCAACAGATCCGCAATGCATATTGGAGTCTGCGCAATTTACGGGGCGGTCGGTTCGGCCAAGCTGCTAGGTGCTGGCACTATCGATTTGTAGCGCTCCGAAGTAATACATCGATGTCTCCCACATTCAACGATCTCATTTACCTCAAACAGCTACACCTCTTATCTCTTGTAATAGGCGAAGTCAGGTTGACTAATTAGTTCTAATTTTTAGAACTGATTATTCGACTTTGCGGACAGTGGAACTAAATCCCGGAGGAGGAGACATAATCATATTCCTCGTCCTGTATTGGATATGGTTATGGCAAAGCTACATACGAGACTGTCGTGGCATCCCTCTAGTCCAGCACCTTTTGAGTCGGCGTGGATTCTGTTCTTGAAAATATGCGTATTGAACGAGATTACCCCGCATAATTTGATGCGACTTATACAAACCGAGGTATCGAAAAAGCGGAAAATTAATGCACTGGATATTACTGATAGCTCTTGGATTGATTTCGAGAAACTATCGGGTGGAGTTACCAGGATTTAGTAGACAGGAGTAGCATTCGACCTGTAACTAAAGGTGGTGACCATGTCCAAAATCAAGGCCTCCAGCAAGGTAAGGCAAGCATATAAATTTATTGAATCGCATCGTGACGAATTCAGTGTAATCAGCATGTGCCAGGCTCTCGATGTTGAACGATCAGGTTACTACGCGTGGTTGAAGAATCCCTTGTCTGATCGCGCACAGGAAGATGCTCGGCTTCTTAAGCTGATCAGAGCATCCTTCATGGCAAGTCATGGCATCTATGGTGCCCCGAGAGTCTTCCAAGATCTAAGGGAGCGCGGGGAACTATGCAGTAAGCACAGAGTAGCCCGTCTTATGCGAGAAAATGGGTTGCGAGCGCTGCATGGCTATCGCATACGGCATATACCCGTCTCAAAGCCATCACCACTGATCCCCAATTTACTCCAACGGCAATTTACGGTTACGCGGCCAAACGAAGCATGGGTAACTGACATTACCTATATCCGAACGTGGCAGGGCTGGCTTTATCTCGCCGTGGTGATGGATTTATTCTCAAGAAAGGTCGTTGGCTGGGCTGTTCGACCTACCATTCATCGCGAATTAGTACTCGATGCCATTGCCAAAGCAGTGCGCAGCCGCCGCCCTCGCCATACCTTGATTCATTCAGACCAAGGAACGCAATACGGCAGCGACGCCTGGCGACGGTTCTGCAAGGCTAATCATCTGGAGCCGAGTATGAGTCGGCGGGCAAATTGCTGGGATAACGCAGTGGTAGAGTCCTTCTTCAGCAGTTTAAAGAAAGAGCGCGTCAAAAAGCACATTTATGCTGATCGCGAAACCGCTACACTGGACCTAGCCGAATACATTGATGACTTCTACAATGGGGTAAGACGACACAGTCATCTTGGTGGTGTCAGTCCGAATACGTTTGAAACCGCACATCGTAGACGGAAATCAGCTGTCTACTAAATGCTGGTAATTCCACTGTACCTCTAGATTTGGTCAAAAGTTACAAAAGTCTTAGACGCCATTTATTTGATAAATTTGTCCGACGCTATAGGGGATGCTTTAACAATATACTTTTGTGCAATGGTTATGCCATTAGCTTTAATGTCGATAAGGTAGCTAAACCAGCATTAGCATTTTTGTTGTGGCGGATGTCGATTGAAGGACGTAATTTGTCTGAGCTTGACCAGCGGACACGGCGTCGCTTAACTCTGAAAACACCTGATCTCCAAAGTTTTGTTACGGAGGTGGACGATGATTTCGTTCTTAACTGGTGTTACGCCCAATATTTCGGAATCTATCAAAAATTATCGACTTTAAAAGATAGTAAATATTATCTATTTTTAATGGGAAATCTTTACTCACAAGAACCCTTAGTTTGGTTCGGCAAAAGAAGTGTGCCCAGCCAAGCAATTTTATTTCCTAATATAAGTAAATATCTTGATGAAGAAGTAGTAAAAGGTTCTCGCGGTTCTTCAAATTTTTTCTTTCATCAAGTGGCTCAGGTAGTCGATGACAAAGAACTGTCTTTATTTCCTACCTACTCAAAAGTATTAGCGATCCTTCATAAGGAATCAGAAGTTCATCAGTCAATCGATGAGAAATGCTTGAACCTCGTAGAAACGACGTGGTTATGACATTAAATTTTTAGTTATTAAAAGCTGAATCGCACGAAGTTTTTAGAATTTCATTCACAATCTAAAAATCATAATCGATTATTTATAAGTCGCTTTTCAATGTCTATCAGTTGGATATCGACTAACTTTCATGAGGTGTATCGCATGAGCAAGTCGCCCAAAAACAAACAACGTCTACATGTTTTTGCAGCGTATCGTGGGCGCGGCAAACAGAACAATGATCTCTACCTTGTCTACAGCGTCAAGACCAACAGGGATTGGATACTTCCCAGCGGACGTCAGTTCGTCCATTGGCTGAATTTCTTAGAACTGAATCGATCGGTGAGATCGTTTGACCTTGCACCAGAACTGCGCATTTCGTTTGATGATAAGGAGTACCGCGGAACGGAATTCGATGCAGAAGTTGAATACGTCGACGGACACCAAGAGTTTCATGAAGTTAAAAGTGACTCAACCAAACTACATGAGGCACGTGGTCAGCTTCTTGCGCAAGCAAGTGAGGCTCAGCGCGAAGGAATCAAATATCGACTGTTCACCGACGACGATTTAATACCCCACGTTAAAACTAGTATTCGATGGTTAAAGCCTCTCGGCTTTGCCGCTGCCTTACGCGATCAAGACCATGCAGTATTACAAGGACGGTTACTAATAGTATTGAAAGCAAGAACGCAAGGGACACTCGATCAAATTTTGCAGGATTTCTTCGGGCACGACATACCAACGGTAATTGGGTTATTTATTCGCTGCGCAATACAGGGGGTAATTGCGATCGATTTATCTCATCGATCGTTCAATTATGAGACTCAATGGAAATGGCTGGAGGAGTTTTGACATGTGGTCACGCCGCAATGCCTTTCAGGATGCACCGCCGATTGAAACGTGGCCGACGGTTAGTGTAGCCAGCCTTGCACCCGAGATAAAAGTGCGATATCAAAGAAACGAGGAGGCCATACGCTTATATTATGCCAACGAAGCCGTTGCGAGTATTGCAGAGCGTACAGGCGTTGATCAGCGCTATTTACCGACCATGGCACGTAAGTGTCTGATGTTGGCGGAAGATGGCCGAATATTCGGTTTTCGCGCTGTTGTCCCAAACATTAGATTAAAACCTTATCAGCGCCGCGCCGCGATAAAAACGAAATTCCCCGAAGCCCAAGGTGGTTTGTCTGGTGCATTGTCCAATCTTTTGGAGAGACTTCCAAATTTGGAAAGCGAGTTAGTACGATGGATTATGCAAGATGCTAAGGCAAAGGTTATTCCGGAATACAAGCTGCGCGCAAAAGATTTACACCATTTATTTATTAAGTGCATCGAGAAGCAAGGCATTTGTCGTCACGAATGGCCATTCAATACCAAGTACCTTGGTATTCGCACGATCCAAAAATTCATGGTGGGTGTACTCAACAAATATTTTTCGAAATCCGTTTATCGACGAGGAGAGATTGACGCAAAGGCGCACTTAGCTGTCGGAACAGGCGATCCTCCCTTCTTATCTTTTGAAGATCCATATGATGCAGTCGAAATTGATGCCTACTGTATTGAAGCTCACTTTACTATCGACTTCTTAACACCGGAGGGTACGAGCAAGCAAGTTTTACTCGAACGGATTTGGTTAATTGCTGCTGTTGAACGCGCGAGCACTGCTGTCCTTGCATGGTCATTTGTTTACCGGAGCGAAGTTGGGGCAAATGACATAGTTGCTCTTATTCGCGATGCTGTCGCAAAAAAATGGGAACCTCTTGCCGGCCCCCCATTTACATATGGGATTGGTAGTGGGCTCCCTAGCGGTGTAATCCCCCTCGCATTTGGTGCAGTTTGGGAAATCACTATGCTGGATGGCGCGCTGGCTCACCTAGCCACAGCGTTACATGACCGCGTTAGGAAAACGCTTGGCATGATTATTAATTGGGGGCCAGTGGGCCATTTCGAAAGGAGACCGAATGTTGAAAGAACATTTCGGAAAATTGGCGATGATGTATTCAAACGTTTGCCGTCCACTACAGGTAGCCACCCTCGTAAGGGTCGCGCAGATGATGCTGAGGCAAAAGCAATCAGATACGGGATTAATGCTGATGATGCAGAAAAATTAACTGACGTCTATTTTGCTCAGCATAACGCCACTCCCACCGAGGGCCTTTCGTATATGACGCCGCTGGATTATTTGCGTTACTTCATAGACGGACCAGTAGCTCGCTTGATAGTAAGGCATCTTCCAGCGCGGGCTGCAGCGGAAACAAAATTGTTTCTATTAACGGAGACGCATTTTGTACGCGGAGGCAAGAAAACAGGTCGTCGACCATATGTACAAATTGACCGGGTGCGTTACACCAACCCTATTCTTGCAGAGGCGGGGCATCTAATAGGTAAGAAAGTAACGATTGAAATTGATGAAGACGATATGCGACAAGTTCGTGCATTCCTCCCAAATGGAACCGAACTTGGGATACTGAAAGCAGCGGGGCGATGGAATTTAACTAAACACAGTCGCCGCACACGTAAGATTATCAATCGATTGGCATATGAGCGAATTATCGTCTTAACTGAATTTGATGACCCAGTAGCGGTATATCTTGCACATATCGGAAAAGGGGTGAAACACAAAGGGGGAATCAAACCTCCTCCGCCCAAGGTAGCAACAGCAGTAGTTCACGTATCGAAGGCGGCAGGTCTTGAACCTACAATAACTGCCCCGCAGGAAGACAAAATTAAAAGAGGTAAATCAGTTAATGATGCGAGCAAAAGGCGCTCATTGATTGGACGTCCGTCTCCAATTCAAATGAAGACCAAAAATCATCGATAGGAATCACCATGGATGCTGCGAATGAGTCACCCAATTCCTCACGAACATCAATTGCTAAGTTTTCTTCAGCAGATATTCTGAAGATGCTTGATGACCATCCTATGGTGACAAAAACCTATATTTTGCCAACTCCTACTCTTCAGAGAACCTACGATTTGGTGCGAGAAAGGGTATGGGCTCGTCGCACGGGTCTCAACTTCTATTCAACTCCTCGTATCGGCAAAACCACATGTTTGATGATGATTAAAGGGATGCTCGAAGCTGAGTTTCCGAAGACTTTTTTTTTATTGATTAGCGCGCGTGCCTCCCGGCCAAGCGAAGCACATATGTATCGCCTCTTACTGGAGGGCTTAAACCATGAGCTTGCAGGAAGAACTAATACCGGTGTTTTATTTCGTAATACCGTCACCGACATAGCAATGCATGTAGGGCGACGTAGGGGAATGCAATTTGTTTTACTGATCGATGAAATGCATCTTCTAAGTGGAACTGATCTAAGTCAGTTGTTGGTTGTACATAATGATCTCAAACTTAAGAATATAAACATGACAACTCTATCATTCGCTCAGCCAGAGATATTGCATCGTAGGGCCGCGATGATGATTGCTGGGGAACGTCAAATTATTGCTCGGTTTTTAAGTGAGCCGTTAGCTTTCAATGGTTGTACTTCCATCGAAGAATTGGAGGAAATCTTGAAGACTTTTGACGAAGGAACAGAGTATCCAGAAGGGTCTGGTTGGAGCTATACGCGTTTCTTTTTACCCCGCGCATTTGAACAAGGCTTTCGTCTCCAGATTTACGCAAGCAAGCTGTGGTCTGCATTGACGACGGCAAATGTTGGTGGTGAAAGTGGCGGTTTGCCAATGGAACACACGATAGTGGCAATTGAGAGCCTGTTACAAATGGCACGAGCTTCTGATTGCCCCAATTTTGTATTGTCCGATAATGATTTGCAGGATGCTGTCGATGCGTCACAACTACGTTTATTTACCAGCATGATGCAAGAGTGATAATTCTTCTGCCTCCTACAATAAGTGCTGTATTTTTCACTTTATATTGAATATTTCAGTATAAAGTGCTAAATTCTTCACATGAATACTCTTGATCTAGCCAAAATTATCGTTTCAGCCCGCCGTGCTCTGAAGTTGACCCAAGCAGAATTAGCCGTTCGAGCTGATATCAGTCGCCGCACGCTCATTGATCTCGAAAATGGGCCTGGTTCCAATGATATTGGCTTCCGCAAAATTGAACGCATTCTCAATGCTCTTGGACTGAACATCGCAGTCATAGAAAAATCAAAGCGTCCGACCGAATCCGAGCTAAACACAATCTTCGCAGACGATGAATAAATCGAACCCTCAGCCGCAACGGCTCAAACAATTGAATGTGCATACAAGCCAAGGCTTGGCCGGCCAGCTCACGCGCGAATCACAGATTGTTTTTGGATATCGTACCGAAGACCCGCATTGCGAGATCAGCCTGACGATGCCGCTGCGAGCAGAGACATACGCTGCCAATATTTTGCCTGGTGTATTACGGCAGAATCTTCCGGAAGGTTATTTACTTCATTGGATTCGCGAACGGTTCGGTAAGACCATGAAAATGGACGATTTCAATATTTTGGCACTCACTGGCAGTGACATGATTGGCCGAGTGAGTGTCAGTCTTAACGAAAATCACGTTGAACACGCAAAAGCGGAAAACCTCAATGCCTTACTGTCGTGGAAGGGAAGTGAAAGTCTATTCGACTACCTAGCTGAAAAATATGCAGGTACGTCAGGAATTTCTGGAGTACAGCCGAAGGTTCTTGCTGTCGCCTATGAAGACAAGGAAACGGTCGACAAAGGAGTAATGAAAGATCGTAAGCTGATTATTAAGGCCAGTGGAGTCGATTATGAAGGACTGGCGGAGAATGAATTCCATTGCATGACAATGGGAATGCTTGCAGGACTTAATGTTCCGAAATTTTGGCTATCTGAAAACAAGGAAGTATTTGTTATTGAGCGCTTTGATATAGATCCAATATCGGGCGAGTATCTTGGGTTCGAAGATATGACCGCTCTAACTGGCAAACAAAATGACGGGAAATACGATTCAAGCTATGAGAACGTAGCGAAGGCCATCGATATTTTCTCAAGCAGCACTTACAAGACGGAATCGCTTGCCGAATTTTTTAAATCGCTTGTGCTGTCAATAGCAGTACGGAATGGCGATGCGCATCTGAAAAATTTTGGAATGTTGTACACGACACCTGAGACAAACGATGTTCGACTGTCACCTCTGTATGACATCGTATGTACAACAGCTTATATTCCACGTGACACAATTGCCTTAAAAATGAACAAGGCAAAAGTCTGGCCAACTCGTGAGCACCTTATAGAGTTTGGAAAAGCACACTGTAGGCTTGATCGCCCGGTCGAAATTATCGATGAAGTACTCAACGTAGTCACAGCTTATGCTCCTGCAATCGAGACGGGCCAAATATGGAAAAAAATGCAACCGGAACTCGTTAAAGGTGCTGGGTCGCTAAGTAAACCACGATCAGTAAGTCAGAAAATATGATGTTGCCAAGGATTAATCTACAAAGGCGGCAATCAACTCATTACTGAAACCATCATTCTCTCTTGACATTGCCATAGTTGGAACCTGCAAGATAATAGGCCGAGATGGTTTATTTTTTCTAGCGCTCAGATGGTAAGCTGAAAATCACTCGCGTTTTCTTGACATTATTGCTTCGGTTTTTAAACAAAGGACTGGCAAATGAACAATAACGCCCATGACGATCATTCTCATGGTGATCATAGTCACCACCTTAAATCTTCAATAAATTCGGATGAGAGAGTAAAAAATCCGGATAAACCTTTTACTGATCCAGTTTGCGGAATGAGAGTAGCGGCCGATCCGCTAAAAGAAATTGAGTACGAAGGAAATAAATATCATTTTTGTAGTGCAGGTTGTATGCATAAATTTGGTGTCACTCCCCAGGCTTACATAAAGCCGAACACCGCGGGAACGGCTGAAAACATGCCGAGTGGAACGATTTATACCTGCCCGATGCATCCCGAGATCCGGCAACCGACTCCTGGCAATTGTCCGATATGTGGCATGTCACTTGAGCCTCTCATGCCTTCGCTTGAGGATGAAGAAAATCCCGAGCTCGTGGATTTTCGGCGCCGCTTCTGGTGGACATTGCCGCTAACTATCATTGTTACTTTCTTGGCGATGGGTGCGCACCGTTTCTTTCCAGGAGGCATTCCTTACCAAAACTGGATTGAACTAACATTAAGTACACCTGTGGTGTTATGGGCGGGGTGGCCTTTCTTTGAACGATGTTATCAATCCATCGTGCGACGTAGTCCTAATATGTGGACGTTAATCGGGGCCGGTGTAACAGCGGCGTATGGTTACAGTGTGGTTGCGACACTTGCACCTGGATTGTTTCCGTCGACCTTCATGGAACATGGACGTGTCGGTGTTTATTACGAGGCAGCTGCAGTCATCGTTTCATTGACCTTACTTGGGCAAATTCTTGAACTAAAAGCTCGTTCACAAACATCAGCTGCTATCAAGTCCCTATTGGGACTTGCCCCAAAGACTGCGCGTCGAATCAACAAGGATGGGACTGAAGAGGATGTGCCTCTTACTCACGTTCATATTGGTGACGCTTTACGAGTGCGTCCCGGTGAAAAAGTACCGGTGGATGGTGTTGTCGCAGAAGGAGAAAGCGCAGTAGATGAATCCATGTTAACTGGCGAACCAATGCCCGTGACCAAGCGACAAGGAGATAAGGTTATCGGTGCGACGCTTAATACTAGTGGCAGTCTTGTTATTCACTCCGAAAAAGTTGGCTCCCAAACGATGCTTTCACAGATTGTACAAATGGTGGCGCAGGCGCAGCGGTCCCGTGCACCTATGCAACGTCTAGCCGACGTTGTTGCCGGATATTTTGTATTGGTTGTCGTTGGCATCGCTTTTCTAACGCTAGTGGGATGGGGTCTATTTGGCCCAGAACCGAGTTGGGTCTTTGGCTTCGTCAATGCGGTTGCAGTCTTGATCATTGCTTGCCCTTGCGCACTTGGTTTGGCCACGCCGATGTCAATCATGGCAGCGACAGGACGTGCAGCCACACAAGGTATGTTGTTTCGGGATGCTGCAGCGATAGAAGGCATGCGTAAGGTAAATACTCTGATTGTCGATAAAACCGGCACTCTGACTGAAGGTAAACCTGCATTTGATCGCGTTATTGCTGCGCAAGGTCAAACAGAGACATCGGTACTTCAGGTTGCCGCCAGTATCGACCAAGGTAGCGAACATCCACTTGCTCAAGCCATTGTGACTGAAGCGCGCAAGCGTAGTCTGACTCTGGATAAACCGGAAAGCTTTGAATCATCCAGTGGGATTGGTGTGCGCGGCATTGTTGCTGGTCACCGAATAGCATTGGGTAATACGGCGCTCATGGATGAAGAAAAGATTGAGTGGCGTAGTCTGTCGACGCAAGCCGAAGAATTACGGAGTGAAGGTGCAAGTGTGATGCACGTGGCCGTCGATGGAAAGTTGATCGGGCTAGTCGCGGTGTCAGACCCAATTAAAACGACAACGATGGAAGCACTCTCAGTGTTGAGGGAAGCAGGCATCAACGTGATTATGGCAACCGGGGACGGGGTTACCACCGCAAAATCGGTGGCTGGAAAGCTCGGAATTAGCGAAGTGCATGGCGAAGTTAAGCCCCAAGACAAACTGGCATTGGTAGAACGCCTGCAAAAAGAAGGAAAAGTTGTAGCAATGGCAGGGGATGGTATCAACGATGCGCCTGCACTTGCCAAGGCGGATGTCGGCATTGCCATGGGAACGGGAACCGATGTCGCGATTAATAGTGCGCATCTGACCTTAGTTAAGGGAGACCTCCGTGTCATTGCAAGAGCTAGAACACTTTCATTGGATACAGTGCGGAATATGCATCAAAACTTGGGCTTTGCTTTTATCTATAACGCGCTAGGTATTCCATTGGCCGCAGGCCTACTGTACCCATTTACCGGACAGCTACTGTCTCCCATGATTGCCGCACTTGCGATGAGCCTGAGCTCGGTATCGGTGATTACCAATGCATTGCGGCTGCGTGGCACAAGCAAATGATTCTTTTACAGATACCCTAAGACGGAAATTAATGACGCCTACACTTCAGGAAAAAAAGATCGTCGGTCAGTTTAGCGAGCAGTTCAATCGCGCATGCTTTTGCATAAGTCTGGATAGCGACGCACTGAAACATGCTCTCGCCATTGAACTTGATTCTCCTGAATTAATGGCTCTGGTCGAAGAACGTTGCCCGTATTTATTTTCTGCGCGACCGGTATTCGCATCAGATAGCCAGATCAAGCGCATGGTAAGCGTGATCCGGGCGATTGAATCGGTCATTGCTCTGCCAGCTTATCGAGCACGTATTTTTGCCAATGCATCCGAGGTTGTTCGACACGATCCGGGCGGGGCAAAAGGTGTCTTTTTTGGTTATGACTTTCATTTAAGTAACGATGGTTTGGGGCTCATTGAAATTAACACCAACGCTGGTGGCGCGATGTTCAATGCTGTCATGGCACGTGTGCATCAATCCTGTTGCTTGGATCCAAAGAGAATGGCATTAGCCAATGAATCGGCTGCGGCACTTGAAAAAACTTTCGTCGATATGTTTCAAAGCGAATGGAGCTTATCTTCTAAAGAAACATCGCTTAAGACAATCGCGATTGTCGACACGCATCCGCAGCAGCAATATATGTATCCCGAGTTTCTGTTATTCCAGCAGTTGTTCAAGCGCCACCAAATACAGGCGGTCATTGCCGACCCGTCTGATTTAGAGTGGCGTCAAGGGAAGTTATGGTTCGGCGATCTGCTCATCGATCTAGTCTATAACCGGTTAACCGATTTCATGTTGGAAACAGAGGAGTGTGCCGCTTTACGCACAGCCTATCTGGCCAATGCAGTGGTATTGACGCCACATCCGCAAGCGCATGCGCTGTATGCCGACAAATATAATCTCGCGTTACTTGGCGATGTTGAAATGTTGCATGAGCTTGGCGTTCCTCTCGACGTTCAGGAAATTTTGTTATCGAATATTCCGCGAACCTCAATTGTGAAAGCTATCAATGCCGAGCAACTATGGAAAGACCGCCGTCATTTGTTTTTCAAACCACGTGCAGGCTTTGGTTCTCGCGCCACGTATCGGGGAGACAAGCTAACCAAGCGAGTATGGGCAGAAATTTTAGCGGGAGATTACGTGGCGCAAGCAATCATGGCGGCAGGGGAACGAGTCAGTGGAAGCAAAGATAGCCCGGAAATGCTTAAATTTGATATTCGCGCTTATGTCTATGACGGCCAGCTTCAATGGACGGCAGCTCGTTTGTATCAGGGACAGACTACGAATTTTCGTACGGTAGGTGGAGGATTCTCGCCGGTCTACAGCGTGCCTGATACCGCAATAAGGCCAGATGAAAACGAACTATTGAAGAGCGCTGCGGATGCATTGGCATGTTGTCGTCTGACTTGCATTTAGTGCAGGTATTTACCTAGCCATGAACTGTCCAATTGCAGAGCCATCAAGGATAGGAAATTACAGATAAATGTTCGTATACGATATGGCCTAAAAGGCTATATTTTGTGTTGCTAGAGGATTGTCTAGAGTACTGTCGCTCCGCATCCCAGCATAGACTGGGATGGGTTATCTTTCGACAATAGGCAGTACTAGGGAAGAACTTGTTAGGTGGACGAATGATTAGCCACTGTATTGCTCTTTCTCAAGTCGTTTGAATTCGCCACTTGCCTTGCTTTGTTCAAGTTCGGTTTTAACTTGGGCTCGTGTTTTGCTACTAGTAACTACAGGTAACTTTGGATAGCCGCTATCAGTAGTTGTAAGCAGCCCTTTTTCGCGGGCCTGCTGTAACTCCGCCTTTACTTCTGCGCGAGTTTTGGTCGACGCAAATGATGGAAGGATTGGATAGTTAGACTCTTCTGCTTGGGCAAGTTGCAAGATATTCGTATTTGCGGAGTGCGCAAAAGCAGTGCCTGATGCTATGGATATCGCAATAACCGCAATGAGTTTCTTGTGTGTGCTCTTCATTTCAATTCTCCAAAGTTAGGATTGATTCGTCTAAGTAAATTCAAAAACGAAATCGGTGAGATACGTCGTTTCAGCTGCTTAGCGATCTAGCGTATCAATGGATGAATTGTAGAAATTTAGCGGTTACACACACATGACACCGGTATTACAAAGATGTAATCCGTTGGTGCAACATGGCCATGCATATGAATTAATTGCGCTAAACTGTAAAAAGTTTTATAAATACCGCCAAATGCGCCGACACTCCTTTTCATCTTTTTGCCGCTTAATTGCTTGCGTCCTGGTCATGACCGTTCTGACTTCAGGAATAGCAATGGCTGCCTACGTCTGTCCGCAGACAACGGCCCCTGTGCAAGAGATGGCGATGGGCGATACACCATGTGCAGGGATGGATGTCGAGAAGCCGGTTCATTGTGCTTCCCAACAATCAGGCACACAGTTGGCACTTGAACATCTGGCCGCCGCACCGTCGCTGGCGCCAACCATCGTTTCATTTATCATGCCGGCACCACTACCGGTTGTTCCTGTCGTTCTGGCTTCAGCCTGGACAAACGTTTCTCTGGAATTAGGCGTAGACCCGCCTTATCTCCGAACGCAACGACTCCGCATTTGATTTAACCCCCAGTTGTTTCGCTGACCGGCATTGTGCCGTGGTCGGCGTTCGTCTTTTCTACCGGGGGTTATATGTTTTTGCGTATCCACGCGCCACTGAATTATCAGTCGCGCATTCTCTGCCCCATCAGTGTTTTACTGGCGCTGACTTTAGGCACATCTTTTGTTCACGCCCAATCCAACGGACTCACATTAAACGAAGCATTACAGCTTTCAATGCAGCGGTCGTCGCTGACCAAGGCCGCGAATGCATCCGTATTGGCCAGCCGCGAATCAGCAGCGAAAGCCGACCAGTTGCCGGATCCGATGCTGAAAGTTGGTATCGACAATGTGCCAATGAGCGGCCCCGACCGTTACAGCACGACTGGCGATTCTATGACCATGCGTCGGGTTGGTATCGAACAGCAATGGGTCTCTGCAGACAAGCGTATTGCACGGTCCGAGCGTGCCCAGCGCGCCGTCGAAATGGAAGAAAGTACTTATCTGGAAAGCGTCGCAAAGGTACGGGAAGAAGCCGCCAAGGCATGGGTCAATGTACTTTACGGCCAGCGCACATTGGCATTGGTCAGTGCGATGGAAAAAGAAGCGGCCGAAGATCTGAATGCGATGAATGCTGCGCATCGAGGTGCCAAGGCAAATGCCTCTGACGTGATGCAAGCGCAATTGACGCTCTCGCAGGCGCAAGATGCAACGCGCAAGAACACACAGGATTTGCGGAATGCGCGCCTTGCGTTAAGCCGCTGGACTGGCATGCCAGCCGCTACCGTCGCCGACGAGACACCCAAGCTGACTTCACATGTGCCTGGCTTGCCTGTAGAAGAACTCGAAAAATATCATCCTATGCTTTTGTCTGCACGTCGAGCGGTCAATCTCGCAGATGCTGACAGCACGGTAGCGAGCCGGGAAAGCAATCCCGACTGGTCTGTTGAAGCTTCTTACAGTCAGCGTGGCAGTCAGTATTCAAACATGGTGTCTTTTGGCATCAGTATTCCTCTGGCCGTTAATCGTGCGCAAAAACAGAACCGCGACATCGCCGAAAAATCCGCCTTAGGCACCAAGGCCAGGATGCAGTACGAGGAAGCATTGCGTGAACTGCAGACCGAAATCGAGAATCAGTCATCCACTCTGGACAGTCTTAAAGCTCGTGTTACGCAACTCAATGCGCAATTACTGCCGCCTGCATCGCAGCAGGTAGAACTGGCAACGGCTGCTTACCGTTCGGGTGCCGGCAGTCTGAGTGCTGTTTTCAATGCGAAAAAAATGTTGTTGGAACGACGGCTACAAATAGCCGAACTTGAAAGAGAAGCGGCGCTGACTTGGGCTGCGCTTGAATATCACGTGGTTCCACATGACATGGCGTCTGCAGGGGAAATGAAATGAAATCTAAATTCGCATTGAAAGCGATTGTCCTGGTATTGGCAGGAGCAGGTCTCGTGTTTGGTGGGTATTGGGTCGGAACGCAAAGAAGTATGGATAACGCTGCTACATCTGGCGCGGCGACTGAAAAAGTTGACCCGAAGACGGGGCGTAAAGTCCTGTACTGGCACGACCCCATGGTTCCAGGAAACAAGTTCGACCAGCCTGGTAAAAGTCCTTTCATGGATATGCAGTTGGTCCCGGTTTATGCGGATGAAGCTTCGGAAGATGGTGGCGTAAAAGTCAGTCCAACACTTCAACAGAATCTGGGTATTCGCTTTGCAACCGTAAGACGCGAAGAAGTACGCGATGCATTTGAAATGGTCGGCACCACACAGTTCGATGAGAGTGCATCGGAAGTCGTGCAAAGCCGCGTGACAGGATATATCGACAAACTGTATGCCCGTTCGCCTCAACAACGCATCAAGCGCGGCGAAGCAATCGCTTCGATTTTCGCTCCTGACTGGATTGCGCCGCAAGAGGAATATTTGGCACTTAAACGTGGTGGTAATACCGAACTGGCATCAGCTGCCCGGCAAAGAATGCGGGCGATGTCTATTCCGGATGGATTGATCAATCAGGCAGACCGCACCGGGCAATCGCAAAAATATTTCACGCTGACATCGCCAGTTACCGGCGTCATCACCGAACTGTCCGTACGCGATGGGGCCATGGTAACGCCCGGCATGACCATTGCAAAAGTCGCTGGGTTGAGCAAGGTATGGCTGGTAGCTGAAGTGCCCGAAGCATTGAGTAATGCAGTCCGTTCCGGCATGACGGTGGAAGCGACGTTCTCCGGCGATGCGAATAGAAAATACAGCGGCAAGGTTCGCGAAATCCTGCCGGGTATCAGCACTGCGACACGGACCTTGCAGGCTCGACTAGAGCTGGATAATCGTGATGGCAGTCTCACGCCGGGCATGCTCATGCGTATTCGTCTTGATGCCGAAAAACCAGTTTCGCGACTTCTGGTTCCGAGTGAAGCCGTGATTGCAAATGGCAAGCAATCCATCGTTCTGGTGGCTGGGGCAAACAACAGCATGCAACCCGTCGTTGTGACGACTGGCCGGGATAGCGGAAACGATACCGAGATTTTGAGTGGCTTGAGTGAGGGACAGAAGGTAGTCGCCTCGGGGCAATTCCTTATCGATTCCGAAGCAAGCCTGAAGTCGGTATTGCCTAAGTTTGCTGATACTAAGCAAGCGATGCAGCCAGCAGCGTCTCCTGTTCACCGGGGTATTGGCACTGTAGAAAAAGTAACGCCAAAAGCATTGACCCTTTCGCACAAGCCTATCTCGGAACTTGAGTGGGGTGCGATGACGATGGACTTTAACAAGTCGCGTCCCGAGCTATTCAGCGAAATAAAAGCAGGGCAGGAAGTTGAATTTTCATTCAAGGAAAATGACGACGGCTACCTGCTCGAGAGCGTCAAACCGGTAGGAGGCAAGCAATGATTGCGCGAGTTATTCGCTGGTCCATTGCCAACCGATTCTGGGTACTGCTTGCTGCGCTCGTCATTGCCGGATGGGGTCTATGGTCGTTGAACAAAACACCTTTGGATGCGCTACCAGACCTGTCAGATACGCAGGTCATTATTCGCGCCCAATATCCTGGCAAAGCACCGCAGATAGTGGAGGACCAAGTCACTTATCCACTGACCACAGCACTGTTGGCTGTTCCAGGCGCCAAGACTGTCCGTGGTTATTCCTTCTTTGGCGACTCGTTTGTTTATGTTCTTTTTGACGATGCGACGGACCAATACTGGGCTCGTTCCCGAGTCCTGGAATACATCAGTCAGGTGCAAAGCCGCTTACCTCAGGGTGTGCGTGCCGAACTTGGGCCGGATGGAACGGGAGTCGGCTGGGTATTTGAATATGCGCTGGTCGACCGTACTGGGCACAACGACCTCAGTCAGCTACGGACATTGAACGACTGGTTTCTGAAGTTCGAACTCAAAACTGTTCCAGACGTAGCCGAGGTCGCCAGCATCGGTGGCATGGTGAAGCAGTATCAAGTCATCCTCGACCCGGACAAGTTGCGCGCGTTCGGCATCTCTCACGCAAAAGTGCTTGATGCATTGGCGAAGGCAAACCAGGAATCCGGTGGTTCGGTCGTTGAAATGGCCGAGACCGAATATATGGTGCGCTCGCACGGGTATTTGCGTTCACTAGAAGATTTCCGCAATGTTTTACTCAGCGCAAATGATGCGGGCACGCCGGTATTGCTCAGGGATGTAGCGACAATTCGCATAGGTCCTGAAATGCGTCGCGGGATTGCTGAGTTGAATGGTGAAGGTGAAGTTGCCGGTGGCGTTGTTGTCATGCGCTCCGGTAAGAATGCGCTGGAAACCATCAAAGCGGTCAAGGCAAAACTAGCTACCTTGCAAAGTTCGTTGCCGAAAGGTGTGGAAATTGTCACGACCTACGACCGCTCCAAACTGATTACGGCAGCAGTAACTAATCTTCGTGACAAGCTGATTGAAGAGTTTGTCGTGGTCGCACTGGTCTGCGCCATCTTCCTGTTTCATTTGCGCAGTGCCTTGGTCGCCATCATCTCGCTCCCCTTGGGTGTGCTCGCGGCCTTCATTGTGATGCGCTACCAAGGCGTCAATGCCAATTTGATGTCATTGGGTGGCATAGCCATTGCCGTCGGTGCGATGGTCGATGCAGCGATTGTCATGATTGAGAACGCGCACAAGCATCTGGAAGCCTATTCGCATGCGCATCCGAATCAGGAAATAAGTGCGAAAGAGCGATGGGACTTGATTGCAGAATCGGCTATCGAGGTAGGGCCTGCACTGTTCTTTTCACTACTGATCGTTACGCTATCTTTCATTCCGGTATTCGCCCTGGAAGCGCAAGAGGGCAAGCTGTTTGCGCCGTTGGCATATACAAAAACCTACACCTTGGCTGCGGCAGCCGGACTGGCGATTACTTTGATTCCTGTACTGATGGGATACATGATACGTGGACGTATTCCAAGCGAGGCATCGAATCCGATTAACCGCGTACTGATACGCGTGTACCGACCTTGGTTGAATGCCAGTCTGGCGCATCCGAAATGGACGATTGCGATTGCGTTTATCGCTCTTGCTCTGACAGTGATGCCGCTGTCCAAACTGGGTGGCGAGTTCTTGCCACCTCTGGATGAAGGTGATTTGCTGTACATGCCTTCTGCATTGCCCGGACTGTCTGCATCCAAAGCCAGTGAACTGCTGCAACAGACCGACCGCCTCATCAAGACGGTACCTGAAGTCGCTACGGTATTCGGCAAAGCCGGCCGCGCAGAATCAGCAACCGACCCTGCACCTTTGGAGATGTTTGAAACGACCATTCAGTTCAAACCGAAAGACCAATGGCGTGCCGGCATGACCTCTGCAAAGCTCATTGAAGAACTGGATCGGATAGTCAAGGTTCCGGGACTATCGAATGTTTGGGTGCCGCCTATCCGTAATCGTATCGACATGCTTTCGACAGGTATCAAGACGCCCGTCGGTGTGAAGGTATCCGGTGCCGACCTCGGACAAATCGACAAAATCGCCACGCAAATCGAAGCCGTCGTCAAAAAAGTGCCGGGGGTAACTTCTGCATTGGCGGAACGCGTAAGCGGCGGACGTTATATCGATGTTGATATCGACCGAGCAAAAGCTGCAAGATATGGCCTTGCGGTGACGGATGTGCAGTCGGTCATTTCATCTGCGATTGGCGGAGAAAACATTGGAGAGGTTGTGGATGGACGCCAGCGTTTTCCTATCAATGTCCGCTACCCGCAGGAATATCGAAATTCGGTACATACACTGCGCGAATTCCCTATCGTGACAGAGAAGGGCGCACAGGTAAGGCTGGGTGATATTACGAACATCAAGGTAAGCGATGGGCCGCCGATGATACGCAGCGAGAATGCACGGCTTTCTGGCTGGGTCTATGTCGATGTACGCGGAACCGACTTGCACACAGCCGTGAAAGCAATGCAGGCAGCGGTGGCAAAAGAAGTGCAACTCCCACCTGGATATTCGATAGGCTGGTCGGGGCAGTTTGAATACCTGGAACGGGCGCTCGCCAAGTTGCAAACGGTGATTCCGTTAACGCTGGCCGTCATCCTTATCCTCCTGTATCTGGCGTTTCGCTCAGTATCTGAGGCATTGCTACTCATGTTGACAGTACCTTTTGCACTCATCGGCGGCTTCTGGTTTGTATGGTTGTTGGGGCATGCTGTTTCGGTTGCCACTGCGGTCGGTTTTATTGCACTGGCAGGATTGGCGGCTGAGTTCGGTGTTGTGATGCTGGTGTATCTACGTAATTCATTGAATCAGCGATTGCAGTCCGGCTTGCCATTGACCAAGGAGCTCATTGCGGAAGCGATACGAGAAGGAGCGGTACTGCGTGTGCGTCCCAAAGCCATGACAGTGGCAGTTATCCTGGCTGGCCTTATCCCGATTATGTTCGGCAGTGGCGCCGGCTCTGAAGTAATGCAGCGGATTGCGGCACCGATGGTGGGCGGCATGATTACCGCACCATTGTTATCGCTTTTTGTGATTCCAGCAGCATGGCGTTTGCTTCAAGAACGCAAATTACGTTTGGCAGTACAAAACAAATCAATTTAACTACTAAGGAGTATCAAATGAAGAAATCGTTTTTGAATCTGGTGGCAGTCTGTGGATTATCCATTCTGGCAGTGAACGTCTACGCTGAACAAGGCAGCAAAGGAATGGACATGGCTGGAATGAAGATGGAAGGTATGGAAATGGACAAGATGCCAGCGAAACCAGCGAATGCAACATCCTTGTCAGATGGAGAGGTAAGAGCCGTCAATAAAGAAAACAAAAGCATTACGCTGAAACACGGACGTATCAAAAGTTCGACGGTAGAAATGGGGCCGATGACCATGCAATTTGCCGCAAAGGACAAAGCATTGCTTTCAAATGTGAAGGTTGGCGACAAAGTGAAATTTACGGTCGAGAATATCGATGGCACCGCGACAGTGACGGTTTTGTCGATACAAAAATAAATGTGGCGGTGAGATTACACCGCTGATCGGGCAAGTAACTCGGGAGGATTCGACATACCTTATCGGTATGCCATTTTCGAGAATTTCAGTTTACTTTCGTGGCGACGATGGAAAATAGAGACTAAATGCAGTCTTGCTGTCCCTAGAGACCACAGAGACACTGCCTCCATGTGCCTGCATGATGGCGCGCGTGATAGAAAGGCCCAAACCTGCGGAGTCGGATTCAGATTTTTTGCGAGATTTATCGGCCCGAAAAAAACGATCAAACAGATGCGGTTGAATTTCGGCGGGTATCTCCTCGCCATCGTTTTGTACGGTAATTGTGGTGCCCGATTCTGCTGACGTTATCTTGATAGAAATAGTCCCGTACGATGGTGTGTAGCGGATTGCATTCGATAACAAGTTGTTTAAAGCGCGGCGAAACATGAGCTGATCTCCGATAACGACTGCGTCTCCCTCGCACCGTAAGACCACTTTTTTTTCCTCGGCTAAGGCTTCGTAAAATTCCAACAAAGCTTGGCACTCACGCGCCATGTTAAGTTTGGCGACGGACGGAAGCGCCAGTCCGTTTTCTGTTTGTGCCAGAAACAGCATGTCCGAGATGGTATTCCCTAGTCGCTGAAGCTCCTCTGCGTTTGAGCTGAGAGAATCCCTGTAATCCGCAGTACTGCGACTCTGATTTAAGACAACGTGAGTCTGTGTAAGCATATTACTGATGGGGGTACGGAGTTCATGTGCAAGGTCTGCGGAAAATTCCGTTAGCCTGGCGATATCGTTCTGAAGGCGATCAAGCATGGCATTGAGTTTGACAGCGAGATCTGTCATTTCTGTCGGCACTGCATCGACAGGCATACGTTCGTTCATGTTCTGCGACGTAACAGTTTGGGCGCGTGCCGCCATAGTCCGCAAAGGGGAAAGGCCTTGCCTTGCAGCCCACCAGCCCAGCATAACTGTGGCAATTGCCGCGACCATAACGTATAGCATTAACGTGGTTCGGAACATGCTCATAAAATGAGTATGGATAGCCTTATCGACCGCAATAACCACAATGACTGGTGAGCCGGCAGACGCTTTAAGTTCAGCACGAATGGCTTGAAACTCTCGATGCTCGTCTATCTTTACATCAAAGCCGTTCTTGGTCTTACTGCTAGGTATGCGTGACAGAATTGCATCGCGAAATGCACCGAACGTGGAATAAATTTCTTTACCGTTGAGGTCACGTACGTCCACGTAGAAATCAGGGTGATTATGCAACGCTTCGCCAAAAGTCTGACTGATCGAATCTACTCCTTTTTCCTCAATGACTTTCTGAATCAACTGCAATTCATTTTGAAGCAATAACTGGTCTTGCTCTGAAAAGTGTTCCTCGATAGCAGATGAAATGAATGTACCGAAACCAACCAAGACCGCGACAGAAGTGGCAGCAAACAAGGTCGTCAGACGTCCTGTCAGTGAAATTCTAAACATTATGCGACCCTGGCATCATCTGGATCTTCAAGAACATATCCGACGCCCCGAATCGTGGAGATTAATTTAGGTTCGTAATCGTCATCCATTTTGGAGCGCAAGCGGCGAATAGCGACATCAATAACATTAGTGTCGCTATTAAAATTAATATCCCAAATTTGAGAGGCGATAAGGGAACGAGGCAGAACTTCGCCTTTGTGTCTCACTAAGAATTCCAACAGAAGGAACTCCTTGTTAGTTAAGGTTAGTCGTTTTCCCGCACGAGTAGCTGCTCGTCGAGCAAGATCGAGGACTAAATCTGATACTTGCATCCGATCCACTAATGGGCTGGGAATTCCTCTACGTAGTAATGTTCTTACTCGGGCCAGCAATTCTGAGAACGCGAATGGTTTGACCACGTAGTCATCAGCGCCCAGTTCAAGACCTTTCACTCTATCTGCAACACCGTCACGGGCGGTTAAAAAAAGAGCTGGAACATTGTTGCCGGCATTACGCAATGCTTGCAAAATTTTCCATCCGTCTATATCTGGCAGCATCACATCCAGAATGATGAGGTCATAGTTTCCGGTAACGGCGAGATGATGCCCATCCAGCCCATTATTAGCGTAATCCACTGCAAAACCAGCTTCCATGAGCCCTTGCTGTAGGTATTCGCCAGTCTTTACTTCATCTTCGACGATTAATAATTTCATTTTCCAATCCGTGCGGAGTGCTGGTCGCCTGTGCGAGTTAGCTTGTAAGACAAACGATACGCTAACTCTCTCTAGATTACCGGTTCATTACACGATTGTAATGAACCGGTAATGCTAAAGATAATATGTTTGAATTAAGCTTACCTTCATCAAAAAACTTCCTTTTTTGGTTTGGAGACTCTCATCTATGTCAGCCCGTTCAACCATGTCTGTATCTCGTCGTCGTTTTGTTCAAGGCCTTGCCGCAGGAGGAGTTTTGCTGGGAGTTTCGGCTCCTCTGCGTCACGTATTAGCGCAAGACGTCATTGCATCAGGGACTGCTGCCCCCGTACTCCGGGGAAACCAGTTCGATCTGGTCGTAGCCGAATCGCCAGTCAATTTCACAGGCAAGGCAGCGATTGCTACAACTATCAACGGCACGTTGCCGGCGCCTACGCTTCGCTGGAAAGAGGGCGAAACAGTCACTATTCGCGTAACTAATCGCTTGGCTGTCCCAACGTCGATCCACTGGCACGGCATCATTCTGCCTTTCCAAATGGATGGTGTGCCAGGCATTAGCTTTAACGGTATTGCTCCAGGAGAAACGTTTACTTATCGTTTTAAAGTCCAGCAAAGTGGCACTTACTGGTATCACTCTCATTCTGGTTTTCAGGAGCAGACCGGTATGTTCGGTGCGATTATTATCGATCCGGCTCAAGGGAAAGATATTGCGGCTGATCGCGAACACGTCTTATTGCTCTCGGATTGGATGGATGACGATCCCATGACTGTGCTGGGACGCCTAAAGAAACAAGGCGACTATTACAACTACGGACAACTGACAGCGGGAGGCTTCTTCAACGATGTATCGAAAGATGGTTGGAAAGCAGCCCTCTCGAAACGGAAGATGTGGAACGAAATGCGGATGAATCCCACCGACATGGGAGATTTGTCGGCAGCCGTCTTGACCTTCCTGACTAATGGTATTACGCCCGCAGGTAACTGGACTGGACTTTTCCAGAAAGGAGAAAAGGTTCGTCTGCGCTGTATCAACGGATCCGGCAACACTTTTTATGACGTACGCATCCCTGGGTTGAAGTTAAAAGTAGTTCAGGTTGATGGCGTTAACATTGAGCCGATCTCAGTAGATGAATTCCGTTTTGGCCCTGGCGAAACATGTGATGTGGTCGTCGAGCCCAAGGACGATGCATACACCATCTTTTCTCAAACAATGGATCGAACGGGTTATGCGCTTGGTACGCTGGCAGTCAAGCCAGGTTTGCGCGCTCCTGTCCCCGCAATCGACAAGTTGGAATGGTTGAGCATGGAAGACATGATGGGCGATATGTCCAACATGGCTGGCATGGACCACGGTGCGATGAATATGGGTGGCATGAGTATGGACAAGATGGACATGTCTGGCATGTCGAGTATGGAAGGCGACAGCATGGCCCAGATGCCCAATATGGCTGGTATGGATCATAGTGCAATGGGCATGCAGCACGGTGGCATGGCCATGGATCATTCCAAACATGCAGCGAACGCTGATCCGCTCAAGACACCAAGCAAAAAGCCCCGTCATGCCAGTACCGAATATGGCGCCAGCACGGACAATCGTATCGACTCACCACGTACTACTTTGAACGATCCTGGCGTCGGACTGCGTAACAATGGTCGTCGCGTACTTACGCTGGCAGATATGCATACGATCGGAGGTCCGTTGGATCCGCGCGGGCCTGGTCGCGAGATTGAGCTGCACTTGACCGGAAATATGGAGAGATACACTTGGTCGTTTGACGGCTTGGAGTTCGGCAAATCAAGCCCCGTGCATTTTAAATATGGTGAGCGAGTGAGAGTCATCTTGCAGAACGACACCATGATGACGCATCCGATGCATTTACATGGAGTGTGGAGCGAACTCGAAACACCAGAGGGCGAGTTCCTGGCGAGACGCCATACCATTCCGGTCCAGCCTGCACAAAGGATCAGCTTTTTGGTGACTGCGGACGCGCTAGGACGCTGGGCTTGGCATTGCCACCTCATGATGCACATGGATGCTGGCATGTTCCGGGAAGTGATCATCGCATGATTACCATTACTAAACCAAGGATCGCCGGTATGCATAACTTCTCACTTAGAAAGACTCTCATTGCTTCGGTGGTTTGCGTCCTCTCATCAACCGCATTGGCACAAAGTGCTCAAGAGAGTCATAGCGGCCACGGCCAAACGAGCACTCAAAGTGCTGCGGATGCTGGCTTTGGGACGATGGACGACAGTGCTGTAACCCCAGCATCAAATGCCGCCGATCATGGAAATATACAAATGGACGGTATGACGGGAATGTCTGACATGGGAGGCAGTTCTGCGCCTGCAGATGCGCGAGACCCTCATGCCTATTCAGGCGGATATGAGTTGGGAACCGGGCTATACGCGGTTGGCGAGCAACGCTCTTTGATGATGGCTGACGAGCACAAGTTCGCTTCGCTATTGGTTGATCGTTTTGAGCGCGTCTATAGCAACGGCGGCGATTCAAATTCTTATGAAGTACAAGCTTGGTATGGAGACAGTTACAACAAGCTTACGGTGAAAGCTGAAGGCGAGTTCGCTCAAGGACGCGTCCAAGACGCACGTACTGAGCTCCTGTGGGCTAAGGCCTTCCATCCATACTGGGATGTACAAGCCGGTATACGCAACGATATAAGCGCTGATGGCCCCTCGCGAAATTGGTTGGCATTCGGGGTGCAGGGGTTGGCTCCCTATTGGTTTGAAGTAGATGCTACGGCTTACCTCGGAACTGAAGGGCGCACAGCATTCCGATTGTCGACTGAATACGAGCTCATGCTGACCCAGCGGCTAATCTTGCAACCTCGACTGGAAGCGAACGTATATGGCAAAGACGATCCTGAAGTAGGAGTAGGGCGCGGACTTTCCAGTGCAACGTTCGGAGTACGGTTACGTTACGAATTCAGCCGCCAATTTGCGCCATATATAGGTATTGAGCACAGCGCGCGTTTTGGCCGCACTGCTACTTTAGTGCGCAATGCCGGAGGGGACGCCCAGCAAACTCAGGTCGTCGCAGGCGTGAGATTCTGGTTTTAAGCGCTTCACAATTTTTCACAAAACTAACAAAGGAAACATCATGTTTAATATTCGTAATTTACGTCGGATCGGCGTTGCTTCTCTGGCTACCTTGATTGCTACTGCTGCATTCGCGCACCCTAGTTTGGTTGACTCCACTCCTAAGGATAATTCTGAAGGCCCAGCTCCAGCAAAAATCGAATTGCGTTTCTCTGAAACTCTCACAAAGCAGTTTTCTGGCGCCAACTTGATCATGGCGGAAATGCCTGGCATGGGGGCGATGAAAATCGCCGCTAAGATCGCCGGCACTGATGACCCAAAAGTCATGGTGTTGACGCCCAATCAACCTTTAACACCGGGAAAATACAACGTTGAATGGCGCGCTGTGTCGACAGACACTCATCCAATTACGGGCAAGATTACGTTCACCGTAAAGTGAGAAAGTGATGGATTGGGCAAATTTGATCGTCCGCTTTTCTTTGTATCTGGATTTGATGTTGGTTTTCGGACTGCCATTATTTGCCCTTTACTCACTGAATTCTTTGGAGCGAGAGTCAATTACGGCTAAGCGATTGGTAGCAAAAAGCAAGGTACTAGCGATTATTGCAATCGTTCTATCAATTGTCGGGTTCATTGTTTCCACCAAAATGATGAGTGGAGCGGAAAGCTATTTTGATATAGCACCGGATGCATTTTCTATGGCTCTATTTGAGATGAGTTTTGGTACTGCATTGCTCATCCGTTTGGCAGCATTGGCTTTATTTATAGCTCTTGGCACTTGTATCTTAACTAACCGACCGTCTTATCAGCTTGTTTTAATGACTGTTTTTGGTGGCATAGCTCTGGCAACCTTGGCTTGGGGCGGGCACGGGGTCATGAATGAAGATGTTAAAGGTTTCGTACATTTGGGAGCTGATATTGTCCACCTGATCGCAGCGGGTGCCTGGATCGGGGCGCTAGCATCTTTTCTGTTGCTCCTAAGTTGGACCCCAAAGGGCGGACGCGCCGAAGTGGAGCAACTGGGCCGAATGTTGAATGGATTCGCAATAATGGGAAGCGTTATAGTTTCCGCTCTGCTCGTAACGGGCACGATAAACTATTTGATGATTTCAGGATTGAATTTCGGCAGTATATTTGCCACTACGTACGGCATCCTACTAACGATAAAGTTGGTTTTATTTCTCACCATGCTTGCGCTAGCTGCGGCCAACCGTTATCGATTGACGCCTAAGCTCGAAGCTTCGATTGCAAGTGATAATCACGGTCCAGCTATAGCAGCTTTAAGAGGTAGTTTAGTTTTGGAATCTGGCTGCGCTTTGCTTATCCTGTTTCTGATAGCGTGCTTGGGAATGCTTAATCCTCTTTAACTCGTATGAGATTTATCGGACTACGTTAGATAGAAACCATTGGCATGGTACGTTGGATAATAAAACTGTCACCGACGCAATCATGGACCGTATGGCGCACAGCTTTAAGAGGCTCGCTCAAGCACCCGAAAGTTCTTACCTAATTGAACAATTCGATCACAAGTACGGGGTGGTACCAACCAGCATGATGTCGATTCGACCGGAAACGTCGAATCGACATCAGATCCAGTATGCCTACTTTTTCGCCGAGCGAACGTTATAAATCACGCTGGCGATAATTACAGTAAGAATAAAAAGTTGCGAGACGACTGTCTGCATGGTCGGATAAATACCTAAAAGATCAATCTGTGGAAATGCGATCGGTGTGATCTCAAATACACCTACTTTTTGCAACGCAGCGACACCTTTGCCCACCATCACGAACGCCAGGATAGCAACCAAGGCCGAGCTAGCGGCAAAGAACTGACTGATCGGCAAGCGTGCCGAAGTCCGCAATAAAATCACGGCAACAATTGCCAATATGACGATGCCGGCACCCATGCCAAGCAACATATAGCCGCCATTGGCACCCGTCCAAAGCGCTGCGTAAAACAGGACCGTTTCAAATACTTCACGATAGACGGTCACGAACGAAAGGACGAAAAGCATCAGCGCAGATCGGCGATTCAGTGCAGACGACAACTTTTCTTTCACATAGGCTTGCCAACGGCCAGCCATGCTTTTCTGATGCATCCAGATGCCGACGGCGAGCAGAACAACCGCAGCAAATATTGCAGAAAATCCTTCGGTCATTTCTCTGCTGGCACCGCTGAAATCCACCAAATAAGTCGCAATTGCCCACGTCACGCCACCTCCTGCAAGTGCAGTGACCCAACCAGCGTGAACATATTTCAAGACGTCGCGCCGGTCAGCTTTTTTCAAGAATGCAACCATCGCGACAACAACCAACAGTGCTTCCAAGCCCTCGCGTAACAGGATGGCAAATGCGCCAAGGAAGGTGGCAAGCGGATCATCAGTTGCGTTGACCAAGGCGTCTTGTGCTTGACTCAAAAGGCCCTGCAGATTTTGTTCCGCCGCTTTTGCTTCATCAATTTGGCCGCGATTGACGATGGCACGGAAGGCACCCATTCCTTTTTCAAGGTCGTCAAAGAGCTGTTTGTTTTTGGCCGCCAAGGCTGGCTCGGCAATTTCAAATCCGTCCAAATAGGCTGACAGCGCCAATCGGGACGCATTCCCTTTGTCACCGGACTCCAACGCCCGAATGCTTTCAGACAACTTCGTCTTTGCCAGAGCCAAGCTGTCTTCATCAGATGCGATGACGATATTTGGCTCACTCCTCAAATAGGCGAGAACAGGACCTGCAGTTGATGGAAGTTGTTTGGACAACGCCTTTTCTGAGACTTGCGTTAATGCGCTCAAATTAGGTAAAACGCCGCGAATAGCAGCATCCGACGCCCATGCTGCTTTGCCTGTCTTACGATCAGCGTCGCTGTAGGACAAAGTCGAAGCAAAGAATGCAATGGCCCATCGATCATCTTCAGACAACTGTGCAAAGCTTGGCATGGATGTTCCGGCCACACCATGAGAAATAATCTGCTGTAGCGAGAATACGCTCCGTTCTTTTGCTCGGTCATGGCCCGAAAGGGCAATCGGGGGTGGATTGAGTTGCGCAGCTAACGGGCCATCCCCATGACCTTGTGCGCCGTGGCATGAAGCACAATTGGCCTGATAGAGAGCAGAGCCTCTTCCCAAATCAGGTGCTTTTGAAGGAGACAAAGGCACTGGATAGATCTGCAGCACCTGAGTTGCTAATGCGCGCGATAAAGATGCCACCTCGTCTGCCGAAGCTTTGTTGGCGATAAGTTTGCGTAGCTTTCCAGCCTTTAGCAATAAATCGGAACTCGCTGCCGTCTTCGGGAGGCTGGCTAACTGTTTCTCGGCATTTTCGGAAAACTCCTGCATTTCTGCATACTCGTTTTTACTAACGACCAAGCCGCCTTGTACTGCCGCTCCGTAATCTACTGCCAGGTAATCCAAGACCTGCCAGACTTGTTTCGCCTTGTCTTGGGTGGCTGCGTCTTGAGCAATAGCGCCTTGGGTCGAGAGCGTACTGAATAGTAGGAAAGAAATTGCAATGCCAAATTTTTGAAATGCGAACATGGTTCTGTAAATGTAAATAAGAATTATTGTATTTTACAGTCATTACTGCGCTCGCAAAGTGATCTCTGCCCGACTGCAGCGGACCGAACAATGCGGCGAGTTTCAAGACTGCTTCTGAGATAAAGTTGGTTCTGCGCCGAGCTGCCGTAACGTCCGCCTAGGGCTTCTCCTTTGATATCTCGCCAATTCCATGCAGGCTTGCCATTACTAGCAACGCGGCTCCGCACACGATCCCGATATCGGCTGCGTTGAACGCTGGCCAGTGCCAGCCACCTAAATGAAAATCGAGATAATCAACCACGTGTCCACGAATTAAACGATCGATGGCATTGCCGAGTGCCCCTCCCAAAATTAAGCTGTAGGCCCATGCCGATAATGCGGGTAGTGGTTTGCGCAGTTCAAAAGCCAGCCACAAGGAAACACCAAACGCGATCGCAATGAAGAAATACCGCTGCCAGCCTCCGCTATCGGCCAAAAAACTGAATGCTGCACCGGTATTCCAGACATGCACCAAGTTGAAATAGCCAGTAACAGGAATAGCTTCGCCATATGCCATTAAAGTGGATATGGCAGCCTTGGAGGAAACATCAAGCATGAGCACCATCATCGCAACAGACCACCAGCGCCAGGGACGAACATAAAACAGAGAGCGCTCACCATGCTGAATGATCTTATCGGTCATATTGTTTTTCTATAATATTTTTAAGACGAATTGGTGTTGGCATCGACTTGAATACACTCACGTTCGTGTTTCCTGTATTACCTAAAGGTAGCCATCCCATGACGTTGCCCACCGGAACCAGCGCAAGCCTTAGTAGTTGTCCGCGCATTTCTCGCCAATCTCGTCGAACATATGCGATGCGCAGCATCCAAAGATGGCTCAAAAAATGTGGCCAAAAGAGGCACTGTCCAAGCACGTGCGCATCCTGCAATAACGTGTTCGCACGGGTCAATTTTCCAGTAGAAAACAGGTGCTTCGCTTGCTGCAATACTCGATTAAATGCACGTCGTATAGATGTCGAATTACCGTCCCCTAGTACTGGCAGAACAAATCGATTCGCAAGCATTCCTGACATAGCCCCAATCAAACTACCCGCTATCACGTCAGCTGGAAAATGCGCGCCTGCCGCGATCCTTGACCACCCCACCCACACGATAAAAACCAAGAGTGCAGGACGAAATATGGATGTCACGAGACGCCAAAGCACTACAGCGACAAGGGCTGCATAAACCGCGTGACCACTGGGGAAGCTGTAAAGATCATGTGGAGACCCGATCATCTGTACGCTTGAACCAAGCACTGCCAAAGGTCGCGGAAAAGCGAGCCAGACTTTCAGCAGTCCCGCGCTCAACCACGCAATCAGGAAGCCAACAAGAAAACGTCTGGCTTGCAGTCGCAACAATGCCGCTGAGAGAAAGTCTTCGCGTTGCGCACGGCGGTGTGCCAAGAGCAAAAGCACACAAAGCAAAAGCGGCATGCTCCGGTAGTCCCCAGCGATACTGCCGACATAAGCCAAGAGACTTAAAAACTCTCCGCTGGAATGATTAATTGCCTGGAACAACGAGACGTTTAAACCGTCCCAATCGTACAAAATATGTTTGAAGGTCATTTTCGCAATAAGCGCAAACCGTTAAACACCACAAGCAAACTGGCTCCCATATCTGCAAAAACGGCCATCCACATGGTCGCTTGACCGGTAAAGGTCAGCACCAAGAACACCGCTTTAATCCCGAGTGCCAGTACGATGTTTTGGGTAAGGATGGCAGCAGTACTGCGCGAGAGACGCACGAACGCTGGTACTTTGCGCAGATCATCATCCATCAGGGCCACGTCAGCTGTTTCAATAGCAGTGTCGGTGCCAGCCGCACCCATTGCGAAACCAATATGAGCCTTCGCTAGTGCAGGTGCATCGTTGATGCCGTCGCCAACCATGCCAATAGTCGCGCCTTGTGCCGCAAGAGCTTCAATGACCTGTAGTTTGTCTTCCGGAAGTTGGTTGCCCCGTGCATCGTCAATTCCTACTTCGGTAGCAATGGCTTGTGCGGTATGCACGTTATCGCCGGTCAGCATCACCGTCTTCACGTTCAGTTCATGTAATTCCGCAATCGCCTGCCGACTGGTTTCACGCAGAGTGTCGGCCACACCAAAGATCGCCAGGACGTGCTCCGCAGATCCCAACATAACCGCCGTGCGTCCTTGGCGTTCCAGCGCTTCCAATTGACCCGCCAGCTCTGGCGTAATCTGTTCGCGCTCGGTTGCTAGTCTATGGTTGCCCAGCCAATATAGCTGGCCGTGGATATGTCCTTCAACACCACGTCCGAGCAAGGCGCGGAAGTTGTCGACTTCATTACGCGCTGTTATATGCGCATCGCCATACACCGAAATCGCGCGAGAGACTGGGTGATCGGAACGTCCCGCAAGGCTGGTGGCGATTTCAAGGGTGTTTGATTGAGAAACGGCACTCGGCAGATAATCGGTAACGCTTGGCTTGCCGAGGGTGAGAGTGCCCGTTTTATCCAACGCCAACCAACTGAGCTTGCGCCCTTGTTCCAGATACACGCCACCCTTGATTAGTATGCCCTTGCGTGCCGCCGCCGCGAGGCCGCTGACAATCGTAACCGGTGTCGATATGACCAGCGCGCATGGACAGGCAACTACCAATAAGACTAATGCCTTATAGATCCAGTCATACCAAGGCTGCCCAAACGCCAGCGGTGGCACCAATGCAACCAAGACTGCAACAACGAACACTGCCGGTGTATAAATCTTGGCGAACTGATCGACAAAACGTTGAGTCGGTGCGCGACTACCTTGGGCTTCTTCGACGGCATGAATGATCCGCGCTAAGGTCGTGCTTTCAGACCGAGCGGTGACTTCAAATTCAAAAGAACCCGCGTCATTGATTGTTCCGGCAAACACTGTATCGCCAATGCTTTTTTCAACCGGCACGCTTTCACCGGTAATAGGCGCTTGGTTAATTGTTGACTGCCCATTAATTAGCTTACCGTCCAGAGCAATGCGCTCACCAGGGCGAACCCGAATTATTGCGCCGAGTGCAATCGTCTTGGCCTCTATGTCTGCCCAAGAGCCGTCCGCCTGTCGCACTGTCGCAGTTTCCGGCGTCATATCCATCAGCCCACGAATCGCGTTACGCGCACGGTCCAGTGATTTCTGTTCAATCAACTCTGCCAGCGCAAACAAGAACATGACCATCGCAGCTTCAGGCCACTGTCCGATTGCGAGAGCACCGGTCACGGCGATTGTCATCAAGGCATTCATGTTGAGATTGCCATGCCGCACCGCAATCCAACCTTTCTTGTATGTATCCAGTCCGCCTAATAGGATTGCCCCCAGTGCGAGCGTGATTACCATCCAATTATTGCCACCGTTGTACCAATGCACGACCTCTGCAGATAATGCGGTGATGCCGGAAAGCGCCAGCGGTAGCCATGAAGCATTCGATGTAGGCTGGGATTTTGCGCCGTCTTGAGTGCTTTCCTGAGTTTCTGCCCCAAGGCCAATTTCCTGCAATGCCACCAGCACTGGTGCCAACGCTTCAGGCGCATGAGTGAATGTCAGGGTGCGCTGCATCAAGTTGAACTGCAGGTCCTCAATGCTCGCCATGCCATGCAGTTTCTTGCGGATCAATCCCTCTTCGGTTGGACAATCCATCTTGGAGATGAGCAGTGTCGTGCGGCGAGCGCTCAGTTCTTGCGCCTGCATGCCGATTGACGACAACGCCGCCACCAACGGTGCGGTAGATGTCAGTGCATGAGTGACTGTAAGTTTGCGTTGCATAAGGTTGAAATCGAGAGCGGTGACCCCTTCAATCTTTTGCAAACTGTTTCGAATTAAGCCCTCTTCAGTTGGGCAGTCCATATTCTCGATGCGAAACAGCGTCTGTGTACCTTTGAGTTCGGTGTCGTTATTTTCTACATCGACAGCGTTGCTGGTAACGCTGCATTCTTTGGAGCAGCAGTTGCTCATGATGAACTCCTCATTTTGACAATAGAAGCATTTAAAACTATAAAGCCACTTGAGGGTCAAGAAGTGTTTGACTTAATATTTGAATAATATGAAGGTACTGGAATGTTTAGGAGATACCGTTGAGCAATGAAAAACTGAAGATCGGTGAATTGGCCAAACATGCCCATTGCCAGATAGCCACGATTCGTTATTACGAACAGGAAGGTCTGCTATCCGCACCGGCGCGTAATGAAGCGAACTATCGCATTTATGGTAGAGAGCATGTAGAGCGTTTGTCCCTTATACGACATTGCCGTTCGCTTGACATGACGTTGAACGAAATCCGTACCTTGCTTCGATTCCGCGACGCACCTGAAGACAATTGCGGCGAGGTCAACACATTACTCGATGCTCACATCGGTCATGTTGCCCAGCGTATCGCCAGTTTAAAGGCGTTGGAAAAGCAGTTGAAAGAACTGCGTCAACTCTGTAATACGACACGAACAGCCAAAAACTGCGGCATATTGAACGACTTGGCAGTTGAGGCCAATACGGCTAGAGACGCGATTACTGAATAGTGACAACTTTGAAATGCGAATGAGTGGCAAGTTTTATGCGAATACTCAGGAAGCAACCTGGTTGGACCCGGTCATAGGGATTGTCGGCGCAGGTTTGGTGGCCGTTTGGGCGTATCGATTAATACGGGATTCGGGGCCTGTCTTGCTTGCAGCTGAAATTAATGCGCCAGTAGTAGCCAGTCCAATTAAGGCGAACTTATGTGACCTTCATCTTTGGCGAGTGGGGCAAGGTAATATGCCTGTATTCTCTCTTTGGCTACGAACAAGAATGTACAACCAGATTTCTTCAAAAATCAGGTAAGTATCCATGAAGAACTTGTACATATTTCCATAGAGGTTAACCAATACCGTGACTAGCAGACGCCACACAACTTTCAGTATGATCTAATAATCAAACTTCTCTGTCTGGACATTTGAAAGTCCGCAAATACCCGTCACCGGAAAAAGGAAAATCATAACTACGAATACGACTGTGCAACTACAAAATTTCTTGATCGGTGATGTTCCGAAGTAAATCATTTGATTTCGTTTGTAGCTCCACCGGTAACAGCCCGGCCTCGATGCGTTTTTTGCCGAACGGATCTGCACCGTCGATATAGCGCATCGCCGATTGAATATTCTTCCACCCGACATATTCCATTAGTGTTTTGAGATCCCATCCGTTTGATGTCGCCCAATTTGCAAATCCTCGACGAAGCGAATGCGCGCTGTATTCATCAGCGTCGAGAATGCCGGCTTGCGCAAAAAGTGACCGTAGCAACGGAATGATGCTGGCCGGATTTAAGCCTGTATCGCCGAGCTTACCCCAGCGATTAATTGATCTAAAGACGGCACCGCTTTCCAGTCCACTCAGGTCGACCCAAGCTTGATATGCCGCTACTGGGCAGAGACGGGACAACGCAGGTGCCTTAAACGTACTGCCTTTAAACTGACGATCGCCTTTGGTTTGAGGGAGATAGCATGTCATTCCTTCGCCAGGTAGCGCCGCGACGTATTGCACCTCCAGTCGAGCCAGTTCATCGCCTCGAAAGCCCCGCCAGAATCCGATCAAAACAAGCGCCTTATCCCGGGTGTGGCGCAATTGTGCCGCCGAATCATGTTCTGCGCCTGCAGCAACGATGGCACCGTCAAGCCAAGTTGTCACCTGTTCGAGCTGCTCGAGTTGGAGGGGCTTGGCGCGTTTTTCTTGTACAGGATGTAATTGCTGGATGCCGCGAAAGACTTTGCGAACGATCGGTGCTTTCGTAGGATCGGGAAAACCTTGATCTATATGCCATTGGCCAAGTGCTGCCAGGCGATGCCTGAGCGTATTGATCGCCAGGGTTTCAGCATAGTCTGCTAGGTAACGGGCCACGCTCTCGGCGGTCGCCGGCAAGTAGCCTCGCCATTCGACTTCGTAGTGATGGATAGCCGACTGGTAGCTACGCCGAGTGTTTTGCCGAGTGGCCGCATGGATGTATTGATCGATTTTGTCCATGGATTGGGCTCACTATTTGCAGAATCGAAAAGTAAAAAGCAGTCTTTGCCTGTGTTACAGCAATCCAAGGCTAATTTTAGCTGTTTTTCCGGATAACATGTGATAACACTGCATTATCTAACCTTTAAAATCAAAAATAACTGCTTGAAAATCATTTAATATTAGTATGTAATTACGTGGTATGTAATATATTACTTAATTCATTGGAGCAATAATGGCCCGCACTGGACTCTACAAATCCGAAGTTAAGAAAGCCCGCGACACCCTTATAGGGCAGGGCAAGCATCCATCGGTCGACGCGGTACGCGTTGAGCTCGGCAATACTGGCTCCAAGACCACAATTCATAAGTATCTCAAGGAGTTAGAAGAAGACGATGGCGGGCAATCTATCAAAGCGCCATTAAGCGATGCGCTGCAAGATCTTGTCGCTAGATTGGCAGCTCAATTGGAGGAAGAAGCAGATACGAGAATTGCGGCTATTCACAATGAGGCAGCCGAAACGGAACGTCGACAAACGGCCTTGATTCTGGAATTGCGACAGGAAAGCACTGAGCTTAGTACCAGCCTGCAGCAGGCGAAATCGGCCTGGACGTCGGAAAAAGAGTCCCATGAACACACTGCGATGCAGTTGCAGCAGACAAAGGTTGAATGCCAAGGTTTGAATCTGCAGGTGTCGGCGCTCAAGGAACGTCTGGACGAAAACGAACGGCATCGACAGTCCTTGGAAGAAAAGCATCAGCATGCCCGAGAATCTTTGGAGCACTACCGAGAATCGACCAAAGAACAACGGGACCAGGACATGCGGCGCCACGAACAGCAAGTCCAAGGTCTGCAGGCAGAAATGCGCCAGCTTCAGCAAGGTTTGATCGTCAAACAAGACGAGGTGACACGGCTCAATAAAGAGGGTGTACGGTTGATATCAGACCTTTCGCACGCCCAGCAAGCACTCTATGAACAGCAAACACGCGTGCGCCAGTTCGAACAGAAGCTGGAACAATTGCAGGGCGTGGAGCAGAATAACAGGCTATTGAAAGAGCAAATAGATGAGAAAGATGCTCAACTTGGGGAAATGCGTACCCAGCTCGCAGAAGCGATGCAGCAAGTCACTGTAGTAACCGGACAGCTAAATCAACATCAAATAGAACTGGTCACGTTGCAAGCGAAACTCGATACACATCAGGCACTCTCCAGCGAGCTGAAGTCTTATTTGGATCGGGACACAACACTAAATAAATGAGCTTTGAAGTTTTTGCATTCTTTAAGTCCTTTTAAAAATAATGATAACGCTACATCCCATAAATATGGGATTACATAAATGCACCAATACATAGATAAAGCAGGGTCGCACATGCGTCTTATGGTCACAGCTTTAGCTAACCATTTCATATGAGCATGTGCCGATACGCAGTAATAAAAGTGTCAATGCTCTGCATCTGTCCATTCATGTGATTCGTAAATAAAAATTAATAGGGAAATATATGGCCAAGAAATGCTTCCTCAGCTTTCATTACAAAGACGACAACTGGCGTGTATCGCAAGTTCGACAAATCGGTGCCATTGAGAAGCAACCGTTGCTTGACTCTAATAAGTGGGAAGAGATAAAAAAGAAGGGTGATAAAGCAATCGAGGATTGGATTGCGGACAATATGAAAGGGAAAGAATGTCTTGTTGTACTTGTGGGAGAAAAAACAGCTAGTCGACGTTGGGTCAAACACGAAATAAAAAAAGCATGGGCAGACGGTCTAGCCGTACTCGCCATTCACATTCATAATCTGAAGGATTCAGACGGCAATCAATCAACAAAAGGTGCCAATCCATTTACTGGACTAGTTGTTGATGGAAAAGCTGTAAGCGGCAAAGTTTATGACCCGCCATTTTCAACTAGCACATACGTTTACGATCACATCAAACAAAACATCGAAAGTTGGGTAACTGACGCTGTAAAAGCTCGCTAATTTACATCATTTCAAGAATCCGATCGTCATCATGATGACGATCGTGAATGTTCTAAATCATTTATGAAAGTGTATTAATGCGTAGAACGTTCTTCTCTTTCCACTACGCGCCTGACGTTTGGCGGGCCTGGAACGTACGAAATAGCTGGGTTGTTCAGAACGAAAAAAATAGTGAAGGTTTTTTCGACGGCAGCGTATTTGAAGCATCGCAAAAAGAAAGCGATGATGTACTTAAGGCATTTCTACGAAAAGGTTTAGAGAATACCTCGGTTACATGCGTTCTTGCAGGAGCTAGTACATGGTCCAGACGCTGGGTGCGATACGAAATTGCTCGTAGCGTAGTAAAAGGCAACGGTTTACTAACTGTCAATATAGACGGCGTAAAAAACGACAAAGGAATGAGCTCGATCAAAGGAGCGAATCCACTTGCCCAAATGGCGCTCTATAGAACTACCAGCGGCATATTCCTAGCGGAGTGGAAGGAAGGGAAGTGGGTGAAATACGCTGACTATACGCTTGCGATTCCCGAAAAAGATTTGTGGTTTGACGCGCCTAGAACAACCAACATCGTTCAGCTATCTACTCATTGCATGAGCTATGACTTCGTAGAACAGAACGGTAGAACGAATATCGGCTCCTGGATAGAAACTGCTGCCGGCTTGGCTGGGCGTTGACCTAAGTATCAACAAATCATCTCAGCGTAGGCAATATCAGTTGAGCGACAAAACCGGACTAATTTAAGACCGATATTAAAATATTTCGTCGATAGGTTGAGCGATTTACGTTTGAGGTAATAAACAATGCAGCAGTCGTACCAGATTATTGTTATGGGACAATTGGACTCCCGCATCGACGCGCTGAAATCTGCGGTGATCGCACGAGCGGTGAATCTTGGAATCTCTCCAACTGAGCTTACATTTCTTACTGACTCTACGTTCGATCAATACGATAAAAAAAAGCCCGCAATGGGAATTTATTTTGGTCATTCAGATAGAAATGTATCGCCATTCTTAAAACAAATACTTCAAGATTCAATATTAGTCGCTCCAGTTGTCACTTCATTAGATGCCGTAAATGACGAAATTCCGGACGAGTTAAAACATATCAACGCGATAGAAGTCGCTTCGAATGAAACGAACGTAACCCGTCTGACATCGCTAGTTTTTGAGACATTTCGCTTGCTCCGCAAAGAGCGCGGGATTTTCATTAGCTACAGAAGAATAGGATCTCAGCCGCTCGCCGATCTACTTTATGAAGAACTGGATAAGCGAGGATTTGACGTATTTATCGATGTAAGATCAGTTCCGCCAGCCGTCGATTTTCAAGCTGAACTGTGGCATCGAATGTCAGATGTTGACGTGATCGTCCTTATTGATACACCAGGTTTTCGAGAAGGACGCTGGACCAGTGCCGAATTAGCTCAGGCAAATTTATTGGGAATTCAAACTCTGCATCTGCTGTGGCCAGGTCAAACCGAAGATAGCAACTATTCGTTTAGCCGTTTTCTGAAACTAGGTTTGTCAGATTTTTCTGACCAGACGCCCGGGCAGGGTGCAAGCATAACTATTGAAGCAATAGGCAATATCTGCGATAGAGCAGAGGAATTAAGAGCTGAAGCAATGGCTTTACGGCATGCTCATTTAATTGATTATTTTTGCGACTTGGCGCGAGACCTTGCACTCAATCCTACCGTTCAACCTCAACGTTGGATATCCGTGGACATTTCAAAAAAGTCTCTCGCGGTAGTCCCTGCTGTGGGCCGTCCGACTTCTGATCGTATCAATGCAATTTTTGACTCTATCTCAGAGCATAAAGGCGTGGACGATGAAATTTGGATTATCTATGACAGTAGGGGACTACACCCAAATTGGCTCAAACATCTGAGCTGGCTTGACTCTCATTTACCCGTCCGTACAATAAGCATGAAGAACGCTCTGCCTGCTTTGCAGGGACATCTTATATGATCGATGTTTTTCTTTCGGCGAGCGTTCCTCTCCCAGAACGGGATCGCAAATATTTTGATACCGCCAACGTGTTTCTAATCCGGGAAGCTATAAAAGCATTGATAGAAGTAGTGCTACCGGTAGGCCGAATAACATTCGGTGGTCATCCTGCAATCACTCCACTAGTTTCACTGTACGCTCGACACGCGGAAATAGATCGAGAACGAATTACTATTTTTCAAAGTAAATTTTTTACCGAATTGATGCCAGTCGAAAACGATGATTTTATAGATCAACGCTATGTTTCAGCAATCGACGGAGATAGAAATTTAAGCATTTATTCTATGCGCATGAACATGATACAAAGTCGGAAGTTCCATGCGGCCGTTGTCATCGGGGGCATGGATGGGATTCACGAAGAGGTCGAATTATTTCGTAAGCTACATCCTACGGCGAAAATACTTCCAGTGCCTTCGACGGGTGCCGCTGCAGAAATAGTTTTTCGCAAAGGGGATTATGCAAAAGAACTTGCGAATGACATTTCATTCGCAAGCATGTTTAGGCGTAATTTACTGAAAACGCCCTAACCAGCAAGGTTTAAAAAAGAGGAAAAATAGGAATGATCTTAAAACTTTGTCCGCCAAGCTGGTCTTTTCTCTTTCTCACTTTAGCGTTCTGTGCACCAGCGTATGCCTTTAAGCTATCAACTGAAGGTACGGCCATGGAACGCAAGTTAAGTCGAATGAATTCTGGATTTTTCGACAAACTGCTTAGTGGTGCTGCGCTAAAAGGTCTACCTCTATTTACTGAAGCAGTACACGAAGAAATAACCCAACGTATCTATGGGTGCGAAGGTGATACAAACCACTGTCAGGACGCCGATCTCGGTATGGCAAGTCCATATGTTATCGCCGGTGTCAGATGGAATGACGATCCACCATTTCGCTTATTACCCGATCAAGCCAAGAATTTGTCATGCAAAACTGATGAAACAGTACGTTTCATCACCCAACCGAAATGCTGGGCGGGTCTTTTTTGGGATGCCGAAAAGAAGGCCAAGAGCGGAGTGACAATGGATGCTTCAAATGGTTATTCGATGCTGCATCGCTCACATTTTGGCGACCTCCAATTCCTACATGCAATGGCATCTAAAGACGGCGAGGCACCGGAGGTGACGCGCAAGAAAATTTTAATGTGGGCTGAGTTTAGCTGGCGCATCGCACTGCGTGAATACGGGTTGGACACGCGTTTGCGTGATGTGAAGATTGAAGGCTTTTCGGAACATTTTGGTAAAACCGAATGGAATGTTCAAGATTTATTCACACTTGGGAATGTGGCACTGCGTCGCAACATAGACGAAGTCGCTTTTGGCAGCTTACTCCATGTGGTTGAAGACAGTTTCGCCTCAGGACATGTTGAGAGATCAGAACCTGTCTATGGGAAGCAGTGCAATGGATCCGGTTCACTATTTAAGCCTGGTTCGATTACTCAGTTTCATGCTTATGGCAATCAGGATACCGATCTTCATGCGCAAGCAGATTCTGGCGGTGCTCTAAATTATGCTCGTGCGGCCAGTCAGGGAGGAATAATTGAAGTTGGCCGGAATCTGGTCGCTATGCTGGATAAAAATTTGCCATGGGACTCGGTCAAGCCGTACTTAGAATGTGTCTTTGAATTGAAGGATAGTGCTACACCTGCATCAGCCGGAAGTGCCTTTCACAAAGTCAACTGACTCCCACAATCTCGACGGCAATATATGTGTAGCGGTGATCTTTGATATCAATTTAAAACTTGCTAAGATAGATTTTAGCTGTCCATAAGCGTAGAACTAAAGATCTAACGGAAGTGCAAAAACAAAAAGTAAGACGATTACTTCCGGATAGGTAAGAAGATTAGTTCGGAGCGCTTTTGTGGCTAGTCAAAAAAACGCCTGCAATTAGCAGGCGTATCGAAGAGGGAGATATTAGATTCGTTTAATTCGCCTCGTTATTTGACATAATATAAATTATACGAAATCAGATAGCCCAGAAACAACAAATCCAAAGCCCCAATGTTCTCAATGAATCTCGCTCTACTACGGGATAAGAACTTGGGGCTTTTGTGTTTAGATCAGATGTTTACGGAGTCGTCAATGGCAAAGCTGAAAATAAAAAGTAGAAATAAATATTGTTTTGGTTCTGAATTTGCAACAACTCGGGATTTCGGAGGCTTTTCTGTCGCGCATGCGGCGCGTATTTGCTGCCGAGATATTCGCACAGTGAACGATTGGGAGTCAGGAAAGCAGCCTTGTCCGGCCTGGGCGCTTCGACTACTGACACTTGAGAGTCGGTATATGGATGCACTATACGGTCTCCAGACAGATCGAGGCCGGACGGGCTTCGCCCTGGGCCACGGGCGCACGACGATGGCAGCTAATGACCAGGCATATGAAACACACCAGGTGCAATTGAGGCTGGTAGGTTTAGCGGAATGAACATGAGGCGCACGGTTGGAACTCTTCCGGAAACGATAAATCCGTTTCCTACAGACTCCCGCCCTGAGTCACTCAACGTCAAAATCGGTCTTCAGCACTAGGGATGGTGTGCAGAAAGATTGGTCTTGGATACGTGCCATTGATGCCCGCCTTGCTGGTCTGGAAGACGCCTGGAAGGCGATAACCAGCCAAGGGACGTATCAATGCACATAATGCCCGGTTCTCGATTCAATGCCAGACACATCATCCCTGCGGGACCGGCTCGACTCAGCGTAATAGGTCTAATCGAAGAATGTGCGGCATTCGGTTGCGATTCCTGCGGAAACATACCCCCGTTTCCTCCGGATTCGCGCCCTGCGTCCATCAAATCACGCCATGCTGTTGCAGGCGCTGAAAATGCTTTACTCGCTGTTCAGCAGGTAGCTGCATCACCAGGTCACGGAACCGGTTCGACGTTCTCATAACAGCCTTACGCGGCTTTCGCTCAAGCATGAAGCCAAAGCGACGTACCAGGCGAATTCCGAACGGCACAGGCTCCGGATGTAAATAGCCTTCTCGATGCCAGTTCGGCAGCAAGCAATGAATGGCATGCGGATAGCTGGAGCTGAAAACTTGCGTCGTATTATAGGCGTCGTTCAGATCATCGCCACGAAATATCCAGCGATCAGCGACCAGGCCATCGATTGAACTCCCCAGACGCACGACAGCGATATGCACACGCGGCAAAGTGCCCTTCGTGGCGCCAGCAGTTAATAACTTCAGCGCCGGTGACAGGACCGGAATTTTCATGCGATCAAGACGGTTGAGACGCACCACATACTCAAACAGGCTTTCACGCAATTGCTTGTCGATCTGGCTGATGTTCTGCATCACGAAAAATACATCCCAGCCATATTTGCGAGCGTGAATGCACCATTCCAGCATGTCCGCCCTGCCATTATCGCCAAAGGTCCGAGCATTCAACCAGGAGCCGCATTCGTCCAGGACAAGTGCGCCGTTATGGGCTTCATCAAAGCCCTTGAGCAGTTTCGGTGCCGGTGCCTGGAATGAATAATTGCCGGCCGAGGTGATCGTGCAGAGCGGTTCAAAGTCGATGAACTTGTTGCCGCTGCCGATGGCATACAGATCGTACGCTGTAGGCTTGTCAGGAACGCGCGTAATCGTGCCGCGTGAATGTTTGGGCATCAAGTGTTCCAGGAACACATCGCAGTTCGTGGCGACGCGTTTTCCTTCACGCATATATTCGCGCAGGCGTTGAATGGCAGCCTTGCCCTTCCCTGACCCCAGTTTGCCGGTAATCGCATAGACGGCCATTATTTATCCTTGCGTTTGCGGATCAAAAAATCTTCCGGCAAATCGTTGGCAATATTCGTCCAGACATAGATAACCAGGGCGAAGAACAAGCCGCCCAGGATGATGATTTCCGGCCAGGTTAAATTCATATCGTTCTCGCCCACAGTTGCAGAAGGTTGACCTTCCATTTGTACAGTTCAACAGTGACCCAAAATGCCATATATGTAGTCAGCAAGGCCGCCACACGCGGCGAAATAATCATCGAGATACCAGCACCGAACATCGGATGCACTGAACCGGCCATTGAACCAAGGCCAGACAATGCAGCACGTGTAGCGATGAACAAGCCGAGGATTAATGCGCCCAGGAGCAGACTGATTGCCGTCGCTACTGCGACCTTCTGTGTAAAAAACTGAACTAGCCAGGTAGCAAAACTACCAACCAGGTTGACAAATAAAACGCCGAGTAGAGGCATGATCGAATTCCTACGAGTGAGATTTTGACGTTGCGGAAGCGACCATGGCCATGATGGCAAAGGCAAAAAACGCGGCCCACAGCAACTCGAAGCCAACCGTTACATAGGACGTATATTTGCAAATATCAGAACGCAAAACGCCACCGCCAGGAACAGGTACAGGTAGATCAACTTCCTGGCATGTGCCCTCAGGAATATTCGGGAGCCATCCGATAGAAGTATCTTTTGCGTTATCGGAAGCAGCTTCATTTGCAGACGATTTGATTGCATCAATGGCAGTTTGCAATGCTGTCTTGGAAGCATCCAGCGCTGTACCTACGCCCGCAGGCGTGCCGGTTTCATCAATCTGGCATTTTGGTTTGCCAGGTGTGCCGCATTCTTTCGGGCCGGTATCGCCCTCACCCGTACCACCGCCAGAACCAGTTCCATTGCCTACACCGCCAGGGCCACCGTATCCAGTACCGGCATAGCCAGCGGCCTGTTTTGCTGAATTAATTGCATCCTGCGCACTACCTTGCGCACCAGCAGAAGACGGAAGAGAGTTGGCCGCATCCTTGGCCTTTTGCGCCTCAGCAGCAGCTTTTTTTGCAGCTTCAGCAGCTTGGGGAGTGGCTGGAAATTGCTTGGCAATAGCAGCCTGCAATTTAGCCTCAGCAGCAGCTACAGCAGCTTGATCCGGGGCTGGATTCGCAGGCAAACAGACAAGTTTGCCGTTGACCGTGCCCACGTTGCCAGACGTACACGGCGGCGGCGAAACTTCCTCTGGAATAGGCGTAGAGCATTCGCTAGCACCATCAATATCCGTGTATTTATACGAACCAACGGGACATTCTGGATAATCAACTTCAACTTCAGGCTCAGGACTTGGAACGTCACCAGGCTGCACACCAGTGCCATTACGACACCCAATCTCGACAGTCGTCGGCTTGCCTGATTTACTTGTGCCGGAGCAGCTGGCATTGACATGCTCTGCATCCATCCATGTACATGTCGGATTTGTGACTGGATAAAAGCCAGATTTATTTAACCATGCTTCAGGTGAAGGTTCGCCACGGCAAGTATTTGGAGCAGGATCGACACATTGCTGCGCAGTCGGCTTCGATGTATTGGGAGCAGAGCCATCAGGACAAATACCGCCAGCAATACCAAAAGCACCATTACCGACATTTGTCCATGTACCGCTTATCAATGCTTGACACTGGAAATTTATCGTAGGTGAAATGGGGACAGCCTTCATTTGAAAAGAGGCAGCGTTCACCCATTGATTACACGCAGCTTCTGGCGTTGGATAAACCGCGCCAGAACCCCCGTAACGATATCCGGTGACAGGCGCAGCAGCATTAGCATTACCGAATAAGCCCAGTGAGAGGACGCAAAGGACAACCACCACGACCAGAGAGCGAACCATCTTCGCAAACATATTCTTGTCGCTCCCACTTGCTGGAAATGTAGTTGTCATAGGTAGATTTTTGTTGAGAGGAACAGGAAGCCAGCGCGAGGCTGGCGACCATTACAGCCGCCAGGTGTTTCATGATTACTTCGCGCGCGAAAATGCTTTTTTCATCATTGCGATACCCCAGAATCCGCCTGCAACCAGCACAGCAACGGCGAACGATGCAGTGATGTACAACGTTGCTTTGCCGGACAGTGCATTGATTGCATCGACGCCAGGATCATCGCCAACAGCAGCCATTGCACTGGATACGAGACCCAGCAGCATAAACAGGCCGAACAACAGTTTTTCTTGGATTTGCTTCAACATGATTTACCCCTTCAAATTGTCCGGTTTTCAGAATTGAGGCACCGGACGTAGCCTTACTACTCTAGGACGTTCATTGCTTTACGAAACAATGAAAGCCAGTAACCACAGGCATAGCCAATACCGAAGGCAGTCATGCAATAACCGACCATTGAAATCGTGCTCATTGGCCGACCTTCAGGCGATAGCTGATGTATCTAACCAGGTACACACCGCATACCCACAGGCCGAGACATGCGAGGGTCGGCCAAATTGCTTTTAATAAAATCATCTGTTCCCCGCTATCCAGCCGAGCGCAAAGCAAACTACGATTACGGCTCCAACAAACATTTCAGGTGTGACGTTCATATGCCCTCCTGGACGTGTGTCGTGGGCATGGCGGCCGCTACGCAGCCACCAACCCACGACAAAATTTTCGTACTCATGCCGCCCTATCCCAATACCAGGCAGGCGCAGACAAAGGCTGCAATTCGATCACCTTGACGCGCGGAAGAATCGAACGAATTTTGTTAGGCGTAGCGATGTCAATTCCATGCGAAAGCAACTCACGACGTGCTTTATAAAAGGATGATTTAGGCATGCGCGAACGCATCTCAGCGCCAGCAAGATATTCGCGCGCAATGCCAGCCATACGAAGTGGCAATTTCGTAAAATCGAACGCATCAACATCGTTGCTAATGCGTCGAATGACGCTCGTTTTATCGTCATATAACTGTTTAATTTTTTCCATCGTGATCGCTCCTGAATAGCCGAGGTTTCGGTCTCTCAAATGATTCCGCTTTGCGCGGACTTCTAATCGGATTACTCCCAAATCGTTGAGCCACTGCCAAAGCTGTGACTTCTTGATTTCATTACGCTTGTGATCGTTCTTTGCGTGATCGATCATTTCATCCGCTTTGTAATAGGCTTCAACCTGGAGGCCGTTACCATCGCCAAAACGAACGGAGCCCTGCCGCCCTATTCCGCCGCGCACACGCTCGATATGCTGACCTTCCAGCCACTGCAAAAACAGGAAGGCGTTTTCTTTACTGCCGGTTGCAAAATTAGATGTGGCATCGATTGCCGATACAGTTGCGCCCGTCCATACGGACGTAACGCCATGCTGCATGTCGCGCTCTGAGACGTTGTAGCTTTGTTTGCCATGCGTAAAAATCGGAAGACCGAATTTTTCAGCCAGAACATTAGCTTTGTCCCAGGTTTGCTGCCAATCCAGGTTAAAAACGTTGTCAGGCCGACCAAAGCGACCAGGATTCCCGCGCAAGAACGATCTACCACCGAACGACTTAGCTAAGATGCGGGTATCAAACGTGCCTTCCAGAACAGCGGCAGACGGTTGCATCCACTCCTGGACACCATCATCATCAAATCGCGCAACATGACCGTTGAACAGGTCAGGCGTTTTCTGGCCGTGAAATTCCTGGTTCAAATAGAGGCGATCAATGAAAACTGACATGTTGTCAATCTCTTAATGTTTGTTGTTTGTATTGCAACGAAAGTCTCCCCCCAGAGACTTCCCACGGGTTGTTATACGTAACCCGTGGATTCCGATGCACCAAAATGATGCGCACCAGCCGAACCAGGAACAACGACAAAGGCAGCATGAGTGCAAGAATCATTATCAAAATTGCAAACTGAGTTTCTGGGCGCATGGTCAATTTCCGTTACTAGTAACGGAAACTAAGAAATTGAATTTGCGACGTGCGCGAAATTCAGCCTGGCGTTGTGCATTGGTTTTGGCATCCGGCTTACGTGGACGGCCTACAGGGCGGTTAAATGCGTCCCTGGTAAATTTGTCTTCAGGTTGTTTCATCGTTCCCCCTGGATAGCTTTTAATGCTGCTTTAATGTCGGCGCGAGGCACTCGCTTGCCATTCGGATAAAGCAGATGCACACGCAACGTCGATGCTGGTAACAAGAGTTGCCATTTGCGCTTAGCTGCAACGGCTCGACGAACGGTAGATAAGAAATCGGCGTCCACGGCATAAAGGAGGACGCCGGACCTGGTTGCGATCCGGAATTCGAAAACCGGTGTACCAGGGCGGAAGTTCATGCTGCTTATTTAACAGCGGCGCGCATTGGCACCAGACGCGCAGAGAACATCAGGGAGTTATATTTGCCAGCGTAGAAGCTGTTAGGTGAAATGGTGTATTCACCGATTGGGTAAGGCAGCTGACCATCTTCCAGGCGCACGGTGATGCGTGTTGGATGTGCATGAAGCTTGCACTTGCGATCAGCCAGGTAAGCAAATACCTCTTGCTCTTCAATACGCCAAGGACCTTTTGCCCCGACACCGGTTTTTACATCAACGTTGACTTCCTCGACTACGATTTTGATTGTCATGATTCGCTCCTAAGTGGTGATTACTTCCCAAATGGGGAGTGAGCGAAACTTACTTCTCGTACAGGAAGGTTGTCAATCGAGTAGGACGGTGTAAAGTGGCGAAAAGGAGGTTTTATGGATCAAAAATCGTTAATTGTTGCAGCCATGAAACAGCAGGGATTGACAAGTTTCTACCAACTCGCTCAACGGCTTGGCGTAAAGGATTCAAGAGTTTCTGAACTCCGTCACGGCAAGAAACCGGCTGATGAGGCGGAAATTTCGATGCTTGCAGAAATGGCAGAAATCGACGTTAGAGTCGCATTTGCAGCGGTGCATTTAGACCGCGAAAAGAGCCCAGGGAAGCGGGCTTATTGGGAGCAAATTTTGACGCAATATGCAGTAGCTTCAACAGTAGCTGCAACGGTCATTGTTGAGAAAATTTCAGGAAATTTTAAACACCTCTTATCGTGCTACAGCCCGCGCCCAGCTTAATTCTTCAGGCGTGCGATAAGAGGTAAAGGGCTATCTGATTTTCTATAAATTATACGAAGGACAGTCATATTCTGATGGAACCAATCAGCTAGTGACATGAAGTATGATTGCGGCGGCTAAAAATATCATTTGAAATAAACGTTCCAACTGGGCCGTGCGATATAGAAAATATTGATGAAATCCAAAAACGTCTACAACCTGCGAGCAATCCTTGCTCCTCACTTTTCTTCAACCGGGTTGCTCGTTCAAGAGAATGCAACTGGCCAACGATGCCTGCTGAGTTTTTTAGACGCAGTTTTGCGCGGCATTGGGCAAGTGATGTTGCAGAACAATAGTTACGCTGGCGTTCTCTTTTTGGCAGGGATTTTTTATAATTCCACGCTTTTCGGATGGGCCGCATTGTTTGGTGCGGCTATCAGTACGGCAACCGCGATGCTGCTGGGCGTTAGTCGCGCTCGCATAGATGCAGGCCTTTTCGGTTTTAACGGTGCACTGGTTTCCATCGCTTTACTGTATTTCCTTGAAGCTGCTATTTTCACCTGTGCTTATGTTGTTCTGGCTGCGGCGTGCTCGACCATTGTGATGGCGGCTCTGCTGAATCTTTTTGATGCCAGGAAAATCCCTGTCCTTACGGCGCCGTTTGTTTTTACGACGCTTTTCTTTGTGATGGCGTGCGCACGTTTGGGACATTTGCATTCGACCAGCAATCTGCCCATCGCAGGACTGCCCAAAATCGCCATCATTGAAGGTGTGGTAACCGCATCGACATTTGCAGAGGGACTTTTTAACGGTATTGCCCAGGTCTTTTTTCAGGGCAATGTCGTCACTGGTATCCTGTTTGCAATCGGGCTGCTGATCAGTTCCAGAGTGGCGTGTGCAGCGGCGCTGATTGGCTCATCGACGGGATTAATCGTCGCTTGGAGCATGGGCGCTGCCGAGCCGGCTATTCGTTCCGGTGCCTTCGGATTCAATTCCGTGCTTACGGCAATCGCGATGATAAGCGTCTTTTATGTATTGAATATCAGCTCGGCACTGTATGGACTGTTCGCCATGATCACGACGGCAGTGATGTTTGCCGCAGTGTCTGCCGTGCTGGAGCCACTGGGAATGCCGGCGCTGACGGCTCCTTTTGTCATTGTCGTATGGATTTTTGTGTTGGCAGGACCGATCTTCCCGAAACTTCAAACTGCATAGACACATGAATTGCCTTGGCACTCGCCGCTCTGCAAGGCAATTCTTCAATCGATTACATCCGTTCACTTAAAGAACGACGATAGGGTTCATTCAAAAATTACTTCAGCAGCTCAGGCATGCCACCCTCTCCCATCTGATCCTCATCGACTGGCTCTGCGGCCAGAATACGCGACAAGCGGCTTGAAACGTGACACAGTTGATCAGGATCAAACGATCTTCCTGTGAGCCGGTTAGACTCTTCCGGTATTCATGCCACGAAAGGTATTCTGATGACCGACCGGCACTCTCCTGCTGCATCGCTATTAACTGACGATCTGTTGATCGTACGTAATTGCACCTTCGATGAAATTGCCATTGGCGATACGGCGGTGATGGAACGCACACTGAGGCTGGAAGACATACAGCTCTTTGCCCTGCTGTCCGGCGATGGTAACCCGCAACATCTGGATGCCGACTATACGGCCTCGACCCGCTTTCACGGCGTCATTGCCCACGGCATGCTTGGTGGTGGCCTTATTTCTGCATTAATCGGCACGCGTTTGCCCGGACCCGGCACGATTTATCTGGGACAGACGCTTAAATTCCTGATACCGGTGCGCATAGGCGATACGCTGACAATCAGCGTAACCGTCATTGAACGCGACGAAACGAGCAAACGCCTCAAGCTGGCCTGCCTGTGCACGAATCAAAACAGCGAGCAAGTCATCTCCGGCGAAGCAGAAGTCATTGCGCCGTCAGAGCGCATTGAACAATCGCGCAGCACGCTGCCGGAAGTCCGGCTGAAAGTCGGCGGCGGACTGACGCGTCTGCTGGATCATGTGCGGCCGCTGGGACGCATCCATGTAGCCGTAGTACATCCCTGCGATGCCTTGAGTCTGGCCGCGGTGCTCGATGCCCGCGAGGCGGGCCTGATCGAGCCGGTACTGGTTGCTCCCCGCGCGAAACTGGAGGCGGTTGCGGCTCAGGCCGGGCTGAACATCTCCGGCATCCAGATTGTAGATGTAGCGCATAGCCATGCCGCAGCCGCGCAGGCGGTAGAAATGGCGGTACAGAAAAAAGTGGTGGCATTGATGAAAGGCAGCCTGCATACGGATGAATTGATGCATGCCGTCATCGCCCATCCCGGCTTGCGTACCAAGCGCAGGATCAGTCACTGTTTTCTGATGCAGACGCCTGCTTATCCGCGCCCTTTCATCATCACCGATGCGGCGATCAATATTGCACCTACGCTGGAAGAAAAAGCCGACATCGTACGCAACGCCATAGACCTCGCGCATGTCATCGGTGTGGCGCAACCGCGCGTGGCGATTCTGGCCGCAGTGGAAACTGTCAACACAGAGATGCAGGCAACGCTGGATGCAGCTGCACTCTGTAAAATGGCTGACCGCGGCCAGATTGCAGGCGGCATCGTTGATGGTCCGCTGGCATTCGATAATGCGGTCTCCGCTGCAGCCGCGCACATCAAGGGCATCGTGTCCGAGGTTGCCGGCCGCGCCGACGTACTGGTTGTACCTGATCTGGAAAGCGGCAACATGCTGGCCAAGCAACTCGAATATCTTGGCGGCGCCTCGAGCGCAGGCATAGTGCTGGGTGCCAAAGTGCCTATCGTGCTGACCAGCCGCGCCGATTCGCGCGAATCACGCCTGGCCTCGTGCGCGATTGCCCTGCTATTGGCGAACCGCTACAAGGATGCGCCACCATGAGCGACTTGATCCTGGTTCTTAACTGCGGCTCTTCCAGTATCAAATTTGCGCTGTTCGACACCAGCGTATCTCCCCTGCCTCGCCAGCCGCTATGGAACGGCAAGGTCGATGGCATTGGCAGCAAGATGCCGACATTTGGAGAAACCGGCATCAAGCCGGGGCCCGTTGCGCTGGATGAAAACCAGCCATATCCTGCCGCTTTGGCGTGCATACAGGAACGTGTACTGGCGCGTCTCGGTCATCATCGCATTCTCGCTGTTGCCCATCGCGTCGTGCATGGCGGTGCCAAATACTCGACTCCGGTGCAGATTGATGCAGGCATTCTGGCCGATCTCAGAAACTACATACCGCTTGCGCCCTTGCACCAGCCATTTGCGCTGGAAGCGATAGCAAGCTTGCTCGAAACACATCCCAATCCGCCGCAGATCGCGTGTTTCGACACCGCTTTCCACCATACCTTGCCGCGCGTCGAACAGATGCTGCCCTTGCCTTACTCGGCATGGGAGCGCGGCTTGCGTCGCTATGGTTTTCATGGCTTGTCATATGAATTCATATCACTGGTGCTGGCCGAACGTTACGGCGAAAAAGCACGAGGACGCACGATCGTCGCCCACATCGGCAGCGGCGCCAGTCTGTGTGCAATGCAGGAATTGCGCAGTGTGGCGACGACGATGGGTTTCTCCGCGCTGGACGGTTTGATGATGGGTACACGCTGCGGCGCCCTCGATCCCGGTGCGCTGCTTTACCTGATGCAGATCGAAAAGCTCACTGTCGATCAGGTCGGCCAATTGCTTTACCACGAGTCTGGCTTGCTGGGCATTTCCGGTATCTCCTCCGATCCGCGTGAGCTGCTGCGCCAGGAAAGCGGCAATGTACGTGTGCAGGATGCGTTGGCTTTATATGTGCGGCGGATTGTGCGCGAAATCGGCGCTCTGGTCGCCCTGCTCGGCGGGCTCGACATGCTGGTATTTACCGCCGGCGTCGGCGAGCATAATGCAGAGATACGCGCACGCATCTGTCGCGAACTTGGTTTCCTCGAGGCGAGCATGGACGAAGCTGCAAACAAGAATGATGCCGAGCTTATATCCACTGCACAAAGCCGTCTCACCATTGCGGTCATACCGACCAATGAAGAATGGATCGCTGCCAGCCACGCGCAGGCGCTGCTCGGTTGTGCACCGCCATGATCCTTGGCATTTGGGCGGATTTCTACCTTCCCAGTTCAACGCTTGTCCAGTTCAGGCAAGATATTTTTACCAGGCAGATACCGAAAACGACTGATGAGCGCCTGATTTCGCCCAGGCTGCATGCTCATCAATTTTTGATTCAATCGACTTGATATACATCAAATTTCTTTCAGCGATGTCCGTCACTATTGGCGTATGGTTGAATTCATTGCGATGTTTCAGCCGACGTTCCGATTTCCGCGTAACAACCAGGAAGCGATCATGAATATCAAATACCCTGAACGTATCGTCCGCATCGTCGTCGGACTCTGCTTGTTGAGCGTAATATTTTTTCTTGAAAGCAACTGGCGCTGGATAGGATTGATCGGTTTAATTCCGCTCGTTACAGGCAGTATCGGGTGGTGCCCTGCCTACTCCCTGCTTGATCGTTTGCAACGTGCAGCAGACAAGACACCGTAAAAAAGAGAGATGCGATGGCTTACAAGACTATCCTCGTGCATGTCGATCACTCGCCGCAATCTGCGGACCGTATCCGGATTGCCGCTGGCATCGCACTTGCTGAAAATGCTCATCTGATCGGCACCGCGATGACGGGCATTTCCCGTTTTCTTTATGAAGATCACAGTATTCTTCTCAATTCCCGTATCGAGATGCTTTGCGAGCGGGCGAATCAGTCCCTGATCGATTTCGAGGCCATCGTCAAACAGATCGGCGTCCCTTCCTATGAAAAAAGATTGATCAATGACGATCCTGCAGAAGGCCTTGTGCTGCAGGCCCGTTACAGCGACCTTGTCGTGATCAGCCAAAAGAATTTCAACGAATTCGATCCCAGCCTTGTCTCTAACCTGCCCGAATACGTCACTCTTCAATCCGTGCGTCCTATTCTGATTGTTCCGTATGAAGCACAACCAAGTTTATTGGCGAACCGGATATTGATCGCATGGGACGGCAGCATGTCTGCGACCAGGGCAATCAGCAATGCGCTGCCACTACTCAAGCGCGCGCAAGATGTCACCATCGTGGTATTCAATGCTGTCGCACAGCTCGATGTGCACGGTGAGCTGCCTGGAGCCGACATCGCCCTGTATCTTGCAAGACATGGCGTCAAGGTAGATGTATTGTCGCAGGAGAACGAGACCAATATCGGCAGCGCACTGATGGTGCTAGCGTCCGATCGGGGCTACGATTTGGTCGTGATGGGTGGTTACGGCCACGCACGCTTGCGGGAAATCATATTGGGCGGCGTTACACTGACCGTATTGGGTCAGATGAGCGTCCCGATACTGATGTCGCATTAAAAAGAGACCAACTTCCATCGCTTTAACAACCAACCGGGACACAAAAATGAGAATTCTGCTTACTGTTGATGGCTCTATCTATACAAAAAAAGCGGTTAAATATCTGGCTTCGCATCTGGAATTTTTCAAGGAGATGCCGGAACTGCATCTGCTGCACGTCAAGGCACCCATTCCAGCTGGTTTGGCAGTTCATCGAGCGCGTGCCCTGCTCGGTAACGACGCGGTCGATAGTTACTACAAGGAAGAATCGGAAAAGGCATTAGCCGTTGCCGAAAAGGCGCTGAGCAAGAAGGACATTCCTTTCACGTCCAGTTACAAGGTAGGCGAGATCACGGATGAAATCCGCAAATATGCATCCAAGAACAAGATAGATCTGATCGTCATGGGTTCGCACGGGCATGGCGCGCTGGCTGGCGCAATCATGGGGTCGGTGGCTACCAAGATCATGGCATCAACCGACATACCGGTTCTGATCGTTCGCTGAACTGCGGCCAATCCACGGGTTGCCCCTCAGGGCAACTCGACTTCTTCCAGATACTCGGGGACACGGCACGGCCAGTGCAGTGTTTCCTCGATTCCCTTACGCAAGACATCTGCAGCATCCGGTTCGCCATGCGTAATAAAAGTTTGTTTGGGTGGCGCCGCGAAATGGGAGAGCCAGCCGATAATTTCTCCCCGGTCCGCATGTGCCGACAAATTATCAATCTGCTTTACCTCTGCGCGAAGCGGCACATACTCGCCATGGATCTTGATGGCATCCGCACCCGCAATCATCGATGCTCCCCGCGTTCCCCCTGCCTGAAATCCGACAAAAAGGATGGTATTACGAGGATCGGAGCCAAACGCCTTCAAATGATGCAAGACTCGTCCACCGGTGGCCATGCCGCTCGCGGCAATGATCACCATCGGTATCTTCTTCTGATTGAGCGCAATCGATTCTTCCACTGAATTGACGATTTTCGCAGCATGGCACATGGCTTCACACTGCTCACTCGTCAGGCGATGATCCCGTCTGTGCTTATTGTAAATTTGCGTGGCATCCACTGCCATCGGGCTATTCAGATAGACCGGCAATATCGCCGGGATCGCCCCCGATTTCTTGAGCAAATGAATGTAATACATCAGCTCCTGCGCACGACCCAAGGCAAATGACGGAATGATCGTCACACCGCCACGATTGGCAGTATCGTTGATGGTCTTGCCTAGCACGAGCAAAGGGTCGCTCGTGTCGTGCAAGCGATTGCCATAGGTAGATTCGACAACCAGATAATCCGTGTTTTTAACAAACTCCGGAGGCATCATGATGGGATCGTTAGGCCGCCCCAGGTCGCCGGAAAAAGTAATCCTGCTTGTATCGCTGCGGATGGACACAATGGCCGCACCGAGTATGTGTCCGGCATGCCGCATTTCGGCAGTCAACTCGGCACACACCTGGAATGAGGAATCAAATCCGACAGGGGAAAAAAACTTGAGCGCGCGTATCGCATCTGCTTCTGAATAGAGCGGTAGCGCAGGACTATGCTTGGAAAAGCCGTGCCGGTTGGCATAGCCGGCCTCTTCCTCAAGTAGACGCCCGCTATCTGGAAGAAGAATCTTGCACAGGTCGAATGTCGCCTCGCTGCAATAAATTTTCCCGTTGAACCCATTTTTGACCAATAACGGCAGGTAGCCGCTATGGTCAAGATGCGCATGTGTCAGCACAACCGCATTCAGTTTCGCTGGCTCGATCGGAAACTTGTCCCAGTTGCGCAAGCGGAGTTGCTTGTATCCCTGAAACAGGCCGCAGTCGACAAGGATGTTTGACGTCCCCGCGCTCAGCAAATACTTCGAACCGGTAACCGTTCCGGTGCCACCGAGGAATTTGATACGCATATGTTTCCTTTGCTGGATAACGTAGCAGGAATCAAACAATGCCGCCATCGTGTTGATACTAAACGACTTTTTCTTTTAATAAAACTTATGATGGATCAAAAGAGCGAGAAATCCTTGAAGAAAAATGACGGAATCCGCATAAAATCAATATGTATCTTCAAGCGGATCCACACAAGAATATAGTGCTATTCAATGAGCCAGACGACAATCTACGAGCAATCGGCAATCGCGCCCAAACCGTATTTTTAACAAGCTCATAACAGCGACGCTGTCATATTCCCTACTCCATCTATTGAAAGCAGCCTGACCATGAAATGGAAAAATACGATAGACGGATACGGTTCGGTTCCAGTCGCATTGCACTGGCTGACGGCCATACTGATAGCCATCGCCTATGCAACGATGGAACTGCATGACCTGGCTGAGCGTGGCACGCCGCTGCGGCAGTCGATGAAAACATGGCACTACATGGCAGGCATATCCGTATTTGCGCTGACATGGGTTCGTCTATCGATACGCCTGGCTGGCGCCACACCGCAGATACTGCCGACACCGCCGCTCATGCAAATCAGGCTTGCCGGCATCGTGAAAATCACGCTGTATTGCCTGATGCTCGGTTTGCCTTTATTCGGCTGGTTGACCCTCAACGGCAAAGGACGCGAGGTTGAATATTTTGGCTATGTGCTGCCCACACTGATCGGAAAAAATCCTGCGCTAGCCGACCTTTTCAAGGAAATACATGAAACGCTGGCGAACACGGGCTATTTCGTGATCGGCTTGCATGCGCTGGCAGCTCTCTATCATCATTACTTCAGACGGGATTCCACAATGAGGATGATGTGGTTCCGCCGTTGATGGCGGACGCTTGAATATCTCTGCGCCTGGGCATCGCGACGTCCTTGCGCTATCCAGCCAGAATAAGCCGTAGACGTTTTGAAAATCCCATCCGTCTTCGCAATATGCTGGCGTATGAGATATCTGAAATTCATCCGGCTGAACAAGTCGCCGCAAAAAAACACCTCCTAAACGGAGGTGTTTTTGATGATGCTCTTGATTCGACGGAGTTTAGCGGCCGGTAGAATCGCTATGGCGGCTGGCTTCGAACAGGAACCATGTACGCTGTTCCGTTTCATCGATCCATACTTCAATCAGGCTGGTAGTGCCGATATCGTGATGTTCATCGCAGACGCCATGGGCTTCACGCAGGCGCGCGCACAGTATTTTATTGTCTTCGCGCAGTTCAGCCAGCATGTCGTTGGGCTCTACGTAATCCGCATCGTTGTCGAGTATGCGCTGCAGGCGGGCGATGTGACCAATCGAGCGGAGCGTCGTGCCGCCTACCTTGCGTATACGTTCGGCGATCAGATCGGTCATTGCATAAATCTGTACCGCCTGATCGTCCAGCAGCAAATGGTAATCGCGGAAATGCGGTCCGCTCATATGCCAGTGAAAATTCTTGGTCTTCAGATAAAGCGCAAAAACATCTGCCAGTACGCCGTTCATGGCGCCCGCAATATCCTTGGTCGCTTTGGCATTCAGATCGCTAGGTGTGATCAGCGGGGCAATCTGCCTGCGTTTCACATCCGATTTTTTGGCAACGGCTTTTTTCATCTTTTACTCCTTGCATAAGTAAATATTACTGACTGAAATCGGAGTCACATCAAAACATGCGATACAAGCATACCGTCAAACCATGAACACTGCATCAGGCGGCCGACATTACGGGGGGCATGGTTTCATCGGTTTGCCGGTTTAGTCAGGAAAAATTTGACGGCCAGCTCGACGATGGGCGGCTGTATGGAATGATTGCCGTTGAATTCCAGATACGTGACATCGTAACCGGCAGCCTTCATCTTTTGTGCGTTCGGACGCCCGCTGGTTTCAATCGGCAGTTGTTCATCAGACAGACCATGGGTAATGAATATATGCGGAGCGCCTTCTTGCATGAAGACCGACATGAAGCCGCCGGAAAACACGACTACATGGGTCACCAGATCGCCATTTGTAAGACCGATAGACATCGCATAGCTGCCGCCATCCGAGAATCCGGCAAAACAGAAACGGTCGGGGTCGATAAAATAATGTTCGGCGACTTTCGCTAGTGCCGTATTGAGTCGATGCAAGTCCGGGCCGTTACCGCCGATGACGATATCCCAGGTCGGATATATCGACTGTGGCACCATCAACAGAAACTGATTCTGCTCTGCATGCTGCTCCAGAAAGTGCGCGACTTTTTCCGCACTGCCGCCGCCGCCATGGAACAGGACCATTAAAGGAACCGCAACCTCTTCTTCGAGTCCCTTGGGAACATACAGGAAGGTATCGCGCTCTTCGGCTATGCCGAGCGAGTGGCGGCCGGGTTGCAATGGTGGTTTGGTAGGTTGTGTGTGGGCAAAGGAAAGCCGGCCCATGAGTGAAGGATCTATCATGACTCTATCTTACCTTTTTCAACTGCACTTGAGAAGCCGTAGCGAGACGTAGCGAACCGAAGACACGATTTTCCCGGCTGTTACGCCGCAAAGAAAACCGCCCGACTGCCACGCACTTGTTGTGCATCTTTGCTGCAGAGACAAAAACACCTCGTCTGCATAAGGCAAGGCGAGGTGTCAGACGCATCAATGAATTTACTGGAAGCTGCGCTGGGCAGGCGGCGTCCACTGATACAACCAGGTTTCCGACAAGGTTTGCCCATCTGCACTCAGGTAAAGACGCAGATCGATGGCCCCCTGAATATTGTCCGCAATTTTCAGATCGAACATGGCACGATACCCTTTCACATCGTCCAGCGGACGCGCAGAAGTGATTTCTATCGTCCCTTGCGTGGCGCTGATGACAGGCTCCACCTTGACGTTTTTCCCCAGTAGCGCCAGATCGCCGCCGACAAAATCGACCGCAAAACGCCATGAGAAATAGGTCCGTTTTTTACCCACCACGCCGCCTATGCCGGTGCGCGTTGCGGTCACTGTCGCTGCCTGCGGCAGCGCAGGCATTTTGCTGCCCCAGTACAGCTTGTAACCGAACAACAATTCCTGTCCTGGTTGCGGCTTGGCTTCCGGGTTCCAGAACGCGACGATATTGTCGAAGGTCTCATCGACGGTCGGGATTTCTACCAGCTGGATGGAACCCTTGCCCCAGCCGGATTTTGGTTCTACCCACAGGCTTGGACGGCGTTCATAAAACACACCATCGTCCTGATAATGATCAAAATTGCGATCGCGCTGCATCAAGCCGAAACCACGCGGGCTTTCATCGACATAGGCATTGAAGCGCAGGTGTTCCGGATTCACCAGCGGACGCCAGATCCACTCCCCTTTTCCTGTGTTCATCGCCAAGCCGTCGGAATCATGAATTTCCGGGCGCCAGTCGTTGCTGATGCGGCGGTCGTTTTCAGCGGTCAGAAACATGCTGGTCAAGGGAGCAATGCCCATGCGTTCTATTGCCTTGCGCGGATAGAGCGCGAGATCGATATCCATCAGCAGTGTTGCACCGGGCATGATCTCGAAGCGATAGGCGCCGGCGATACTGGGCGAATCGAGCAAGGCATACACCACCAGCTTGCCCGATTGCAGCGCCGGACGTTCCAGCCAGAATTCCGTAAAGCGCGGAAATTCTTCCGGTCGTTCCATGCCGCAGTCGATGGCCAGACCGCGCGCCGATAAACCGTATTGCCAATCACCGCCCACTGCCCTGAAGTAACTGGCGCCCAGAAACGCGGCGACGTCCCGCACCAGATCGGTGTGAAAATTTACCCGGAAGCCGGCAAAACCAAGATCCTTGGGTAGATCAGAACCCTTCAATCCGCTTTTTCCGTAATTGAACATGGCCGGATCGTAAGCCAGTTCGCGCGCCTTGCCGTCTTCAAGTTCATGGATTTTGACCGACTGCGTAGCATACATGCCGAGATGGAAAAATTTGGTCTGGAAGCGCAACTTGTCCCCGCCCCACAAAGCATGGTCGTCGCGATAGGCTATCGACTGGTACTGGTCCCAATCAAGCGCCTTGACTGCGGCCGGCACCTCTATGGACGGAAAATGGTAAGGCTGGCCGGCCAGCGCGCGGGCGCGCCCCTTCAGCCATGCATAGTCGAAAGGCGCGGCCTTGCCCAGCGTTTTCAATTTTGCGGGAGCGCTTCCTGCTGCATATAGCTGCGGTGCGGAAAAACCGGCCAGCGCAAGCGCAGCGGACGCTTTGAGTAAATCACGACGTTGCATCAGACTCCTTTATTTAATTGGGGCAAGTGCCAAAGCCCTTGGGCATAGCCAGACCGATAACGTTCAATTTACATGGCGTCCATGTGCGCAACTTGAAGCATGTAATGCCGGCAGCTTGTACTTGCCACAGAAAAGCCTCCAATTGAATATGGATTAATTATAAAAAATCATACATTTACAATGTTAATTTAAAGTTTTACATAAACATTCAATCGGCTTCCCTGTTTGCCCATGCCGGCAGATGGGCGACAAGCTGCCTTATGTTCGCTATCATTAGAGGTTCACCCACTGAATGAAAAAGGAAGTAGCAATGAGCGACACGAATACCGATCCAGCAGCAGTACAACCGGAAACCCTGACCAAAAGCGAAGTGGCCTCATTTTGCCGTCATCTGGGCCGTAGTCTGAAAGGCATCACCAGCAACGACTCGGCACTCGCCGCACATTTGATGCGCGAATCGGAATATCTGGAAAAAAACAACTTCAGCGCCGCCGCCAACATGTTCGCGACGGTAGCCACGACTCTGGATCCGAACCCGCCTAAAAGAGACGCTTCCTAATCAGTAACGTGGGAGCGCCTTCTTCCATCCAAGCCAAAAGCGGATGCGGCGCGGCATGCAGATCGTTCTTTTACCGATCTGCATGCCGAATTTCAAGCATGCAGACAGTCGATGCTTGATCGATAGACATCGCTTACAAAAAATATTTCGTCTGCGACACGATAACCACATACATCATCGTAAAACGACGCTATGATCAGCGCCCGAAGCAAAAATTTTCGAGCGCATATGATCCGGTCCCTTTTCCTCGCCTTCCTCTTCGCACTGAGCGCATCTGCATCAGCCATGTCGCTGGGTTCCAAGCATGCGATCGTCATCGACGAGGCGACCGGCAAGATACTGTTCGAGAAAAATTCCAGCGATATCGTGCCGATTGCCTCACTGACCAAGCTGATGACAGCGATGCTCGTACTCGATGCCCGCCTGGACATGCATGAGCACATCATGATTACCGACGATGATGTGGATACCCTCAAATTCAGTTCATCCCGTGTGCCGGTAGGCAGCATGCTGACGCGCAATACCTTGCTGGAACTTGCCCTGATGTCGTCCGACAATCGCGCCGCACATGCGCTGGCGCGCACCTATCCGGGCGGCATTGAACACTTCAGGCTGGCGGCACGCAACAAGGCACATGCCTTGTCGTTGCGCCGCACGAATATTGAAGAACCGACAGGTCTTTCCCCTTACAACACATCGACCGCAAGCGATCTCGCCAGGCTGGCGATGGCAGCTGCACGCTATCCGGAAATTGAAAGAATCACCACCTCGGCAGGCGATTTGATCGATCTGGGCAGTTCGGCACGCCACTATCACAACACCAACAAGCTGGTGGGCGACAAGAACTGGACGATTTCCTTGTCCAAAACAGGTTATACGCAGGAGGCCGGCCGTTGCATCATCATGCGCGTACGCACTGCCGGACGCGATGCCATCATGGTGTTATTGAATGCGCGTGCCAGTGCAAATCGGACTGCCGATGCCGTCAGCCTGCATCGTTTTCTGATGGCAGGACATGCACAACCAGTCATGGCTGGTTTGAATTTGAAATAATAAGAAGACTGCGAAAGCGGAGATATTCGGCTTCAAGCAATGGATCGCTGAACCGGATCTTCAGATATGTCGCTGAAATTCCAGCGGTTTGATTTCTTTCCCGGCTTCGGCCTGCACTTCCGGATTGGATGCACAGCTGGAGCAACTGCTGCATCCACTCCCGCAACCACCGCCTGAAGATATTCCGGGCTGGAGAAATCCGCCGAGCTTGCGCAACAGCACAGCACGTGATGGCTGGTTCAGCGCGGTCGCCAGCGCCAATTGCCTGCCGCGCACCCACTTGGGTAGCAACTTGCGCAGTACGTACAGCGCGCTGACCAGCACTACCGCGCCGATAATCACATCTTGTAGAAGTCCGTAGATCGTCATGTGAGTGCCTTCGTGATTTGATACGTCAGGAATGCAGCCAGATAAGCCAGGCCGAATAGATAGCCCGCGGAAACCGCTACAACGCGCCAGGAATTCGTTTCACGCCGAATCACCGCCAGCGTCGACATGCACTGCGGTGCGAACACATACCAGGCCAGCAATGCCAGCGCGGTCGCCAGCGACCATTGCGCGGCAATCACCGGCCCCAGTTGTGCCGCCACTGCATCTTCGCTGCCCGACATCGCATACACGGTGCCCAAAGCCGAGACGGCTACCTCACGCGCCGCCAGGCCAGGAATCAATGCAATGCAGATTTGCCAGTTGAAACCGACAGGTGCAAACACATGCTCCAGCAGGCGGCCTATCTGTCCGGCCAGACTGTAATCGATGGCCGGCAGCGTGGCACCTGCCGGCGGCGCCGGAAATGTCGAAAGAAACCACAGCAGTACGGTCAGCGACAGAATGATGGTCGTTACGCGACGCAGGAAAATCAGCGCTCTTTCCCACAGGCCGATAGCAATATTGCGCACGCCCGGCAAACGGTAGGATGGCAATTCCATCAACAAGGCATGCTCGCTTTTATCCTTGCGCATGCGCTTGATCACCCACGCCACGGCAAATGCACTGACGATGCCGGCTACATACAACACGAATAAAACGATGCCTTGCAGATTGAAGACATTCCACACCGTGGTGGCGGGAATGAAGGCTGCGATCAGCAGGGTATAGACAGGCAAACGCGCCGAACAGGTCATCAGCGGCGCCACCAGTATCGTCGTCAGGCGGTCACGCGGGTCTTGAATACTGCGCGTCGCCATGATGCCGGGAATGGCGCAGGCAAAGCTGGACAGCAGGGGGATGAACGAGCGCCCGGTCAAGCCGGCCTTGAACATCATCCTGTCGAGCAGGAAGGCAGCACGCGGCAGGTAGCCGGATTCTTCCAGCACCAGGATGAAGAGAAACAGAATCAGAATTTGCGGCAGAAACACCAGCACCGCCCCCAGCCCGGCGAAAATGCCATCGACAATCAGGCTGCGCAACAAGCCGTCCGGCAGTGTCGATGCAAACCATTGGCCGACGATGGTCACACCTCCGGTAATGCCATCCATCAGCGGCTCAGCCCAGGAAAACACGGCCTGAAAAATGAAGAACATCACGGCTGCCAGTATCGCCAGACCGAATACCGGATGCAGAACCCAGCGATCGATCATCTCATCGTTCATCGCGGTTGCACGCGGCATGGTGACGGCAGCAGCCAGTATTTTACGCACCTGCGCATGCAGATCAGCGGCACTTCCTCCTGTTGCCGGAACGGCTTCCGGCAAGGCCATGCCATCGAGATGGGCTACCAACGCTTTTGCACCATCGCTGCGGATCGCCACTGTTTCGATCACATCCATGCCGAGCTGGCGCTGCAGCTCTTCACGATCGATGCTGATGCCACGCTTGCGCGCCGCATCCATCATGTTCAAGGCGAGCACCATCGGCCGCCCGAGTCGCTGTACTTCCAGCACGAAGCGCAAATGCAAACGCAGATTGGTCGCATCCGCCACGCAGACGATCAACTCCGGCAGTGCTTCACCGGCTATGCGTCCAAGGCAGATATCGCGCGTAATCACTTCATCCGGGCTGGTGGCATCCAGACTGTAGGCGCCTGGCAGATCCAGCAGATTGAAGATGCGACCGGATGGCGCAGTGAAGCGCCCTTCCTTGCGCTCCACCGTCACGCCGGCATAGTTTGCGACCTTCTGGCGGCTGCCCGTCAGTTGATTGAACAAGGCAGTCTTGCCGCAGTTGGGATTGCCGACCAGCGCGATACGTGAAATAGACATGGGATGAAAGTTAGCTGGCAAGGTGGATGTGCACACGTTGCGCTTCCGAACGGCGCAAGGCGAAACGTGTAAAACCGATCTGCACTAATAAAGGATCGGCGCCTATCAGCCCGCGCGCCACGATGCGAACCGGCTCGCCCGAGACAAAACCGAGTTCGCGCAAACGCTTGGCAATCGGATCATCGCCGGTCATATCTGCCACCTCGTCAACGACGGCGGAAGTAAAGGGAAGCAATTCTGAAAGATTCACACAACGCCAATACAAATAACAATGATTCTCATTATATTCTATTTTTGTATTTGAGCACAGCGTCAGTACAAAGGAAAAATACATCGAACGTTGAAGGAGCGCCCTGTCAATGCAACTGTTTTCGTACGCAACTCGAACGTACTAATTTCAGCTGAATCCGTTCAATTAGATGCTGAGTTTCCGCAGAAAAAGAATGAAACGCGCTCACCAAAAGCTCAAGCTCCGGGTAAAGCGGCGTTTAAAGGAAGTGATGCCACGCAAGGAAAGAAGCCTGGCATTTCAAGACAAGTGCGGCGCTGTGTCACGCATCAGGTCGCGTGTTTCTTTACCCACGCGACATATTGATCCATCCAGGCTTGCAGGAATTTTTGACTTCCTGCGCCAATATTTCCATCCTGGTCGAACAAGCCCTCTTTGGCCTGAATAAATGCTTCCGGTTGCCCCAGCGTCGGCACATCCAGATAAGCGAGAATATTGCGCAAATGCTGTTGCGCCATAGCGGTACCGACGGCGCCGATCGATACCCCCAGGACACCGGCCGGCTTGCCTGCCCATGCACTCTGGCCGTAAGGACGCGATGCCTGATCGATCGCATTCTTGAGCACGCCGGGAATGGAACGATTGTATTCGGGCGTAAGGAACAGCAGGCCTTGAGAAGCCAGGATTTCTGCTTTCAGACGCTTGACAGATGAAGACGGATTCGCATCGTCATCCTGATTGTAAAGCGGCAGATCGGAGATTTGCAACTGTTTGAATGAGAAATCGGATGGGGCCAGCTTGACTATGGCGTTCGCCATTTGATGGTTGAATGAATCCTTGCGCAGACTGCCGACAATAACCGCGATCTGATACTTGCTCATGATAGCTCCTGGTTGGAAAGAATCTTGCATTTGTTATCTCTGCAACTTCCGTTGCCGATCATTACACCGCGTTTTGCCGCAATCGGCTTGCATCCATCATAAACAAAAAACCGCCATGACGTTTACCATGCACAGTACACACCTGAATCACTATCGAATGCACGCATGAATCCAGAACATCTGTCACTGCTGGTCAGCCGCACCATGCCTTACGGAAAATACAAAGGCCGCCTGCTCGCCGATCTGCCCGGACATTATCTGGGCTGGTTCGCGCGCGAAGGTTTTCCCAAGGGAGAACTGGGCAGCCTGATTGCGCTGATGTATGAACTCGACCATAACGCACTGCGACATTTGCTCGATCCACTACGCACGCGCTGATACGTCTGTGGTTATACGTCGATCAATCAGCGCCCTGCTCCGGCCGCTGGCAATCCAAGTTCAACCATATCGATCAGGCGCTGGCCGATGGTTTCTGCCTGCTGCGCATCCAGTACGCCTGAAGGTCCGTCGATCAACAACACCGAAAACCGTGTACCGCGCAGACCACGCAAGAAACTCTGCAAAGGAGAAACATCATGCAAACCGCCATCGGCAAAATGACTGCTGAAGCCGATGCGCGGAAGGTGATCGAAAGCTGACAAAAGGCCGCTACCACTGTGGCTTCAATACCATCATGTCGCACTACGCACCGGTTGTCGTCGCCTTCTACGCCATCCTCGCCTTGCAATTCAAGGGAATAGACGCATACAGAAAGCACTGGCAAAAGTGTCTGACCATGTGTGGCGGCCCGATGACTTTCAAGGCAGGAATTGAACATTGCAGCCAGCGACAACATTGCCTTCAGTCACTGCTTCAATCAATACGGCGGGACCGACAAGGATGGGAATGAACATTCTTCATGGATGCGTGCACAACTGGCTAACACAAGACAAATGAAACATGGCGTATCGTGCACGAGCATTTTTCAGCACCGTTTGATCCTGAAAGCGGCAAGGCATTGTTCGACCTGAAACCGTAAGTATTTACAACGCCAGATCATTGGCCGCCATGAGATCTATACCGTCTGTCAAACATTACAATACCCGACCCGAATCGGTGCCGGCAGTTGTGCAGGATGATGATTATCGGCAAATGGTCAGACAGTTTGATCTGCTCTGGAAATCGTCTACAAAAGAACAGAATCAGCAGGAAATGCAAAGATTTATCGCCCTGATTGAGACATATGAAGACGCTCTGAAAATCCGCGCATTATCCACTTCCCCGACGGCCTCAATGCAACAGGCGCGTCATCAGTTGCAGCATCCAGGATGTTCACTTAAAGGAGAACCACCATGAGCAACGCCAAAGTTCAATCCATTCCCGCAGGCATGCATAGCGTTACACCGCATCTGATATGTGCCGGCGCCGCAGATGCCATTGCTTTTTACATCAAGGCATTCAATGCTGTTGAAGTATTCAGGCTGCCTGGGCCCGAAGGCAAACTGATGCATGCACAACTACGTATCGGGGACTCGACCATCATGCTGGTCGATGAAATGCCAAATTGCGGCGCGCTTGGCCCGAAGGCGCTTAAAGGCTTCCCCATCTCACTGCATCTTTACGTTGAAAATGCCGACGCAGCTTACGCACGTGCTGTTGCCGCCGGCGCAAGCGTCAAGCTTGAGATTCAGGACATGTTCTGGGGAGATCGTTACGGCGTAGTAGAAGATCCGTTTGGTCACCAATGGTCGATTGCCACCCACATGCGCGATGTCAGCCCGGAAGAAATGCAGCAGGCTATGCAAAAAATGGCAGCCTGATCGGCCTTCTTCCCGTTATTTCAAAGCTGGAGGCATGGTCGCCGTGTGAGAAAAAAGATCCTGAAATGAAATGCACTCAAATAAAACAAGGCCCCACCATTCTAGTGGGACCTTGTTTACGGACTGGTCCGTCAATTTTCAATCTTGATTTTTCAGCTTTTCCACTACCGCCGCCAGAAAATCAAGATCATCTATCGTGTTCCTGCCCGTAGGTTTTGAGCGGGCACTTAACGCAACTACCACTACATTTTCTTCCGGGTTGATATACAGGTATTGCCCATGGATTCCTCTACCCATAAACGCCTGTTCATGAACCTTTCCGGCTTCAGGCTTCATAGTCCACCATTGATAGCCATATCCATTCTTGCCGGTGACACCGCTAATCGGTTTTGCTGTGGTTGCTTCGGCTAGCCAATTATCCGAAACAATTTTTTTCCCATTCACTTCGGCACCATTCAGAATAAATTGTCCGAAGCGCGCAAAGTCACGCATGACGGCAAGAATGCCGCTGCCGCCAACCTCATGACCATTCGGGGAATCCAGCCACCAATAAGCATCCGCCTGCATCCCCGCTGGGATCCACACTTTCTTGGAAAGATAGTCTGCCAGGTGCATCTTTGTTGCGGCTTGAACAATCTCACCAATCAATACCGTTTCACCGGTACTGTAGTTAAAGTTTTTCCCAGGCTCAGAGGCTTTGGGCAGGGTTTTCAAAATATCAAAAATACCGCCCTTCTGATTGCTTGCAATTTGCAGCTCCAGCAATTTCCGTCGGTCCGAGCCTGGGTCGGTATAGGTTTCATTCCACTTCACCCCGGAAGCCATCATGAGTACATCCTTGATGGAAACATTTTGATAAGCACTGCCAGCAAGTTGAGGTAAATACTTCACTACCGGATCGTCCACACTGGTGATATAGCCATCTTTAATTGCAGCACCAACCAAAGTGGACACAAAGGATTTTGCTACCGACATGGACATCCATCGTGTATCCGGCTTTAGTCCAAAATCATAGTGCTCATAGGCAATCTTGCCATTTTTCAGCACGAGCAAGCCAACTACCCTGTTTAAGGCAACATAATCTGGCAAATCATATTTCTTCCCCTCTGAGGTAAAGGTCAAAGAGGTTAATTGCTTGTCACTCAAAGGCAGCGGAGAGGGCTTGCGTCCTGCTTTAATCACTCGCGTCGGGAAAATTTTGTCGGTGTTTTGATAGGTGCGAACAGCTTTGTCCGGGTAAAGAGAGCCATCATAAATTTCGCGGGCCGTACCAATATCAAGTTTAGTGGGCGGGTTGGCAGAGCTGTTGGAAGTGAAGGTCGCCGAAGCAACAAATAGCGGGATTAAACCAATTAACTTTTTCATAATACGTCTCCTGTCATTGCTCTTGTTTAACTTTCAAAGCGAATCAAAAATTCTATCAACTGCTGTAGAGAAGCTCTTGCAGTAGATATGTAAAAATCAATCCCCGCAACCGACGTTACTCTAAATACTCTAAAAACACCTTATAAAGTACTTTCAGGCGACTGGCTTCATGCGCTTTTCAGCGAGTATTTATGAGTGAGCGTTTAAAGTGATCAAGTCGCCTTGCGCAAGGTCAGATTGATGCGATGCTCACCAAGCGAGGGATGGCTTGCCATCTTCAATGGCAGCACTCCGTGGTAACGCAGTCTGTCTGCCCCACCCCACACCACCACATCACCATGCGTTAAAGAAATGCGCATGGCTTTGTCTTCGCGTCTCATCCCGCCAAACAAAAATACGGCTGGGATGCCAAGCGAAACAGAAACAATGGGCTGGCTGAAATCACGCTCATCTCTATCCTGATGCAAGGACATGCGCGCACCGGGGTCATAGCGATTGATCAGGCAGGCATCCGGCTTGAAATCACTGAAACCTGCAAGTGCCGCCGCCTCGGATGCCAGTGTGGAAAAAAGTGCGGGCATGGGCGGCCACCGTTTGCCGCTATCGGGATCTGCCGCATCGTAGCGATAACCAGCGCGATCCGACACCCAGCCATACTTCCCGCAATTACTCATTGCCACCGACATGCGAAAACCGCCCGACGTGACCATATGCCGTAACGGCGCGACGCTGAAAATCTTTTCCAGTTCCAGGAGAATATCCCCTTCCACGGGCAGCGCAAATCCGCGCAAGACGACGGCACCCGGAGACAACTCTTCGCGCCAGCGGCGGGGTTCTTCCGCATCAAACAAATTCAAATTCATGTACATATTTTCTCATTCGTGTAACCAGTGCACCAAGCTATATTCATCCATTATTTCAGTCGAATCGGGGCGTCACTGTCGGCCAGAAACGGACATTTTCCAGAGGGTATTTTTAAAACAACTGTAGGGACTGAACAATGTCAGGATTGTCAGCCGCGCCGGGCTGCTTCGATTGCAGCGATATCGATCTTTCCCATGTCCATCATGGCTTCGAACGCGCGCTTGGCCGCAGCTCGATCAGGATCGGTAATCGCGGCTATCAGGGCGCGCGGCGTGATCTGCCACGACAATCCCCATTTGTCCTTGCACCACCCGCATGCGCTTTCCTGTCCGCCGTTCCCGACACTCGCGCTCCACAAACGGTCCGTTTCGGCCTGGCTGTCGGTGGCGACCTGAAACGAGAAAGCCTCGCTGTGCTTGAACTCCGGGCCCCCGTTCAGACCAATACAGGGAATGCCCATCACCGTGAACTCGACCATCAGCACATCGCCCTCCTTGCCTGCAGGATAGGCGCCGGGCGCGCGATGGACAGCTCCTACCGTGCTGTCAGGGAACGTTTCGGCGTAAAACTTTGCGGCGTCCAATGCGGTGCCGTCGTACCAGAGGCAAATCGTGTTTTTGCAGATCATGTTGGCTCTCCTGAATGGGGACAGATAGCAGAGGTGCCATACGCTCATCAAGATTTAAGCCGAGATGCGCACCACATACGCCTTCGATTGAATTTTTTGAAACGAGTGCCTGAAAATTCACAGTGCACGCTGATTTTATGTCAGCTATCGACCGTGGATTCAAGCGCTTGATGCAGCACTACGCACCTGCTCGGCAAGTGTCATCCGTCATTTCGCTGTCGCCATCTGTATGAACAAGACGTAAAAAAGCCCGCTTGCGCGGGCTTTTTTCGATCAGGTGCAGCTTTATTCGATTACTTATTAACCAATGCACGTGGTTGCAACAAGGCGAGCCCGGCACCTATCACCAAGGCGCCAGCAACGAAATACATGCCTGCGTTGGTGCTGCCAGTCACGTCTTTCAACCAGCCGACGATGGACGGGCTGACGAAACCGGCCAGATTGCCGACCGAGTTGATCAAGCCGATACCGGCAGCAGCAGCAGCGCCGCCGAGGATGGCGCTTGGGTAAGTCCAGAATACCGGCATCGTCGACAGCATGCCTGCAGTACCGAGCGACAATGCCAGCAAAGCCAGCACCACGTTATCGCCATACACCGTGCTGAGGAACAGGCCGAGCCCGCCCAGTGCACTGGCAATGGCAAAATGCCAGCGACGTTCACGCATGCGATCTGCACTTCGCGCCACCAGCAAGGTAGCAATCACGCCGCAGGTGTAAGGAATTGCTGTCAGCAGACCGACATCCAGCGCATCCTTGACTCCGGATGCCTTGACCAGCGTCGGCAAATAGAAGCTGATGCCGTACAGACCCATCATGCAGCAGAAATAAATTGCGGCCATCAACCAGACTTTGGGATTGGTGAACACACCGGCCACCGAATGCGATTTGCTTGTATCGCTGCCATCTTGCGCAATATTCTCTTCCAGCACCTGCTTCTCATTTTCCGACAGCCATGTGGATGCGCGTATGGTGTTAGGCAAATAAAACAGTGTGATGACGCCCAGGAGGAGCGATGGGATGGCTTCCAGCAGGAACAGCCATTGCCAGCCATACCAGCCGTTGGCGCCGGCAAAGTGATTCATGATCCATCCTGACAACGGGCCACCGACGACACCGGCAATCGGGATGCCGATCATGAACAATGCATTCATCCGGCCGCGACGCGAGGATGGGAACCAGTAGGTGAGATACAGAACGATACCAGGGAAAAAGCCGGCTTCTGCCACACCGAGCAGGAAGCGAATCACATAGAACATCGTAGGCGAAGTCACGAACATGGTCGCCGCCGACAGCACGGACCAGGTAATCATGATGCGGGCAATCCAGACCCGGGCGCCGACACGATGCATGATGATATTGCTCGGTACTTCAAACAGGAAATAGCCAATGAAGAAAATACCTGCACCCAGACCATAGACGGTTTCGCTGAATTGCAGATCATTCAACATGCTGAGCTTGGCAAAGCCCACATTGACGCGGTCGAGGTAAGCCGCAACGTAACAAATGAACAGGAAAGGTAACAACCGCAGGGTTACTTTTGCGTAAGTGCGATTTTCCAGTGACGCACGGTCACTGATACTGCTGAGAGGAATTGCGCTCATGGAAAAATATCTTATTCAGAATTGTCGGAACGAAGACGACCGAAGGTAAGCCGTCTTTGTTTATGCCGGATGATGCATGGTCGCCAATATGGGAAGCGATGCGTTTAAACTGCTGCAAATGCTGGATTGACAGACGTTTGCGAGATGCCGGTAGAGGATGGACCGAACGAGATAAAGACCGGTTTTGCCGGTTTTTTCGATGATAACCCCGTCAATTATCGCCACACATGCAAATATTTCATGCGCACATGAAAATAATGCTGCGGAGCAGCAATTCTCAAGAAAAGCGTGTTTCAAATAACTAGACTTCAGCCATTCAATATTTTCCATCGCTGGTTAAAACACTACCCGGCCTTCTTTTAAGCAGCCTCAATAAAACAATGCCACCGTTCAAGGTGGCATTGTTTCAAATCGCTCTTGCATGATCAGAACATCATGCAAGATCAAGCACCCTGTTTATCTTTCTGTCTGCTCCAGCTTCCAGTACATCGCCGCCACAACCAAACCGAATATCACATGGGCACTCAGCGTGGTCCAGCCGCGCATGCCGGCAAACCAGGAGAAAAACTGCACCATGCCGTAGAAATTGAATAAATAAAGCAGCAGTCCGAAAACTGCACCTGTCAGCAACACCATGCCCAGACTGGAGTCAAAACGAAATGGCACGATGATGGCCGCAAGAATCAGGCTGAAAACAATACCAAGCACATAGTGCGTACACAGCGCCACAGCCACGATCATCAAATTGAAATCGGTCGACTGCAATGCATCCTGCCCCATGGTAATTGCCGCAACCATATGTGATGTTTCCCATGGATTGGCGCCCATGATAATGGTTGACCAAAGCAATTCCAGCACCATCAGCACCGCACCAGCAGCAAATCCGGAAACCGCCGCTACCGTCCAGTCAGGACTACGGTGTTCCCATCGATGTGAATGCATGTGAAGTTCCATAGCAGCCTCCATAAAAACAATTCCCAACCCTGTTGCCCACACTGGCAATTACCGCACAACCAACATTTTCTCTTTCTTCTAGCAGCACTGATTACCATCCAGCATTATTCAACTGCACATCCTTCATCAAGGAAAAACCGGAATATGCGGTTCCTCACCACCGAATTTCATTTCCGGATGACGTTCGGCCAGCATGTTTTCAATTTCTTCCACCCGACGAGCAGGCACATCCGCGATCATCAGAATTTTTCCATTTTCAAGTGCTGGATAAAATGCCTTCAACTGCGTGTTAGGCACGGCAGCAGCAACCATGCTCGATGCCCATCCGCCAAAAATAATACCGATGAACGTAGTCACGAGTACCGTTGCCTCTCCCAGATCGTAATACACGATCAGCAAGGCACCGAACGCTATACCCAGAAGTGCACCCACCACCATGCCGGCTGCCGCGCCGTGTAAAACATCAGTCTTCAACAGAAAACTCGCTTCCGGCATATCGGGTGGCAACGGCGTATTGCCTGACATAAAACGCACATGTCGCTGCTCTATACGATGGAGCAACATGTCATCAAGGGTGCGGCGGGCACTTTCGATGTCCGGGAGGAAGTAATAAAGTCTGTGTCTCATGACAGCTCCTTTGCTTGCCTGTGCACAATTCAGTATAGGTAATTTACTCAGACTTTCAATGTATAACCCCTGCCCCAATTTCCGTCTTCCACGGCGCGTTCACATTTCATGCTCGGCAGCATTTGTCAAACTGTTGCAGACTTCATCCAGAAAGCAGCAAATCCTGGCGACAAAAAGAAACTTCTGCACGGGAACGCGGTATTCGCCCGCTGCATCCAATATCACGACAACACAAGAAAGCAGAGGGAGTGATGCAAACATCCGCAAAAGAAGAAAACCCCGGTGCATGGTCTGACATTGAGATTGCGCAACGCATAGCGCGCGGCGATCAGTCTGCATTCGAGTTCATGATGCGACGACATAACCGTCCTTTGTACCGCACCGCGCGCAGCATACTGAAAGACGATGCCGAGGCCGAAGATGTCTTGCAGGAAGCCTATTTGCTGGCGTATCGGAATATAGAAAAATTTCGCGGCGAATCGGCTCTATCCACATGGCTGACACGCATCGTCATCAATGAAGCCATTGGCCGCTCACGCAAAAGCAGGCGCAGAGCGGAAATCATTCGCCTCGATAGCGATAACACATCGCCGCTGGAATATGAAGTGGCGGAGGTCAACATGAATGAAGCCACAACGGAGCAACCTGAAAGCGCCGCCTTGCGGGCGGAAGCACGTCGCATGCTGGAGCGCCAAATCGACGCCCTGCCTGACGTGTTTCGCACGGTTTTCGTGTTGCGCGCACTAGAAGAGATGAGCGTGGAAGAAGTTTCGCGTTGCCTCGACGTTCCGGAAGCAACGGTGCGCAGCCGTTTCTTCCGTGCACGCGGCATGTTGCGCGAAGCACTGGCCAGGGAGATCGATTTCGTCTACGAAGAGGCTTTTTCCTTCGATGGCGCGCGTTGCGATCGCATCGTGGCCGGCGCACTCGATCGCGTCAAGAATTAACAGGCTCTTTGCCTGATTACGTGCAGTAACTATTCAATGGAGAAATGACATGTCCTTTTTAATTCAACCCGATGATTTCACAATGCAAGGCACACGCCGTTCCTTCCTGAGCAAATCCGGACTGCTTCTGTCCGGTGCTGCAGTGGCACTTCTTGCAGGACAAGATGCGCTAGCCGCGAAAAAGGGAGGAGCCTCAACCCACGCCGATGTCAACATACTCAACACTGCACTGGGAGCAGAGCTGGAAGCAATTGCCGCCTATCAGCTGGGCGCTGAAAGCGGCTTGCTGCAAAAACCCGTACTCGATCTGGCGCTGACTTTTCAGGGACACCATAAGGAGCATGCGGACATTCTTGCCAAGACCATTGCAAAACTCGGCGGCAAGGCGGTCAATGCCAAAGAAAAATATACTTTTCCTGTGGACAAACTGAAATCGCAAACCGATGTGTTGCGTTTTGCCGCCACGCTGGAAAAAGGCGCCGTCAGCGCCTATCTGGGAGCAGTCCCGCTGTTCGGCAATCGTGAACTGGCGCAAGCGGCCGCCAGCATCCTCGGCGATGAGGCCATGCACTGGGCAATTCTGCGCAATGCGCTGGGCGAAGTGCCGGTACCTTCGGCTTTCATGTCCTGAGGGTGAGCAAACATGCGTGCATTTGCCGGTTTGATTCTGGCTGCCTGCATGGCATCGGCAGCAACAACTGCCAGTGCCGCACCCGATAAGGGTGCGGCACTGGCGACGCAAGTCAAGGCTGGCGAAGCGATTTATGCGCGCTGTCTGGCATGCCATGCCCTTGCTTACGATCGCACCGGCCCGCGGCATTGCGGCTTGTTCGGACGCCGTGCCGGTAGCGTGAAGGGTTTCAATTATTCGGATGCGATGAAACATTCAAATATCGTCTGGAATGAAAAGACGCTGAATCTGTTTCTCAGCAACCCGACCAAAACGGTGCCGGGAACCACGATGACGTATGCCGGAGTTACAAGTCAAAAAGAACGCAGTGATCTGATCTCTTACCTGAAACAGGCCAACACATCGCCTGAATGCAAAAAATGAAAATCCATCCTTTGCTTGATGAACATCCATTGAACGCCATGTCTGCACACGCAGGCAGCGCAGTTGTGAGTGAAATGGAAGCCAATGATTTTTCAGAGCATGACTGGCGTCGGCTGCTGATTCATCTCGGTGAAAATCCGAATCGCCAGGGCTTGCAGGAAACGCCGAAACGCGTGCAGAAAGCATGGCAGCAATGGACTGCCGGCTATGCACAAGATCCGGCCGAAATCTTGAAAGTCTTTTCAGACGGTGCCGAACAGTACAAGGAGTTGATCATCGTGCGGGGTATTCCCGTGTACAGCCACTGTGAACACCATCTTGCGCCCTTCTTCGGTACCGCCACCATAGGCTATACGCCGAATGGAAAAATCGTCGGTCTTTCCAAGCTGACGCGCCTGGTCGATTGCTACGCACGGCGCTTGCAGGTGCAGGAACGTCTAACCATACAGATAGCAGAAACACTGATGGAACATGTGCAACCCCTGTCGGTTGGCGTCGTCATTCGATGCCGTCACATGTGCATGGAAAGTCGCGGCATCCAGACGCAGGGCGAGGAGACCGTAACCTCGGCGCTACTGGGTGAAATGCGCAGCAATCCTGCACTCAGAAGCGAATTCCTGACGCTGACGCGCGAGAAGGATTGAGCAAAGCATATGACGTCCGCTTGACGCATGAGCGGGACTGTTCATGTATCGTCCGGCTGTATTTAATCCAGATGACACAAAAAAGCCGGCCTCAAGCGCCGGCTTTTTTGCATGATCAAGCGATCATGTTCTTACCAAAGTGGCGACTATAATCTGTTACGGTAACCACGCGTGTTCTCGTCGCTTCATTGCCAAATATTTCTGCGTTTAAAAACTCGCCCAGCATTTTTTCGCTTTTTAGCACGATATAAAGTCCAATCCTGCCCATGCCCTCGCCGAACACCAGCAAACGCCTCTACTGCGCACGATGCCTGCGTCCGCAGCGCACCTGCATCTGTCAGTGGGTCACCCCGCTTGAGCACGATGTCGAAGTGCTGTTTCTGCAGCATCCGCTGGAAGTTGGCAACGCAAAAAATACAGCACGTCTGCTGCACATGAGTTTGCCGCACAGCCGTCTCGTCGTTGGCGAAACATTTTCCGAACAGGAACTGCAGGCATTGCTGCGTGCGCCTTTCGATTCGGCAGACGAGGTACATGCACAGGGAAAAACTGTATGCCCTCTTCTGCTCTATCCCGAAAACGCTGAAGAACAAGCGCTCATCTCGCCGCTCACCGTCGCACAGATAACAGCGGAAACGCGCATCCGTCTGATCGTAATCGATGGTACCTGGCGCAAGAGCCGCAAGATGCTGCATCTCAATCCGCTGCTGCAACAGTTGCCGCGTCTGCCTCTGCGCGATCCGCCGCCTTCGCATTACCGGATACGCAAGGCGCACAAGGCAGATCAGCTTTCCTCATTCGAGGCGACTTGTTACGCCTTGATGCACCTGGAAGAAAATACTGAAAAATATAAACCGCTGCTGGCAGCATTCGACGGTTTTGTCACGCAACAGCAAGCGCATATCGGCATGCAGGCGGATATGCGAGAACGTGAATGAGGATGGCATGAGAGAAATCAGTTGGCGTAAAAATGCCGGCGGCTGCGCGACTTTCCAATCCTGCCTATAATCGACACATCTACCTGCCTCACACTCACCAAGGAAGTTCCATGACCATTTCTCTCTACGCCGCCTCCGTTCCTGTACTCAAGCAAATGCTCAATAGCGTGAGCGACCTGCTCAAGAAAACCGAAGAGCATGCTGCGGCAAAGAACATCGACCCTAATGCCTACCTGCAGGCGCGCTTGTACCCGGACATGTTTCCTTTGATACGCCAGGTACAGATTGCCGGCGACTTTGCACGCGGCGTATCCGCGCGCCTGGCCGGTCTCGACGTACCCAAGGTCGACGACAGCCTGGCCACCACCTTTGCCGATCTGCGCGCCATGCTGGCGGAAACGATCACCTTTCTCGACAGCATCAAACCGGCACAAATCGACGGTCAGGAGGCGCGCGACATCGTTCTGCGTCCAGGAACCCCTAAAGAAAGAAAATTTAACGGCCAGGATTATTTGCTGCACTTCGGCTTACCGCAATTCTTCTTCCACGTCACCACGACTTACGCCATCCTGCGCCACAACGGCATTGAAATCGGCAAGCGCGATTACATGGGTAGCTACTGATACGCATGCGTTAACCGGCAGCATTTGCGCTGCCGCAAAAGTTAGAAAAGGGCAAACATCCGTGTTTGCCCTTTTTTCACGTCTGCTGACGCATTGCACGTATGTCTATACACAACCCTTTCGGATCTTGGCAAGCCGCATATAATGATCAGGTAGCGGTTTGATAATTTCTCTACGAGGTATCGATATGAGCACCAGAAAAATGTTTGCCGACATGGATGCGGAAAGCCGATATTTTTATGAAAAAATCATCAAGACTGCGATGCTCAATTTATATGCTGTGGAACATCAATTATTTGATACCCGCCTTTGCGATTCGGACGATCCGCTGATCATGCTCAAGTGGCAGGAAGTCGAACCCTTGATCCTGGATGCAATTCAAAATCAGGTCGATCCCGACGCAGCTCAATGATCCGGATTGCGCTGTCGTTTTGTGCCGTCGTTCTACTAGGCAGTTGCAGCGGCAGCCATCCTGCCGCAACGCAAGTCCTGCCCGCTTCAGCCGATGACGCCATCGCCGATATCAACGTCAAGATCATCGCCTTCAACGATCTGCACGGCCATCTCGAAGCTACAAAATTATCCATTCCCGTACCGACCGCCGACGGCACGCATGTCGGCATACCGGCCGGCGGCGCCGCCTATCTTGCCGGCGCAATCAAATCCCTGAAGCAGGCCAATCCCTATCACGCCGTCGTTTCTGCCGGTGACATGATAGGCGCTACGCCGCTGGTATCGGCACTGTTTCTCGATGAGCCAACGATAGAAGCAGTCAATGCATTCGGCATCGACTTCAATGCCGTCGGCAATCACGAATTCGATAAGGGTGTGGCCGAGCTGTTGCGCATGCAGAATGGCGGTTGCACCAAATACACGCAGCGCCAGCCCTGCGCGCTCAACCAGCAGTTTGCCGGCGCCAATTTCGGCTTTCTCGCAGCAAATACCGTCAAGAAAGATGGCAGCACACTCTTCCCTGCGAGCGCCATCAAGACTTTCGGCCACGGCCCACAGCAGGTGAAGATCGGCTTCATCGGCCTGACATTGAAAAACACCGCATACCTCGTCACGCCCGGTGGCGTCGCCGGCGTGACGTTCAAGGACGAAGCCCATACTGCGAATGCACTGATCCCGCAGCTGAAGGCGCAAGGCGCAGCTGCCATCGTTGTCATCGTGCATGAGGGCGGCACGACGACCGGCGGCTTCAACGACCATACCTGCCCGAATCTGGCTGGCGCGATCGTCACGATACTGGAGCGACTCGATCCGGCAGTCGATGTCGTGGTATCCGGCCATACGCATCGATCGTATGTCTGCGATTACGGCCGAAAAAATCCGGCCAAACCGTTTTTGCTGACCAGTGCCGGCCAGTACGGCACCCTGGTTACAGATATCAATCTGCGCATCAATCCGCACACGCGCAAAGTGGTATCCAAATCCGCCGACAATGTGATCGTGCAGGGAGCAGGCTTCATCAATCATGCCGGCCTCGCAGTCCGGCCTTCTGCCGCGTATCCGCGTTTTGAGGAAGACCGCGATGTCGCTGCGATCGTTAACCGCTACGCACACGCCGCCGCACCGCTGGCAAACCGCATCGTCGGCAGTCTGACGGCATCCGCAACACGCAGACAGTCAGCCTCCGGCGAAAGTCCACTCGGCAATCTGATCGCCGATGCGCAACTCGCCGCCACACAATCGCTGGAAAACGGCCAGGCGCAACTTGCGCTGATGAATCCCGGCGGCCTGCGTGCCGACCTGCAGGTACCGAACGGCGGGGGCGAGATCAGCTATGCGCAATTGTTCAGCAGCCAGCCGTTTGGCAACAATCTGGTCGTCAAAAGCTTTACCGGAGCACAGCTGCGCAAGCTGCTGGAACAACAGTTCAAGGCTGGCAGCGCTGCCATGGGCCATCCGCGCATCCTGTTTCCATCGAGCGGATTTACCTATACCTACAACCTGAAAAATCCGATCGGCACACGCATCGTCGCCATGCATCTGCATGGTGCGCCGATTGCAAATGACAGGATGTATCGTGTGGCGATGAACAGCTACCTGGCAAATGGCGGCGATCAATTCAGTCTGTTCAATGAAGGACGCAATGTGTCGGGCGGCGCACTGGATGTCGATGCACTGGAGAGCTATCTGCGCACACATTCGCCATTAAAACCGCCGGCTACCAACAGGATCACCCGCATCGATTGATGCTTTGGCTCAGAGCTTGTGCGGTTGGATATTCGGGAAGCAAAGACGAAAATTTTTCTATTTTTCTGTCTTGTGCATCATGTATCTGCGTACTGCTCGACCCATCTTTTCAAACCGGCCAGCGATCTGAATTCTGCAACAGAGCGGCACTGTATATGCGGATGTCGCGCCTCCAGCATTCTGGACAAGGCCGCGCCGGGGCCCAGTTCTATCGCCATCGCCACGCCTGCTTCATCCAGGCTGTCCATCACGCCTTGCCAGCGTATCGGCTCGGCAAGCTGGCGTGATAATGCGGATGCTGCTGCATCCTTGTTGTGCAGGCGTGCGCCGGAAATTCCTGCCAGAACAGGAAACAAGGGATTGCTCATACCGCTCGCCGTTACTGCATCTTCAAACGGCTTGACCGCATTGCGCATCCATGGCGTATGTGAAGCGATTTCAATTGGCAGTCGGGTTACCTTGCCGCCGGCTGCGCTAACGGATGCTTCCAGCGCATCGGCATTGCCGAGCAGGCCGCCGGCGATCACCGCATCTTCATCGACTTCAATCGCAACGAAAAAACCATGCGCACGCAGCACCGGCTCCAGCTCTGCCATCTGTATCAGAGCTTGCGATAGCGAAATGGCCAGCATCACTTGCGGCTGCTCGGGCGTAATGCAACCTTGCAGCAGTTTTGCGCGTAACCCAGCCAGCCTGATCGTCTCATCCGGCGCCAGCGCCCCCGCCACCGACCAGGATGCCAGCTCGCCTATGCTGTAACCGGCGGTAATCAAGGGCCTGGGGATGAGTCCTTTTACGGCTTCCCAGCTTGCCAATATGCTCGCGACCACCAGCGGTTGTGCAATCGGATTGGCAAACATCAGGTGTTCGTCCGCCAGGATATCCGCTAGCGCATGTCCGCACAGTTCTTCCAGCGGCCATGTCTGCAGCAACTGGCTGACCCGCGCATCCTCACGCAGGATATCGAACATGTCCGCGTGCTGTCCTCCCTGTCCGGAGCACAAGATAGCAATGCGATTACTCATCCCGTCCCTGTCGTTTCATTCCATCCCTAGACTTGTCTGATACACGAACCAGCTTGCGGCAAGCATGTCTGCTGCGCCACCCGGTGACAAACCTCTGCTCACGAATTGCCGGTGACAATCGAGCGCAGTATCGTACCAGTGCGGATGTGCAGTGCCGCCAAGTGCGATGTATCCTTGCGCCGCCTGTCTGGCCAGCACCGCTCCATCCGGCCCGCCGCGATGATAAATATTGGTATCTGCCATATGCGCCATCAAGGCGAACAAGGCATCCACCTGCGCATGATATGACGAGCGCCCAGCAGCCAGCGTGTTGCGCAACTGCGGCAGACCGATATCGAATACCGCCGGAAAGCCCTTTGCAGCTTCTTCACGCGCACCGCTAATGCCATACAGGTGTGCGACACGCATGCCGTGGGAAGTGCCGGATGCCGCCTGCATCGAGTGTCTCTCCAACGCGGCACCCCATTGCGACATGAGCACCGTGCGCAATGTGCTTTCCGATACAGGTAATCCGTGGCCGTGGCAATATCCGGCGGCGGCACAGAGCAGCCCCAGAGAAAAAATGGCGCCGCGATGCGTGTTGATGCCACCGGTTGCAACCAGCATCCGTTGCTCGGCCTGTATACCGAGCTCCTTCAATACGCCAAACGGCACATCCGCTGCCCCTGCATGCGCCACCCGGACAAAGTAATGGCGCAGTGAAAACAGGCTGCGCATGAACAAGCCGGCATCCATGTCGGCATGACTGCCATTGTCTATCAGAGAAACCAGACCGGGCTTAGGATACAGCACCAGTTCTGCGTGCAGGCTTCCTATGGCAATGCCGGCCGTTGCCAGGCATGCATTGCGCAGCAGCCTGTTTGCCGAAGACGCCCGAACAGCGTCACTGCCAGGAATTTCCCGGTATCGCGCAGGAAATAAGTGGGCCGATTGCTTCACTATGATTTTTCCAGTTCCGCCAGCAAGTCCGCGACCTGCACGAGATTCAGACTCGACATGCCTTTCGCCAGCACCCGCGGGCGAACCGGATTTGCAAACGCTTGCGCCCACTCCTTCCATGCCACCGCGCGCGCGGAAGGAAAAACGATTTCCCCATCCAGCGGCAATTGTTTTGCATACAGACTGAGAAGAGCCATGCCCTCCTGCAGCTGGGCCTGCGTACGCGGATAAAAAAGAAGGTCTATGTCGGAAGAAGCCGCAAGGTAAGGCAGACTCGTGATCGCCTGCAGCGCGACTGAGCCATAGACGCGAAATTCCAGTCCCCTGCTGCCTGCCTCTACTGCCAATGCGGAAAATGCACAACGCCACGCTGGCGACAGTGCAGATTCTGCCGCACTGAGTACCAGCGGCGCTTCGTGGCGCACGATGTCCGCCGCACCGACTGTAAAGGGAATCCGTGTTTTCACACCGCTGTCCGGCTCTGGCGGCGGCGCCACGCCAAGACAAAGCGTATCCGGCTGTGCGTCGGCGTCGCTCCGGCGCACGATGGCCGGCCAGTCATGTTCAGCCCATCGCATCAATTCCTTCGCATGTGCAGCAGGCAGCCTTGCACATGCCGCCTGCCATCCATTTGCAGACAGCCAGACGCGGTTATGACGGTAAAACATTGTGACTGGCCAGCACGCCCTGGATAACCGGACGCGCCATTTTGCGCCCGCCTCTTTCCAGCCCGCGTTCACTGCGGCGATCGCTTGCATCCGTCTGTTGCAGAGCCCGGGATAGGCAGGCTGCCAGATCATCGTGCCAGATGGCTTCGACGCCGCCCATATTCAAATAATTTTCTGCGCCGGGAGCAAACACCGGATTCGACTTTGCCAGCTCGCGCAGTTTTTCTTCCGGCACTTTGGTGATGCGCGCCATGGCCGGCAAGCCCATCACGCGGATTTCAGCCTCGGGCAGCGCATAACAGGCATCCGCCATCAGGCCGCTTGTGATGAAGCCGCCGGACAGCGCCTGATCGTAGACCAGACCGATTACCGGATGGCCGTTGCGGCGCGCACGATCGATGCATTTTCCCAGATGCGCCATGTAGCGATTGATACCCAGCATTTCATCGCGATGCCGCAGGCGCTGGCCTTGCGTATCGACCAGTATGATCAGCGGGCGACCGGGAAATTCGCGCATCGTTTCGAGAATCGCATGGGCCTGCGCCAGCGCGATTTCCACCCCGATGGGTGTATGGCCGGTGGTGCCTATGACGGTAGCGACACGGCCGGAGATCGTCGCATTACCGCGCAGGAAAAAATCGCGCTCGACAATGTCATGTCCTTCCGGGAACAACTCCGCTGCAAGTTTCTGCCATTCCATTATCGTTCTCCCAGACGGAAGGATGAGACCTGCTGCATGAAGGCTTCGGCTTCCAGCATCGGCAATGCAGCGGGGTTCGCAATGCCGAGGCTGGACCAGATATCCATAGGCTCGGACAACTGGCCGAAATCCTTCAAGCGCTTGCTCAGTAAAGCGTGTTCGGATTCAAGCGCCTGCAGCGTGAGTTCGGCCGAACTTTGCCTGCAGCGTTGCAGCGCTGCGCCTGCAGCATGGCGAAAGACATCAATATCGTCTGCCAGCACGGCATCGCAATCGCCCAGCAGGTAACGGTGCTTGCCTCCTGTCGTGCGCCACACGAGAGCACGATCGCGGGAATCGAACTCTTCCACCCCATGCGTCGTCTCAATCACTTCCGGACCCGACATCGCCAGCCGCGCTTCTTCCGACATCAGGATCGCATTGGCGCAACAGGCCACGATGCCCATGCCGCCAAAGCAGCCGTTGGAGCCGCCGATCAAGACGATGACCGGGATATTGGCGGCGCGCGTATCGAGTACTGCGCGCATCACTTCCGATACTGCAATCAAACCGGCATTCGCTTCGTGCAGGCGCACGCCGCCGGTTTCCAGCAACAGCACCACGCCATCCACGCGATCCTGGATGGCACGTTTCAGCAAGCCCACAAGTTTGGCGCCATGCACCTCGCCCACCGCGCCTCCCATGAAGCCGCCTTCCTGCGATGCGGCCAGCACCCGCGCTCCCAGCAATGTGCCGCTGCCGATCACCACGCCATCGTCGAACGAGACCGGCGTATCAAGTTGAGCCAGATGCGGGCTGACGATGCGCTGCGCGGGCGGCAGAAATTCCGCAAACGAATCTGCGTCGAGCAACTGATGGATACGCTGGCGTGCATTGGCTTCCAGATAGCTGCTCATGTCGTCGCTCCCATCATGGATTCCACCGCCTGATCCAGACGCAGGCTGACGACCGCTGGTGTGGCGCCTACATCGTTGATCGAGATGCGGACATCCGCCAGCGACCAGCGCAGATGAAAATCCGCTATCACTGCCTGCCAGATCGCAGCGAATCCAACCGCAGCCGTTTTCACTTCCACTTCGCAGCCGCCGTTCAGGACTGCCGTTTCGATCAGCACTTCGAGATTGCCCGAACTCACCACGCCGACCAGTTCCGCATGCGGCGTGACACGTCGCGTACCGTTTTCAAAACGAAAATTCAAGGTTTCCATATCAGGGTTTCCATATCTTGCTTCACCAGTTTCTGAAACGCTTGGGCGGTGCATACAAGCCGCCGGATGCGCGCACCAGGTCTTTCATGTTTTTCGCTGCCAGCAGATCGCGCGTCGCCATGCGCTTGTCTATACCCATGTCTTCGGCACGCAAAATAATGCCGCGATCGCGCAGGTTTTCCACCATCTTTTTGTCGCGCGCCATGCCGACCGGCGTATATCCTGCAACGCCGCGTATCGCCTGCTCGCGCTCTTCTTCAGTGCGGCACAACAGCAGATTGGCGATGCCTTCCTCCGTCAGGATGTGCGTCACATCGTCGCCGTAAATCATCACCGGCGGGATCGCCAGCTTGGCCTGCTCGGCCACTTTCCATGCATCCAGTTCTTCCACAAAAGCCGGTTGCATATGCTCGCGGAAGGTCTCCACTATTTGCACCACCAGCTTCTGGCCACGCGGCATTTTTTTCTTCTCCTGGCTTGTCTGTTGCCGCGCCTGTTCCCCTGCCTTCAGCCATGCGGCACTCGGATGACGCCGGCCACGTGCATCCGAGCCCATGTTAGGCGCACCGCCAAAACCTGAAATGCGTCCCAGCGTTGCGGTCGATGAGTTCCCCTGCATATCGATCTGCAGCGTCGAACCGATGAACATGTCGCACGCATAATGGCCGGCCACCTGACTCATCGCACGGTTGCTGCGCATCGAACCGTCGCGCCCGACAAAAAACACATCCGGGCGCGCTTCGATATAGCGTTCCATGCCCAGCTCCGAGCCGAAAGAATGGACCGACTCCACAAAGCCGGCTTCGATCGCAGGAATCAGTGCCGGATGAGGATTCAAGGCCCAGTGCCGTCCGATTTTTCCTTTCAAGCCCAGCGACTCGGCATAGGTCGGCAGGATCAATTCGATCGCCGCGGTATCAAAACCAATGCCGTGATTGATGCGCTCGACACCGTATTCCGCGTAGATGCCTTTGATGGCCATCATCGCCATCAGCACCTGCACCTCGGAAATCAAGGCAGGATCGCGCGTGAACAGCGGCTCGATGTAATGCGGCGTCGGCGCCGGCACCACAAAATCCACCCAATCCGCCGGAATATCAACGCGTGGCAGTACATCGACGATTTCATTGACTTGTGCAATCACGATACCGTTCTTGAAGGCCGTCGCCTCCACAATAGCTGGCGTATCTTCGGTGTTGGGCCCCGTATAGAGATTTCCCTGCCGATCCGCCGCCTGTGCGGCAACCAGCGCAACACGCGGCGTCAGATCGATGAAGTAGCGCCCGAACAGTTCGAGATAGGTATGAATCGCACCGATATTGATCTTGCCCGTTGCAACCAGCCGCGCCAGACGAACTGCCTGCGGCCCGGAAAACGAAAAATCAAGCCTGGATGCAATCCCCTTGTCGAAAATATCCAGATGCTCCGGCAAGGCAAGGACCGAGAGCAGCATGTGCAAATCATGCACACGCGCCGGATCCAGCGCGCACAAGGCGCCCGCCAGAAAATTCGCCTGCTTCTGGTTGTTTCCTTCGAGGCAGACACGATCGCCCGATTCAATCACGGCCTCAAGCAACGCAACAATTTTGCCAGGATCGGCGATCCTTCCCGTGATCGCCAGGCCCCGTGCAATTCTTTTACCCCGATTTTCGGAAAGCAGATTCCACTGTTTCATTAGGTTCCAACTTTATTAGGCAAATAGGTGACAATCTCCGGAAATACAGCCAGCAGAGCGATGAATGCAATCATGATCCAGATGAAGGGAACAACGCCTCTGAGTATTTCGCGGTTCTTGATGTCGGGCGATATGCCCTTGATGACAAACAGGTTCAAGCCGACCGGCGGTGTGATCAGTCCGAGCTCCATATTGATGGTGAGGACAATACCGAACCAGATCGGATCGAAACCGTTGGCGATAATGCCGGGTAGAATAACCGGCGTCACCATCAAAATGATGGCGACCGGCGGCAGGAAGCAACCGAGCACCAGCAACAGGATATTGACCCAGAACAGATAGGCCCATTTGGACATTTCCAGCGCGGCCAGCCACTCTGCTGCGCTTTGCGTGATACGCAGATAGCTCATCACATAAGTAAACAGGAAAGCCATCGCAATGATCATCATGATCATGCACGACTCTTTTGCCGTACCCAGGAAAATCGCACGCACGTCCATCCAGCGATAGCATTTGTACACCAGCACCACCAGCAACATCGCACCGAAGGCGCCGATGCCGGCAATCTCGGATGGCGTACCTATGCCGCCATACATGGCATACATGATGATGGCGATCAGGATCACGAATGGCAGCAAGCGCGGCAGCACTTCAAAACGCTCGCGCCAGCTATAACTCTCCACTACCGGCGCCGTATGCACTTGATCAATGCCTGCTGCCAGGGCTTCGTTCGCCAGACGGATGTCCTTGGATGCGCGATACACGACATACGCAGCAAAACAAAATGCCAGTAATAGGCCGGGGATGATGCCGGCCAAAAACAGCTTGCCTATCGATTGTTCGGTAATCAAGCCGTAGATGATCAGCGTGATCGACGGCGGAATCAGAATCCCCAGCGTGCCACCGGCAGCAATCAGACCCGTTGCCAGCGCATCCGAATAACCGCGCTTGCGCATTTCTGGTATGCCCATGCCACCGATCGCCGCACATGTCGCAGGGCTGGATCCGCACAATGCGGCAAATACCGTGCAGCCGATCACATTGGCCACGCCCAGCGAGCCCGGCATTTTGTGCATCCAGCGATAAGCCGATTCATACAGGTCGACCGCGGCCCGCGTCTTGCCTATGGCCGCTCCCATGATGATGAACAAAGGGATCGTCAACAGCGTGAAATTATCGAGTTCGCCATACAGCGTTTCCGCCAGCATCTCCAGATTCATAGGCGGCATAAAAAAGTACATGAAGCCAAGCGCACTGGCGCCCAGTGCAAACGCAATCGGCATCCCTGAAAACAGCAGGACCAGAGTGACGCCGAGATAAAGCAAACCAAGTTCTAGCGTACCCATTTAGGCTCCCATCAGGTTTTGTTCTTGATGTTGTTGATGCCGGACAGGAATGGTGAGCGTTTCGATGATCTGCATCACCATCTGCAAAGCCATCGTGCTCAAACCGAATGCCATGAAAAAATAGGGTATCCACAATGGCGGAGCCCAGGTTGAACTGGTGCTCCACCCCTGTTGATAAGCATTCCATGCGTATTGCCAGGCATTACGCGCGACAAAAAACACCACGATCAGCGACAGAAAATCACCAGCCATCAAACGATACTTGTTCCATTTCGGCGACATCACTTCATCCAGCACCTCAATGCCGACATGGCCCCGCTCGGCCTGCGTATAGGCAGCGGCCAGAAAAGTCGCGGCAATCAAAAGGTAAACACAAAACTCGATCATCCAGTCATTGGCGATACGCAGGTAGTAGCGCGTCACCACTTCGTAGACCAGCGCCAGCGTCGCCAGCACAATTAATAAAGCGGAAAGAATCGCCATCCAGCGATTAAAGGCACGCAAACTGTTGCCCATCAATCGAATCAAATTAGTCATATGAAATTCCTGAAAAAATGCCTGCAAGTGAAATTGCAGGCATTTTTAGTTCGACGGGGTTACTTGACGGCCTGAGCCAGGTCGAGCAGTTGCTGGCCATTTTTCACGTTTTCAGCGAAATTTTTCCATGCAGTCTGCTTGGCCAGTTCGCGCCATTTTGCGAAGGCAGCGTCATCCATATCCGATGCGGTGGCGCCATTTTTGGCATATACCTCGCCCAGACGCACGTCATCCTTCTTCGACTCTTCCATCGCGAATTTTTCCAGGCTGACGCCGACTTCCATCACGATTTTTTGCTGTGCCGGGGTCAGGCTGTCATAGGTGCTTTTCGCCATCAGCAAAGGCTCGAACATGAACCAGAACGTATTTTTACGTGCTGTCGTCACTTGTTTCGCCACTTCATACAAACGGAAGCTCAACAAGGATGTGCTTGATGTCACGGCAGCATCGAGCACGCCGGTTTGCATGGCGTTATAGATTTCCGACGATGGGACGTTCGTGATCGAACCGCCCGCACCCTTCAGCATCATGTCCATTTCCTTGCTGCCACCGCGGATTTTGACGTCCTTGGCATCGCTAGGCTGCACGATCGATTTTGTCTTCGATGCAACGCCGCCGGCTTGCCATACCCAGGTAATGATCTTGACGCCCTTGCCTTCCACCACGTCATTCAAAGCCTTGCCGATAGGCGCTGTCTTCCAGCGCAAACCTTGCTCGTAACTGGTCACCAGCGCCGGCATCAGGCCGAGATTGGTTTCCGGAATCTTGCCGCCTTCGTAAGCCAATGGCAGCACGGTCATGTCCAGTGCACCGGTCTGCATTGCGGAAAACTGGCTGTTCGGCTTGACCAGGGAGGCGGATGGATAAATCTCGAATTTCAGTTCGCCGTTGGTGCGTTTTTCAACGTCCTGCGCGAACTTGACGGCAAGACGATGACGGAAATCGACATCGGCGCCATCACCACCCGGGAATTGGTGGGAAATCTTGATGATCTTGGTTGCTGCCATTGATGAGGCCGAGAATCCCATGGCAAATGCGCCTATGAGGACAGTGGATAGTGTGGACTTCAGAAACTTGTTACTGATCATTTTTGTCTCCTGTATGAACTTCTTTTTTGAGAATTCAACTGCTCCAAGGCATCAGTAGCAAGCGCTCAAGACACATTCATCCACGCCTGCAGGCTGACGATCAAACTCACCTCCCACTGAGCTTGCATGCGCAATCGCTGTGCGATCAGCAAATAAATATCAATGGCGGCTTTTCTTTTTGTGTATACAAGAATACATTTAAAGAATACACAGTCAAGATTTAAATACTTTATATAATGTTTTTTTGATATTTTTATTAAAGAAATATAGCCATGTTGCGCAAAAATGAAAAAACACTCTGAAGTATTACGCGAAGCAATCGAAGAAATGATTGCAGTTGGCAAGCTTCCTCCCGGACATCATCTCGATGAAACTGAACTCGCAAAAGAGTTTGGCGTGTCGCGCACGCCGATCAGGGAAGCGCTGATCCAGTTGGCGTCCATGGGGATCATCGTGATACGCCCCAGACGCGGCGCCATCGTGGCGGAGATCGGCCCGCAGCAATTGATAGAAATGTTTGAGGTCATGGCAGAGCTGGAAGCAATGTGTGCAAGGCTGGCGGCGCGGCGCATGAGTCCTGCAGGACACGCGACATTGAAGGCTACACACCTGGCCTGCGAAGAAGCACGGGATAGCGCAGACTCCGACGCTTACTTTTACAAGAATGAAGAATTCCACCAGCAGATCTATATCGGCAGCCAGAATAGCTTTCTGGAAGAACAGGCACGTGTGCTGCAACGCCGCCTGCGCCCGTATCGTCGTCTGCAACTCCGTGTGCGCAATCGCGTGCAAGCTTCATTCGATGAACACGGTGCGGTAGTCGATGCCATCATCGAAGGAAAAGGCGAGCTCGCGGCTGAATTGCTGCGTCAGCACATCATGATTCAGGGCCAGCGCTTTACCGATCTGATTGCGTCCTTGCCCAAGCCAGCGGGCAAGACTGCGTAGTGCTTGTTTTAAGCGGGGACGACCAGCGCCCTGGCTGCCGCAGCGCTCAGACTGGAAGCAAGAAGGCGAACTGGCACCGGCAATGCGCGTACATCTCTTACTGCAAGCAGCAGCGTCCGCTCGGCCCATGCATCATCCACACGCAAAAAATGCAGACCCAGAGAGCGCGCTTCCGCCTGCGTCAGAAATGGCACCACGCCTATGCCTACTCCTGCCTTCACCATCCTGCACACAGCGTCGAAGCTGCGTACTTGCGCCCGTAGCTTGAGCGGCTTCTGCAGCCGACTGCACGCAGCGTGCAAGCGCTCGGTCAACGAAGTCGCTTCTGCCAGACTGACGAAATCGTAATCAAGCGCATCCGACAATGACACCTGCTTGTGTGCTGCCAATGGATGGTTTTTCGGCACCACCAGTCCCAGTTTCTGCTTGCGATAGGTAAAGACGGCAATGCCTTCGGCCGGTGTCGGATCGGCAAAAATTCCTATGTCCGTGCGATTCTCGCGTATTCCTGCAACGACATCGCCGCTATTGCGTTCTTCAATATCGATCCGGACTCCTGCGTGCGCCTGCATGAATGCGTGCAAATCATCCGGAAGGAACTGGGTAATCGCTGAGGTATTGGCCCAGATGCGCACCTGACCACGAATGCCGGAAGCGTAATCCGACATCACGCCGGACATTCTTTCCACATCCTGAATGATCCCGAGCGCATGCTGAAAACAGGCGTTGCCGGCATCCGTCAGCGTGACGCCATTCGCGTGCCGATACAGCAAAACCGTACCAAGATGCGCCTCCAGATCCGAAATGCGTTTACTGGCTGCTGCCAATGCAAGATTGGCCTGCTGCGCACCACGCGTAATGCTGCCGGTTCGCGCAACGTCCACAAACAGGCTAAGGGTGATCAAATCAAAACGTGCAACGTTCAAGGAGTTCCCTTCCTCGGTTGAAAACAGGCCGGAAAAATTTTTCTTTGAGGGCTATTCATATTAGCCCAGCCTTCGTCCTTTGCGAAGGCTGGGCCTCGCGCATGACGAAATGACGCATCCCGCAATCATCGTTAAAGTCAGGCTTTCACCAAGCTGGCCCCGCTGCCGCGGGTGCCACTCAGACAAGGATATTTTCATGAAAACCTTTCGCATCGGACAGATAGTCCCCAGCAGCAATACCACGATGGAAACCGAAATTCCAGCGATACTGCGTGCACGGGAAGCCATGGCACAGGAACGCTTCACCTTTCATTCCAGCCGCATGCGCATGAAGCGCGTCACCAGGGAAGAGCTTGCCGCCATGGATGCCGATTCCGACCGCTGCGCGCTGGAGTTGTCGGATGCACGCGTTGATGTCCTCGGCTATGCCTGTCTGGTTGCGATCATGAGCATGGGCCGCGGCTACCATCGCGTTTCAGAAACACGCCTGCATCAACGCACTGTCGAAAATAACGGCCCCGCTCCAGTCGTCACCAGCGCGGGCGCACTGGTGCATGGGCTCGGCAAAATCGGGGCAAAAAAAATTGCGATCATCACCCCTTACATGAAGCCTCTTACCGAACTGGTGGTGGATTACATCCAGCATGAAGGGATAGAAGTACTCGATTGCATTTCGCTTGAAATCGCCGACAACCTCCAGGTCGGCGCGCGCGATCCGAATGCACTGATCGAGATATCGAAGCGACTCAATGTTGCGAACTGCGATGCCGTGGTCCTGTCTGCATGCGTGCAAATGCCTTCTCTGGCATCCCTCCAGCCAGTACAGGATAGGCTGGGCTTGCCCGTCCTGTCTGCGGCGGCATGCACTGCCTACCAGATGCTGGAAAAGCTCGGCCTGAAAACAATCTCGCCGAATGCCGGCGCACTTTTATCAGGAAAATATTAAGGGCTACGAGGAGCGGGTCCTGCTTCGCAGGGCCTGCGCATGTCAATTTTTTTATGGGTGACACGCGACATCCATGATCTTTGTGACAAACATCATTTATTATTCTGGCAAGCTGATTTTAAAAAAATAAGCCGCACCAAGCATTTCCAGGGAGCGGCGCTCCGCTTGCGGATGAAATTCTGGCGGCCGCACGCTTACATCAGACGATACATCCCGCTGTCTGACACCTGTCTTTCTTACCACCCTGCTCCACCATAGGATTTTTATGTACGTTCAAGCGCTGTCTAACTGGCTGGATCGCAAAGGCATACATTTTTCGTGGGTCATCGTGGCGATTACTTTCCTGACCATGCTGACCTCATCGGCTGCGTTGGGATTGCCTGGTGTATTGCTGCAACCGCTCAGCCGGGAATTCGGCTGGAGCAACGACGAAATTTCATCCGCCATCGCACTGCGCTTTGTCCTGTTCGGCCTGATCGGCCCCTTCGCGGCCATCTTCATGGAACGCTTCGGCTTGCGCAACGTGATCACGACTGCATTGGCGCTGGTTGCACTCTGCCTTGCACTGTCCACGCAAATGTCTGCGCTCTGGCACATGTTCCTGCTATGGGGTCTGATTCTCGGCATCGCCACCGGCATGACTGCGCTGGTACTGGGTGCCGTGGTTGCCAATCGCTGGTTTGAAAAACGGCGCGGCCTGATCATAGGATTGCTGACTGCCAGCTCGGCCACCGGGCAATTGATCTTCCTGCCGGTTGCGGCATGGCTGATTGAAAATCACGGGTGGCGCATGGCAGTGATACCGGTGTTTTTCTGCTGCGCGCTGGTTGCGGTGCTGGCTTTCTTGTTCATCCGCAATCACCCGCATGACATAGGCATCACGGCTTACGGCGCAGATCCGAGTGTGGTGCTACCGATGTCGCCAGGCACAGCGCACATGACGCTGTGGGAACCATTGAAAGTATTGCGCAGCGTCTCGCGCAATCGCACCTTCTGGATACTGGCCGGCACCTTCTTTATCTGCGGCTTGAGTACCAGCGGCCTGATCCAGACGCACTTCATCTCGCTGTGCGGCGATTATGGCATGGCTGCCATTCCCGCTGCCGGCATGCTGGCGATGATGGGCGCATTCGATTTTGTCGGCACCATCCTGTCGGGCTGGCTGTCCGACCGCTACGACAATCGCAAGCTGCTGTTCTGGTATTACGGTTTGCGCGGCCTGTCTCTGCTGTGGCTGCCGCATTCCGACTTCACGCTATATGGGCTGTCGATCTTCGCCATGTTTTACGGGCTGGACTGGATAGCCACTGTGCCGCCGACGGTGAAACTCGCCAGCGCGACATTCGGCAAGGAACGGGCGGGCATGATCTTCGGCTGGATATTTGCCGCGCATCAGATTGGTGGTGCACTTGCGGCCTACGGTGCCGGTTTGTCGCGCACCATGCTGCTGACTTACACACCGGCTCTGTATGCAGCCGGCGGCGCCTGCCTGTTCGCGGCGATTATTATTTTCATGATACGCAGGCCGCTTAAACCTGCATGACATGATCAGGATTTCGGGTTCCGCTAACGGGGCTTGCGCCAGACCGAAGCCAGCCACGGTTGCTGCTCACGCGGCAATCCTGGCGGCCGGTAATAATGTTCGAGTTCGACAAAACCGGCATCCGTCATGAATTGCTGCCAGGCGGGCCATTCGTAATAGGCGCCGTAACGGTCGCCGCTCCAGCCCTCGCGATTCTCACCGCGCGGATTGGAGGTAAAAAGCACGCCCCCGGCCTTCAGGCTTGCATGCAGTTGGCGCAACACGCGCGGCAACTCCTGGCTCGGCACATGGAATAGCGATGCATTGGCAAACACGCCATCGAACTGCTGCGCAGGCAGGGCGAGTTGCAGGAAATCCTGCTGCCATACTTCGCATTGGGCATCCTCTCGCGCCATGCGCACAAGCTCGGCCGAGCCGTCGAGACCGACAGGATGGTGACCCAGCTCGATGAAGGTTTTCAAATCGCGACCCGGGCCGCAGCCCAGATCCAGAATGCTGAATGGAGCATCCGCCTCTATATATTTCAGCAGCGACTGGATATTCTGGCTGACGTCATGCGAGCGCGTCCCTTCCCGGAATGCGCTCGCGCCCTGATTGTAATGATTCAGCGTTACGGCGCTGATATGCCCCAGTTCCTGCGGGTTTAATTTGATATCTGAAATTTTATTTTCTCCATTTCAGTCATCGACACATCTAGCGACGATGGATCTTCATGATCTTTTGCTGTTCGCGCTGCCAGTCGCGCTCTTTTTCGGTATTGCGCTTGTCGTACTCCTTCTTGCCTTTCGCCAGCGCGATGTCGCATTTCACCCGGCCCCCTACCCAATGCAGGTTGACAGGCACCATCGTAAAGCCGGATTGATCGACCTTGCTGACGAGTTTTTTGATTTGAGCTGCATGCAGCAGGAGTTTGCGCGTACGTATCGCCTCCGGATGATCGAAGGATGAGGTGCTGTTCAAGGCACTGACGTGCGCCCCGAACAGATAAATTTCGTTATCACGCGCAATGACATACGCTTCCCTGAGCTGCACGCGACCGGCACGGATTGCCTTGACTTCCCAGCCTTGCAATACAATGCCTGCTTCGTAGCGGTCTTCAATGAAGTAATCGTGAAATGCTTTTCTGTTATCGACTATGGTCATGGTGCTCTCTATTCATAACGGCAGTGTAACGGTCTGCGCGGCAATCTGCACTCGTGACTGTTCCAGTTAACATTTAAAAACATGATTGCCTACCTGTTCGTTCTGGCCGTTGGCCTGGTCGCCGGCGTCATCAGCGGTGTGATCGGCACCGGCTCGTCCATCATTCTCCTGCCCATACTGGTATTTACCTTCGGCCCCAAACAGGCCGTACCTATCATGGCCGTGGCCGCGGTGATGGCCAATCTGGCGCGCGTGATGGCATGGTGGAAGCTGATCGACTGGCGTGCATTTGCGGCCTATTCAATCACCGGCATTCCAGCCGCCGCCATCGGTGCACGCACGCTGCTGACCTTGCCGGTCAATCTGATCAACAGCTTTCTCGGCCTGTTTTTCATTCTGATGATTCCGCTGCGGCACTGGCTGATCGCACGCCATTTTCGCCTCAGCTTATGGCATCTGTCACTGGCCGGCGGCGTCATCGGCTTTCTCACCGGCGTCGTATTGTCTACCGGCCCGCTCAGCGTACCGGCCTTTACCGCCTACGGCTTGGTCAAAGGGGCATTCATTGCCACCGAGGCAGCCAGTTCGCTCTTCCTTTATGTCGGCAAACTCATCATCTTCGGCGAGTTCGGCGCCCTGCCACCGGATATTTTCATCAAAGGGCTGCTGGTCGGCGCATCGCTGATGGCTGGCACCTTCGCCGGAAAAATCGTGATGCTGAAATTGAGCGAGCGCACTTTTCAGCATTTGCTGGATGGCCTGCTGTTTTGCTCAGGCATGTCGCTGCTATGGGCTGCCGTGGCTTGAATTGCAGAGGAACGGCCCCATCTACACTACTGCCATCCTGAAAAAACCTTCCATTTGCATGCAAATTTGCACATGGTTGACGGAAACATCTAAATGGCTATACTGAAGCTCTTTCATCCACTTGCATAAGCTGCCTGCAATGACTACGCCAACCTTCCTGTCGAAACGCATACGTTCTGCGCCGAACAAGGAAGAGTCGCGTGCGCGCATTGTGAGCATTCCGGTTATTACGCGCGCCGTTGCCGGAATCTACTCGCAGACAACTTTCGTAAGAGACCTCGCCTGCCTCCCTTAGGCTCGGCGAGTGTCCACGGGAACGAAACTTCGTTCTGCAACATCACTCCCGAGCCACCCACATCCAAAACCTGACGATGTATTGATGCTTTTGCATCGATATGCATCGATATGTATTGCCATTTCTTTTTGGCTGGTCTGACATGACTGGCCGTGGAGTTTTATTGCCATGAAAAATCAACGTTACCTGACCCAAAATGATGCCTCCATTCTGAGCAAGCTGGCCGAACATCTGTTGCGCCTGGGCGAAGTCGAAATCAATGCCGGCGAAGAATTGATTGATATCATTTCCACTTCGGTGATCCTGCCGATCAATGCACCGCGCAAGGATTGCGTCTCGCTCTACTCGACCGTTTCGTATTCGCCATACAACAGCGATGAAAAACGCAGCATCACCATCGTCTGTCCGCAGGACGCCAATCCGCAACTCGCGCTGATTTCCACCTTGACGCCCATCGGCCTGGCGCTAATAGGAAGAAAAGTGTCGAGCACGATAGAAGTTGAATTGCCGTCGAATCGCATCGAAAAAATCAAGATTCTTGATGTCACGCCACTGGACTCGGCAGTAGGAGAACTCACACACTCATGAAAAAAGATGATTTGTCCGCAGCCAAACGCGCAGCAGCCGTGCAACTGGTCGAAAATGGCGTACGACTGAAAAAATGGCTGTGCGCGTGTATCGTTATCGGCATGGCATTGCTGACGCTTGCCATCGCGATTGGTTAATCCGGATGCCATCCCTTTTGAGCATGGCATCCAAGATTTTTTCAGTTTTGAAATTGTATTCTGACAAATGTGCCTTGCTTCAAGGCAGCCATTTGCCTGACGTCAGACGAGCGCCTGCGTTATCCTGAGCGCTCGCCATGGCAACCGCTGCCGAGCGTGTCTCGACTCCCAGTTTCTCGAAGATGTGTTCCAGATGCTTGCTTACCGTGCGCGGACTTAATTGCAGGATATCGCCGATATCGCGATTGGTTTTACCCTTGGCCAGCCAGGAAAGCACTTCCGTTTCACGCGGCGTCAACGCGGCGCTGGCAAGACGTCCTGTCGGCAACATGCGATTGCTGCTCAATTCAAGCAGCAACATGATTTCATCCATCCCGGCCGAACCCATATTGCGTACCAGCAGACTGTCACCGGCCGGTTCAGCAATGGAAGCAACCAGTACCATATTGCTGCCGTCATCCCACCAGGATTGCGGCAAGGCGAGCGCATCCTGCTTGATGCCGAATTGCATCAGTAATTGCCTTGCGCATGGTGAACACCATGAAATCGCACCCTGCTGGTTCAGCATGACAACACCCAGACCGGACATATCAATCGCATCCAATGCAAACCGGGCAACACGTGCATTACCCAAATGCGTGTGCAAACGCGCCAGCACTTCCGGCGCACACACCGGCTTCACCACATAATCCACGCCACCACAGGCAAAGCCTTCCAGCACATGTGAAGTATCGGACAAGCCCGTCATGAAAATAAGGGGAATATGTTTGGTCGCAAGATCAGACTTGATGTGACGGCAGGCGTCGAAGCCTGACATGCCCGGCATCACCGCATCCATCAGAATGATGTCCGGCGTGGTCAGGGTCAGGCAACGCAAGGCAGTATCGCCATCGCAAGCGACCAGCACGATATAGCCGGAGCTCTCCAGCGTTTCGCACAGTACGCCCAGACTGCTGGGTGCGTCATCGACAACCAGCACGACAGGACGGCTATCGGGATTATCAATCAAGAGATGCGGCACGTTCATTCTCCATCAATGCGTTCTCCAATGCGCCTAGCTCGAAGCGATCGAGCAATGCTCTTGCTACTGCGCAAGAAGTATGGAGAGAAGGATCTGCCGCCGCCAAACGATCAAGCGCGCAGCGCAAACCTGTCACATGTCCCATGCGCGTCAATTGCAGCAATTGGGTAATCACGGGCTGTGGAAATGCCAATTGCTCAGGCAATATTCCTGCCGACGGGCGCTGCTCGGCAAGGCCGGTATATACCCATTTCAGCCCAAGTTGACCCTGTAATGCGAGCATAAGTTCCGATTCCAGTACTGGCTTGCCGACAAAAGCCTGACATCCTGCCAAACGTAATTTTTCCGGATCGTTTTCAAATAAATCGGCTGAAATAAAGATAATCGGCACGGCAGCATGACCTGCGGCGCGCACTTGTCTGGCGGTTTCCCAGCCGTCCATGCCGTCCATGCCGATATCGAGAAGAATCGCATCGGGAGCAAAATCCTGCAGCAAATCCAGACACTCATTCCCGCTGGCCGCCTCGCGGACATTGAAGCCCAGAGGAATCAACATGCCGGTCAGCATATGCCTTTGCACAGGCTGATCGTCCACTACCAGCAAAGTGCGTGCAGGACCGGCATGACCGATCACATCGCGTTGCGGCAAGGACTCGAATGCAGTGATTTCCGTCAGCGGCAAACGTACAATGAAGGTACTGCCCTGCCCCTGCATACTCACCAGATTCAAGCTGCCATTCATCAGCAGGATCAACTTCTCGGTAATGGCCAAACCCAAACCTGCGCCAGGCTCGCCGCGCAAGCGCCCTGCCGCGCCGCGTTCGAACGGCTGGAATATGCGCTGTCTGTCCTGCACTGCGATGCCGATGCCGGTATCGACCACATCGAAGCGTACCGATGCCGGGCTGCACTCCACATGCAAAGTAACCGAACCATCATCTGTAAAACGCACCGCGTTGGTCAGCAAGTTGATGAATATCTGACGCAAGCGTTTTCCATCCGCCAATACGTAACGCGATATTTTCCCGTTGTACGTGCACAGCAGCTTGAGACCTTTCGCTTCTGCCTGCGGACGCACCATGCTCAGCAAATCTTCCAGAAATGCACTCAGCAAAATCGGCGCCGGTTCCAGGCGCATGCGATCCGCTTCGATACGCGCCAAATCCAGCAGTTCATCCACCAAACCCAATAGATGTTCACCGCTGCGATGTATGGTTTGTATGGCCGTGCGCGGTGCAGCAGCAAGGTGCTCATTCTTGAGCAGAATTTGCGAATATCCCAGGATGCTGTTGAGCGGCGAACGCAGTTCGTGCGAGATACCGGCCACATAGCGTGTCTTTGCCTGATTCGCGAATTCTGCCGCTTCCTTCGCGCTTTGCAATGCAACATCGGTACGCTGATGCGCCTCAATTTCTTGCGTCAGCAATTCGTTTTGCCGATTCAAATCGTCTTGCGCCAGATGCCGGCCTTCGCTGCCCAGTACGACCCACCAGCTTGATACGGCAACGATAATCGACAGTACCGCCGCTATCTTGATGAAAATGCCATCAATCAGGATGCGGCTTTCCACTGAAGCGATGGCAGAGATTTCCTGTACGTACACAAGACCAAGTGCTGCCGCACCTACCGCGCACAGTGACAGCACTACCACCATGTAGTTGCCTACACGCCGACTGATCAAATGCGAAAAGGCATTCGGCAACAATGCCGACAACAATTGCTGCGCCTGTTCCGCAGTTCTGGATTCTTTCTTGCACAGATCATGGCAGCGCGATTCTAGCGTGCAACACAACGAACAAATAGGCGCACCATACGCCGGGCAATGCGCCATATCCTCGGATTCAAAGCTGTTTTCGCAAACGCCAGCAAGGGCGATATGACAAACGTCATACCCAGGGTAATAAATGGCGAGAAGGCCGCCACTTCAGGCCCCATTACGCCAGAAAAGGCTGTAATTCCCACGCCTGCGGCCAGCAACATCGTCCCCAGTCCAACCGGATTGATGTCGTACAGATGCGCACGTTTGAATTCGATTCCTTTCGGACTCAGTCCCAGCGGCTTGTTGATGACGAGATCGGCCACCAATGTACCTACCCATGCAACGGCAACATTGCTGTACAGACCCAGCACGTTTTCCAGTGCGGCAAACACCCCCAGATTCATCAGCAGCAAAGCCAGCAGGCAATTGAAAACCAGCCAGACCACGCGGCCCGGATGACTGTGCGTCAAGCGCGCAAAAAAATTCGACCATGCCAGCGATCCCGCATACGCATTGGTCAGATTGATTTTTACCTGAGAGACGACGACAAATAACAGGGTGATAGCGAGCACCCAGGCCGGATCGCTGAAGAGATGCGAGAAACCGAGCAGATACATCCGCGTCGGCTCCATCGCATGGGCGGCAGGCACACCTGTCTGAAAAACCAGATACGCCAGGAAAGCGCCACCCAGCATCTTGAGCCCGCCCGGCACTATCCAGCCGGCTCCGGCCACAATAACTGCAGTCCACCAGCGACGGCGGTTGACGGCCGTTTTTTCAGGCAGGAAACGCAAGAAATCGACCTGCTCGCCGATCTGCGCCACCAGCGAAAAGGCTACTGTCGCTGCCACACCGAACATGACGGGATCGAAGTTGCTGCTTTTGGATATTGCACCAACGAATTGCGTGAACTCGGTATACGCTTCCGGCTTTTTCCAGAAAATGGCGACATAAGGGGTAATCAACAATAGCAGCCAGAGCGGCTGTGTCCAGAGTTGCAAGCGAGAAATCAGAGTAATGCCGCGCGCGACCAAAGGCACGATGAATAGCGGGCAGATCACATACCAAATCCACAGCGGCCACGCTATCCACATCTGCAAGGCTACTGCAAGAATCGCTGCTTCAAGTGCAAAGAAAATGATCGTAAAGCTGGCATAGATCAGCGAACTGATCGTCGACCCCATATAGCCGAAACCGGCACCGCGCGTCAGCAAATCCATATCGATGCCGTAACGTGCTGCATAGTAACTAATCGGCAAACCGGTCAGGAAGGTAATCACGGCCACCGTCAGGATGGCCCAGACCGCATTGGCAAAACCATAGTTCAGCGCAATCGCCCCGCCGATTGCTTCCAGCGCCAGAAACGAGGCGGCACCAAAAGCAGCATTACCCAAACGCCATTCCGACCATTTACGAAAACCGCGCGGCGTATAGCGCAACGCATAATCTTCCAGCGACTCATTGGCGACCCATCGGTTGTAATCACGTCGGATGCGGAAGATTTTTTGCTGAGCCATTAGATGCACATGGAATGTGAATGGAGTCTATTTGTGTCGTGACAATGGAATCTACTTTTCAAGGTACATGGCAATCATTCGTTTTGCTGGAATCCATGTGGGCAAGCATGCAAACGATTTGTGCTTGTTTAAATTACATGAGTTGAAAATATTTAACAAGGCGAGTTTCCCATAGGAAAGAAGAAGTATGGGAGCTTTGGATGTACGCCAATTGACGTATTTGACGTTGAACGTTGTACATACATTATCGTGTCTGGAATGCTCGGTGTCGCAGTCTCCATGCCTGCAATTGCAGCGCTCACCAGTGTCGGGGAACTCCGAGTTCCATCCATATAAACACAACTTCGAGAGGTAGATATCATGGCTGAAACTCTGATCAAAGTAGATCTGAACCAATCCCCGTACGACAATGAAAACATACACAACCGCTGGCATTCCGATATCCCGATGGCAACCTGGGTCAATCCCGGCGAAGACTTCATCCTCGAAACCTATGACTGGACCGGCGGTTTCATCAAGAACAACGACAGCGCCGACGACGTGCGCGACATTGATCTTTCCATCGTTCACTTTCTGACCGGTCCGGTCGGTGTACATGGCGCAGAGCCTGGTGATTTGCTGGTAGTCGAGCTGCTCGATATCGGCGCCAAGGACGAATCGATGTGGGGCTTCAACGGATTCTTCTCGAAGAAGAACGGCGGCGGCTTCCTGACCGAACACTTCCCTGAAGCACAAAAATCGATCTGGGACATCAACGGCCTGTTCACATCTTCACGTCATGTACCTGGCGTGCGCTACGCAGGCTTGATCCATCCCGGCCTGATCGGCTGCCTGCCAGACCCCAAATTGCTGGCTGAGTGGAATAAACGCGAAACCGGCCTGATCGCCACCGAACCTGATCGCGTACCGCCGCTGGCCAATGCACCATTCGCACCAACCGCACATATGGGAAAAATGAAAGGTGCAGCCCGCGACAAGGCAGCGGCTGAAGGCGCCCGCACCGTGCCGCCACGCGAACACGGCGGCAACTGCGATATCAAGGATTTGTCGCGCGGCTCGAAAATCTTCTTCCCGGTCTACGTCAAAGGTGCAGGTTTGTCGGTCGGCGATTTGCACTTCAGCCAGGGCGATGGCGAAATCACCTTCTGCGGCGCAATTGAAATGGCAGGCTGGGTGCATATGAAGGTTTCCGTACTCAAAGGCGGCATGGCTACCTACGGCATCAAGAATCCGATTTTCAAGCCTAGTCCGATCACACCGCACTACAACGACTACCTGATCTTTGAAGGTATCTCCGTCGATGAACAGGGCAAGCAATATTATCTCGATGTGAACGTGGCTTATCGTCAAGCCTGCCTGAATGCGATCGAATACATGACCAAGTTCGGCTACAGCCGTGCGCAGGCCTATTCCATCCTTGGCACTGCTCCGGTACAAGGTCATATCAGCGGCGTGGTGGATATCCCCAACTCGTGCGCGACTTTGTGGCTGCCGACGCAGATCTTCGACTTCGACATCAATCCCAATGCTGCCGGCCCTGCAGTGCAGAAATTCAAAAGCATGGGCATACCTTTGTCGCACGATCTCAAATAGAGGGGGGCTGTCATGCCTACATACGATTACGTCTGCAAAGAATGCGGTCCTTTCGAAGCCTTGCGCAGCATGTCATCGCGCGACGATCCGATTGATTGCCCGCATTGCGCCTCGGCAGCGCAGCGTATCTGGCTTGCGGCGCCACGTCTGGCTGTATTGACGGATGAAAAGCGACATGCGATGAGTACCAATGAAAAAGCATCGCATGAACCGATGAGTTCCAAAAATTACACATCGAAAGCCCATCCGTCAGGATGCAGTTGCTGCTCGTCCGGCAAGAAGAGCAAATCCACACTCGTTGCACCCAACGGAACGAAAACCTTCGTCGGCAAACGACCATGGATGATCAGCCACTGACAGAAGTATCGTAGCAGGCATGACCGGAACACCAGCGGGGTCGATTCGACTTCGCTGGTTTCAGACCATGCAAAGTTCCTGTGTATTTATTAAACATCGCATCGATGCTTTATCAATCAAGGAGATCTCATGCTATTAGGTCTATCACTACTCTACGTTGGCGCGGTTCTGTCTCTTAACGGTTTATGGCTGCTCGGCCGTATCGGCGACAAGGAGATCTGGGTCATCAACGTATTCTCCGGCGGCATCACGCTGCTGATTTCCTTGCAACTGGCATTTGGCGCAAACGCCGATGCCGCATCGATCAAAGGAGCCGCACTCACTCTTTTATTCTCGTTTACCTACCTGTGGGTTGCCTTCAATCGCTTCAATGGCGCAGATGGTCGCGGCCTGGGCTGGTTCAGTCTGTTCGTTGCCATCACCGCCATACCCGTGGCGATCGAGACCCTGCAAGCAGCCACGACGACATGGGGCTTCTGGTTCGGCCTGAGCTGGGCTGCGTGGGCTGTCTTGTGGTTCATGTTCTTCCTGCTGCTCTCCATGCAAAAGCAGATCGGCCAGCTGACCGGCGTCGTTGCCTTGCTATGCGGTGTTTTTACCGGATGGCTGCCGGGCTTCCTGCTGCTGAACGGCGTTCTTCAATAGAAAATCTGAACGACCTTCCTCCAAATGGAGTCGGAGTATCAAAACGCATTCCCGATTTCTCTTGATCAAAGATGAATACAAAGACCTGACATCCAATGCAATTCCGGCGCTGTATTTACAGCGCCGGAATTTTTTCTAATGAAGCGTAATACCTGCCTCAGCCAACAAGCCCAGCATACCCTGCCAGAAAATTTCTATGCCTATGCACAGCAGGATGAAAGCCGACAGCCGCAGCACCACCATCGTACCCAGGCGTCCCAGCAGCCTGACCATCTTGTTCGCATAGCGATAACAGAGAAAAATCACCAGCGCCGTCATGGCCGCGCCCAAAGCTGCACTGCCGATTGAAACAAACAGATTCGATAAACGGGACGGTGCACTTGCACCCAGCGTAATCGACGCCGCAATTGTGCCGGGGCCGACTGTCAGTGGAAAGCTGATCGGATAAAAACTGCGCACCTTGAAATCATCCTCGGACCAGACTTCGCGCGGCTTGCTTGCCACTTGCGTACGGATGTCATCCTGCCCCTTATCGTTCAACAGCCGCCAGCCGGTAGCCGCCACCAGTATGCCGCCACCGATACGCACGATAGGCAGCGAAATGCCGAAGAACATCAACACGTGCGAGCCGATGAACATGGTTCCCAGCAGCATGACAAAACAATTGATCGCCACCTGACGCGCCAGCCGCTTCTCTGCATCGCGGTCGATATCGCCCGCGAGACTGGCAAATATCGCCGCATTGCCGAAAGGATTGAGGATGGGTACCAAGGTAATCGGTATCAGGATTGCAGCCTTGAAAAACAGTATCAGCATGAAATATCTTTCGATGGCATGAAGGTGAAAAAATAGAGGTGGAAAGCAGGCTGTCCAGGCAGCCTAATGACGATCGACCGAAAATCCGGCCGCCACCCACGCCTCGATACCGCCGGTTAATGGTCGCACGCGGGTGTAACCGCGCTGCATCAATTTCCTGGCGATCCGCGCCGCCGATACTTCATTCGGGCAGGCGCAATAAACAATGACTTCCGAATCGGTTTCGGTATTGATTACCAGCGCGCTGATATCCTCATCCGACAGTACCATCGCACCTGGAATCCTCCCGCCCTGCTGGGCAAAGTCGGAGCGCACATCGATGATGGTGGGCGGATTGCCCTGCTTCAGCAATTGATCGAGTTCGTCGACGGAAATGCGCGCCATGCGCAAATCCTTCAAAAAGCTATGGCGCTGCCACCATTTGCGCGCGATGTAAATCGCCAGCGCCACTGCCACCAGCACCAAGCCCCATTTACCCAGGCTGGCCAGGATATCCAGCAAATCCGAAACGGCAGAACTGAACAGCGAGCCGAGAAAAATCGCCGAGCCCGACCACAGCGCCGCCCCCAATGCGTCGAAAAAAATGAATTTGACGGAACGCGTGCCGATCGCGCCGGCCAGCGCACTGGCAACCGAAGCAAAACCAGGGATGAATTTCGCCACCAGTAGCGACGCCGGGCCAAAACGCAGATAAATGGATTCGGTTTGCCGTACGCAGGAATCCGGCGACAGCGAAATCCGGCACAAGCGCGCCATCACGCGCGCGCCGTAACGCCGCCCGGCCAGATACCAGGCGAAATCGGCAATCAAGGCGGCCAATACGGCAACGAACAACAGCATCGGTGCAGAATATTCGCCCCGCCCCAGTAGCGCGCCGGTAATCACAAGCGTAGGATAAGCTGGTATAGGCGCACCCAATTGCTCCAGCAACACATTAGCGAAGACGAAAAGCAAGCCGTATTGCTCAATCAGTTCTAGCAGGAAGCCCATGGCATTCGTTCCGTCTCTTGTTCGCGCTTTTTTATAATGAAGCAGAAAGCATAGCAGGCAGCCGCAAGCTGCGCTTGGCATGTAAAGATTTTAAACAGGCAGTGGCGATAGCCCCGGCGACAAATTTTTTACCGAGCAACGGGTCAGATCGTCGACATGCATTCACTCAAGGAGTCGCATCATGACGAAGGAAGTCAGACATTATATGGATGAAGCCGACATAGGCAGCGGCGAAAAAAATGCAGGCGAGCTGGAGACCGAGCTTGAAATCAACAAAATCAATCCTGGGAGAAAGCTTGATCAGCAAGCCATCAAGGACGCGGAAAAAAGTAAAGGCCTGGTCGATGAAGATCACCCCTTCCCGCCCAAGGGTAACTAGCTGACGTCAGCCTGCATTGCAGGGGGAGTGATAGCGGCAACCGTCTGTGCCATGCTCTCGCCCAGACGGACCGGGCGTTCTGCCGTCCATGACGGGTTAAAGGACAAGGTATCGTGCGGAAACAGCATGACCACGGTGGAACCGAGTAAAAAGCGTCCCATCTCCTCGCCTTTCTTCAAGCCGAGATACTGTTTGTCGTAGTGCCATTCGCGTATGTTTCCATTGCGTGTTGCATTGACTACGCCGTGCCACGTCGTCTGCATGCTGCCGACGATGGTCGCGCCCACCAGCACCAGCACGAACGGCCCCGCAGCGCCCTCGAACACGCATACCACGCGTTCGTTGCGCGCAAACAGATTCGGCACGCCGCGTGCAGTCGTCGGGTTAACTGAAAACAATGCGCCCGGCACATAAATCATGCGCATCAGGCGGCCATCGCAAGGCATGTGGATACGGTGATAGTCGCGTGGACTCAGGTACACGGTGGCAAAGCTGCCGTTATCGAACTGCGCTGCCAATTCATGATCGCCGCCCACCAGCGCAGTAGTGGAATAACTGTGCCCCTTGGCCTGAAATATCTGGTCTTTTTGTATCGTGCCGCACTGGCTGATCGCGCCATCGACCGGACAGATATATGGGTCGTCGGCCAGCGGACGCGCGCCGCTGCGCAGTGCGCGGGTGAAGAATTCATTGAAACTGGCATAGCTGCGGATATCCGGATTCGCCGCTTCCGTCATGTTGACGCCGTATTTTCCGATAAACCAGCGTATCAAGCCTGTTGTCACGCGCCCCGCTTTCGCGCCCGCGACTTTGCCGGCGAAAATGGTCAATGCCTTTTTTGGCAGCAGATATTGCGGAAGTACAGGCAGGCGATTGGACACTATGAATTCGATGAAAAAAAAGATGCGTGATTGTAGCGGGTCTTGGAGCTTATTTCGGCGCAATGACGCGCCTGACGGTAATCCGGTCGATAAAAAATTCGCCGTCTACACATTTGCGATGCGGCACGCCCGACAATTCAAAGCCCAATCCGCCATCTTCCAGCCACATGTGCACCAGCGTATCGAACTCTTCGGGATCGAGATGCAGCATTTGCGCCGAAATAACAAACTGCGCACCATCTTTTTGCTTATTGACAATATCTTCGAGCAAGGCCATCTGCATTCCATTCCAAAACCAAAACTGCCGACATCATAGCTTTTTTCAGTTGCCAGATGTGCGTTTCGCTTTGCCGGCAGAGGCTTTTGCCTTGCTGGAAAAGACCAGCTGGCATGGGTCGGATGCGGGATTGGCGCCATCCCATATCGAGGTGGCAAGCACACTCATACCGCTGGTCAGGATCGCCGCACCTATTCTGGCAATGACACCGACGGCGCCGGTTTCATCCATGCTTAATTCCGGATTGACGAGCTTGCCGACGATTTTCACTTCGCCGGCAAAGTTGGAAATTCCCAGATTGATGCCCGAACGTGCACGTATACGGCCACGCAAGTCCAGTGTCTGGTCGCGCAAATTCACCGTGCCGCGCGTCAGCAACTGGCTGGCGTCGCTGCGCGCACCGACAATTGCCTCGCCGCGCGCCACGCCGGACTGGAAGGGCAAACGTGCACTGACGCAGGAAAGATCGACACGTTCGGAATCCCTGGCCGAAAACAGGCCGGTCAGCCAGAACTCGGCATTGCCTGCCTTGGGCGAGAGAATTTTTGCCGCACCGACCTGAATATTGACAGGGCCGCTGAGCGTGGCGGCAAGGTCGTTCATCGATGTGCCTGTCGCATCAATACGCGCATCGACTTTCATCGCCCCACCTGTGATGGCGATATTCTTTCCGCTTTGCCTGAACCATTGCTCCAGCGTGGTATCGGTCATCTGCAGATTCAGATGCACGGCTTCTTTACGCCCCTCAAAAAGAGCATCGCCGCTGGCACGGCCACCTAGCAGCTTGCCGGAAAACGCCTCCACTTTCATGCGGTCATCGTTAAAACTCATGCGTGCCGTTGCATCTGCAACTTCAATTCCGGAGCGTATTTTCAAGGCCGCAATGTTGACTTCGGCAGTGCCTTGCGTCCCTTCAAGATCGAGCAGCAAAGGCCAGGCGAGCGCTTGATCACGGAACAATTGCCCGGTTTTTTTAGGTGGCAGTGATGGCTGGCCGATATCAAGAAAAGTCTGCACCATGTCTATCTTGTCGGCTTGCAGGCGCGCATGAAAAACCGGTTTGCTGCCGCTGTCATCCCACCTGCCATCACCGGATAAATTCAGCTTGCCCATGTGCAGTCTGACATCCGCAATCTCGGTTTTTTTATTGGCTGCGTGCAGCTTCATCTCTCCTTTCAAAGGCACTGGAGATGGACGTTGTATGCCGAAAAAGCCGAACATGTCCTGCATCGACTCTGCCTCTATCGAGGCGGCAATATCGTAGTTCTGTAAAGCGAGATCCAGAGGGATCTTGCCGCTCACCGTGATTTTTGCCTGACCGGAAGTCGCGTGAACGATACCGGGGCTGACTGCACCCGGCTTGCCCAGTTGCGACAAATCGTCCAGCTTGCCGTCCAGTTGCAGCAAATGATTGTCGCGCACTACTTTCATCCCGAATTTCACCCGCTGCAAACCGTGCCCGCCATCGGCATGCAGACTGAGTACCTGCCATTGCGCAGACTCTTTCTTGCCATCGCGAAAACGGATATTGCTGTGCAGGACACTCATGGATGTCAGCGTCATATCGGACAGGGAAGCAGCGTCCACATCCGGAAATTCCCAGTTGCGTTTGCCGTCGGCCGCGATTTCTAGATTAGCTTGCAAGCCTTCAAGATGCAGTCCGCTCAAGATGATCCTGCCGCTTAACAGCGGCAGCAGGGCAAGCTGCGCAGTGGCAGAAGACACTTCAAGAAAATGCTGACCCTGTGCCCAGGCGGGATTGGATAGCGTGATATTTTTCGCATGCAATTGCGGATAGGGAAACAGACTCAGGTCGATCTCGTCCAGCATCAGTTCGCGCGCCAATGCCTGCCTGGCCTGGTCGCGTGCAATGATTTTCAGATGTGCACTGTCGGTCTGCGTATACAAGATGCTCGCAGCAATGACCAGCGCAAGCGCCAATCCGCCTGCTCCCCACAACATTATTTTTTGCCACTTGTGCATGCGCTTTATCCTTGCACCGAGTCTGCGTACCCAACCTGCATACCGAATCTACGTCTGAACGCAATCGATAGAGGGGTCGAGGATATAACAGATGCGGCAAGGCGTCATTCAGATGTGGTGCATACGCATGCAGGGCAAGACGGCGCGACACCGCAGCCCTGCTTGCACAGACTATGTCCGCACCATCATGCACCCAGCGTTCCATGCGTTGCCGGGCTGATGCCGTTCAACAGGTAATCGATCAACTCGCGTACCGGCCGGATCGCACTGCCGAATGGCAACGGCTCGGAGCCGCGAAAGAACAAGCCGCGCTTGACGTCGCCTTCCAGTGCAAAGCCCAATTGCGTATCGATACAGAATTGCCCGGCTTTCGCGATGCCGTCACGCAATCCGCATTGATGCAGGCAGTCGAAGCCGACCGTGCAATCTTTTGGTCCTGCCTTGCGCTGCAGTTTGGCTTCCTTGTCGAGATAATTGGCAAGCCATTGCGTCTTTACTGCACGCGCCGGCAAACCGGCGCAGCTCATGAAGGTCACGATGTCTTCCGGCCTGGCACCAGTCAATACCTTCTTGAAAGTCATATGCGCATCGCCTTCTTCGCTTACCGCAAACGGCGTACCGAGTTGCACCGCGCTGGCGCCCAGAGCAAACAGTTCGCGCACCTGTTCCGGGCTGTGTATCCCGCCGGCGGTAATCAGCGGGATCTTCTCGCTCTCTATGCCCAGTTCCTTGAACAAGGCCAGCGTCCCTTCCAGCACCACGGAAAATGCAAAGTGCGGATCGTTGACGCTATCAAGTCCGGCGGCGCCCAGGTGGCCGGCCGCATATTGCGGATTCTCGATCACGATCGCATCCGGCAGACGCTTGCGGCGCATCCATTTTTTCAATATCAGCGCAATGCCGCGCGCATCGGACAGTATCGGGATCAAGGCCACATCCGGATATTCGCTGGTCAACTCCGGCAAATCCATGGGCAGGCCGGCTCCGACCACGATCGCATCGGCTCCGCTTTCACAGGATTGCCGCACATAAGCCGCGTATTCCGCCACCGCCCTCATCACATTGACGGCGACCATGCCGCGACCTTCTGCCATCGCCTTGGCGGCCTTGATTTCACGATCGAGTGCGATCAGATTGGCTGCATTGATCAGCTCCTTGTTGCGCGTTTTTTCGGTTTGCGCCATCAGGTCGGGATGATGCCGTCGCAGATCGACACTGGAAATGGTGCCGAGCGCACCGAGGCTGGCGACAGTGCCGGCCAGGCGATGCGCGGAAACACCCACGCCCATGCCGCCTTGCACGATGGGGAGCAGTAATTTATTCTTCAGTTTCAACTTCGGGAACGCAGTATCCAGCACAATCATCCTTCGCTTGCCATGTAGATGCCCGACTGTAGCAAAGAGGATCGCAGACAAATTGACATGGATCAAAAATGATTCAGACTGAAATGTGATCCTTGTTCTTGAAACATCAAATGACGGCCTCATCATGACTGCATATCAGAATGATAAAGTGCCGTTTACTGTTCAACATCGCACAAGGCATCCATGTCACGTCACTATCACTCCGAACATCACCGCAATGACCGCATCGGCTGGTTGCGTGCTTCCGTACTCGGCGCAAACGATGGCATCATTTCCACGGCCTGCCTGATGCTGGGCGTGGCAGCGGCCAATGCAGATCGCAGTGAATTGCTGGTCGCAGGTGTGGCGGCGCTGGTAGCCGGCGCCATGTCGATGGCGGCCGGCGAATATGTTTCCGTCAGTTCGCAATCGGATACGGAACAGGCGGATCTGGAACGCGAGCGTGTGGAATTGCGCGATCAGCCTGCTGCCGAACAGCGTGAGCTGGCATCGATTTATACCGCACGCGGCGTCGCACCGGAGCTGGCCATGCAAGTCGCGCAACAATTGATGGCCCATGACGCGCTCAGTGCGCATGCAAGGGACGAACTCGGCATTCATGACACTTCCGCAGCGCAACCGGTGCAGGCTGCCATCGCCTCCGCCCTTACTTTCTCTGCCGGTGCTGCATTGCCGCTAGTGACTGCCCTGATCGCACCGCCCTCCATGCTGATCGCGTCACTGACGGCTACTTCACTGCTGTTTCTGATCGCACTGGGCATGCTGGCAGCAAAAGCCGGTGGCGCCCCTCTGCTGCGTGCCGCTGTGCGCGTCGGATTCTGGGGCGCACTGGCAATGGGGGTCACGGCAGGCATAGGCAAGCTATTCGGCACCGTGGTTTAACGCGTACTATTCATGAAAGAACAAGCTGTACCGGAAAGGCATCCCGCTTATTGAAGCTTGACTGAAATCAGGCAGAAGGCTGCAGACATGAAATTCAAGGACTATTACGAAATTCTCGGCGTCAAACGCGATGCGACGCAAGACGAAATCAAGAGCGCCTACCGCAAGCTGGCACGCAAATATCATCCGGATGTCAGCAAGGAAGCGAATGCTGAAGCGCGCTTCAAGGAAATGGGCGAAGCCTACAAGGTCTTGAAGGACCCGGAACAACGCGCCTCCTATGATCAGCTCGGCGCCAACTGGAAGAATGGTCAGGATTTCCAGCCGCCGCCGAATGCCGATGCAGGTTTCGAATTCAGCGGCCGCGGTGCGCACGCAGGCTTCGGCGATGGATCGGATTTCAGCGATTATTTCGAGCAGTTGTTCGGCCAGCAAAGAGGCTGGGGCCGTGGACAGCAGCGCGCGCGCCATGAGCAAGGGGAAGATCATCATGCCAAGGTGCAGATCGATCTGGAAGATGCGTACCGCGGTGCGAAACGCAGCATCTCGCTCCGCATGCCGACGGTTGATGAGCATGGTCATGTCGTCACCAAAGAGCGCACGCTCAGCGTCAATATTCCGAAAGGCATACGCGCCGGACAAACCTTGCGCCTGGCCGGCCAGGGCGGGCCAGGCATAGGTGAAGGCAAAGCCGGCGACCTGTATCTGGAAATCGTGTTCCGTCCGCATCCGCGTTACCGCGTAGACGGGCGCGATGTCTATGTGGATCTGCCGCTTGCGCCGTGGGAAGCCGCACTGGGCGCCAGCATCGCAGTCCCGACACCGGAAGGATCGGTAGAACTGACCATCCCGCCAAACTCCTCGGCCGGGCGCAAGCTGCGCTTGAAAGGCAAAGGCATTCCGGGCAAGGAAGCCGGCGATCTGTATGTGGTGCTCAACATTGCGCTACCACCTGCGGACACTGAATCGGCCAGACAGGCTTATCGTACGCTGCAACAGGCCTTCGATTTCAATCCACGCAACGTCTAGCAAGGATCATCGTCATGACACAAACCGAGCGCACTTATCTGCACGTCCAAGTTATTGACGAAGACAGCAATTTCACCCTGCTGGAATTGTGTCAGGCCTGCAACGCATCAGAAGAGCTGATCACCGCTCTGGTTGTTGAAGGTGTGTTGGAGCCCATGGGTGAGCAGCCGCAAGAATGGCATTTCAACGGCACTGCGCTACGCCGCGCCCAACTGGCGCAACATCTGGCGCACGATCTGGAACTCAACACACCGGGGGTCGCACTCGCCATAGACCTGCTGGAAAAAATCGAGCGGCTGGAGGCGCAGCTCCAGCATCTCGGTCGTTACTAAGAAACGCTTCGACCAGCCATCAATGGATGCGCATCAGTGGCGCGATGACACCACGATGCCGCCTACGATCAGCAGAAATGCAAGTCCATGATAAAGATGCGGTGTTTCGCCCAGAAATGCAGCCGACATCAAGGCCGCAAACAAAGGCGTCAGATTGCTGAAGAAACCGGCGACCGTCGGCCCGACGCGTTGCACGCCCAGCCCCCAGCATCGCAAGGCAATGATGGCCGGGCCGATGGCGACAAAGATCAGTGCCGCAATCAGGGACCAGCCCCACACGATGTGCGGATCGGCAAACGTCCATTCAGCAGCGGAAAATGCGCCTGACCACACTGCGCCAAATGCAACCTGGGCCAGCAAAAAGGCGATCCAGTTGGCGCGAATCTGCGCCGGATCCTTCGGCAGCGTCAGCAACCAGCTGTAAAAAGACCAGATGATCGCCGCCAGTATCATCAAAATATCGCCCGGCACCAGACGCAGGGCCAGCAGTTGCTGCAGCTCGCCGCGACTGAGCACCAGCAGCACGCCGGCAATCGACATGACCGCGCCCAGCGCTTGCTTTGCAGATACCCGTACGCCGAAAAACATCGACCCTATCATCAGCATCCAGACCGGCATGCTTGCCGCCACCAGCGTCACATTGATGGGCGACGACGTTTTCAAGGCCAGATATTGCAGCGAGTTGTAGAGTCCGACGCCCAGCAGACCCAGCAGGGCAAAGCGGCGCCAGTGCGTCCATAGCGCGCTATTGCGACGGAATATCCAGCTCGCAAATGGCAACAGAATGATTGCTGCAATCGACCAGCGGAAAAAATTCAGCGTGAGCGGCGGCACCAGCGCATTGATCGAACGTCCGACGATTGCGTTGCCTGCCCACATCAGCGGCGCAATCGTCAGCAGCAATGCAGTCGAAGGTGTTATTTTTTGAGTCATGTGCAGAAACGTTGATGAGCGAAAATTGAAAACGATGTGAAGCAAGCCAGACACGAAGGATACTTGATCTGACTGATATCGGTTCGCCTTGATCAATCTGCGCGAGCGCACAGGCCTTTTTCATCCGATACGGCGTCACGATCTTTGATGTAAATCAAGAAGCACTCTTGACTTGCGCGCCATACTCTGGCCACCCATCTAAATGGCAGACGACAAAGCACGACCGCAGCTTGCGCACGTCAACCTCAACTCCCGCACCCTGGAATATGCATGGCAATTGAACTGTTCAATGATGGCAAGCATATTTGCCTGATGTTTTCCGATCTGGCGGAAGAGGATGGCGAGTCGGTGCAGTCCAATCAGTTTTTGATCGTACAGGATGGCAACGGCATCCTGCTTGATCCGGGCGGCGTACTGACTTACAACGAACTCTACATGGCGATGAGTAAATATTTTCCGCCCAAGAAATTGAAATATGTCTTTGCCTCGCATGCAGATCCCGACATCATCGCTTCGCTGCCGCGCTGGTTGAACGGTTCCGAAACCAGTCTGCTGATTTCGCGTATCTGGTCGCGTTTTGTACCGCATTTCTGCCCGCAGGGAAAAACCGAAGGGCGCATCATCGCGCTGCCCGATGAAGGCACGCTGCTTCCTTTCGGTAGCACGACATTCCAGATTCTGCCGGCGCATTTTCTGCATGCTGAAGGCAATTTACAGTTTTACGACCCGGTCAGCCGCATCCTGTTTTCCGGCGATATGGGCGCTTCCATGATGCAGCCCGATCTGGCAGCGACAGCGGTGACAAATTTCGATCAGCATCTGCCCTTCATGCGCGGCTTTCACACGCGTTACATGGTCTCGAACAAGGTCTGCCGTTATTGGGCAGCCATGGTGCGCGAAGTCGATCCGGAATGGATAGTGCCGCAACATGGCGCGCCATTCAAAGGCAAGGCCATGATTGCGCGCTTTCTCGACTGGATAGAAACGCTGGATTGCGGCGTCGACCTGATGACCAGAGACATGTACGTCGCGCCGCGTTCCGTGAACATCAAGCTCTGAGAATAAGAAACCGTTCAATACATTGAAACCCCATCCGCACTACAATCTATGCCATCAGATTTATTGCGAGGCTCATTTGCCATCCATCATTTCAGTCAGACAGCTGACCAAACAATATGCGTCCGGCTTCCAGGCGCTCAAGGAAATCAATCTTGATATCCGGCGCGGTGAAATCTTCGCCCTGCTCGGCCCCAACGGCGCCGGCAAGACCACGCTGATCAATATCATTTGCGGCATCGTCAATCCAAGCACCGGCACCGTACTCGCCGATGGACATGACATCGTGCGTGACTATCGCGCTGCGCGCAGCAAGATCGGGCTGGTGCCGCAGGAATTGTCGACAGATGCATTTGAAACCGTTTGGGCCACCGTCAATTTCAGTCGCGGCATTTTCGGCAAACCGCGCAATCATGCACACATCGAAAAAGTGCTGCGTTCACTGTTCTTGTGGGACAAGAAAGACGCCAAAATCTTTTCCCTGTCCGGCGGCATGAAGCGACGCGTGATGATTGCCAAGGCTTTGTCGCATGAGCCGCAAATTCTGTTTCTCGATGAGCCGACTGCCGGCGTGGATGTGGAATTGCGCCGAGACATGTGGGAAATGGTGCGCGGCTTGCGTGCCAGCGGCGTGACCATCATTCTGACCACGCACTATATAGAAGAAGCCGAAGAGATGGCCGACCGTATCGGCGTGATCCGCAAAGGCGAAATCATACTGGTGGAAGACAAATCCGCATTGATGACCAAGCTTGGCAAAAAGCAGTTGCACCTGCAGTTGCAACAAACATTGCAGGCGATCCCGGACGGGCTCATATCGCAGCAGCTGGAACTTTCTGCCGATGGCAATGAGCTGACGTATACCTTCGATGCACAGAGCGAACAGACCGGCATTGCCGAACTGCTGAAGAAACTCGACGAACACGGTATAGGTTTCAAGGATCTGCAATCCAGCCAGAGTTCGCTGGAAGATATTTTCGTCAATCTGGTGAGGACTTGAACATGAATTTCTATGCAATCCGCGCCATCTATCATTTCGAGTTGGCACGTACCTGGCGCACGCTGATGCAAAGCATTGCTGCGCCGGTCATTTCCACTTCGCTGTATTTTGTCGTGTTCGGCGCCGCCATAGGCGCGCGCATGGTGGAAGTCAACGGCGTCAGTTACGGCGCCTTCATCGTGCCCGGTTTGATCATGATGGCACTGATGACAGAAAGTATTTCCAATGCCTCCTTCGGCATCTTCATGCCGAAATATGCGGGCACGATATACGAAGTACTGTCAGCGCCTGTCTCCTATGTGGAAATCGTGATCGGCTATGTCGGCGCGGCAGCGACCAAATCGATTATCCTCGGCGTGCTGATACTCGCTACTGCGCGGCTATTCGTTTCCTTCGATATCGCGCATCCGGTATTGATGGTCGCCTTCCTGATTCTGACTGCGGTGACCTTCAGCCTGTTCGGTTTCATTATCGGCATCTGGGCCACCGGTTTTGAAAAGCTGCAAATCATTCCCATGCTGATCGTGACGCCGCTGGCCTTCCTCGGCGGCAGCTTCTATTCGATCAGCATGTTGCCGCCCGTGTGGCAGAAAATTGCACTGATCAATCCGGTTGTCTATCTGATCAGCGGTTTTCGCTGGAGTTTTTACGGCACTTCGGATGTGAACGTTGCGATCAGTGCCGGCATGACGCTGGTATTTCTGGCTTTGTGCATGACGGCAGTATGGTGGATATTCAAGACGGGCTATCGGCTCAAGATGTAGGAATCACGGCCCTCTTCCCTGCAGTTTATTGACCTCGATCAAAATATGACGCAAGCTGTCGCGGTACGCTGTTTTCTGTCCAGTCACTTATTTTTATTAATTTTTTCGCCAGGGATACGATGAAAAAAATCACTTTGCTCTTTTTGGCCCTGCTTCCTTTTTCAGCCTTTGCCCAGCAGATCGATCCTTGTATCGGCAAGGGTTCGGCGCAGGAAATGAGCGCTTGCGCCAAAGAAGAATATAAAAAAGCCAGCACCAAACTCGATAGCACTTACCAGGCACTGCAAGCACAAATGCCAGCCAAGGACGTCGCCGGCATTCCTTATCCAGCCGTCAAAAAACAGTTGAAGCTCGCGCAGCAGGCCTGGAGCGGGTTCGTCGAGCAGGACTGCAAAACCATCAATATCTACAATACGGGCAGCGTCTTGCAGGATGTCGAATACTTCAGCTGCATGCGTCTGCATGCCGTGCATCGCACAGCAGACCTGGAACAGTTTCTGAGCCGCAGAGAAAAAGCCAAGTAATCGCCGTTACCGTAGCAGGCATGGCAGCACCCTAACGCTGTTTCATGCCTGCTCGCATACTGCCGTAGGGATCGTCGATGATGTAGCGCCACGATCCATCCGCCTGCCTGCGCAATACTTCCAGCGTATCCACGCTGGTATTCACCAGCGTTCCATCCGGTTTGACAAACGCCAGATTCGCCTTCATCCGATTGGTCGCCAATGTCCCGTCGCCGCTGAGCGTGAAAGTGATGAACTCGATCGTGAATTTCGGTTTCAAGGCGATCACACCGGCATTATTCTCGCGTATCGCATCCAGACCGGTCATGGTTTCGCCCGACTTCTTGAACAGGACTGCACTCGGTTCATACAATGCAACCGACGTTTCAATATCGCCTGACTCCAGCGCAGCAACCAGCACGCGGCTGCAATCGTCCGGTTGACGTGTCAGCTTGCTCAGTTGAACAGTCGTATTTTCATTTTCCATGCTTGTTCTCCGAATAAATTCTGCCTGAATCAATGTATCATCTCATGATGTTTTGCCTATTTCCATCAATGCAGAAAAAATTTACTCATCACTTGCATGAACCAGCGGGAAAACGAAAGCAGCATCGAACGTTACGAATGGCGGAATGAAGATCAGCTGTTCGGCTTTGTCGAGTATTACGTGTTCGGCGAGATCTGCATGATTACGCATACCGAAGTGCCTCCTGCTCTTGCCGGCCAGGGATATGGCTCCAAAGTTGCCGCTCAGGCGATGGAATATGTGCGCAACCAGGGCAGACAGGTGGTACCGATTTGCGGCTTTATGGTGAATTATCTACGCAAGCATCCACAATACCTTGATCTGCTTACGCCGGAAAGTCGGCGCATCTTCAATATTGGAAACATCGAATGATCAGCTATATCGCGCTCAAGCATCTGCACATCACTTGCGCTGTCTTGAGTATCAGTCTTTTTTTACTGCGGGGCATGCTGATGCTGCGTCAGTCACTGGCATTGCAGCAACGCTGGCTGAGAATTACCCCGCACATCGTGGACACTGCGCTGCTGGCAAGCGCAGTGGCGATGGTCGTATGGAGCCAGCAGTATCCGTTTGTACAAAACTGGCTGACCGCAAAAGTGATTGCACTGATTGTTTACATTGGCCTGGGCACGATTGCACTGAAACGCGGAAAAACCAGGGCAAAGCGATTGCGCGCCTTCCTTGCCGCCTTGGCTGTATTCGCCTACATCATTGCGGTCGCGCTCAGCAAACAGCCTTTCATCGTCGGCTGAGATAGTTGATGTGCAGAGAGTTGCTCACCGTGCAGGCGATCGATCAAATCGCCCGCATGGTGGAACAGATCAATCAGGCCAGCGCCGGATAATCGGTATAGCCTTCTGCAGTCGGGCTGTAGAAGGTTTCCGGACGTGCCGGATTAAGCGGTGCGTTATCCTTCAAACGACGCGGCAAATCCGGATTCGCGATGAACAGTTTGCCGAATGCAACCGCATCCGCTTCACCAGTCGCAATCACATTTGCTGCCGTCTCTTTAGTCATTTGTTCATTGGCGATATACACACCGCCGAAAGCCTTTTTCAATTGCGGACCAAGGCGATTCTCACCCAGCGATTCACGCGCGCAAATGAAGGCGATACCGCGTTTGCCCATTTCGGCAGCAACGTAGCCGAAAGTTTCCGCCGGCGTTGCATCACTCAAATCGTGCGAATCACCGCGCGGTGCCAGATGCAAACCGACGCGTCCAGCGCCCCATACTTCGATACAGACATCAACCACTTCCAGCATCAGACGCGCACGATTTTCGATTGAGCCGCCATAGATGTCAGTACGCTGATTGGTGCTGCTTTGCAGGAATTGATCCAGCAGGTAGCCATTCGCGCCATGTACTTCAACACCGTCGAAACCGGCCAGCTTGGCATTTTCCGCGCCCTTGCGATAAGCGGCGACGATGCCTGGAATTTCATCCAGTTCCAATGCACGCGGCGTCACGTATCCCACTTGCGGACGCACAATGCTGACATGCCCTTCAGGCTGAATCGCGCTAGGCGCAACCGGTAATTCGCCATTCAGAAACATCGGGTGCGAGATGCGACCGACATGCCACAACTGCAGCGAGATAAGACCACCGGCCTTATGCACTGCATCCGTCACCTTCTTCCAGCCTGCGACCTGCTCATCCGACCAGATGCCCGGCGTATCGGCATAACCGACACCCTGCGGTGTGACTGCAGTCGCTTCACTCAGGATCAAGCCTGCAGATGCGCGCTGCACATAGTATTCGACCATCAGATCATTCGGCACACGACCACCGCCAACTGCACGCGAACGCGTCAGAGGGGCCATGATCACGCGGTTAGGAAGAGTGATGTCGCCAACCTTAATCGGGGTAAATAAATGATTCGTCATAATGTACTTTCCAGAAAAATGGTTTAAATCAAGCGACAGCAACGGCACATGCCGATACTTCGTCGCGGGCAAGGCGCAGCGATACGCGCATTGCCAAAACTGCCGTCAGCGCGAGTACGCCTGCTGCCAACGGTACTGCTTGCAATCCAAAGCCGGCGCTGATGACAGAGCCGCCCACCCATGCCCCAAGCGCATTGCCTAAATTGAACGCACCGATATTCAATGTCGCCGCCAGATTAGGCGCAGCCTTGCCGAATATCATGACGTTGACCTGCAAACCGGGGACCGCCGCGAAGGACACCATCGCCCACAGGAAAAGATTGATTTCTACCGGGATCAAACTCGGGCTGGTCCAGCGCACGATGGAACTGACAATCGCCAGCACCAGAAAAATTCCCGTCAATGCCGTGCCCAGGCTCCAGTCAGCCAGACGACCGCCGATGTAATTACCGACCGTCAAGCCAAGGCCGATCAAAAACAAGGTCCATGTAATGCCTTGTGGCGACAGATGTGTCACGTCTTCCAGCAAGGGAGCGACGTAAGTAAACAAGGCAAAAGTAGCGGCAGAGAACAGCATCGTGGTTGACAGCGCTGCCCACAAACCGGCATTGCGCAACTGAACAATTTCCCCACGCAGATCTGTTTTTTCTTCATCCTGCCCGCCCGGCATTACGCGCCACAAACCGATCAACGAGAGCACGCCAAATACAGCGACCACCCTGAACGGCATCTGCCAACCGGCGACTTGGCCCAGCGCGGTACCCAGCGGCACGCCAAGCACATTCGCCAAGGTCAAACCGGTAAACATCAGCGCAACTGCCGATGCTTTTTTATTTTCCGGCACCAGACTTGCGGCAACCACAGAACCGATACCGAAGAACGCGCCATGACACAGCGCCGTGATAATCCGCGCCACCATCAGGAAGTTGTAATCCGTCGCCACTGCGCACAAGACGTTACCGACGATGAAAATTCCCATCAATAACAACAAGGCACGTTTGCGCGGCAAGGAAGCCGTTGCCACCGCCATGATCGGCGCACCGATGGCAACGCCCAGCGCATAACCGCTGATCAGCCAGCCGGCGCTGGGGATTGATACCGACAGGCTGCGCGCCACATCCGGCAGCAAACCCATGATCACGAATTCGGTGGTACCTATGGCAAAAGCGCTCAGTGCCAGGACGAGTAAAGCTAAAGGCATGCAGTCTTTCTTTGAATAAGGGCTTTACAGATCGCCGTGTATCGATTCCAGGAAGGCCCGAATCGTGGCTTCATTACGTTTGAAGAAAACCCACTGACCGATGCGCCGCGGCACGATGAGTTCGGCCGCCTGCAAAGTTGCCAGATGCGCTGAAATCGTTGATTGCGACAAACCGCTACGCTTGTCGATCATGCCGCAGCACACGCCAAAATCGAGCGGATGTTCCTGCTCGGCAAAGTACTCTCCAGGCGACTTCAGCCAGGCCAGGATTTGCCTGCGTACCGGATTGGCCAAAGCCTTGTGGATAGCATCTATGTCCATGATGGTTGTCCTGTCTATATGCTTTTCGTTAAAAGGCGAAACAAATATCGTATTATTTAAAATTTAATATCGCAATTATACGATATTAAATTTTAACGTGCAGGACACCCCATCTCACGGTGCTTACAAAGGGAGAATCAGAGGGATACGCCGGCTGGGACTGAGCAAATCGAAATGCGAATTTGCAGCAAAGCAATCTATTTTTGATGTCAATTAGCTATTTGTATCGACGACAGTTGTCGACGCTCATCGCAGAAACAACTGCACTCATCTTTTAACCCTAGCGTAAACACCACTGTACGACGATCCTCTGCAGCGGGGTACAGATGCTGCAACGCACTCAGACGAGACATCAACCATTGCAAGGCAAAGGATGCAGACAATTGACTTGCAGCGCAGCCACCAAGGAACGATGTCGTTCCTGCCAGAAAGAGTTGATGAGTTTCAGTAGCTCATGGAAAGTTGATCTGCTCAGACGCGACGCCTGAACCAGCCTGCCAGCGACATACGATCGTGCGTGGCCGGCAGCACTTCATGCGGCATGTCGGCAGACATGAACAACACGAGCCGACCGCCCAAAGGCGTAATATCTTCCGTACGCGTGTCGTCAATATGCAGGCGCAAAACACCACCCTGCTCTGGCAACCAAACCGGATTGAGATAAACCACCGCTGAAACAGTACGGCAGTCATCATCCCGGAAGCGATCCAGATGCTTGCGATAACAGGTACCTGGCAAATAAATAGCGAAGTGACTCTCGTACTCTTCCAGGCCGAGGTAAAGCGAGCGGTTCAACGCAATCCGTACATTTTCCATGATCTGCAGATAACGATCGCATGGAATCGATTGCCCTGCTTTCAACCAGGCAATCTGGTCTCCACGAATGTCCGGGCGCAGCATCTGCCCCTCAGCACGACCAATACCGGCCGATTTCAGTGAACCGGTCGCGCTCATCTGCCTGCATTCGGCAGCCAATGCGATTGTCAGGTCATCCGGGAGAAAAAAATCCTGCTGTAGCCAGCCTTGTGTTTCCAGATCATTGCAAATCTTCGATTGCAATACATCACTAACGCCGGCCTGGGCATGAGGTGGGTCTAATAGCATTATTGAGTTTTTCTGAAAACGTAATCGGCCGCAAACTGTCTGTTCATTATGCACTCACTCTCACTTTAGAAGCATAAATTATAGTTGCATAGCGAATTAAGTTGACCTATCATCCTTCTATGTTCGATCACTGCCTCTACTTCAACACAACTGCCCTGGCTCGCGTTCTGGAACGCGTATGGAGCAAGGCGTTCAAGCCCTTCGGGCTAACACCTTCGCAGGCATTCATGCTCAGGGTTGTGCTGAAGAAACCGGGTTTGCTGCAAAGCGAACTGGCTAAAGAATTGGCAATTTCACGTTCAACTGCTACACGCACGCTTGATGGTTTGCAACAAATGGGTTTGCTGACGCGTGAGGCAACGCTGAGTGATGGTCGGGAGTCTGCGATTCAGCCAACTCCTTTGGGAGTCGTAATGCAGGAACAGCTTGATGCTGCCAGCGGAGAAGTAACGAAACGTTTGAAAAAAGAATTAGGTATCGCTCATTTTGATGAAACAGTAAGCAAAGTGAGAGCTGTTCGCTCAGTCATAGGCTGAGTATTTTTTTAAACCATATAGTTGCATAGCAAACTAATAGGAGTTTCAAATGCCCATACTGAATGTGAAAGTAAGTGCAAAAAAATCACCTGAATTGATCGGACAGATATCCGAACTGCTGCTGGATCTGACGACGCGCATTCTGAAAAAGAAACGCGAAGTAACGGCGATCGCCATCGATTTTGTCGAGCACGACAGCTGGATCGTGGGAGGCCGCTCCCTCAGCGAGCAAAAGAAAAACAGCTTCTACTTCGACATCAAGATCACCGATGAAACCAACACCAAGGATGAAAAGGCGCTTTACATCAAGGAAGCGTTTGCCGGATTCGCCCGCATTCTGGGGAATCTGCACGAAGAAAGCTATATCCATGTTCAGGACGTAAAAGCCGCGTCGTATGGTTATGGCGGGTATACGCAAGAGTATCGCTATCACCACTAAGTTTGAGTGCTGATAGCGGGCTTGCGCCATCAGCCGATGGGCGGATGAAACGGCATGCATAGGATGGCCGCGTGTGCATGCCGGCTTTATCAGCGTTGCAAATGTATCTTTGCTTCCACACTTGCTTTAAATCTGGTGCCACCATGTATGATGAGGCATCCCTTATGTCTCACATTACATGGCAACCATCCTCAATAGCCGTCTTGCGAAACTCCGTGCGCTGGTCGTCGACGACATGCCGGCCATGCGACAAAATATTCGCTCCCAGCTAGGTCAGTTAGGGATAGAGCAAGTCGATCAGGCCGGTACGCCAAACGATGCGATCAAGTACATCCGCAGCACCAGCTACGATGTGATCATCTGCGATTACAACCTCAACAAGGAAACCAACGGCCAGCAAATGCTGGAGTTTCTGCGCTCGCAAAAACTGCTCTCCCCTACTGCAATGTTTTTCATGGTGACGGCAGAGAGCAGTTACGACAGCGTTGCCAGCGCTGCCGAATTCCAGCCGGATGCGTACATGGTGAAGCCGCTCACCGGCGGCAAGATTGCCGATCGTATCGAGCGCTTGCTGGACCGGAAGCAGGCATTAAAACCGATCACCGACAGACTGCAGAAAAAAGATCTGGCCGGCGCCATCGCCGAATGCGACAGGGTATTGAAAATAGAACCTAAGTGGATCGTCGACATACTCAAAACCAAGGCAGGCGCCGCACTGGAATTGGGGCAAAACGATGAGGCGCGCCGCAGCTATCTGCAGGCTCTGGGCCTGCGTCAGGATCTGGTATGGGCGAAACTGGGGCTGGCACGCTGCGATCAGGCCGAAGGCCGGCTGGAGGAAGCGAAAATCATCGTGCAAGGCGTACTGGAAAAAAATGCACAATACGTCGATGCCTATGATTTGCTGGCGCAGATAGCCGAATCCCGGGGCGAGGATCAGCAGGTATTGGAAGCTCTGAATAAATCGTATAACGTCATTCCATCGGCACGCCGCAGCCGCATGGTCGGCGATGCTGCCTACCGCGTCGGCGATCTGGAGCAGGCGCGCAGCGCATACGATAAAGCATTGAATCACACACGCGGTTCGCTGACCGCGCAGGCGTCGGACGCCTTGTCGCTGGCGCAGGTGCATGTCGACATCGGCCAGGCCGGCAACGCGCTGGAAATCCTGAGCGTCGCTGCACAAGATCATCATGAAGATCCTGGTTTCTGCAGCCGGCAGGCAATCATCGCCGCGCAGGCCTTCGCCGCCCTGGGTGACATGGCTTCCGGCAAGGCTGCTTTTGAATCCGCCAAAGAACTGGCTGCAGATATACGTGCAGATACCAATACGCTGACATTGGCGAAAGCGGCATTTTGCCTCGGTATGCATGAAGAAGGTGCGCGCATCATGGCGAAAGCGATCAAGTCCGATCATGAAAATGCACGGCTGGTGGCGCTGGCGCGCAAAGTCCTGAAAGATACCGGCAATGAAACACTGGTTGAAAAAATCGTCGATGACGCGATCAGTGCAGGCGCATTGATCGTCGATGAAGCAACCAGGCTGATGCGCAACGGACAGTTCGATGAATCGCTGGCCAAACTGGAGGAAGCGCTGGACGCCACACCCGATAATACCGGGGTACTGCTCGCTGCCGCGCAACTGCATTTGTTGTGGATGAGCCAGAAAGGACTGGATCGCTCTTACGTCAGACGCGTCAACGGCTATCTGGCGCAACTGGATGGCTTGATGCCGAACAGCGAACGCGTGGCCAAGATGTATCGCTTTCTGCGCGAAACGCTGGTCAAGGTCGCGAAAGAGGCATGACCATGAATCCGCAATTGAGCGCTATCGTCGTGCACGATTTAAAAAATGAATTGGGCGTACTGGAAGGCCGCTTGGCGACGCTGACCGTAGATCTCGATCGGGAACAGGCACTTCAGGCGCATGCAAGCTGTATTGCACTGCGCGAAAAAATGATCGCTTTCCTGACTTTATACAAAGCCACGGAACAGGGATTGAACCCACGCATTGAAGCCGTCCATCCGGACGACTTTCTCAGGGAATTGATCCGCAATCATGTCCATTCGCGCCCGGAATTAACATTGACGATGGATAGCGATGCGTTGCCTGCCATCGCATTTTTCGATGAGCATCTGCTTGGACTGGCAATGAATGCAGCATTGCAAAATGCAACGCGCTTTGCAAAATCGAGCATAGTAGTCGCCTGCAGAAAAACAGCCGGGGAAATTATTTTCACGGTGCGCGACGATGGGCCGGGGCTGGATGCCACAGAAGAACAAGCGTCAACCGGTTTGGGCATGGCCTTGTGCGCAGCGATTGCCCGCGCGCATTGCAGCGACGACAAATATGGCAGCGCGCACTTGAGTACATGCGCGGATGGCGGTGCACTTTTTTCGATGCGTTTACCGTAAGCCGGAATATTTTATCCGCGCCGGATGAACCGGCTTATTCGCCGTGCGTATTGATCTTTCTTACTTCCAGCTTTCCATCGCGGATTTTCAAACGCTGTACCCCAGGCAAGGCAATCAGATCGCGATCATGACATGCCATGATGACGCTGTTGCCTTCGCTCACCAGCGTTGGAATCAGCGCAATCACCTGTTCGCGTGCCGCGCCATCCAGATTCGCCGTAGGCTCATCCAGCAAAAGCAGTTTTGGCGCCAGCACGCGTGCGCGCGCAAGTGCAACACGCTGTTTCTCGCCGCCGGATAGAAAACTCGGCACGTTCTTGCGCAGATGCGCAATGCCGGCCCACTCTATCGCCTCTTCCACTTTTTCAGCGATGATGTTTTTCGCTACACCGCGCACCAACAAACCGTAGCCGATGTTTTCCGCCACGCTGGTGGAAAACATCACAGGATGCTGATGCACATAGACGATGGCATCGCGCATCGCGCGCGGATAAGGCGACAGGCTGGCGGATTTTCCCTGAAACTGCACCTCGGCTGCATCGACGGATTCCAGCCCCGCCAGAATACGCATCAGCGTGCTTTTTCCGGAGCCGTTGGTGCCGGTCAGGACATAAGCCTGTGCCGGCGCAATCGACAGATTTTCGATATCCAGCAAACGGCGCTGATGAAAACTTTTCTGCAAATGCCGAATCGATAACAATGCATCCATCACATATTCCTCGCAGGACGCGTATCGCCTTGCAGCAACATCATTCCTGCATTAATCAATAATGCAAAGGCAACCAGCACGATACCCAGCGCAATACCTTGTGCAAACTCTCCCTTGCTGGTTTCCAGCGCGATCGCGGTAGTGATCGTGCGTGTCTCACCTGCGATATTTCCGCCCACCATCATCGCGCAGCCAACTTCTGAAATCACGCGGCCGAAACCATTGATCACCGCCGCCATCACACCGAAACGGACTTCATACAAAACCGTCAGCATCACACGCCATCTGGAAGCGCCATGCACGGTGGCCGTTTCAGCCAGTCGTGGATCGGCCGCCTGCACTGCCGACAAGGTAAAGGCTATCAACACCGGCAGCACAATCAATACTTGTCCGAGAATGACGCTCGATTGTGTAAACAGCCATTGCAGGGAGCCGAGTGGTCCCTGGCGTGACAGCATCAGATACAGCAGCAAGCCTATCAGTACGGTCGGCAAGGACAAGGCTGCTTGCGCAATCCAGATCACGATACGGCGTCCGATAAAATCGTGCGTTGCGATCAGGTAACCAAACAGCACCGCTATCGGCGTGGCTATCGAGAGGCCTACTATCGATGTCTTGAGCGAGATCCAGACAATTTTCCATAGCACCGGATCGCCCGAAAAGAGCAAACCGAAAGCAGCCTGGGTGGCATCAATTAATGGCATGGGAAATGATGGGTAAGTGGCGACACGAATACGGTCGACTATTTATTGTGCAAGGGTAATTCTAGCGCACTCTAAAAGCATACCGGCGAAAGGCGTACCTGCAACGTCTGCATGCTCAGGCAACGTGCAGGGGCGTATCCAGCAAATGCGGCTCGTAAACCATGCGTTCCTTGCCCGTCACCAGCAAAAAATGTTTACCAGTACAACGCGCCAGCAAAGTCATAGTGACCTTTTCCGCGACCAGATGACCCATTTGCGTGGTGCCGGAGCGCGAGATCAGGAATGGCATGCCCATCTGTGCACCCTTGATCACCATTTCGGAAGTCAGACGGCCGGTAGTGTAAAACACCTTGTCCGCGCCACTGATATTTTCCAGCCACATGATGCCGGCAATGGAATCGACGGCATTGTGCCGACCCACGTCTTCGATGAAATATTGCAAGTCGCCTTCAGATGAAAACAGGCCGCAGCCATGCACCGAACCTGCCTGTGCATAGACCGAATCCTGCGTGCGTATCTTGTTGACGATTTTGTAAAGTGTGGATTGCTTCAGTCTTGCATCGGCTGGCAGAACCAGCGTATCGACTTCATCCATCAAGCCGCCAAACATCGTACCCTGTCCGCAACCTGTCGTGACCACGCGCTTGGCCGTGCGTTCTTCAATGTTTGCGATGCCGCCGCGCGTGGTGACTGAAACCGCATGCTTGCTCCAGTCCACATGCACTGCAACGATTTCTTCAATAGTCTGCACCAGGCGCTGATTGCGCAAATAACCCAGCGTGAGCGCTTCCGGCGCCGCACCCAATGTCATCAGAGTAATCAATTCCCGGCCATCGACGTAGACCGTCAACGGCCGCTCCGCCGGTATTGCTATGGTCGAAGCCTGCGCAGTTTCATCGATCGCCTGGACATCATGCGTCAGCTTGATCGGCGTGCTGGTAAGTTCTGGGCGATACGACATGGCAACTCATCTCGGGCAGCACAAACGGCCGGCCTCTGTTCATTATCGGATTCATGTTTCAACATGATGCGGGATAAGCAGGGAAGCGTGAGCGTCTATGACGACGCCGCATATTTTCCTGCTACTGCGAGATTATAACGGGAAGGCAGGCATAGAGTACGCCCACTCAGACGTGCGCCCGCATCTTGCATGCGGGCGACCACTGCAGATACTGTTATTTCTTTGCGCCTGCTGCCGGAACCGGCTTGGCATCGGCCACACCTACCGTCGAGGTCGCCACTTGCAAGGCGACATAAGGTCCGGGATTGGTGCATGCCGGCACCTCGACTGCAGGTTTGGGCTTGCCTTTGCTTTTCAGGTAATTGGCGGCCACGAGATCCTGAGCCTGGCATAACTGATACGCCGCGACCTTGTCGCTCCATGCACTCTTGTTTTTGGCTTCGGCGGCTTTGGCCTTCGCCTCATCGCTCAAAGGCGGCAATGCTGCACAAGCCATACCCACGACCGCCCAGCCCATCAGTCCAATCAGTATCTTTTTCATTTGGAGGTCTCCTTAGACAGCCTTGGCTGGCACGCCGAGTTTTTCCGTGCCCTTGTCAGTACGTATGCGCGGCACCTTGCCGCTTTCAATGTCCGCATACCAGATGTCGTGATGTTCCTTGGCCCATGCATCGTCTACATAGCCGGTGGACATCGCTTCATACGCACCTTCCATGCCGAGGGTACCGATATAGATATGCGCCAGCGATGCACTGAACACCAATACTGCAGCAACCAGATGGATCACATGGGCAATCTGCATATTGCCGCGAGTATAGAGTATGCCCGGCACCAGCATATCCAGTACGAAACCGGATGCACTGACAATCAATCCGAGAAACACCAGGCCGCCCCAGAACCATAATTTCTCGCCGGCATTGAAACGTCCGGCGCTGGCATGGCCGCGAGCACCGCCAAGATTTTTCAGCCATTGCCAATCCGACGGCGCAGGGAAATTATCCTTGACGAAGATCACGAACATCACGATCAGCGCAACCGTGAAAACCGGCCCTACGAAGTTGTGTATGTTCTTGCCAGCGTAAGCGAGATAGCCGAATGCGGTATGCCCGAACACCGGCAACACCACATACTTACCGAACAGCATGATCAAGCCGGTCAATGCCAGTATCAGGAAGCTGATGGCGACTGTCCAGTGCGACAAGCGTTCGATCGAGGTAAATCGTTCGATCAGGCGACCGGTGCGCGGGCTTTTCAACTTGATGGTTCCGATCGCCAGATAAAACGCTGCGATCCCGATTACTGCCACAATGATCAGCCAGCCGCCGTAAGTCGTCAGCGGGCCGTTGCGGTATTGCCGCCACGCCTCACCTGCAGTTGTTGCACGTGCCTGGCCGGGAAATTGTGCTTTCTGCTGAATCAGCACACCCGACTCCAGTGCCGGCAAACTAGAGTAATGTTCGCCGCCTTCCTTGACCTGGCGATACACAGGCGCCAGATTGCCAGGCTGGACTTTCGTACGTTCAGCCTGATTCTGCTTCATGTACAAAATATCGTCCGACTGGATATTGGACATATTCTGCACAGCCGGCGGCGCTTTGGCTGCGGCGGCAGGCTCACTCGTTTGTGCCGACGCTATACCGGCGGTCGCAACAACCAGCGACAAACCGATAGCGAGTTTGGCGAACCATGTTTGCATGATCATTCTCCTCGCGAATGCATCAATTGACTTTTACGTACTCGTTCTGCTTTTGAGCACGTTCGCGCATTTGCGTGTCCCACTCGGTTTTATTGCCAGCCGTCCAGCCTTTGATGACATAGGGATCGTTCACCGCTCCCTTGTAAGGAGCTACGTCGCCCGATACCCGTGCATCTGCCTGCGACTGGCTTTTTTCGCTGCAACCGAACATTGCCAATGCAATCAATGAGATCAATAGTGGTCGTATCATGATTTTTTCTCCACCGGTGCTTTGGCCTGCGGATCGCGGGACTGGCCATACGCGGTGCCCCAGCCCCAGACTTCGCTGCCTTTGCCACGACGCAGCACACGTGCACGCAAGATATCGGCAATCACATCGCCATCACCAGCCAGCAAGGCTTTGGTCGAGCACATTTCCGCACAGGCCGGCAACTTACCTTCGGCCAGACGGTTACGTCCGTATTTTTCAAATTCCGCTTTGGAACCGTTTTCTTCCGGACCACCGGCACAGAATGTGCACTTGTCCATCTTGCCGCGCAGGCCAAATGCGCCGTTGGATGGAAATTGCGGTGCGCCAAACGGGCATGCGTAAGAACAGTAACCGCAGCCGATGCAAATATCCTTGTCATGCAGAACCACGCCTTCGTCGGTACGATAGAAGCAATCGACCGGACAGACGGCCATGCACGGCGCATCGGAGCAATGCATGCAGGCAACCGAAATGGATTTCTCCTGCCCGATCAAACCATCGTTAATAGTGACCACGCGGCGTCGGTTGACGCCCCATGGCACTTCATTTTCGTTCTTGCAGGCGGTCACACAACCATTGCATTCAATACAGCGCTCTGCGTCGCAGATGAATTTCATTCGTGCCATTTTGGTATCTCCTTAGCTGTTCTTATCCGTGTTCAACGCCGCATCTAGCGGTTGCTTATTCGTCTTCGTACAGATAATCACGCCGCCGCTTTCTCGATATTACAAATAGTCGTCTTCGTTTCCTGCATCATCGTGACCGAGTCATAACCGTAAGTCGTCGCAGTATTCACCGCTTCGCCACGCACGATCGGATGCGCTCCTTCAGGATAGTATTCAAGCAGATCCTTGCCCTGCCACCAACCGGAAAAATGGAACGGAATGAATGCCGTGTCTTCGCCAACGCGCATGGTCACCAGTGCCTTGACCTTGATCCGTGCACCGGTCGGTGTGCTGACTATGACATATTCGCCGTTGCGTATGCCGCGAGCAGCTGCCGCTTTCGGATTGATCTCGACAAACGCATCCTGCTGCAGTTCGGCCAGCCACGGATTGGAGCGCGTCTCTTCGCCACCGCCCTCGTATTCAACCAAACGTCCAGAAGTAAGAATGATAGGAAACTTCTCATACATCTTGGTTTCCACATTCTTGTCCTGCAGCGACTTGAACAAGGTCGGCATGCGCCAGAAACCTTTTTTATCGTCATGCGTCGGATACTTGGCTACCAGATCCGGGCGTGTGCCGTAGATAGGTTCGCGATGCAGCGGCACGGCATCCGGGAAATTCCAGACGACAGCGCGCGCCTTCGCGTTGCCCCATGGATGCACGCCATGCACTTTCATCGTCACGCGCTGAATGCCGCCGGACAAATCGGTTTTCCAGTTCTTGCCTTCAGCCGCTTTCTTCTCGGCGTCAGTCAGGTCGTCCCACCAGCCGAGTTTTTTCAGCAGGATGTGATCGAACTCCGGATAACCGGTCGTGATATCCGCACCCTTGCTGTGCGAACCATCTTCTGCCAGCAGGTTGACGCCATCTTTTTCGACGCCGAAGTTGGCGCGGAAGTTGCCGCCGCCTTCCATCATGCTCTTGGAAGTGTCGTATAGATTAGGCGTGCCTGGATGCTTCAATTCCGGCGTACCGTAACAAGGCCATGGCAAACCGAAATAATCACCGCTTATGTCGTAACCCGTTGCCGCATCCTTGCCAGCGCTGCATTTCAATGTTTTCACATCGAATAGATGCATGTTGCGCATATGCGCTTTCAGACGCATAGGCGACTGACCGGTATAACCGATGGTCCATGAGCCGCGATTGATTTCTTCCAGCATCGATTCCGGTTCCGGCTCCATCATGCCGCCCTTGCCGGGAACCAGCTTGATCTTGGCGACCAACTCTTTACCGAAGCCGAGTTTTTGCGCCATTTGATACATGATCATGTGATCGGTGCGTGATTCGAACAGCGGCTCGATCACTTTTTCGCGCCACTGCAAGGAGCGATTCGATGCCGTCACGGAACCTGATGTTTCGAATTGAGTCGCCGCCGGCAACAAATACACGGCACGATTCGGATTGAGTTCCTGACCATCGACTTTCATCGCGGCCATCGCGGCCGTGGCAGACGGATAAGGATCGATCACGACCAGCAAATCCAGTTTATCGAAGGCTTTTTTCATATCCAGGCCGCGCGTCTGCGAGTTTGGCGCATGGCCCCAGAACAGCACACCCTTGACCGTGTTGTCCTGATCTATATTTTCACTTTTCTCGAGCACAGCATCGACCCAGCGCGATACCGTAGTACCCGATTTTTCCATCATTGCCTGCGAGACGTACTGCTTCTTCACCCATTCGTAATCGACACCCCACACTGCGCACCAATGCTTCCACGAGCCTGTCGCCAAGCCGTAGTAACCCGGCAGCGAATCAGGATTAGGACCAACGTCAGTCGCACCCTGCACGTTATCGTGGCCGCGAAAAATGTTTGCACCACCGCCCGAAACGCCAATATTGCCCAGCGCCAGCTGCACGATGCACGAAGCGCGCACCATCGCATTGCCGATCGAGTGCTGTGTCTGCCCCATGCACCAGACCAGAGTCGAAGGACGATTTTTCGCCATCGTCTCAGCGGCCCTGTACATTTCAGCTTCCGTCACACCGCAGGCTTCTTCCACTTTTTCCGGCGTCCAGGTCATGACTTCCGCCTTGACCTTTTCCATACCGTAGACGCGGTCATTGATGTACTTCTTGTCTTCCCAGCCGTTTTTGAAGATGTGATACAGCAAGCCGTACAGGAATGGAATATCGGTACCTGAGCGGATGCGAACGTATTGATCGGCTTTCGCAGCAGTGCGCGTAAATCGCGGATCCACCACGATCATCTTGGTACCGTTCTCTTTTGCATGCAGCATGTGCAGCATCGATACCGGATGCGCTTCAGCCGCGTTCGAGCCGATGTACAACGCAGCCTTTGAGTTCTGCATATCGTTGTAGCTGTTCGTCATCGCACCGTAACCCCAGGTGTTGGCAACGCCGGCGACCGTGGTCGAGTGGCAGATGCGCGCCTGATGATCAGTATTATTAGTGCCGAAGAAGGAAACGAACTTGCGCAACAATGCTGCCTGCTCGTTGTTATGTTTGGATGAACCGACGAAAAATACGGAGTCCGGGCCACTGGCTTTTTTGATATCCAGCATCTTGGCCGTAATTTCGTTCATGGCCTGATCCCAGCTAATGCGCTGGTATTTTCCATTCACCAATTTCATCGGATATTTCAGGCGGTATTCACCGTGACCATGCTCACGCAGCGAGGCACCCTTGGCACAATGCGCACCCAGGTTGATCGGTGAATCAAATACCGGCTCCTGCCGTACCCACACGCCATTTTCGACAATGGCATCGGATGCACAACCGACCGAACAGTGTGTGCAAACCGTACGTTTGACTTCAATCTTGCTGCCCGCTGCCGCAGCTTTACCACCCTCCGCTGCCCTGGCTTTTTGGATCAGACTCAATTGCGCAACGGCAATACCGGCACCGATGCCGATCCCGGAACGTTTGAGGAAACCCCGCCTGTCCATCGTCGGCAAGGCGCGCGACAGGCTATCGGCAAGACTGGATGTAAAGCGGGCAGGCGAACGCTCTGCAGCGTTGCTTTTGCGAGTTAACAGCATGACGTCACCTCGTAATTAAATTGTGGTCGTACGGTAGTATTTTTTGACGTGCTCGGTGAGGCGGTAACTCTTGCCTTCCGGTTCTTGCGGGGAAATGACGTTAGTCAGAACGGATGATGCGGATTCAGGGGCCAGTTTGGCGGCAACGCCAGCGGCTGCGACAAGTCCCAAACCTGCAAAAAAACTGCGGCGGGGAATTTTAGTTTTTTCTGCCATGATCGTCTCCTGTGATGGGGTCAGGACGTAATATGCTTTTTAATTCCAATGCAGCATGTGTATAACTTAGCATACCTTTTAGCAACTTGCACAAGTAAAGATATAAAAAATGCGCTTCTTTGGGGCAAAAAGGACTGGAATTGAAAAAAACATAAAAAATTTACATTCAAAAGCGGCTGACATGGCTGAACCATACTAATTCGCCATATCGAAAGCCTGCATCTCTACTTCAAAAAATACACGCGCCAGACACGCGACCGGCTTGTAAAAATGAGAATTGGCACTGGCTTCCATAGCAGCACAGCAATCCAGCACCCAGGCGCGCATATGCGTATTGAAGAATTTTTCCTGCGCTGCAAGATTTGCATGCACGACATCATCGGATGCAATCAGATAGCGCATCACTTCGCACAGGGAAGCCAGGTGATCCTCGCTCTCGACCACATCGTCCGAGCGCTGCAAACCAAGTACCGCCAGATCGGTGCGCAACTCTGCCAACGGCTTTTCCATCAGAAAGCCGGACAGGTAAAACGAACCGTACAACATCACTTCCGGCCGGCCGACCCCGACAAAGAGCTGTTCATATTCTTCCCGCACGCTTTCCTGCTGCGCTGTCTTGCAGGCAGCAACCAGGTCGGCCCACGCCTGTTCCAGCACGCCAGTGCCTTCTGCGGGTGCGCTGCCTATCGTATCCAGCAAGGCTTGCGAAGGCGGCGCGTACAGCAGCGTCGCCAGTAAGCCGTACACATCGGCACGCGCAGTTTCTTCACCTTGATCCTGCGATTCAAATTTGATTGATTGAGTGCTTGTCATGTAGTCCTGTCAGATCTTTCCGTTCGATTGAAGACAAAAAATCAAAACCATTTGCTACGAACTCATTTGAAATCGGAAACCGACGATTCCTGCTTGTTCGCCATCATGTCGACCACGCGGCAGTCGGGGCACATCTTGAGTCTGTTGATATTGCCTGAGAATGCGCCGTGCATGGACAGCTTGCCCACCATGTTCTCTATCATCTTCGCCGTGCCGAAAGGTTTTTGGCAGCTGATGCAATGGAACGGCTCTGCCTCATTCAATACCTGCAGCTCTTTTGCCGCAGGGGTCAGCAGCAGACGCGGCACCAGGGTGATGGCGTTTTCCGGGCAGGTTTTTTCGCACAGCCCGCATTGCACACAATTCTTTTCAATGAAGCGCAATTGCGGTGCATTCGCATTGTCGGTCAGCGCCGATTCCGGACAGGCGCCCACACAGGACATGCACAGGGTGCACGCATCCCGGTTAACCACCACCGCACCGTACAGGGAACCGGCTGGCAACGCGATCTGCTCGACGCTGATCGGTGCGTGCCGGTGCAAATGATCAAGCGCAAATTCCAGCGTGGTGCGCTTGTCTGCCGCCACATTGAAAGTGGCACGGATTTCCGTCGTTTGGGCCGGTGCCAGCGCATTGACGTAGGTATCCAGCTCGGCCGCCGTATTAATCCGGATCAATTGCACATGCACGCCGGCATAACCAAGTCCGGACATGATGGTTTGCGCCAGCTCCATTTGCTGCTGCAAGGCGTCCAGATATTGCGGCGCCTCCTCATCCGTTACCATCACGCTCACATTGGCGGCACCGTAAGCAAAGGCAGCCAGCCAGACGTCGATGCCGACGGCTGCCGTGTGATGCAGCTCAACCGGAATGATGCGCGCCGGAATTCCGTTCCAGCCCGCCTTCGCCAAACGGCCAGCCTGTGCGATCAGCGTTGCGCCCTGCCCCTTGCTGTGGAACAGCAGTCCGGCCTGGCGACCGCCTGCCTTGGCATAAGTATTCAGCAAGGTCTTCACGCGCAAGCCCATGTCTTCCGTGCGCGGATAGGCATACGCCATGGCGCCGGATGGACAGACCGTGGTGCAGGCACCGCAGCCGGCGCACAGATTTGGATTGACCTTGACGTGATTGCCGTTATGGCTGATGGCTTCCGCCGAGCAAATTTCGATACAGGCATTGCAACCGATTTTTCCGTTGCGGCTGTGCGCGCACAGCTTTTCCTTGTAGCTGAAGAATTTCGGCTTTTCAAACTGACCCACCATCTGCGTCAGCTTTAGGCTGTCTTCAAACTGTCGTGCAACATCCTGTCCGGGAGCGAAATACCCTTGCGGCAACTGATGCGTATGGACCAGCGGTGTACTGGACAAATCGAATATCAGATCGAATTCGCCGTTGCGCTCATTGGCTCCCGCAAGCTCGCCACGCGCAAAGTTGATCGCACCGATGCTGCCGCAGGCCTTCACGCAATCGCCGTGCGAACGGCATTTATCAAGATCGATCTGGTAAGTTAGATCGATCGCGCTTTCCGGACAGACTTCTATGCAGGCATTGCAGCGTATGCAGCTTTCCAGGTCGATCGGATTGTCTTGCTGCCAGCGCACATTGAACGCGCCCAGCCAGCCGTCAACCTTGATCTTCTTGCCTGAAAAACTGGGGAAGCTGCGCTCGCCCAGCATCTGGCTCTCGCTGCCCGATGTCAGCAGCACGCTGACATCGACCTGTTCACGCAGGCGCTGCGCCCACGGTAGCGCCTGATCGGCCGGTCCGATAATCAGTACATGCCCGGCAGAATCGTAGTTGACGATAGGCACCGGCTCCGGATCTGGCAAGGCTGCCGCGGCCAGCAGTGCCGCCATTTTCGGCAATGCCTGCCCAGCCTGCGCACTCCAGCCGCCGGTTTCACGGATATTGACGAACCGCAAAGGCGCAACCGTGCCCTTTTGCTGCGCCAGTTCGACAAACAGGCTGCGCTCCTGAGTACACGCTACCACCACATCATCCACGCCATCCAGCGTTTTCAAATAAGTGCCGACTTCACGCCGGCACAATTCGGTGGCAATGGGAATAGGCGCGGTACCGAGTGCAGCACCAAGCTGCGTACCTGCGGCAGCGTCCAGTGGCATGGTGCGATTGCAATTGCAAACTTTGAATTCTGTAGTCATTGGCTGGCTTGTCGATGCTGGCTGAGAAAAACTGTTTTAAACGTCGTCAAGTTTTGGGGATGTTTTGAGCGCTTGCACATCCTCTTTTTTAACGACGTTCTCCTTTGCTGTCTTGCTATCTTGATTCTCGCTGCCTTGATACGGCTCCTGCTCAGGATAATCTTTTTCCTGATCGGCATCAGACAGTGCTGCAGCTGTTTCCGGTGCTTGCGCATCTTCCTGCGTCACACCATCGCGCGCGGGCGTGGGCTGTACGCTATCCGGCGCAGCGGTATTCTTTTCGGGATTTGTTTCCAGCAAACGCATTATCGGCGCCTGCAATTGCGACAAGGGGTCCAGCAATCCCTTTGCATGACTCAGCGACGCCAGCAGCGCCGGGCTGATCGGTTCAAATTTGCTGTAATCCTCGATATAGACATCGAGGCCATCCATGATGTTGAAATGAGGATTGGAAAACAGCTTCTTCATTGCCGAGCGCTTGACCGACTCATCCACACCTTGCGTCATGAATGCCGAGTAATCGGAATCGTGCGTCAATTTTTCGACATCTGCCTGCGTCGGCAAGGCTTGTGTCGCTGCATCCTGAGCTACCGCTTCTCCGGCCTTGTCATGGGCTTCAGGCAAGGGCGCGACCGCACTGTCCTGTTGCGGTTCGCCAGCCGCGCTAGACACATCGTTTTTCTTTTTGGACCAGCGCGCAAAAAAATCTTCAGCTGCCATTTTTCACACCTTCGGCACGCGCCATCTTGTCGACGCCTTCGCCGCCTTCAAACGATGGTTTCTTGTGTTTGCGCTTGGGTTCGGGATGGTAGTAATCGTGCGTGAAAGCCGTCAGACGTTCGAGGATTTCGTCGGAAACCGGCAATGTATCAACGCGTTCGCCGCCATCCATCAGACGTGCCGCTTCGTTGTACGACAACGTGACCACCTTGGGAACAGGGATCTCTGCACCGTCCACGTCTTCGATGCGCCACATGACAAACCAGCACGGGACAGGCGCGCTGATATTGAGGAAATATCCTTCCGCCTCGGAACTGCATAGCGTGATGTCGATACCGGTAAATAACCAGCGTGTATCGGCAGGATCACTGCGCAGGCAATGCGGTGCGCCCGCGGGCCCGACTTGTCCGACGATTTCAATCGGCTGCCATTGGAACGGCTGCCAACGACTTGATAAGGGCGTGCATTGCATGATGACGCCAATGCTGATTGCTTCTGTCTCCATGTCTCCTCATTTCGGCATATTCTGCCTGTCGTTGTATCGATAGCGACGCCTTGTCTATTGTGCGCCGAAACTGCAAACCGGATTTCGTCTCTGAAAATCGTGTTTGCAAACGATGAAGGAAAATCATGAATAAACTGCGTGAGCATGCTCCGCTCACGCTTTAGCACTACTTACTGTCCAGCACTAATACTTTAAAGCAACCATACGCGTAAATGCTGCTTGCATCAAGCAAATGAACATCAATCGTTCTTGACCACAATGGTTGGAAACTTGGATGACATGTCCTTAGCTTTTTCCGCGACCTTGATGGCAATCTTGCGGGCGATCTGTTTGTAGATCACCGCAATCGGGCCATCCGGATCGGCCACTACCGTCGGCTTGCCGGAATCCGCCTGCTGGCGGATCGACATTGTCAGCGGCAAGGCGCCGAGGAAATCCACGCCGTATTCGCCACACATTTTTTCGCCACCGCCTGCACCAAAAATCGCTTCGGCATGACCGCAATTCGAACAGATATGCGTACTCATGTTTTCCACGATACCGAGAATCGGAATACCGACCTTCTCGAACATTTTCAAGCCCTTGCGTGCGTCCAGCAACGCAATATCCTGCGGCGTGGTAACGATCACAGCGCCGGTTACCGGTACTTTTTGCGACATCGTCAATTGAATATCGCCAGTACCCGGCGGCATATCGACGATCAGATAATCGAGATCGCGCCAGTTGGTTTGTTCCAGCAACTGCGTCAATGCCTGCGTCACGATAGGGCCGCGCCACACCATAGGCTCATCCGGATCGATCATGAAACCGATGCTCGATACCTGCAAACCGTAATTCTCCATCGGCTCCATGGTTTTGCCATCCGCGCTTTCAGGACGGCCGGAAATGCCCATCATCATCGGCTGCGACGGGCCGTAGATATCCGCATCCAGAATCCCGACCTGCGCGCCTTCGGCAGCCAGCGCCAGCGCCAGGTTGACCGAAGTGGTCGATTTGCCTACGCCACCCTTACCGGACGCCACCGCGATAATATTTTTCACGTTGGACAGCAACTTCACGCCGCGTTGCGCCGAGTGCGCCACGATTTTGGAATACACGTTGGCGGTGACGCTGCCCATGCCTTCGATAGTCCGCACGGCGGCAATCGATGCCTTGCGGATACCGTCGATCTGGCTCTTGGCCGGATAGCCGAGTTCAACGTCGAAAATGACGTTGGTACCGTTGATCTGGATATTTTTTGCGGAACGGCTACTGACTAAATCCTTGCCGGTGTTAGGGTCAATTACTGTGGACAATGCCGCTTTGACTGCTTCAATCGTGATGCTCATTGGTTCTCCTGAATGTATTGTGCAAGTCTAAACCAATTTGCAGCATATCGGCCTTGATCAATGTTAAAGAGAGCGTGTGACCATACAATTCACACCATACTTCATTCACGATATGTCGCATAAGAACCTAGCGAATGCAGTGCCGGCGTTGATTTTTCTGCTTTCGCCCTCATTTGCCATGTGCGGTATTTATCATCAGCAAGACAGTAAAACAAGCCGTGCGGATTCGACATGGCGAGTACGAAGCACTTACAATAGAGACTTAATCGCGGCCACGTCATGACTGAAAAAATAATTCCACTTGCAGACCACCGTTATCTGAACCGGATACCGATCATCCCGACGCAACTTGAGGCGCCGAGCGGATTGCTGTCTGACACGCACGCCAGACCCTTGCAGGATTTGCGCATCTCGATCACCGATCGCTGCAATTTCCGCTGCGTCTACTGCATGCCGAAAGAGGTGTTCGACAAGGACTATGCCTTCCTGCCGCATTCTTCGCTGCTGTCTTTTGAAGAAATCACCCGCATCGCATCATTGTTCGTCGCCCATGGCGTCGAGAAAATCCGCCTGACAGGTGGCGAACCCCTGCTGCGCAAGAATGTCGAGAGGCTGATAGCAATGCTGAGCGCATTGCGTACACCTGATGGACGCGAACTTGATCTGACGCTGACCACCAACGGCTCGCTGCTGGCGCGCAAGGCGCAAGCGCTGAAAGATGCCGGCCTGAAGCGCGTCACCGTGTCGCTGGATGCACTCGACGACAAGATTTTCAAACAGATGAACGACGTCGATTTTGCAGTATCGGACGTGCTGGAGGGGATAGAAGCTGCACATAGCGTCGGCCTCGGCCCGATCAAGGTCAATATGGTCGTCAAAGGCGGCATGAACGATCAGGAAATCCTGCCGATGGCGCGCCATTTCAGGAACACGCCTTACATCCTGCGTTTCATCGAATACATGGATGTAGGCGCATCGAACGGCTGGAAGATGGATGAAGTCATTCCTTCCGCCGAAGTGATCCGTCGCATCCATGCCGAAATGCCGCTGGAGGAGATAGCCCCCAATTACACTGGCGAAACTGCAGGACGCTGGCGTTACGTCGGCAACGACAGCAATGGCGGCGGTGAACTCGGCGTCATCTCCAGCGTCACGCAAGCCTTCTGCGCCGACTGCAGCCGCGCCCGCCTGTCTACCGAAGGCAAGCTCTACACCTGCCTGTTTGCCACCGGCGGCCACGATTTGCGTGCGCTGTTACGCGAAAACAAAACGGATGAAGAAATTTCCACCGTCATTGCCCACATCTGGCGCGCGCGTGACGATCGCTATTCGGAATTACGCACTGCCAATACCGATTTGAAATCGACGCGTAAAGTCGAGATGTCCTACATCGGCGGCTAACAATTCCTTCCATTCGCTCAACTGTTCACCCAGTTGCTCATTCAACTGTCATTTAATTGTTACTGGAATAATTTTAAAAAATGGATACCAGTCAAATCACCGGACTCATACTCGCAGGCGGACGCGGCACCCGTATGGGCACAGTCGACAAAGGCCTGCAACTATTCCGCGACGCGCCTATGGCCTTGCATGTGCTGATGCGTCTTTCACCGCAAGTCGGTTATCTGATGATCAATGCGAACCAGAATATCGCGCCCTATGAAGGCTTCGGCGCACCCGTCTGGCAGGATGAATTCCAGGGCTTTGCCGGACCGCTGGCCGGCTTGCATACGGGACTGACGCATTGCGAAACGGATTACATGGTGAGCGTGCCTTGCGACTCGCCTTTCCTGCCTGCGAATCTTGTGGCGCGGCTGGCTGCCGGCCTGGAAGAAAAGCATGCCGATCTGGCCGTTGCCGTCACCGGCGAAGGTGAAACGCGACAGCCGCATCCGGTTTTTTGCCTGCTCAAGACGTCGCTGCTGCCGCACCTGACACTCTATTTGCAGGAAGGTGGACGCAAGTTCGACAAATGGTACGCATCGCTGGAGGTAGCCGAAGTTCACTTCGACGATGAAGATGCATTCCGCAACATTAATACGCTGGACGAGCTGCACAAGTTTGCAGCAACACCATGAATCTGCGCTATGCCCACATCCTGCGCGATGCCAACCTTGACGATTTAGACGAGCCCATGTCCAACGTTTCTCCTGCCGACCAGAATCCGCCGCGCACGCTCTCCAGCGTGGTCAGCTGTCTGTCGGATTACGATCCCGATGCCTTGCCGGTGGCGGATGCACAAGCCATCATTCGCCAGCTCATCCAGCCTATCAATGCGGTGGAAAAAATTGCCCTGCGCAGCGCATTGGGCCGCGTACTGGCGCTTGATATCGTGTCGCCTATCAACGTCCCGTCGCACGACAATTCGGCCATGGACGGTTACGCGCTGCACGGCAGCGAGCTGAACCCGAAGGCGGATTTGAGTCTGAAGATAATCGGCACCGCCTACGCCGGCCGCGCCTACGATGGCAAAGTCGGTAGCGGCGAATGCGTACGCATCATGACCGGCGCCGTGATGCCGGGCGGATGCGATACCGTGATTCCGCAGGAATTCGTGCGCGATGCCAGCGATGCCGGCATGACCATTCCGGCTGGCGCTGTGAAGCTTGGCGACAACCGTCGCTTGCAAGGCGAAGACCTCAAGGCCGGTACGCCGGCACTGCAGAAAGGCAAAATTCTTAGTCCCGCCGATCTCGGTTTGCTGGCTTCGCTGGGCATAGGCGAAATACCGGTGCAGCGTCGTCTGCGAGTGGCGTTTTTCTCTACCGGCGACGAACTGCGCTCCATCGGCGAAACGCTGGACGAAGGCTGCGTCTACGACAGCAATCGCTACACGCTGTATGGCATGCTGACGCGTCTCGGTTGCGACGTGGTCGACATGGGCGTCATCAAGGATGATCCGGATGTACTCGAAGCCGCGTTTCGCACTGCCTGCGAAAATGCCGATGCCATCATCACTTCCGGCGGCGTATCGGTAGGCGAGGCTGATTACACCAAGCAGATGATGGCGCAACTGGGCGACGTCGGCTTCTGGAAAATCGGCATGCGCCCGGGCCGTCCGATGGCCTTCGGCAAAATCGCCTCGAACGGCAAGGAAGCCTATCTGTTCGGCCTGCCCGGTAATCCGGTCGCCGTGATGGTGACTTTTTATTTCCTCGCGCGGCAAGCCTTGCTGCACATGATGGGCGCATCGGCGGTGGCAGCACCGCCCTTGTTGCGCGTCGTATCGCAGGCAGCCATACGCAAGCGCCCGGGACGCACCGAATATCAGCGCGGCATCCTGAGTCGAAACAGCGAGGGTATACAGGAAGTACGCATCACCGGATCGCAAGGCTCGGGCGTTTTACGCTCGATGTCGGAAGCCAATTGCATGGTCGTACTGGAACACGACAGGGCTGAAGTGAAAGCCGGCGAGCTGGTCGATGTGATTCTGTTTGATGGGTTGATTTAATTCCCTCAAGCGCGCCCTGCACCTCTACCTGCCCCGCCCAAAAGCCTGCATCTCTCAATGGAGAAATGCAGGCTTTTCATTTGAAAGCCAAACAAGCCCAAAAATCATGCCGCTTTTTATTTAACAATAAGCAACAGTTTCCGCGGATTTTTTCATAACTTTGTATCTCCAATGCATTATTCGAGATACTCTGGAGTCCAATAGGAAATTAATAACATATAGCTCCTGTTTTGTTATCACAGGGGCATCCTGCAGCATCAGCGGCACGCTGCTGTCACGCAGTGAAGCAAGCGTTAATAAATGGCTTTTTCAGGGAAAATGTTCATGCACGGGTCCAGTCCAAAAGCCGGCACGCGATCAATGTCAACAGAGCTTGCACGCCCAGTCAACATACCTCCCCGCCCCGCCCTGCTCATCGCCTTGCAGCATGAAATCGCAACGGCAGAACCACACATGAAAAAAATTGCGCATTTGGTCAATCGCGATGTCGCCATCGCAGGCAATCTGCTGGCGATGGCAAACTCGGCCATGTTCAACCTGAATCGCCATATCAAAACGGTCGAAGAAGCGATCACCCTGATCGGCTTGAACAACTGCCATGCGCTGATCACCCGATTGATGGCACGCAGAATGCTATCCCACGGCAAGATGATGATGCCGCGATTCTGGGATGTGTCCGAAAAACGCTCATGGGGCATGATGTACGTCGCGCGCCAGGTCACGAACGTTGCACCGGATCTTGCGTATAACTTCGGCCTGTTTTGCGATATCGGCATTCCGCTCATGATGGCGTCTTTCCTGGATTACGAAGATACGCTCACCGTGGCAAACCAGCTGGAACATCGGGGGTTTATCGAACTTGAAAACTCACGCCATGGAATCAACCATGCGCTGGTAGGCGCCATGCTGGCCGAACACTGGCACGCAGATCCGCTGGTCGTAATCGCGATCAAAAAACATCATTCCTACGAAATCATGTCCGACCTGGCGTTTGCACCTGCAATACGCGAATTGATCGCGATCTTTTGCGTCGTGGATCAGGCGATCCAGCAGCATAGACATGCTGTATCGATTGAATGGCTGGAAGGTGGCGAGATGGCGACCGAAACCCTCGGTTTGACGTCTGCCGATATAGACGATATTTGCGAAGAATTAAGGGAGAGATTTCTCAGTCCAAATACGGCATGAGCACAAGAATCTGGTCTCAGCAGCCGGTTTTGCACCTTGCATGTGCCCGGTAATTTTAATGCTGCGTGTTTGATGGCTACAGCTTGCCGGCCTTCTTCAAGCGATAGGTCAAGCCTTCAACGATATCCTTGTTGCCGTTCTGCCTGGCAAAATCGATGGCTGTCATGCCGGCATCGTTTTTCAACGTGGCATCCGCTCCTGCATCCAGCAATGTTTTCACCACATAAATATGGCCGCCGCGCGCCGCCATCATGATGGGTGTGGTCTTGTTCGGTGAGGGTGCATCCAGTACGGCAGCCTTATCCAGCAGCATTTTCACGATCTCGTCATTACCGCTTGCTGCCGCATAATGCAAAGGCGTCCAGCCGCTCTTGTTGACCGCCGCACCTTTGGCCAGCAATGCAGCCACCGCCTGCCTGTTGGCCGTATAGGCGGCAATCATCAAGGCGGTATCGCCGTTCTTGATTTGCAGGTCGACCTTTGTCCCGCGCGCCTGCAACAAGACAGAAAATACCTTCATTGCCTTTTCACGCACAGCCAGCACCAGACCTGAATCGCCGCGTTCAGGTTCTATCGTATTCGGATCAAAGCCGCGCTGCAGCAGAGAAGTAACGGTCGCGGCATCATCGCCCTTCACCGCCTGAAAATAATCTTCATAAGCACCTGCATGCGCCAGCATCGGCAAGCTCGCAACCAGCGACATCGCCATCAACAGTTGCAGGGAGCGCCTGCGCACACCGTCCATTTTTTTGTTCAGCATCTGCTTACCGCGCAATCTTGAATAAGTTAAAGAAATTATCCGTCGTCTGCTGTGCAATCCGCTCCAGTGGAACGTCTTTCAGGAGCGCCAGATATTCCGCCACATGACGCACCAGCCCCGGCTCGTTCACCTTGCCGCGATGCGGCACCGGCGCCAGATAAGGCGAATCGGTTTCGATCAGCATCTGCTCCAGCGGCACTTCGCGCGCTACCGACTGCAAATCCTTCGCGCTCTTGAACGTCACGATCCCGGAAAACGAAATGTAAAAACCCATTTCCATCGCCGCCTTCGCCACTTCCAGCGATTCGGTAAAGCAATGCATGACACCGGCCGCACCGCCGGCATCGGTGCCGGCACCCTCTTCACGCATGATGCGTATCGTGTCTTCAGAGGCCGCACGGGTATGGATGATCAGGGGTTTGCCGGTCGCGCGGGAGGCGCGGATATGCCTGCGAAATCGCTCGCGCTGCCATTCCAGATCGCCTTCCAGCCGGTAATAATCGAGGCCGGTCTCGCCGATCGCCACAATCTTCGGATGATCGGAAAGACGTATCAGGTCATCGACGGACGGCTCCGGCGTATCTTCATAATCCGGATGCACGCCGACCGAGGCATAAATATTGGGATAACGTTCGGCCAGTTCCAGCACACCGGGGAAATTCGGCAGATCACACGAAACGCAGAGCGCATGACTGACTTCGTTCTCGGCCATTTTGCCGAGTATCTCGGGCATGCGCGCAGCAAGCTCGGGGAAATTGATGTGACAATGGGAATCGATATACATGGGACTGAATTGTACGCGTCAGACGGCTTTGCTGCGAGCGTTCGCGCCCGGAACGAGATCCGCTCAGGCAATCTTGCTTATGCCACTCGCTTGCCGACTATCACCAGATCTCGCCCAAGCCCATCCAGCACTGCAACGCCCGGCATGTTAGCCCAGCGCTCGAAGCCGAAGCGTTCAAACAATTTCAGGCTCGGTTCGTTATGAGCAAAAATCAGACCTACCAGCGTATGAATATTCAACGTTGATGCATATGCAATTGCTTCCGTCAGGAAGTAGCCGCCCAGGCCTTTTCCCCGGGCATCTTGCGCAATATAAATGGAAATTTCTGCGGTATGAATATAGGCAGCACGCGGATTGAAATTGGAATAGGCAAGCCAACCCAGAATTTTCCCGTCGTTTTCAAGAACCCAGATAGGTCGTTTGTCTGCAGAGTGTTCATTAAACCACTCCAGGCGCGAGGCAACGGTGACAGGTTCGATATCCGCAGTAACCTGACGTGACGCAATAGTACTGTTGTAGATAGCGACGATTGCAGGCAAATCGTCCAGAGTCGCAAGGCGGTGGAACAACTTCTTGCCGGCTTGCTGAATAGATGGCGGGCTTAGCAGCATTATTGAAAAGCGATGCAGCGGTTATTTACAAGGTATGCGTGGCACGTGATGAGCCAAGCGCAGCACCCAGTAATTCCTCTATACGCTGCTTGATGCGCACACCGCTTTCGTCGGCGGAAAACTGCACGCCTATGCCTTGCGCCTTGTTGTTGTTCGCCCCGGCCGGCGTGATCCATGCAATCTTGCCGGCGATAGGATATTTGGTCGGGTCGTCCATCAGCGTCAGAATCAGATAGATTTCATCACCGATCTTGTATGGCTTGGTGGAAGGCACAAAGATGCCGCCATTTGCCAGGAACGGCATATAGGCTGCGTACAAAGCGGATTTCTCCTTGATCGGCAAAGACAATACCGACGGGCGACCCACTGCTGGACTACCTGTTGCAATCGGGGCATCTGCCATCATTTACCTCTCAGGAAAAAAGCGTCGAATAATCCAGCAACATGTCTTCTATAAACAGCTTGGGCGCCAGCGGATGATCGGCAATTGCGCGCCGCTCATTGAGCATCTTGATCGCTTGCAGCAAGGCTCCCGCATCGGCACGTGCCGCCAGCGCAGCCAATTCTTTTTGGTGGCGCGGATAGTAACGGATTGTGCCGGAAAGTTTGACGGAAAGCACGTCATACAACCAGCGCTGCAGCCACGCTACTAATTCTGTCACCGGTGTCTTTTGCAGGCGTTCGGCAGTTTTCAATGCCGCATCGACACCCGGCTGTGCCAGCTGCTGCAAAAACTCATCCAGCGTTTCGCGCGCACCGGCTTGCGAGGATGCCAGCGCGGCAAGCGGCGCCCCACCCTGTTCGGCCAGCCAGCTGTCGGCGTCCTTTACCTGTTGCGCCTGCAGCCACTGCAAGGTTTCTTCTGCTCCCGGCATCGCCAGTGCAAACTTGCGGCAACGCGAGAGTATCGTCGGCAACAGGCGATCGATGCTATTGGTCGCCAGCAAAAACATGGTATTCGGCGGCGGCTCTTCCAGCATTTTCAGCAAGGAATTGGCGGCTGCCGTATTCAAGGCTTCGGCCGGATACAGCGTAACGACGCGCATGCCGGAGCGATGCGTGGAAATATTCATGAAGTCGGACAGGGCGCGGATCTGGTCAATCTTGATCTCCTTCGACGGTGCCTTGGTCGACTTGGATTTTTTGGTGTCGCCAGCCTCGGCTTCTTCGCCCTCTGCAGATTCGCCATCATCCAGAATTTCCGGGCGCACCCGACGGTAATCAGGATGACTGTATTGCCCGAACCAGCCGCATGCAGCGCAAGTACCGCATGCATGTCCATCAGTGTTCGGCGTTTCGCACAGCAGGGATTGGGCGCAGGCTTCGGCAAAAGCTGTCTTGCCTATACCCTCCGGTCCGTGAAAGAGAATCGCGTGCGGCAGGCGTTCACGCAATTTCTGCCACTGCTGCCATGAGGCGTGCTGCCAGGGATAAAGAGTATTCAAGGAGCTAGCCCTGCAATGATGTCGCGCAATTGTTCCTGTATCGTCGCGATAGCCTGCGTCGAATCGATGATGCGGAAACGCTGCGGGAATTCGGCGGCGCGGCGCAGATATTCGGCGCGCGTGGCGGCAAAGAAATCCGCCTGCTCCTGCTCGAACTTGTCCAGCGTACGCGTTGCATCCAGCCGCGCGCGCGCCACATCCAGCGGCACATCGAACAGCAGCGTCAAATCGGGCTGCAGATGCGGATGTACCCATTGTTCAAGCACGGAAAGTTTTTGTCGGTCCAGCTTGCGGCCGCCACCCTGATAGGCGAAAGTCGCATCGGTAAAACGGTCTGAAATCACCCAGTCGCCGCGCGCCAGTGCCGGTTCGATAAGCTGCGCGATGTGTTCGCGCCGCGCCGCGAACATCAGCAGGGCTTCGGTTTCCAGATGCATTTTTTCATGCAACAGGATGGTGCGCAGCGCTTCGCCCAGGCTGGTGCCGCCCGGCTCGCGCGTAACAACAACGTTTTTTTTACTTGCACGCAACAAGTCGGCAACAAACGATAAATGCGTGGATTTTCCCGCGCCGTCTATACCTTCAAAGGTGATGAATTTTGCTTTCGTCATGCCACTGCCATAAAAGTGATACCCGTTATTTTTGCTGACTTTTTTACGGAAATTTACTTGCGCTGATACTTGTTGACCGCATTGTTGTGGTCGTCCAGATTCGCGGAAAACTGGCTGCTGCCATCGCCGCGCGCGACGAAATACACTGCATCGGTAGCGGCCGGGTTCATCGCTGCATGCAGCGATTCCATGCCCGGCAAGGCAATCGGCGTAGGCGGCAAGCCGGAGCGAGTATACGTGTTGTGCGGGGTGTCAGTCAGCAGGTCGCTCTTGCGGATATTGCCCTTGTAACTATCGCCCATGCCGTAAATGACGGTCGGATCGGTTTGCAGCAGCATGCCCTTCTTCAGGCGATTGACGAAGACGCCGGCAATCATCGTGCGTTCAGATTTTTTGCCGGTTTCCTTTTCCACGATGGAAGCCATGATCAAGGCTTCATAAGGCGAGGCATACGGCAGCGACGGATTGCGTGCCAGCCAGGCTTCATTCAGGCGCTTGAGCATCAGATTGTGCGCCTGTTTGTAAATCTGCAAGTCGCTGGAATTCTTTGCGAACAGATAGGTATCGGGATAAAACAGGCCTTCCGGCGTTTTGTAATCGCTCGAGATCCTTGCCATCAAATCCTGGTCGGACAAACCCGCGGTGTCATGCCTGAGCGCCGGATTCGCATTGATCACCTCACGCATCTGCCTGAAGGTCCAGCCCTCGATGACGGTCAGCGCTTCCTGGGCAAACTCGCCGCGCACTAATTGCGTCAGCAAGCGGGACGGCGTCGTGCCTGGCTTCAATTCGTAACTACCGGCTTTCAGTTTCGTGCTGTTGCCGGTGACTTGCGCCAGCACCATCATCAGAAAAGGTTGCACCGGCGCACCGGCATTTTCAATTTGCTGCATGCTGCTTTTTACGCCGCTGCCGGGATTAATCGTGAAGTCGATGGCGGGCTGGTCATTCCGGGTGATAGGCTGCTGCGCCCAGAACACGAAGGCCGCTGCGGCGACAATTGCCAGCAGAATAATCAGGGTGAAGAATTTTTTAATCAAGGCAAGGTCTCGGTGAAATCCAGGCAAATCAAGGGCAATCCGACGCGTTTTTTCCACGCCACTATAATCAGACTCTAATGATAATCGCGGAACCGCTGATTGCTCCAATTTATTGATTGAAATTATGACTACATGGTTGAATTTTCTGGCTGAACAGGGTGCCCAATTCGGCACGTCCGGTAGCGCTGAAGCCGTACCCGAGCTTCTGCATTTCGGCGCACAGATGACTTCTGAAACGCCGCGCACCGATTTTGTTGCTCCCATTATCTATCTGGGTCTGATTGCCGCCAGCGGCGACGAGGCGGCGCATTTTTTGCACAGCCAGTTGACCAACGATGTGGAACATCTGGATGCCGGCGCAGCACGACTGGCAGGTTATTGCTCACCCAAAGGCCGGCTGCTGGCAAGTCTGCTGATCTGGAAAACCGCCGACGGCATCATGCTGCAACTGCCGCGCGAACTGCAAGCCAGCGTACAAAAACGCCTGCAAATGTTTGTGTTGCGCGCCAAGGCCAGGCTCATCGATGCAACAGAAAATCACGTGATGCTCGGCCTCGCCGGTCCGGCGGCAAGCAAGGTGCTGCAACAGTGGTTTCCTGTCTTGCCGGCAGCGATTTACGACAAGGCCGAATCCGCCGCCGGCACACTGATCCGCCATCCCGATGCGTTTGGCACCGCACGTTACCAATGGATCACCACTGCCGCGCAGGCTGTGGAAGCATGGCCGCAGTTGACGAAAGTTTTGCAGGCTGCCGGCGCAGCGGCGTGGCAGTTGGCGGAAATCGATAGCGGCGTGCCGCACATCAGCATTGCCACCCAGGAAAAATTCGTTCCGCAAATGATCAATTTTGAATTGATAGGCGGCGTGAATTTCAGAAAAGGTTGTTATCCCGGCCAGGAAATCGTCGCCCGCAGCCAGTATCTCGGCAAGCTCAAGCGCCGCATGCTGCATGCAAAAGTGAGTGCGGCAAGCGCGGAACCCGGCACTGAAATTTTTTCCGTCAGCGATCCCGAGCAGCCATGCGGCATGGTCGTCAATGCCGAACGCACGAATGCGCAGGAAATCGCCTGTCTGGTCGAGATCAAACTGGCGGCAGCAGAATCCGAAGTGCGGCTGGGTTCGGCACAAGGCCCGGTGCTGCTTTTCCAGCCCCTACCTTATCCTTTGACTGATCCGGTCTGAGCGATACGGGGAAATGCTCCAGCACACACAACAAACGATGGACCTCTATATTTATTATCGGGTACAGGCTGCCGACGCCGCGCTCTTTCTGACAGCGGTGTCGGAGTTGCAGCATCGTCTGACCCGTCTATACGCGGTGCGTACGGCACTCAAGCGCAGTCCGGTCGCGCAGGACGGCATGCACACGTGGATGGAAGTGTATCTGGATGTGAATGAAGATTTTGCGATCAAGCTGGAGCAAGCCGTTGCGGCAAGCCAGCTGCCATCGTTCATCGACGGCAAACGCCACACGGAACAATTTCTGGATTTATCTTTATGTGCTTAATCGTCTTTGCCTGGCAGGTAATGCCGAATATGCCCTTGCTCGCGGCCGGTAATCGCGACGAGTTCTACGATAGACCGGCCAGCCCGGCTGGCTGGTGGCATGACCATCCGCAGATTTATGCCGGCCGCGATCTGCAAGGCGGCGGCACATGGATGGGGATCACGCGCGACGGACGCTTTGCGGCGGTCACGAATATACGCGCACCGTCCGAGATACGTCCGGATGCGCCTACGCGCGGCAATCTGGTATTGAATTATCTGGCCGGAACGACAACGCCGACCGGCTACGTAGAAGAAATTTCCCCGCATGCTGCCGACTACAACGGTTTCAATCTGTTGGTAGGCAACAAGGATGAATTAATCTGGTATTCCAATCGCGGCGAAAAAGACGAGCGCAACGGCAAGCCGATGAAACCCGGCATGTATGGCTTGTCGAACTCGCTGCTGGATTGCACATGGCCTAAGGTGGTCAGCGTCAAGGCCGAATTTGCCAGCCTGCTCTGTCAGGGAGCGCCGGAAGACGCGTTCTTTGAAATGCTGTCCGACACGACCTGTGCGGCGGACTGCCGGCTGCCGAAAACCGGCGTCAGTCTGGAACGCGAACGTTTGCTGTCCGCCGTTTGCATCACCTCTCACGATTACGGCACACGCGTATCCACGCTGGTCAAGTTGCAAACCGATCAGGCACCGGTATTGCTGGAGCGCCCGACCGTAGCAATGCCGCCCGTGCCGGAACGCGCGCCTCATCGCGGGCAGTGCACAAAAGGATTTTGAATAAGCAGTGAGGCTGTTCCGGCCTCGCCTTCAGCGCCTCAGCCTGGCTCGCAGAAATTCACGGATGGATGATCACGCCGGCGTGATTTTTTTTGCCACGTCGGTACGACGAATGAATTTGAAGGTACCGCTGGCCTTGGCCACCATCTTGTCGCCGTTCCACAACTCACCTTCGCAAAAATAAATGCTGGTTGATGCATGCAGAACCCTGCCCTTCGCCAGCAAACGACACCCCGTTGTTCCACCCGGCTGCATGAAGCTGGTTTTCATCTCTATCGTCACACCGCCGCGGATATCCGGCGCCATCGAACGTCCGGCCAGCGACATGACGTTATCCAGCATGGTCATGATTACTCCGCCATGCGCAACCTGCCAGCCATTCAAATGATGCGCCTGCAGGATCAATTCGACTTGCGCCTGGCCGGCACCGGATTCGACCGTATGGATGCCGAGTTCCTGCAAAAAGGGGATCTGGGGCGAGGCGGCGTTGGCAGCCGGATTATGGGATGAATTCGTCATTGGTACTTTTCAGTTGCAAAATGGCGTCATTTTAGAGCCATCCGTGTCGCGCACCAAACTTAAGCAGAAGTTTTGCGCCTGCGCGCCCTATAGCAATGCGGCCATGGCAGGACTTCAGCACGCGAAAGCAGTGTTTCAAGTCATTTGCATATGTAAGCGTTACGTAAGCTTAATGCAAGTATCCCGTAAGGTTTTAGTCGCACACTCGACTCGCTTACCCAATACAAGGAATGTGCACACGCATTCCATTAATAATTATTAAGGAGACGAGCATGGTCACAGTAGCGACAGCCGGACGCAACGGCATTACCGCGGAGGAACGTAAAGTTATTTTTGCCTCCTCCCTGGGTACTGTATTTGAATGGTATGACTTTTATCTGTACGGTTCACTGGCAGCCATTATCGCCAAGCAGTTTTTCGCAGGCACCGATCCCAATACCGCCTTCATTTTCGCATTGCTGGCATTTGCTGCAGGTTTTCTCGTGCGACCGTTTGGCGCTATTGTATTCGGTCGTCTGGGCGACATGATCGGTCGTAAATACACCTTCCTTGTCACAATCGTGATCATGGGCGGCTCGACCTTCGTCGTCGGCCTGCTGCCAAACTATGCATCGATCGGCCTCGCCGCTCCTGTCATCCTGATCATTCTGCGCATCTTGCAGGGTCTGGCTCTGGGTGGAGAATACGGCGGCGCGGCTACTTATGTGGCTGAGCATGCACCGCACGGCAAGCGCGGCGCATTCACGTCCTGGATTCAGACTACGGCAACCATGGGTCTGTTCATGTCGCTGCTGGTGATTCTAGGCACGCGTACTGCAATGGGCGAAGAAGCATTTGCCGATTGGGGCTGGCGCATTCCGTTCCTGGTTTCGGTTTTCCTGCTGGGGATCTCGGTCTGGATACGTCTGTCGATGGCTGAATCGCCGGCATTCGTGAAAATGAAGGCGGAAGGCAAAACTTCCAAGGCGCCACTGACGGAAGCATTTGCAAAATGGGGCAACCTGAAAATCGTTATTCTGGCGCTGGTCGGTTTAACTGCTGGTCAAGCCGTGGTCTGGTATACGGGGCAGTTTTACGCTCTGTTCTTCCTCACGCAAACACTGAAGGTAGACGGTGCAACTGCCAACATCCTGATCGCGGCTTCGCTGCTGCTGGGGACGCCATTCTTCGTGATCTTTGGTACGCTGTCCGATAAAATCGGCCGCAAACCGATCATCATGGCCGGTTGCCTGATTGCTGCGCTGACCTACTTTCCTATCTTCAGCGGCTTGACACACTACGCCAATCCCGCGCTGGAAGCTGCATTGAAAGATTCACCAGTGGTGGTTACTGCCGATCCGGCAACCTGCCAATTCCAGTTCAACCCGACCGGCACCAAGAAATTCACTTCGTCATGCGACATCGTGAAAGCCAAACTCGCTGCTGCTTCGGTTGCCTACTCGAATGAGGATGCTGCTCCCGGCACAATTGCAACGGTCAAGATTGGCGACACCATGCTGACATCTTTCGATGCCAAAGGCTTGTCGAAAGAAGATGCCGCTGCCAAGGATAAGGCCTTCTCAAAAGAACTCGCCGATTCCATCAAGGCACACGGTTATCCAACCAAGGCCGATCCGGCACAAATCAACTATGGCATGACGCTGTTGCTGCTGTTCATCCTCGTGATTTACGTCACGATGGTGTACGGCCCGATTGCCGCCATGCTGGTTGAGATGTTCCCAACCCGTATCCGCTACACATCGATGTCGCTGCCGTATCACATCGGTAACGGCTGGTTCGGCGGCTTGCTGCCAACCACGGCTTTTGCACTGGTGGCATTCAAGGGCGATATTTACTACGGCCTCTGGTATCCGATCATCATTGCGTTGATGACCTTCGTCGTCGGCATGATCTTCGTTCGCGAAACCAAGGACAATGATATCTACGCCAACGATTAAACGTCATTAGTCTTTCATTCAAGCAAGCTTGAAATAAAAACTGCCAGAAAATTTCTGGCAGTTTTTTTTTGCTTTATTGGTTCAAGTATTTTCTGATAAAAATATGTGGCACCAATAATTTACGCTGTCCAAATCGATCAGGATTTGTTATTGTCGGGATGCCAATATAATCTTTTCGCACACAATACGGGTACTCGCATATCCATAGAATTTCCCGCCATGAATAAAAGCAACACCATCTCCCGTATCGGTACTCCCCTGACTCACAATGCCACCAAAGTCATGCTGCTGGGCTCCGGCGAATTGGGCAAGGAAGTCATTATTTCATTACAACGTCTGGGCATTGAAGTGATTGCAGTGGATCGCTACGCCAATGCGCCTGGCCATCAAGTCGCCCATCGCGCTTATGTGATCGACATGACCGACGGCGTGGCGCTGGCGGCATTGATCAATCAGGAAAAGCCGGATCTGGTGGTGCCGGAAATTGAAGCCATCGCCACCGCAACCCTGCTCGAAATGGAAAATGCCGGCAATGTGCGCGTCATTCCCACTGCACGCGCAGCGTGGCTGACGATGGATAGGGAAGGCATACGCCGGCTGGCAGCAGAAGAATTGGGCGTCGCCACCTCGCCTTATCGTTTTGCCGACAGCCTGAAGGAACTCAAGGCCGGTTGCGCCGACATCGGTTATCCCTGCGTGGTAAAACCGGTAATGTCTTCATCCGGCAAGGGCCAGTCGAAATTGAACAGTGCCGACGATATTGAGGCCGCATGGAATTGCGCTGCCGCCGGCGGACGTGTCGATACCGGACGTGTGATTGTCGAAGGCTTTATCGATTTCGATTACGAAATCACCTTGCTGACCGTACGCGCCATCGGCGCCGATGGCGCAACGCACACGCATTTCTGCGAGCCTATCGGCCACCTGCAAGTCAACGGCGACTATGTGGAATCATGGCAGCCGCAAGCCATGCATCCCGGCGCGCTGCAGAAAGCGCACGACATCGCAAAAAAAGTAACTGACAATCTCGGCGGCCTGGGACTGTTCGGCGTCGAATTGTTCGTCAAGCACGATATGGTCTGGTTTTCCGAAGTCAGTCCGCGCCCGCACGATACCGGCATGGTGACCATGGCCAGCCAGGAACAAAGCGAATTTGAATTGCATGCCAAAGCCATACTCGGCCTGCCGGTCAATGTCGCGATGAAAACCCCGGCCGCTTCAGCCGTCATCTACGGCCAGCACGACGGCGAGGTCGTCGCATTCGAGGGTGTGGCCGATGCATTGCGCGTCCCCGGCACCGATGTCCGCCTGTTCGGCAAGCCGGAATCGTTCGCACGCCGCCGCATGGGAGTCGCACTGGCTGCTGCCGCCGATGTTGAAACCGCTCGCAACAATGCCAGGACCGCAGCTGCGAAGATCAAACCGGTGGCGCACAGCAGATGAACGAAACACGCCTTCGTGCCGCAGGAATTTTGGCAGGAAGCGATATCTTCCGTACCGCTTCGCTGTTGCTATACGCAACGCTGCTGTTCCACATCATGCTGCTGGTGTATGCAAAACACCTCAGCTTGACGCACGTCGGCATGGGCACTGTGGTGCTTCTGCTTGTCCTGCTGACAATTTCCTTCATACGCTATTTCTGGCTGCGCACAGTGATACTGCTCAGTGAAAAATTTCTGCTGGCCGAAATATTGATCGCAACATGCTCCATCGTCGTACTGGCTGCGCAAAATACCATACCGACATTGCCGATGCCGTGGCTGATTGCCATCGCCGGTGTATTTCCACTAATGTTGCGTCACCGCATTGCGATGCTGTGCATCGCGGCACTGGCACTGATCGGTTACCGTCTCAATGTATATCTGGGCGCCACCGCCAGCGACTGGCTGCCCGATTTATTTGCCACCATTTGCATAGGCTGGCTATCGCTGCTGCTGGCAAAAACGCTCAACATCAATCGCATAGCACTCAGCCAGGCACGTACCAACGAACGTCGCTTCAATGCCATTGCAAGGGTGACGCGTCACATCTTCATCATTACCGATGCCGACTATCAAATCAAATTTGCCAATCCTGCGCTGCAGGAAGTCATAGGCTACAGCTACGAAGAAATTCTTCACAATGCAATCAAGCCCATTCTGCATCCGGACGATGAAGAGGAGCACAAGGAAAAATTGCGCCATTTGCGCAATACGCCGCACAGTACGATATTTTCGCGCCATCGCACCCGGCACAAGGACGGCCACTGGGTCTGGCTGGAAACGCGCGGCTACAACATGTTGCACGATTCGGCCATCAACGGCCTCGTGTTCAGCATAGAAGACATTACCTTGCGCAAGGATGTCGAGCTGAAACTACAGGAGGAAACGGCAATGCTGCGCGCCGTGCTCGATCTCAATCCCTCGATGATCTATGTCAAGGACAGCGAAGGACGCTTCACTATCAGCAATCAGGTTTTCCAGCGGCGCTTCGGCTATTCCAGCGAAGATGAACTGCGCGGCAAAACCGTCTACGACATCTGCCTGAAGATGGCGAATGAGAACGACAAATTCAGCGCGCGCGAAATCGCCGACGAAATCCAGCAACAGGATCAGCAGGTCATGCAAACCGGCATTCCGCTGCAGGATGTGGAAGCCCCGGGATTCTGGCACAGCGACATGCATCTGTGGTTTCACACCAGCAAATATCCGTTGCGCGATGCCAGGAATAACATCATCGGCATACTCGGCGTCACACGCGACATTACCAAACGCAAGATGACCGAGTTACAGATCGAGTATCAGGCCATGCACGACATGCTGACCGATTTGCCGAACCGTCGTTATCTCGTCAATACGCTGGCCACTGCGATGGAAACCAGCCGCCAGCAGCAATCCAGCCTGACCATGCTGTTCTGCGATCTGGATTTTTTCAAGAGCGTCAACGATACGCACGGTCACGACTTCGGCGATCAGTGCCTGCTTGAAATCAGCAAACGCATCGTTGCCGTCCTGCCGGAAAGCGATTTCGTTGCGCGTTTCGGCGGCAATGAATTCGTGATCCTGACCAACTCCTCACTGGCGGAAAGCAGCATCAAGGCCAAGGCCATTGCACGCGCCGTATCCGAACGCCTGGTCTTCGAAAATGTCGCCGTCAAGATTCAAGTCAGCATCGGCATTGCGCAATTGAGCCCCGATCATCAGGTGCCGGCCGATTTGATCCGCGAAGCCGATGCCGCCATGTATCAGGCCAAGGAACGCGGCCGCAATCGTACGGAAATCTACGATGCCGCGCTGCAGAGCAAATCGACCAAGCATGCGCGCATGGATGTGGCATTGCGCTTTGCACTGGAACGCAATGAACTGTCGGTAGCCTATCAGCCCAAGGTGTCGCTGGTGGATGGCAGCGTCAGGGGATTTGAATTGCTGCTGCGCTGGAACAGCCCGGAATACGGCATGATCTCGCCCAACGAATTTATCCCTATCGCCGAAACCTCGGGCATGGTGGTACCGATAGGCATGTGGGCGATGGAACAGGCCTGCCGGCAGCTCGCAGCATGGCAAGCTAGCTACCCGGCAATGGGCGACATTACCGTCGCTGTCAATGTCTCGATGCGGCAGTTGCTGCATACCTCGTTCTTTACCCAGGTGCGCGAAATACTCGACAGTAGCGGCGTGGTGCCGCATACGATAGAACTGGAATTAACCGAGACGTCTGCCATGGCCAATCCGCTGCAGACAATAGAAAATCTGGCCTTGCTGAAAAACCTCGGCCTGCGCCTGGCGCTGGACGATTTCGGCACCGGCTATTCATCCCTCGCCTATCTGCAAAAACTGCCGATCGACATACTCAAAATCGACAAGACTTTTGTACACGGCCTGGGCACCAAGCAAAGCGACAGGGAAATCATCCGTTTGATGATGGCTCTGGCGCAAACCTTGAATCTGCAAACCGTCGCTGAAGGCGTGGAAACAATTATGCACATTAATGAGTTGCAGGAAATGGGTTGCGATCTGGGACAGGGTTTCATCTTCTCCCCGCCGCTGTCGGCCGAAGAAGCGGAAACGCTGATCTGCTCTTCTCACCAATTCCCGCTGGTCTGATTTTCTTTTGACATGACGTATTAAAGGCATGCTGCCTTGAGCCGATTGCTCCAGCAACTGCAGATATCACACGTCCAGTTTGTTATTCACCATATCCAGTATTTTTTCCGGCTCATTTGCAGCCACTGCCGTTTCATTATTCAATTGCGCATGCAGGGTTTGCATATCCAGATCATTGCCCCAGCGCGCCACTACCAGCGTGGCAACGCCGTTACCGATGGTATTGGTCAATGCACGCGCTTCCGACATGAAACGATCGATGCCCAGAATCAGCGCCAGCCCCGCCACTGGCACATGGCCCACCGCAGACAGGGTTGCCGCCAGCACGATAAAACCGCTGCCGGTAATCCCTGCCGCGCCTTTTGATGTCAGCAACAGCACTCCCAGCAAGGTGATTTGCTGCATCAATGTCATAGGGGTATTGGTGGCCTGTGCGATAAACACGGCTGCCATCGTCAGGTAGATCGCAGTACCGTCCAGATTGAATGAGTAACCGGTTGGAATAACGAGGCCGACTACCGATTTTTTCGCTCCCAGATTCTCCATCTTGGCAATCATGCGCGGCAGCACGGATTCCGACGACGAGGTACCCAGCACGATCAATAATTCTTCCTTGATGTATTTGACGAACTTCCAGATGCTGAAGCCATGCAAGCGCGACACGATGCCCAGCACGACAAAGATGAAGAACAGGCAGGTCAGATAAAAAGTGCCCATCAATTTGCCCAGCGACAGCAGCGAGGCAATGCCGTATTTGCCGATCGTGAATGCCATCGCGCCAAAAGCACCGATAGGCGCAGCTTTCATGATCAGGCCGACGATGGAAAACAGCACATGTGAAACTTTTTCGATGAAATCGAACACCAGCGTGCCGCGCCCGCCGAATTTATGCAGTGCGAAACCAAACAGCACCGACACCAGTAACACTTGCAATACATCGCCTTTGGCAAAGGCATCGATCATGCTGGACGGGATGATATGCAGCAGAAATTCGGTCACCGTTTCCATCTTGCCCGGTGCGGTGTAGCTCGCAATGCTGGCGATATCCAGGGAATTGACATCGATATTCATGCCGGCACCCGGCTGCAGCAGATTGACGATCAGCAGACCCACGATCAGCGCCAGCGTACTCATCACTTCAAAGTAAAGCAGCGCCATGCCGCCAGTCTTGCCGACCTTCTTCATGTCTTCCATGCCGGCAATCCCGATCACGACGGTACAGAAAATGACCGGCGCAATGATCATTTTGATCAGCTTGATGAAGGCATCGCCGAAAGGCTTCATCGCAGCACCGGTTTCCGGTGCGAAATGCCCCACCAGGACACCGATCACGATGGCAAAAATAACCTGTACGTACAGGGATTTATAGAATGGCGGCTTGGACATTTTTATTTCCCGGGATGAAACACAGCTTTCTGAGCCCATATTCCTTGTTTGACAGGCATCTGCGCACGGCCAGTTACATGCCTATAGAGTTCATAATCGTATGCCTGTTTTCCCATCATTCACATGAAAATAAATCATGCATTGCCAGCATGAAATCGACTGTTTTTAACATTTTTCTCATGTCGCATACTGTATTGGCGGCATATTTTCAATATGCAAATTACACGGCAAGCTGCTAAATCGAATATAGTCATGGACAAACTTTTTCTTACTACAAATATTTATGAAATTTGATGTCGCAATTGTCGGCAGCGGACTGGCTGGCCTCACCGTTGCCCTTCACCTGGCAGAAACCCGCAAAGTCACTATCATTTCCAAACGCACCCTGCTCGACGGCGCCAGCAATTGGGCCCAAGGCGGGATTGCTGCGGTACTGGATTCCAACGACAGCGTAGACGAACATGTGGCCGATACGCTGGTCGCCGGTGGCGGTCTGTGTGATGAACCCGCCACCCGCTTCATTCTCGAACACGGGCGCGAAGCGATTGAATGGCTGATCGAGCAAGGCGTACCCTTCACGCAGGATGCCAGCGCCGAACTCGGCTTCCATCTGACGCGTGAAGGCGGCCACGGCCAGCGTCGCATCATCCACGCCGCCGATGCCACCGGACACGCGGTGCAGGTGACGCTGGAAGAAAAAGTGCGCAACCATCCGAACATTACCCTGATGGAACATCATTACGCGATCGACGTCATCACGTCCGATGTGCTGGAGAAAAAAAAGGGCGTCCCGCGCTGCCTCGGGCTGTATGTGCAGGATGTCAAAACCGGCAAGGTCATCACGATCGCAGCCGAACACACCGTACTGGCTACCGGCGGTGCCGGCAAAGTGTATCTGTACACCACCAATCCCGACACCGCGACCGGCGACGGCATTGCGATGGCGTGGCGCGCCGGCTGCCGGATTGCGAATATGGAATTCATCCAGTTTCACCCGACCTGCCTGTATCACCCCTACGCAAAATCCTTCCTGATTACGGAAGCGGTGCGCGGCGAAGGCGGTGTCCTGAAATTACCTGTGACTGCCGGGAAAAATCGCGGCAAGCGTTTCATGCCCTCGCACGATGAGCGCGCCGAACTGGCGCCACGTGATATCGTGGCGCGCGCCATCGATGCCGAAATGAAAAAGCGCGGTATCGATTATGTCGATCTTGATATCAGCGACAAGTCGCCGGAATTCCTCAAGGAACACTTCCCTACCATCATGGCGCGCTGCCTGGAACTCGGCATCGACATGACCAAGGGACCGATTCCTGTCGTACCGGCTGCGCATTACACTTGCGGCGGCGTGATTACCGACCTGTCCGGCCGCACCGACCTGCCCGGCCTGTATGCGGTCGGCGAAGCCACTTGCACCGGCCTGCACGGCGCCAATCGCCTGGCCAGCAATTCCCTGCTCGAATGCCTGGTGCTGGGACGCTCCACAGCCCAGTACATTGATACGCAACCCAAGCAAAAAGCCGTCAGCCTGCCAGCCTGGGATGAAAGCCGCGTCACGGATGCCGATGAAGAAGTCATCATCGCCAACAACTGGGACGAGCTGCGTCGCTTCATGTGGAATTACGTCGGCATCGTGCGCACTACCAAACGACTGGAACGTGCACAACATAGGATCCGCTTGCTGAAGGAAGAAATCGACGAGTATTACGCCAACTTCCGCATCACGCCGGATTTGCTGGAATTGCGCAACCTGGTTGAAGTCGCCTCGCTGATCGTCAACAGTGCATTGTCGCGCCGTGAAAGCCGCGGCCTGCATTACAGCCGGGATTATCCGGATACTCTGCCCAAGGCTTTGCCTAGCGTGTTGTCGCCGGATCGCAGGCATTGAGATTGTGCTGTTTAGTAAAAATGCCGTTCAGTCACAAACTGAACGGCATTTTTTATTACTTTATTTTCTGGTTTTTCGTTCCTGGTGCTTGCCTCACTTCGGACATGGTTTGGATTCTCCCGGCAACGGAGCCACCATGAAGAACAAAAAGAATTAACTACCAAACAAGGAACGATATCCAGACATGGTCAAAGAAAACGAAACAGAATCCGCAACCAGCTCAGCCCGGGAACCAAGCACCAGCGTAGCCTTGTCCCTGCCATGCCCAAACGGCAACCCTGTCAGCACCGGCACCGGCAAATGCGCGCGCAAATACGCCAACATCTGCGCAAAGTCGTAGCCGTTATCGTAATCGCTCAGGCGATAACCGGAAAAATCGCCCAGCAATACCGCCTGCTGCCCATCCAGCACCCCGGCATGCAATAACTGCAGCATCATGCGTTCGACGCGATACGGATGTTCGTTCACGTCTTCGACGCACAGAATGCCGCCATCTATTTTCGGCAGCCAAGGCGAACCGACCAGATGCGTCAGCATCGCCAGGTTACCACCCCATAGCGTGCCTTTGACCTGCAACTGAGGATTGTTTTCCGTCTGTGCCGTGATGGTGTGCGCAGGCTGCGTCAGGCATTGCCAGAAATTGTTCAGCGTATAAGCGCTCAATTCATCACGGACAAAATCGTCGCACAGCATGGGGCCGGAAAAACTCATGGCGCCGGTCTGCGCCAGCAAGCCCATCTGCAAGGCGGTGAAATCACTGTGACCGACAAACAATTTTCCGCTTGCGGCCAGTTGCGAAAAATCCAGTTCCGGCAATAGCCGCGTCAAACCATAACCGCCGCGCAGGGCCAGTACGATATCGACGTCCGGATCTTGCGCAGCGGCATACAGTTGCGCGATACGTGCATCGTCGCCGGCGCCGAAGCGCTGAAATCTGCTGGCAGAATCCGTGAAATTGCGCACGCGACAGCCCTGCGCCTGCAAGGTCGCGATCCCGCGCTCGACAGCGCCAGGTATCGATGCGTAACCGCTAGGCGAAACGATCGCCACTAGCGGGCCTTCTGCTTTGTTCGCAAGCAGTGCCTGCCGTATATCCTGATTCAATTGACTGTTCATTCTTTTATGCTGCCAATACCGGCGTGGCGACGGCGTCTGCCGCGTGACAATGCATAGCGATTCTTGCCGTGATTTCATCTGCCAGTTGGTCCGGCAAATCATGCCCCATGCCGGCGATTTCCAACATCACGGCATTCGGTATCAAACTTGCCGTTTCACGCCCGCCGTCAATCGGCACCAGAGGATCTTCAAGGCCGTGTATGACCAGCGTCGGCACCCTGATGCTTTTCAAAAGATCCACCCGATCGCCTGAAGCACCGATGGCCAATAATTGCCGTGTCGTGGCTATCGGCTCCAGACTGCGTTTGATGGTGCGCTCGACCCGTTCCTGCAAAACTTCCTTCGGCGTCGGATAAGCCGGACTGCCTATCACTTGCATCAGATTGACGAAGTGCTCGGTCAAAGCGACGTGATTTTTCGGATCTGGTGCGGTAGAGAAAAGTACCTTGCGCGCCGCGCGTGTCGGCCCGGGCAAGCCGCGACGACCGCTGGTCGACATGATGGAAGTCAGGCTGAGCACGCGCTCCGGATGCCGCGCAGCGACGATCTGCGCAATCATGCCGCCCATCGAAGCGCCGACGATGTGCGCCTTGCGGATATCGAGTGCATCCAGCAGGCCGATCGCATCTGCTGCCATGTCGTCGAGCTTGTAACCGGCAGCGAGCTTCATGCGCAGAGCCATTTTCACCACGGCCAGCAGTGTATTGGGTTTGCCAAGATGGTGCAGTTTGGTCGATAAACCGTTGTCGCGATTGTCGAAGCGAATCAGATAAAAACCGCGCTCTACCAGGCCGTTGCAAAACGACTGCGGCCACGAAACCGATTGCATCCCCAAACCAACGATCAATAAAAGCGGTGGATTGCCTGGATCGCCCTGCGTGTCGTACCAGATATCGAGATCATTTACTTTTGCGATGGGCAAGCTGAGACTTTCAAAAAATGGTGAATCATTGCGGCCTTATGCACGCTTCGGATCATGGTAAATAAACTTTTTAATACCTGGATGGCCATCTCTGTCGAAGCGTCGCCACTGCCCATCCGCTTGCGCGAGTCGGTCCGCAATAACATGCAGAACCGTCGGATTGAAGATCATACCGGTGTGGCTGCCGTGCACTTCGATATTTTCTGCCTGCTCGCCTTCCTGTTCGATGCAACATTGTCACGACACAATACCATCGCTGCGACTGAAAATCGAGGTGATGGGCACGGGCGGCGGCTTCCTGATTTCGGCAATCTGCGCATCGTCAATGACAGTTTTTCCACTGACGGCCTGATACAGCCACCACACATTATTGGCCTTGGGATGGCCGGCAAACGGCGCGCCCAATGTAATCACCAGACGCACATCATTCGGTAGTGCCTTGGCAATTTCACGCGCAAAAATTCCGCCCAGGCTCCAGCCTACAAGGCTGACTTTTTGACCATGCTTTTCGCGCAGCCCCTTGACACGTTTGATACACGCTTCCAGTACGCCATTCCGCGGGCCACGATTCCAGCCTTGTTCCCACGCATAGACCGTATAGCCGCTACCCTGCAGGAAGTTGCGCAGAAAGGAAGTCAGCACATCGCCTCCCATCAAGCCTGGCAATACCATCACAGGATGACCATCCCCGCGCGCCACCTTTTTCAACAAGGGAAACGCCAGCAAGGATGCGCCAAATTCCCATGGCGCACGCGCTTCCAGCGCCAGCAGCAACAGGCTGGGCGGCTTCAATTTTTGATCCTGCCCAGAGGCTTCGACGGAACGCAGCGCATCCATCAGAATATTCTCCCGGACGAAACAATGGCAAACCAGCCATGATTACTCGATTGGAGTGCGCAGGCGGCGCGGGGTTCAACGGGGAGATCAGGAATCGGAAAACGGAGATATTGAGGAAAAGTGCTGCGCGCAACAGGCACGAGCATAGTGACCGTCAGATGGAACTGGAGTCATCCAGTTTTGCTGCTTGTGCTGCCTTGCGACGTTCCGCGAAAAAGTCCTTCAGCAAGGCGCCGCATTCCTGCGCCATCAGACCGCCGGTCAGTTGCGTATGGTGATTGAGCTGATTCTGTTCAAACAGATTGACGATAGAGCCGCAGGCACCGGTCTTGGGGTCGGATGCACCGAACACCACACGCGCAAGCCGCGCATGCATCATCGCACCCGAACACATCACGCAGGGTTCCAGCGTGACATACAGTTCGCAACCGGGAAGCCGGTAATTGCCGAGTATGGTTGCCGCAGCGCGCAAGGCCATGATTTCTGCATGTGCGGTCGGGTCATGCGTGCCTATGGGCTGATTGAAACCGGTGGCAATGACTTGTCCATCCTTGACGACCACGGCGCCAACCGGGACTTCGCCCAGCGCCCAGGCGTTGTGCGCCTGATCCAGCGCCTGCCGCATCCAGATCTCGTCCTGCGTCACATCCTGACGTGCATCCGCCATGAGATCGATCAGCCTTCCGCAGTGATTTCAGCCCAGCAGTTCGGCGTTTCATGCAGTACCAGTTTGTGCAAACGCAAGCCGGTGCCGTAATGATCCTTGTATGCCGCATTCAGGATATTGAACGCGGTTTGCGCCAGATTTTCGACAGTCGGAATACGGTCGATGACCACGGTTTTGTGGTCAGGTATGCTTTCAAGGAACTCGCGCACCTTGACATCTTTTTCATAGACGAGAAAAGAATGATCCCAGACATCGACCAGATGCTGTTTTGCCAGCGACTTGATATCGGAAAAATCCATGATCATGCCGTTATCGGAACTGCCCTCTTCGTCAATCACATTGCCGACCAGCGTGATTTCGAGCGTATAGCGATGGCCGTGCAGATTGCGGCACTGGCTTTTGTGGTCGGGAATACGGTGACCGGCATCGAATTCAAGTTTGCGGGTAATTGTCAGCATGATTTTTCTGTACTACGTCAGGGTATCTGTAAAAGTTTATGAGTCTGCAAACTGAGTTTCCATTTCGGATTTTTTTTGCAAATCTCAATCGCAAGCCTGGTATTCTGTTCCGCCAATGGGCCGTCCATAGGCTGCACGAAGAAATGCTGAAAATCCAGATCTTCATATGCCGCCAGCGATTGCGCCAACTGCGGGATCACAACCTTCAATTCGCTGCCTTTGCGCACGACCAGTTGCGAACCCATCTTCGGGCTGACGCAAATCCAGTCAACGCCGGCCGGCACCGGCAAGGTGCCATTGGTTTCAATCGCGATTTCAAAGCCGACCGCGTGCATTGCATTGATCAGTTCCGTATCCAGTTGCAGCAAGGGTTCGCCACCGGTAAACACCACATATTTGCTTGCCGCGTACGAGGCCGGCCACAAAGCATTGATCGTGTTGGCCAGTTTCACCGCATCGGCAAACTTGCCGCCGCCTTCGCCATCGGTGCCGACAAAATCGGTATCGCAAAACTGGCACACGGCAGTAGCGCGATCGCTTTCACGTCCAGTCCACAGATTACAGCCGGAAAAACGGCAAAACACGGCAGGCCGCCCGGCGTGCGCGCCCTCGCCCTGTAATGTGTAGAAAATCTCTTTTATGCTGTAAGTCAAAATGATGGCCGGATGAAGGTTGATGCAAGGCCGCTGGCAAATGGCAGCTCGCAAATGGATGCGGACTACGCTGCTTTTGCTTGTGTATCGCGGGCCGTCATTATAGACCAGAGCGGACTTTCCCTCATGGCCGGATGAGATACATGAACGCTATGCATCTCTTCTTCCATCAAGATGCAATCTTGATAAGAAAAATTCTGAACCCTATGGTTCCCGATTCAAAATTGGAGCAATCAACCGAGAAAGTATTAAATGCCAACATCAATAGACGATATGGATTAAGCAACTAATGCTGCACATTCCGCGTCAACGCTCCCTCAATCAAATCCAGTTCACGCAACAAGCGCTGATGCAAGGTATCGTCCAGCTTGTTGTGCAACCACATCTGAAATAACTCGTCGCGTTCTGCGCGTATCGCAGACAGACGCAGTTCGCGCTCCTTCTCCGCCAGCAGTTGTATGTGGGCGGCTTCTTCGCCTTCGCTTAAACCGTAATCCAGTCGTCGCCGATAGAGTTCGGTAACGCGCATGGCTGCTTCTGTTTGGCCGTTATCTTCTGCATTTTCCGGCGCCGCGTCGCATAGCGATTTGATGTGGCGGATGGCGGCTTCCGCTGCTGCGACGCGCGCATGCCCCTCGTCCATGCCCAACGCCGGTTCGGGCGCAAACTTCATGTCCTTGCTCAGCAAAGGCAAGGCCACGCTTGCGCTCAGCAGCGAAAGCAGGATCACGCCTTTTGCCAGAAAAATCAGCAAATCCCGTGCCGGGAATGCGGAACCATCCGGCATCAACAAAGGCAGAGTCAAAATGCCGGCCAGCGTAATCGCGCCGCGCACACCTGAACAGGCAGTCAGCATGAGTATGCGCAATGAAGGTTTGGTATCGCTGGCCTGGTCACGACGTTTTTTAAACAGCGTGACGCGGAGCGTGCTCCACACCCATAAAAATCTCAGACAGGTGAGCGCAACGCCTATCGCAATTACATACAGCGACAACCACCATGCGCTGCTCAGTCCCATACTGCTTGCCACCATCGGCAAGCCATCCATCGTGGTGCGTATTTGCGCACCGAGAATCACAAAGATCACGCCATTGAGCGCCATCTGTATCGTGTCCCACACAGCGCGCCGCTGCATGCGCGTCGTCGCCAGTCGCCGACCCACCATATCCGTGTAGTGGGTTGTGATGCCGGCCGCCGCAGCGGCAAGGATGCCGGAAACCTGCAGATGTTCTGCCAGCAGATAGGCGGCAAATGGCAGCAACAGACTGATCAGTATCTGGCTGCCCGGATCTTCGCCGACTGCGACCACCAGCCATTTATTCGCTACACCAATAAGCCACGCAACAAGTGCGCCCACCAGCAAACCGCCGCCTGCTGCCCACAGAAATTCCATCGACGCATCCAGCAAGGAAAACGTACCGGTAATCACCGCCGCCAATGCGAAGCGGAAGCAGACTAGGCCGGACGCATCGTTGAGCAATGCTTCGCCCTCGAGTATATGCATCAGGCGTGGCGGAATCGGGCTTTGCGAAGCGATGGCAGAAACGGCAACCGGATCGGTCGGCGACAGAATTGCGGCCAGCGCAAACGCGGCGGCCAGCGGCACGGATGGAATCATCCAGTGTATGAAGTAGCCCATGCCGAGAACGGTGAAGAGTACCAAGCCTATCGCCAGCGTGGTGATCGGACGCACGTCGCGAAAGAAGGCACTTTTGGGAATGCGCCAGCCATCCAGAAACAGCAAAGGAGGAATGAAGAAGAGGAAGAAAAATTCTGGATCGAGCGGGACGCTGATGCCAAACCCGTAAGCCAGCCCTGCTCCTACTGCAATCTGCACCAGAGGCAAAGGTACCTTGATCGGCAATAGTCGTGCAAAAAATCCGCTGGCCAAGACGGCCAGCAATAAAATCAGAGCAATCGTAACGGTATGCATCTAGGCTTGAATCTCATTGGGTGCTGATACTGATGTTCTAAAACCTGAGCTTCAAGTTTTAATTCGAGCCCCATTTTATCGAAACGACCATCTACGCGCATACCGTTATAAAGTTCATGCAATTACGAGTTGCCGAGTTTTTCCTTGCGTATTGCTTCATCGTCCATCAGCTCGTACCACATCGCATTCAGCACGGCGAAAGCAGCTGCAAGAGGCAGACCCAGCATCCAGGCAAAATACCACATGATTTTTCCTTGTCTTTGATTGATGGCTGTCAGATGACGACGGCACGATCTTCACATTGCTCCGTCAATATGCATGTCCGGTTTCATCGCGTATCGCTTTTTCATCCACCTTGCCCCACAGTACGTGATACACCCAGGTCGTGTAAGCGACGATGATCGGAATAAAAATCACGCTCACCACCAGCATGATGAACAGGGTCAGATGGCTGGATGAAGAGTCCCATACCGTCAGGCTGGCCGCCGGATGAATGGACGATGGCAGGATGAAGGGGAACATGGACGCACCCACACTCAGCACGATACCGCTGATGCTCACTGCGCTGCACAGCAGCGTGAATATTTCGCGCCGCATGCGCAAACCCAGCCATGCACCGATCGCTCCAAGCAGACCCAGAACCGGCGCCGCCATCGTCCACGGTTGCGCGGTGTAATTGACGAACCACGCACCCGCATGCCCTTCGACCGTTTTCAGCAAGGGATTGGAGGGACCGACTGGATCGATCATGCTGCTAATGCGATAACCATCCACGTATTTCCACAGCAGCAGACCGGCGCAGCCGTACAGCAGCACCGTCGCCAGCGCTGCCATGCTGCCGTAGCGCCGCGCCCGCTCTGCCACCACACCGTCTGTTTTCAGCTGCAGCCATGCACTGCCATGCATGGCCAGCATGGCGACCGAGACCAGACCGCACAACAAGGCAAACGGATTCAGCAACCCGAAAAAACTGCCTTCGTAGAAAATATGCATGTCCAGATCGAGCCGGAACGGTACGCCCTGCAACACATTGCCCAGCGCTACACCGAAGATCAGAGAGGGCACGAAGCCTGAAAAAAACAGTACGCCATCCCAGCGTGCGCGCCAGCCAGGATCTTCGCGTTTGCTGCGAAACTTGAAGGCGACCGGACGCAGGATAAGCGCGACCAGAATCGCAAACATGGCAAGATAGAAACCGGAAAATGCCACCGCATAAAGCTGCGGCCATGCGGCAAAAATTGCACCGCCGCCCAGGATCAGCCATACCTGATTGCCCTCCCATACCGGGCCTACGCTATTGATGACGACACGTCTTTCGATATCGTTGCGTGCAACAAAAGGCAGCAATATGCCGGTGCCAAGGTCGAAACCGTCAGTCACCGCGAATGCCAGCAGCAACACCCCGATCAAGGCCCACCAGGTCAGGCGCAGGATATCGTAGTCGATAAGTGTGTGCAGTGTCATGATTGCTCCGGTGTGGCTGCAGGAGTGCCGGCAAGGACAGGTTTCAGGTCACTCATCTCTTGAGGTGAATGTTCTGCGCTCGGCCCGGCATGTATCACCTTGAAAATCAGTTTCATCTCGATGATGAAGAGCACGGTATAAATCAGGATGAAACCGCCCAGCGTAATGAGCAGCGTCTTGATACCGAGGCTGGACACCGCCACCGCCGTCGGCAGCACACCTTCTATCACCCACGGCTGGCGGCCGAATTCAGCCACCAGCCAGCCCGCTTCGACGGCTATCCATGGCAAGGGTACCGCACACACCGCCAGCTTCAGCAGCCAGCGATGTTGTGTGAGTTGCCGGCGCGCCGACAGGAAAAAGAAAGTGCCCGTCAGCAGGATCAGGAACATGCCTATCCCGACCATGATGCGGAACAGCCAGAACAGCGGCGCCACCTGCGGCACCGTATCCAGTGCCGCCTGGGTAATCTGTGCCGGCGTAGCCTGGCGCGGATCGTCTACATAACGCTTGAGCAGCAGCGCATAGCCGAGATCGCCACCGGTTTCTTCAAATGCAAAGCGCATTGCCGGTGTGATTTTTTCACCCTGTCCGACGGCACGAATTTTTTGCAAGGCATCGTAAGCCTGTATGCCGTTCGCAATACGCAATTCAGCATGCTGCACCAGTTCATTGATGCCGGGAATCACGGTATCCAGCGAACGTGTGCCGATCAAGCCCATCACCCACGGTATATGAATCGCATAGTGCGTCTCGCGTGCCTCCTGATTCGGGAAGCCGATGAGGGTAAAGCTGGCCGGTGCCGGCTGGGTTTCCCACATGCCTTCTATCGCAGCCAGTTTCATTTTTTGATGCTCGGTCGACAGATAGCCGCTCTCATCTCCCAGTACCACGACCGACAGCGCCGCCGCCAGACCGAAAGACGCAGCCACCGTCATTGAGCGTTTGGCCAATTCGAGATGGCGTCCTTTCAGCACATACCATGCTGAAACGCCCAGCACGAAAATCGCCGCCGTCACATAACCTGCCGATACCGTGTGCACGAATTTGGCTTGCGCAACCGGGTTGGTCAGGACCGCCGCAAAGTCGGTGACTTCCATGCGCATGGTTTCCGGGTTGAGCGCGGCCCCGACCGGATTCTGCATCCAGCCGTTCGCGATCAGAATCCACAAGGCAGAAAAATTGGAGCCGATGGCCACCGCCCAGGTGGTGATCAAGTGCCCTACTTTGGAGAGTTTGTCCCAGCCGAAGAAAAACAGGCCGACGAAGGTCGCTTCCAGAAAAAAGGCCATCAGGCCTTCTATCGCCAGCGGCGCGCCGAAGATATCGCCGACGTAGTGGCTGTAGTAACTCCAGTTCATGCCGAACTGGAATTCCATGACCACCCCGGTCGCCACACCCATTGCGAAATTGATGCCGAACAGCGCGCCCCAGAATTTGGTCATGTCGCGCCAGATGACACGGTCGGTCATGACGTAGACCGTCTCCATGATGGCGAGCAGGATCGCAAGTCCTATTGTCAGCGGAACAAACAGAAAGTGATACAGCGCCGTGATGGCGAACTGCAGGCGGGACAAGGAAACAATATCGAGTTCCATAGACGTCCTTTGTATTCGATTTGAATCTGCTGCGCTGACAGTCCCAATCAATCCGGTCGCAGCGTATTCAATACCATTTCAAAATCCGTAGCTCCACGCGTCACGTCCTTAACAATACGCCCATATTGCAGACAAACCAAGCGGTTCGCCAGTGCCGCTTCACGTCGCACATGCGTTGCCAGCAGCATTCCCCGCCCCTGCGCCAGCGCATCCAGCCTGTGCAGCACATCGCGTGCAGTGGCCGGATCGAGGCCTTCGGTCGGCTCGTCGAGCAGCCACAGCGGCACCTGTCGCAACAACAAGCGTGCCAGTGCCAGCCGGCGCAACTGCCCGCCGGACAAACCCATGCCGCCTTCGCCCAGCCGCGTGTCCAGTCCGGCCGGCATTCTTGCCACATCATCGGCCAGACCGGCTGTCTGCAATACCTGCCACAGCCGCGCATCGCCGGCCTGCGGATCGGCCAGTCGCAGATTGTTGCCCAGGCTGTCCTGGAACAGTTCGGTGCGCTGTGTCAACAGACAGTGCGGCGCCACTTGCAGCAAACCGGATTGCGCGCTCAACTCTCCGGCGACGACTGCCATCAGGGTCGATTTCCCTGCCCCGCTCGCCCCTATCAATGCCACACGCTCGTTGGCCTGCATGGCGAATGTAATGTCATGCAAAACAGGATCGCCTGGCGTCTCCGGGCCGGCAGGATGCGCTGCCACATTCATCAGATTGATAATCAGATTGCCGCCCGGGGATTTCGTTCCTGAATCTGCCGTTTCCGCCTGTTGCAGGCGTGGCGCCAGCCGGTGTGCAGCCAGCAGCGTACGCCCCAATTCCAGCGCACCGCGACGCAACCCGGCAAACGGTTCCAGCGCCGTCAACACCAATAGCAAGGCCAGTGCAGCCAGCGGCGCGCCTGTCTTCCCCGCTTCAACCAGCGCGGCGACCAACAGCAGCGTAGCAGCCAGCGTCAAACTGCCGACCGTGGCGTAGCTGGCGCCTGCCTGCACTTCCAGCCGGTTCAAGGCATCGTCTGCACGCGCCAGACAACGATCGGCTGCAGCCAGCGACTCTACCTGTGCATCCAGGCGTCCGGCCATGATCAATTCCGTTTGCCCGGCAAGCAAGTCGATGCTGCGCGCGCGCAAGGCTTCGAGCGCATAACTGCGCCGACGCGCCGCCGCACGCGCAGCGTGTGCAGTGAGCAAGGCTATCCCTACACCGGCCGCGATCAGCCAGACTATCATTCCCACCCCCAGCCGGATATCGAGAAAACCCAGCGCAAGACCGGTTGCCAAAGCCACTGCAATTGCCGCGGCAAAAGGTACCAGGATGCGCAGGTAGAGCGTATCCAGCGCGTCGATATCGGCTGTCAGGCGAAACAATAATTGCGCAGGTCGGGCCAGCAAACGTCGCACAGCTTCTGCTTGCGCCCAGCCGCGAAACAGACGCTCGCGCAAGGCAGCCAACACGGCCAGCGTCGCATCGTGCGTCACCAGTCTTTCGCCGTAACGGGAAAAGGTGCGCCCCAACGCCAGCAAACGGATGCCTGCAGACGGCATGAATACATCGAAGGTAAACGCCAGCGAGGCATGCAAACCGGCAATCGCCGTCGCCGTGATGAACCAGCCGGACAAGCCCAGCAAGGCCATGCCTGACAAGGCGGTCACGACAGCCAGCAAAGCACCCAGCAGCAAGCTGGTGTGGCGCCGGGCGGCGAGGAACAAGGCCAGCACCGGATACAGATCGCGCCACAGCTTCATGCCGGCACCTGCCTGCCAGTATCGACGTTGGCATCCAGCACGATCACGCGATCCATGCACGCCGCCAGTACCGGATCATGCGTGGCGATGATCATGGTCTTCCCCTGCGCCAGTTGCAGCAGGGCCTCGGTGACCTGATGCGCCGTCATGCTGTCCAGATGCGCAGTCGGTTCATCCACCAGCAGCAAATCGACGTGCGGGTCGACTGCCGCCCGCGCCAGCGCCAGCCGCGCCGCCTCGCCGCCCGACAAACCGCCACCACCTTCACCCAGGCCAACGCCGGGATGCGCCTGCGGCACCTTGTCCAGCGCTGCGAAACGCAGCGCCGAAGCCACATCCTGCGCATCGATATCCAAGCGACCCAAGGCGACATTGGCGCGCACCGAGCCGGCAAAAATATGCGGCTTCTGCCCTATCCATGCCATGCGCGTGCGCAAGGCATGGATGGTGTTTTCCGCCAAAGGCACGCCGCCTATCCTGATGTCGCCGTCTTGTGCCGGCACCAAACCCGCCAGCAGCGCCAGCAAGGTCGATTTGCCGCCACCGCTGGGGGCCACAATCGCGATGCGCTCACCGGCTTTTACATGTAGCGCATATGCGTCAAAAACAGGTCCACCGGCTCCTGCATGCGAAAAATGCAGGCCGTGTATATCAACCGCCGGCGCCGTCTTGTCTGAACGGGGAAAATCTGCCTGCGACACATCAGTCTGCTGCAGGATGGAATTGGTGCCCGCGCCCGGTAGTAACATGCCCGCTCCATTCAGGCGCGCCATCGCTTCCAGCGCTGCCTCACCGGCTGCCCTGTCGTGCCAGACGCCGGACAGATCGCGCAACGGTTCAAAAAAAGCCGGTGCCAGCAGCAGGATGAACAAGCCATCTCCCAATGTCAGTCGTCTGCCCCAGGCGCCGAAGTCAAGCTGACCGAGCAAATGAAAGCCTGTATAAACCGCCACCATCGCCACGCCCAGAGCGGCAAACAGCTCGAGTACAGCCGAAGATAAAAACGCAATACGCAAGACCGCCATCGTGCGTTGGCGCAATGCTTCTGCCGCGTCACGCAAACGCAAGGCTGTGATATCCACCGCACCCAGAGTGCGCAAGGTCGCCAATCCGCGCAAGCGATCCAGCAGGAAGGCATTCATGCCACCCATCTCGATCATCTGCGCTTGACTTGCCGCTTTCGCACGCCAGCCGACCAGCGCCATGAAAAGTGGAATCAAGGGTGCTGCCACCAGCAGAATCAGCGCGGCGACCCACGAGAAAGGGAAAACGATAACAAGAATGACCAAAGGGACAACCGTAGAGCGCAGGCGCGCAGGACGATAACGCGTCAGGTAGGGAATGATTGCTTCCGCCTGCTCCGCGATGACACTCGCTGCAAGACCCGATGCCGGACGCTGCACATCCAGCGGAGAACGCGCTGCCAGCGATGCAGCAACTTGCGCGCGCAACGCAGACAGGCGCAAGCGTGCTTTTTTGAATACCAGTCGGATCCCGCATGCATCGCAGGCAGCACGCAGCAAGCCGAGAACCAGCAAGAGCACGGCAGGAATCCTGACGGCATCCAGGCCACCGCCATCTGCCACGCCTTGCACGGCATAAGCCAGCAAAGCTGCTTGCGGCAACCACAGCAAGGCTGCCAGCGTTTGCAGAGCAGCGCCGATATCTAGCCTTTGACCGGATTGCAAGCGACGGGAAGATTCTGAGCTTGGGCGCATAGTGCTATGCATTATGGCTGATCGTCACTGTTAATTCTGTATCCGATTGAGTGAGCATTCATTTTATGCCCTCGCTGATGAGCCTGATTCCGCTGGATGCAGTCAAAAGACAAGGCAAGCTTGATGCTGAATTGCGGGATGCTTCCCGGAAAGGCAGTGCAATTAAAACGAATTGCATTAAATTTATATTTGAATAATATATTTCATTTAAGCTGATCAGAGGCAGTTTCTTCTGGTTGTGGACGGCTACCGCCATCGTCGCAACGCAGCTCATTTATTTCGGATGGCTAGCCAAGTCTTTGTGTTCATTCGCGTAGCAAGGAGCACTGAATGTTCAAGCATGTGAGGCCCAGACCAAACATCAACCGGTATAAAAACCGGATGCGATTTAAAAAAAACGTATTCATTTGCAGGCAAAAGAAAATGGAGGTCATATCGATTGATTTTCCTGCGTCATCCAACATTACCTTATTCAAAACCTGCATCACTCAACCAGGACTGCCCTGCTCAAGCTGCGATTGCAAGTGTTAGTCCGTACAGGAGAACGATATGTCTCTATGTGTCAAATTGCTCAATGCAAGCGTACTGATGGCAACTGCAGCAGCGACGCAATATTCCCTTGCTGCAGACGGGAATACTCCACATGAAAAAGCCATCGAACGCGGACGCTATCTGGTAAAAATAGCCGGCTGCAACGATTGTCATACGCCAGGCTATCCGGATGCGGGCGGCAATATTCCTGAAAAACAATGGCTAACCGGCAGCCCTCTCGGCTGGCGCGGGCCGTGGGGAACCACCTATGCCACCAATCTGCGACTGTATATGCAGGGTGTCAGCGAAAAGCAGTGGTTGAAAACTGCTCACACCACACAGTATCGCCCGCCTATGCCCTGGTTTGCCCTGCGCGACATGAGTACGCAAGATCTGCAAGCAATCTATCGCTTCACCCGTCATCTGGGACCGGCGGGCGCGCTTGCTCCAGCTTATGTGCCGCCAAATCAAACTCCCAATGGGCCGTTCGTAGCGTTCCCTCAGCCGCAAAAATAAGATTCAGCCGACATCGAGAGGGCGCATCAGATGTACGCGCTCTTTCGCCAACGCAGTGCTGGAGACATTCACGATACACCGCCATCATTGAGGTACGCTGTTGCTTCACACAAGGCATTGAAGGTTCGCTCACACATGATGAGAACCGAGCAGGCATACGTGAACGGCATGAAGCGCTTATGATGTCGGTAATGTGCTTTCACACGCCTCACGCGTCTTTCATTCATGGAGAATCAAGTGCCCGCAAACGATCTTTGCAGCGACGAAGAAGTCACACAACTGGTGCATGCTTTTTATGCGAAGGTCAGGCGTGACGACAGGCTCGGTCCCATCTTCAATAGCGAAGTCGAAGACTGGGATCATCATCTGGCAAAACTGGTGGATTTCTGGTCGTCCATCCTGCGGGGCACCGGCCGCTATACCGGCACGCCGATGCAAAAACACACTGCATTGAGTCATCTGGACCCGGCGCTTTTCCAGCGCTGGCTGGCGCTGTTTGATGAAACCATCAAACAGCAAGCCAATGAGGCAATGGGCGAACGCGCCTATGCCGCTGCCCAGCGGATTGCGCAAAGCCTTTGGTACGGATATCAGATGAATCGCAATCCGGATGTGCTACCTACGGATTTGCCGCAAGGCTGAGTACGCGTATCAAGACAGCTTTCGTTCATTTCAGCTTACGCCGTTGTGCAGTTGCGGCACGGGATACGCGCTTGCGCCACCAGATCACGACACCCGTCACGCTTAACATCGCAACGACGATGCCCATGAATGAAATCAGTATGCGTCCCGGCAATCCGAGAATGCGGCCTGAGTGCAATGGGAATTGCGCCTGCACAAAAATATCGGCTGCGGTGCCCTTCCATGGCTGGCGCTTCCCCAGCAGCCGACCATCCAGACCGTCGTAATACAGCACTGCAGGGCCTACACCGCCAGCACCATGATCATCGCCGGCTTTGAAAAAGCTGACGCCATAGATGCCGAATTCCTGTGAATAAAAAATACTGCCCGCAGGTTCAACCCACTTTCGTTGTTGCGCGTCACTGCTTGCGCGCTGAACAATGTCGGCATAAGCAACGCGTGGCTCGATCGGATGATGCTTGTCGGCAGGTGCACGCGTATCGAAAGGCGATGGCGTTACCTGCGAAACCGTTTTCATCACGGGATAAAAAATCTCGTTATATAGATTTAGCGAGAAAGCCGTAAACGCGAGAATGAACAGCAGTACCCATGTCCACAAACTGAACGCACGATGCAAGTCAAAGTTGAGTTTATTACTGCCACCGCGCCAGCGCACTTTCCACGCCGGCTGCCAACGTTGCCACCATGACTTGCCAACGGGAACCGGTCTGTCATCGGCAATATCGTCGGATGGCCGTACGGCATTGCGACGTCGCACCGGCAGGGTCAGGGAAAAGCCGACAAAGCTGTCGAACGTCCAGATCATCGCAATGGCTCCCATTAACCATAAGCCCCAGCGATCGATGCCCCACATTTCCGGAATGTGCAATGTGTAATGCAAACGATATAGAAAGGAAACCAAGGTTTCCTTGGTAATCGGCCATACCGCTCCCCATTCGCGCTTACCCAGTTCTGCGCCACTTACAGGATCAATAAAAATCTGGTTGAAACCGGGCTCAAACAGTTTTTTGGTAGCCGGATCAACCCGCGCATCTATCCCGAACGATAGCGACTCACCTTCCTCCGCATGAAGCGGAACAAACGATACGCGTACCTGCGGATAACGCGCCTCGATCTGCTGTGCCAGTGCCAGTGACGATTGCGCAGTGCCGGCATTTTTGGCTTCCATCAAATGCGGATTGAGTAAATCGTCCAGCTCGTGATCCCACGAAATGATCGCACCGGTCACACCGCTGACGAACAAAAATCCGGCGATGATCAAGCCGGCGTAACGGTGAACAAGGGTCCAGAAAGCACGCAAGGTAACCTCAAATACAGGGATAAACGAATGCGCGGTAGCCACATCAATATTCAAAGACGTCTAGGTCAGCAAGAAGGCAAAATACTCTTACCTTCAAACAGACAGACATCGCTATATATGCTGCCGCGCCTTATTGCAAAAACAATGAGTCTTTAAAATTTATAAGTTGCTGTTAGAACAGCGCTTCTACGCGCGCCATACCAGCAGTCGCCACGAGAAAGGCAAGTCGCGTTATAAACTTTATCCGTGAGGTTATTCACGTTAAGTGCGTAACGCCAATTCATGGTGTCCCATGACAGCAAGGCATCCAGCAAGGTGACAGAAGGCGTGGTTGGCGCAACGCCGTCACGGAACGAACTCATGTAGCGGGCACCTGCGCCCAACGCAAAGCCACTCACACCGCCGATTGAGAAACGCCATTTTCCCCACGCTGCTGCCTGGTGACGCGGCACTTCATCAAGCTGCTCGTCCAGATCCGTATAGTTGTAATGCGCCAGGACGTCAATTGTCGGGGTGATGGATGCCTTCCACTCCAGTTCGACGCCGCGATTTTTTGTCTGCCCAACCTGGATCTGATTGAGTGGATTGCTTGGATCTGTTGTGCTTTTATTCTTTTCATCAATCTTCCAGATGGCTGCCGTAAATTGACTATGACCGTTTACAGGCATGTATTTGACGCCACCTTCAATCTGTTCACCACGCACAGGTTTAAAGCGCTGATCATAGGCGTTGGTTCCCGCGACTGGCGTAAAAGACTCGCTGTAACTCACATAGGGAGACCAGCCGTTTTCCAGTAGATACATGACGCCAACTCGCTTGGTCGTCGCGCGGCTCTCTTCATCTTCACTGCCAGCCAGAGCATTGTTCACACGGTCATGACGCAATCCCGCCGAAACGATCCAGTTCTTTCCGATCTTGATTTGATCTTGCAGATATAAACCAATTTGACGCTGTACAGATTGCGGATCGTCGGCAAGAGTTGCGACGACCCCATTCCCGTATACCGGCGCATAGACATCAATCGTGTCCATGCCAAAACCCGATTGTCTATCGCGTTGATAACGTGTGTAATCCAGACCAGCTAATAAGTCATGTTGCAGGGGCCCAGTCTGCAATTTCGCCTGCAAATGCTGATCGATCGTGGCGATCTTTACCTTGGTAATACTGTCATCCGCATAACGTCCGATCAGACGCTGATTTACAGGGTCAATCGCCCAACCGCCAGGCAATCCGGTTGATGGATCAGTGGAAAACGAATCTGCGTAATGCGTAAAGTAATCGACCTCATTAACTGCGTAACGGAAATTTTGACGGAACGTCCAGTTGTCGTTGAGCTGATGTTCAAACAGATAGCCCAGCGATTGTCGATCCGTATCATAGCGATCACCAGGTTCACCAATAAAGCGACTGGTTGGAATCATGCCGTTGACATTGGGAGTCAGCATCCCTGCCCACGGCAGGAACTGTGAAGTAGATCCAGTCCTATCCCGCTGATAAAGCCCTTGCAAGGTTAATGAAGTAACGCCGTTCGGCTTCCATGTCAGCGAAGGTGCAATCAAGGTGCGATCGTCTTTTACGTAGTCAACTTGCGTATCTGCATTACGTGCGACTGCAACCAGGCGATAGAGCCACTGCTTGTCTTCTGTTAAAGGCCCCGTCACATCGGCCTGCAATTGTTTGCGACCAAAATTACCGAGCTGTACGCCCACCTCACCTTGAAATTCTGCTTGAGGCCGCTTGGAAACCAGATTAACTACGCCACCGGTACTGCCTTGTCCATAAGACATGGCAGCAGGCCCACGTAATACTTCAATGCGCTCCAGGGTGAATGGATCGGGACGTGCAGCGCTCGTATAGTAATCATTTGCCTGTCGCAGGCCGTCAATATAAACGTCTGGCGAAGCGCCACGTACCAATACCGAGTCAGTACGGGAATCAAGGCCGTATGCGTCAGAGCGAACGCCGGCAGCGTAGGTCAATGCATCCTGCAAATTAGTCGCGCCCTGATCCACAATCTGGTCACGCGTCACGACCGTGACTGCCTGCAGTGTTTCCGCCAGTGAGGTATCTGTCTTGGTCGCAGTCGAGGAGCGCGTAGCGCGATACCCAATCACAGGACCGGTTGCCGTTTCCTGCACGCCGCTTACATTCACCGCTGGCAAAGTCGTGACTGCCGGTGCACTGCTCTCGTTTTGGGATGCAGGACTAGCCTGTAATGAAGAACCACCATTTAGTCCTACAACTTGAGAATGAGCAGCCACGGGGATAGCAAGCGCCACCAATACCGCAAACCGATTGAACTTGTAACGCCGCTGGATGCGCGCTTGCATAACCATCTGTCCCCCAATTAATAATAAAAATAATTGGCTGGCATTTCGCCGACTCACCCCAATTGGTGAGTGACGAACAGTTGGCTAGCTACCTCATCATAGATTGGAATGATAACCATTCCTATTTAAAAGTCAATAAAAATGAGAAAATTGCATGAACTTGTTCGCTGGAAAACGAGAGAACAAACAAAAAATGGCATTTTCAAAGAGTCGATTTCTTCTCTATTTCAAATGAAAAAGTCATCCGGTTTAACCCGGATGACTTCAAGCAAAAATAAATAATAAAAGTGGCGCAAGTCCGCTTTTGCAGTCTGTCGGCTGCTGCGACGCTTTCCCTTCGCCAGGTACTTGCAACGCTGCCACCGCCAGCACAATTACTTCGTCAACTGCAAGCTGCCCTTCATGATTCCCGAATGGCCGGGGAAGGAACAAAAGTAAGTGTAGCTTTCACCTGCTTTGAGTTTGCCGGTCTGAAATGTCACCGCATCGCTTTCGCCACCGCCTACTACTTTGGTATGCGCAATCACCCGCGCATCACCGTCTTTTACATAATTTTTAGCCGCGCCGGCAGCCATGCCATCAGTGGCGATACCTTGTACGTCAGCGGTTTTACCCAGCACCCAGTTGTGACCCATTGCTGTTTTCGGCAACTTGCCGCTGTGCTTGAGCTTGACGGTAAATTGTTTGCAGCTTTGCGGCACGCTAATACTTGCCTTGTTGAATTGCATCGCATCATTGCCATCTATCTCGGTCGAGCAATCTGCTGCCAGCACCGAGCTGCTCAACCCTGCCAGCATCAGCAAGGCTGCGGTTTTCCATATCTTCATTTTTTCTCCTTTAGGCAAACGACAATAAAATCAATTCACTTACAAAGCTTCTATGCGAGGATAAAAATCGCGGTTTTCACGCTGCATGCGCTCATGCAGCGTACGCAAGACAATATTGGCATCGGCACGAAAATCATCTTCATGATGCTGCAAACTGTGCGCCGTATTCCAGCGTTGTGCAAACCCTTCGTAAGTATGCGCAATCACACTCATTTCCTCCTGGAACTGTTTGCCCATGCGCGCCATGGCTACATTCTGGCCGTTCTGCAAGGCCGGGTACAAAACCTTGTCTTCGACAGCCAGATGCAGTTTGATGGTCGAACTCATCGCAACGACCAGCCTGGCGATATCCGGCGCGTTCTGTGCCACCCCAGCCTGGGTCAGCTTGCGCAGGGTTGCAATGTTGCCGAGGATATCGACGTGCTGCTGTTTGAATTTATCAATATTCATCTATTGTTCCATTTGAAATAAAATTTTATGCATGCGCCGAACGCATCAATGCAGCGTTTTCGAACAGGATATTGTTTTCCAGATGGATGTGCTCCATCAGGTCTTCTCGAAATACGCGCAGTGCAAAATACAGCGCCCGCCATGTATTGCAGGCTGCCGACGGCAAGTTGATATCGTTTGTCAGCGCCAGCAGATGCTGCAAGGCGTCTCCGTGCTGCTCGTGTTCCATGCGCATGATGGTGATCGGGCCGCCTACCAGTGCCGCCTGCCCGCACAACAGCAAGGGAAACAGTATCTGCTCCTCTTTTTTCATATGACTTTCCAGTTCCTGCTGCATCTCGCTCAAGTGATCCGTCAGGCCAACCGGACAATCTTTGCGATTGCCATGTGTCCGCTCGACCTTGCGTGCCAGTCTTATGAGTTCAGGCAATTGCTGGCGATGACGGTCATGGAAGCGCAGCAGGATATGAACGATCAAGGTCTCCGACGATTCGGCATTCCAGTCGGTTACATCCGTGGCGCCTTGCAGGCTTGCCAGACGCCGGGCGACTTCCTCTGCGTCAATGCCTTTTTCTTGCGCGGCATTACGCAAGCTGTATTTGCCGCCACAGCAAAAATCCAGTTGGTAATCATTGAAAATTCTGGTCGCACCAGCGACGCTACAGGCCAGTTGACCCAGTGATTGATCGAGTATGTCCATCGCCACCCTTTCACAAATGTGTGTAAAGAAGATAATGCGAATCGCGTGCCTGAAAAAAGGCAAACAAAATCAATGTTTTATAAATGTAATGGTATTATTTACCCTAAACAAAAAAGGTAAATCTAACCGTTCAGGGTTGTTTGAACCATGATGACAAATTTCTTCCTTGCCGATCTGGTGGCCAATCTGGCACCGGCGATCCGCATGCAGCGGCTGGTCAGTACTTTGCGTACGCATTTCCGCTGCGGTGCAGTGGCCTTGCTGCAACTGGAAGCAGAGCATTTGCGGCCGATTGCCGTAGATGGCCTGGTGCGCGATGCGCTGGGTCGTCGTTTCGCGGTCAGCCAGCATCCGCGTCTGGCTGCCATTCTGACGCGACGCGACGTCACCCGCTTCCACCACGACAGTACGCTGCCCGACCCCTACGATGGATTGATCGACGAACACATAGGTGAACCGCTGCCAGTGCACGATTGCATGGGTATCAGCCTGCATGTCGAAGGGCAGCCCTGGGGCGTGCTGACGCTGGATGCTCTGCAAATCGGCACCTTCGACGACATTGCGCAAACAGAACTGCAACAACTCAGCATGGTCATCGAGGCGTCTATCCGCATCACCCGCCTGGAAGCCGAAATTCGTGCGCTGCGCCTGACACGTGGCGATGCGCCTGTGGACAGCAGCAAGCAGGAGAGCGAAATCATCGGCCAGAGTGAGGCAATCGGCCAGCTATTGCATGAGCTGCGTGTGGTTGCCGATTCGGAACTGCCGGTGCTGCTGCTGGGCGAAACTGGAGTCGGCAAGGAATTATTTGCACACCGGCTGCATCGTCATTCGCGCCGTCATGCCAAGCCGCTGGTGCACGTCAACTGCGCGGCATTGCCCGAATCGCTGGCAGAAAGCGAATTGTTTGGCCATGCCAAAGGTGCCTTCTCGGGCGCCATCAGCGACAGGCCCGGCCGTTTTGAAGCTGCCGAGGGCGGCACGCTGTTTCTCGATGAAGTCGGTGAACTGCCGCTGGCGGTGCAAGCCAAATTGCTGCGTACTTTGCAGAACGGCGAGATTCAGCGTCTGGGTGCAGACCGGCCGCGACGCGTCAATGTGCGCGTAATCGCCGCCACCAATCGTAACTTGCGCGACCTGGTGCGAGACGGCGCATTCCGCGCGGACCTGTATCACCGTCTGTCGGTCTATCCATTACCGATTCCGCCACTGCGCGAACGCGGCAACGATGTACTGCTGCTGGCAGGACGCTTTCTGGAACTCAATCGCGCGCGGCTCGGCTTGCGCAGCCTGCGCTTGTCGACCGATGCGCAAGCTGCCCTGCGTCGCTATCGCTGGCCGGGCAATGTGCGCGAACTGGAACATGTGATCAGCCGTGCTGCACTCAAGACGCTCAGTCGCGGCGTCAATCGTAACGACATCATTACGCTGGAAGCGGAGCTGCTTGATCTGGATGCACTGGAATTGCCGCCAGCGCTGACGACTCAGACAGCATTACCAGGCATTACTCTCGCCGTATCGTCTCTACGCGATGCGGTGGCAACATGCGAGCGCCACTCCATTCAGCAGGCACTGGATGCCAGTGGCGGCAGCTGGGCGCAGGCAGCACGGCAACTGGATGTGGATGCGAGCAATCTGCACAAGCTGGCACGGCGACTCGGACTCAAGGATTAATTGGCTCGTCATTGCCGGTAAACATGCTGGAAACGCAAACGCCATCCGATGAGGATGGCGTCAAGAATTACATGATGATGTTATACGCGCCGTATGTGCGCGGGGTGCAACCGCTTATTCCCACTCGATCGTGGCCGGCGGCTTGCCGGAAATATCGTACACCACGCGATTGATGCCGCGTACTTCATTGATAATGCGGTTGGAAACCTTGCCCAGCAATTCGTATGGCAAATGCGCCCAGTGCGCCGTCATGAAATCCTGCGTCTGCACTGCACGCAAGGCCACCACGTATTCGTAGGTACGGCCATCACCCATCACGCCGACCGACTTGACCGGCAAAAATACCGCGAACGCCTGGCTGGTTGCGTCGTACCAGTTGCGATGCGGAATCCCGTTGTCGGTTGATTCCGATGCACCGGCTGCGAGCACATATGGCGTATTGCGCAGTTCTTCGATAAAGATCGCATCGGCACGACGCAGCAGGTCGGCAAAGTCCTTTTTCACTTCGCCGAGTATGCGCACGCCCAGCCCAGGGCCGGGGAAAGGATGGCGATACACCATATCGTGCGGCAGGCCGAGCGCAACGCCCAGTTGACGCACTTCATCCTTGAACAGCTCGCGCAAGGGTTCCAGCAATTGCAGGTTCAAGGTTTCCGGCAAGCCGCCGACATTATGGTGGCTCTTGATCGTATGGCCCTTCTTGCCCTTGCCTGCGCTTTCAATCACGTCCGGGTAAATCGTGCCTTGTGCGAGCCACTTCGCATTCTTGCGTTTGCCGGCTTCGACCTGGAACACTTCCACGAATTCGCGACCGATGATCTTGCGCTTGGCTTCCGGATCGGTCACGCCGGCCAGATGACCCATGAACTGATCGACTGCATCGATGCGGATCACATTGACGCCCAGATGGTCGGCGAACATCTCCATCACCATCTTGCCTTCGTCGAGACGCAGCAAACCGTGATCGACAAATACGCACGTCAGTTGGTCGCCGATGGCGCGATGGATCAGTGCCGCAGCAACGCTGCTGTCCACACCGCCGGACAAGCCGAGAATGACTTCATCGTTGCCGACCTGCTGGCGAATTTTTTCAACCGCTTCGGCGATATAGTCGGGCATGTTCCAGTCCGATTTGCAGCCGCAGATATCGTGCACGAAGCGCGCGATAATAGCCTTGCCCTGCAGCGTATGCGTGACTTCCGGATGGAACTGGAATGCATACATGTGGCGCGCTTCGTCGGCCATGCCGGCAATCGGGCAATTCGGCGTCGATGCCATCAGCTTGAAGCCGGGCGGCATTTCATTGACCTTGTCGCCATGGCTCATCCAGACCTTCAGCATGCCATGACCTTCAGGCGTAGTGAAGTCGCTGATGTCTTTCAGCAGTGCCGTATGACCATGTGCACGCACCTCGGCGTAACCGAATTCGCGCACCGTACCATTTTCGACCTTGCCGCCCAGTTGCTCCGCCATCGCCTGCATCCCATAACAGATGCCCAGCACAGGTACGCCCAGTTCAAATACGGCTTGCGGTACGCGCGGCGACTCGTCGCCCTCGATCACCGAGTTCGGGCCGCCTGACAGAATCACGCCGGCTGCGCCGTAATTGCGCACGAATTCATCGCTGACGTCATACGGATAGACTTCGGAAAAAACACCTGAATCGCGCACGCGACGTGCGATCAGCTGGGTGACCTGGGAACCGAAATCGAGGATGAGAATTTTCGAATGCATGAGATAAATGGCTTAGCGTTTCAATGTGGAACAGTTAATTTTCAGATCAGGAGCCGGTGCGGGATGAAGCAGCGGAAAAACCGGAGAAGTGCAATTCCCGCTCGATCAGCGCCGCCAGATCCACCATCCAGTGTCCATCGCCGGATGTGAAATCGCGCGTGCGCTCATGTATCAGCGCTACTCTGCCGACGACATTGCCGGCGCGATCACGCAAAGGCTGCAGGGCACAAAACCGCACCTCGAAATTATCGACCTTGCCCAGCGCAGGGCTGAAAGGCGATGCTTTCTCCGGCATCAGTTGCAAGGCCTCGCCCAAAGGCAGGCCGGCGCAGAAGCGATGCGCTGACGAGGAAAAAGCCGTTTCGGCCAACACCTCATCCGGAGCATGCAGGAGCACTACACAGGCAGTAACGCCGAACAGACCTTTACCCAGCCGCTCGATACGCGCAATCACCTGTGCAAGATCCTCGTGCTCCGCCCTGCCTGCTGCAGTCATTTCATTCGCCTGCTGCGGCATGATCTTAGTCCGCGCGATAGTTAGGCGCTTCCTTGGTGATCTGCACGTTGTGCACATGCGATTCGCTCATACCCGCCGAAGTGATTTCCACGAACTCTGCTTTTTCGCGGAAAGCATCTATCGTCGCGCAACCGCAGTAACCCATGGTTGAACGGACGCCGCCCACCAGTTGATACAGAATCGTGACCATGCTGCCTTTGTAGGCAACGCGACCTTCGATACCTTCCGGCACGAACTTGTCGACGTTGTTCGCAGGATCCTGGAAGTAACGATCGGCTGAACCATCCGCCATCGCACCCAGACTGCCCATACCGCGGTAAGCCTTGTAGCTGCGACCCTGGAACAGAATCACTTCGCCCGGCGCTTCATCGGTGCCGGCAAACATGCTGCCCATCATCACGGTCGACGCGCCGGCTGCCAGCGCCTTGGAGATATCGCCGGAAAAACGAATACCGCCGTCGGCGATACACGGTACACCGGTACCCTTGAGTGCATCGGCCACATTGGAAATGGCGGTAATTTGCGGCACACCGACGCCGGCGACGATACGCGTGGTGCAAATCGAGCCTGGACCGATGCCGACCTTGACGCCATCCGCGCCATGCTCAACCAGCGCCAGCGCAGCAGCAGCAGTCGCGATATTGCCGCCGATGACATCCACGTCCTTGTAGTTATTCTTGATCCAGCGCACGCGATCCAGCACACCTTTCGAGTGACCGTGCGCGGTATCGACCACGATCACGTCCACACCGGCCTTGACCAGCAGATCGACACGTTCGTCGTTATCGGCACCAACGCCGACTGCGGCGCCGACACGCAACTTGCCCTGGCTGTCCTTGGACGCCAGCGGATGTTCGGTCGCCTTTTGAATATCCTTGGCGGTAATCAGTCCACGCAACTCAAACGCGTCGTTGACGACCAGCACGCGCTCCAGGCGGTGCTTGTTCATCAGACGTTTGGCTTCCACCAGATCCGCACCTTCAGACACGAACACCAGTTTTTCCTTGGGCGTCATCTTGCTGCTGACCGGAGCGTCCAGCTCGTTTTCAAAGCGCAGATCGCGGTTGGTGATGATGCCGACGACATTTTTGCCTTCCACAACCGGGAAACCACTGATGCCATGCTGCTGCGACAGAGCCATCACATCGCGGATCTTGGTGTTGGGAGGAATCGTGATCGGATCGCGCACCACGCCGGATTCAAAACGCTTGACCTTGGCAACTTCGCGCGCCTGTTCGGCGGCAGTCAGATTTTTGTGAATAATGCCGATCCCGCCTTCCTGTGCCATGGCAATGGCGAGGCGTGCCTCGGTCACGGTATCCATCGCTGCGGACAGCAAGGGGATATTCAACGTGATGTTGCGCGTCAGGCGCGTAACAAGAGAAGTATCTTTAGGGAGAATGTCGGAATAAGCCGGAACCAGCAGCACGTCATCGAATGTGAGTGCTTTTTGTAATAAACGCATAGTGTTTTCCTATTGGCGCAAAACCGAATTATACAGAAATCCGCTTGCCGCGTCCCGCGCTTGCGACAAGATTTACTGCAAACCCGGCCTATGCATTGACAGATGGCAGGAAGCATGGCGAAATCGCACAAGTATTTATTCCGCCCTCCTTTAAGGACACACCATGCATGCACCCGGCTTGAAACGCCTTGCTGTCGCCATTTTTCTCGCCGGATGCACCAGCGCAGCCATGGCTCAATATGTCTGGCTGAATGACCAAGGTGTCAAACAGTATTCCGACACACCACCGCCTGCATCGGTGCCGAACAGCAAAATTCTCAAATCCCCCAAAGGTCTGACACCGGCCAGCACACCTGTCAAGCCGGCCGAAGAAACTGAAAAAGATGGTGAAGCGGCAAAAAAAGGCCCGCAAACCATCGCTGAAAAGAACGCCGACTTCCAGAAGCGCCGTGCACAGCAGGCGGAAAAGGACAAGGAAGCGGAAGCAAAAAAACAGGCTGCGGCCGACAAAAAGAAAAACTGTGAGCAGGCAGGCAATTACAAGCGCGTGCTGGATTCAGGCGAGCGCATCAGCCGCATGGATAAATCCGGCGAACGTACATATCTGAGCGATGAGGAGCGGGCGCAGGAAATGCGTGAAAACAAACGCGCGCTGGAAGAATGCAAATAAGGTTTGGAATGTTGACCAATTCAGCTGCTGAAACCGGCAGCTCTGTCAGGCCTTCTTTTTGACATCCCGACTTTCGGCACGCTTGCGACGGGAGTCTTTGGGATCGGCGATCAGGGGGCGGTAAATTTCCACCCTGTCGTGTTCGCGCAGCACAGTATCCAGCGTTTTCAATTTGCTGTAAATACCCACACGCCAGACGCTCACATCGATTTCCGGCGCCAGCTGGATAATTCCACTTCCCTGAATTGCCTGTTGGATCGTCGTACCGGGCGGCACCGTCTGATCCAGCAAAAACTGCTTATCCTCTCTGGCGTAGCAGATCTGGATATGGATGGCGGCAGGGGCATTGCTCATATCATCAGCCATAGACTTCTTCCGCCCGCTTGCTGAATGAATCGACGAAGCTGGTCGCGATCATGTTGAACACCGGCCCGATAATGGATTCGATCAGGCGATTGGAAAATTCATACTGCAAATCGAATTCAATCTTGCAGGCATCTTCACGCAAGGGCTTGAAGGTCCAGGTGCCATGCAATTCCTTGAACGGCCCTTCCAGCAAACGCATGGTCATCGATACCGGCCGCACCGTCGTGTTCTCGGTGGTGAAACTTTGCCTGATACCGTGATAATTGATCATGATGCTCGCCACCAGCTTGCCTTCTTCCCGCTGCTTGACATCTATTCCACCACACCATGGCAGGAATTGAGGATAATCCTCGACCCGATCAACCAGCGTGAACATCTGTTCGGCGCTGTAACCCAGCAAAACTGTTTTGTGCACTACTGCCATCGAATAGGAACCGTTTGATAGAATCGCAGAGTTGCCATTTTAACCGACCATTAGCCGAAACTCATGAGCATTGTTGATAACAGAAAAGCATTCCACGATTATTTTATCGAGGAGCGCTTCGAGGCCGGCATCGTATTGCAGGGTTGGGAAGTCAAGGCCATACGCGCCGGACGCTCGCAATTGAAAGAGGCATACGTGATCGTACGCAACGATGAGATTTTTCTCTTCGGTGCGCATATCAGCCCTCTGGCCTCCGCCTCCACACACGTCACGCCCGATCCGGTGCGCACGCGCAAGCTGCTGCTGAAGGCCGACGAGATCAAAAAATTGTCGATCAAGGTTGAACGCGCCGGCTACACGCTGGTGCCGCTCAATCTGCACTATCAGAAAGGCTATATCAAGTGCGAGATTGGGCTGGCGAAAGGCAAGAAACAGCACGACAAGCGCGATAGCGAGAAGCAGCGCGACACCCAGCGCGAAATCCAGGCGGTGATGAAACAGAATCGACGATAAAAAAACGGCGCTCCAGAGCGCCATTTTTTTAGCCAACTATCTTCGGCCTGTTGCCCGTACTCAAGACTTGATCTGCGAGCCCTGCGATTTCACAACCTGCATGGCCGTTGCAATCAGTCCACCCATATCGCCCAGATTGGCTGGAATGATGATGGAATTATTGGTCTTCGCCAGTTTGCCGAATGCCTCGACATACTGTTCGGCCACCTTCAGATTTACTGCATCCGAACCTCCCGGCTCACGTATCGCCGATGCGGTTTTTCGTATGGCCTCGGCAGTCGCCTCGGCAATCGACAGGATCGCCGAGGCTTCACCCTGCGCGCGATTGATTGCGGCCTGTTTCTCGCCTTCCGAACGGGCAATCGATGCTTCGCGCTCGCCATTGGCAATATTGATCTGCTCCTGCTTGCGTCCCTCCGACGCTGCAATCAATGCACGCTTCTCGCGCTCGGCGGTGATCTGCGATTGCATGGCATGCAGAATTTCACGCGGCGGCGTCAGATCCTTGATCTCGTAACGCAAGACTTTCACGCCCCAATTTGCCGCCGACTCATCGACTGCGCCCACCACACTGTGATTGATCAGGTCGCGTTCCTCAAAAGTCTTGTCCAGCTCCATGCGCCCGATGACCGAACGCAAAGTCGTTTGCGCCAGTTGCGAAATCGCCGAAATGTAATTCGATGAACCATACGATGCACGCATCGGATCAGTCACCTGGAAATACAGAATGCCGTCGACTTCAAGTTGCGTATTATCCTTCGTGATACAGACCTGCATGGGCACATCAAGCGGAATTTCCTTCAGCGAATGCTTGTAGGCGATGCGATCGATGAAGGGCAGCACGATCTTCAGGCCAGGGCCCAGCGTGGCGTGATATTTGCCCAGGCGCTCAACGACCCAGGCGTGCTGTTGCGGCACAACGTTGATCGTCTTGACGACAAAAACGATGACGACAAAGAGCAAAAAAATGATGGTAGTGCTGGTAGTACCGAGCATGGGAACTCCTTGGTGTGTTGCGATTGGGTCGTAATTTATCTGATCTGCAAAACGGAAAGTCTAGCCATCCGCCGCATTGCTATTGATGACTATCAAACGATTGCCCTGTACTTCCTGAATCCGGAATTGGCCCGCTACTGCCGTGCCGCCGCTCGCCAGCTCGACATCCCACGGTGCGCCGCGATACATGACACGTGCCGTGCTCTTCGCACCTGAAACAGTACGCCACTCTGCGACTTCCAGCGTTTGTCCGATATCCAGATTCACGTCGGGATCGCGCGATGCGTCCGGATTTTCCGTGCGGCCAAAACGACTGCGACGCAAGGCAAACGTCGCGACCGCTGCAATCACTGCCGCCAATATGCATTGCCATGTGCCGCTTGCGCCGCTCAACGCAACTATGCCGCCCGTTATGGCGCCGATCGCAATCATCAACAGATAAAAGGTGCCGGTTGCCATCTCCAGTATGATCAACACGCATGCCACCGCAAACCAAATCATCCAGTCCGTCATCAGCATTCCTTTAGCTCACAAGCAAAAAACCCTCGCAGTCCGGAGAGCAACGAGGGTTGATAAACCACGATAAAGCTTGTTCAGTGTTATCCGGTCGGGTGTCCACAGTCTAGTCTAAAAAACCGTGCTGGAAAATAATTTAAGCATCCGACCGTTACCACTTATTTGTTCAATTGCGTCATCACAAACGTTTTGCCAGACTCTGCCATGTTTCGATTACCGAGTCCGGATTGAGTGAAAGCGAAGTAATGCCTTCCTTCATCAGCCACTCTGCAAAATCCGGATGATCCGATGGTCCCTGACCGCAAATACCCACGTACTTGCCCTGCTTGCGGCATGCAGCAATCGCACGCGAGAACAAGGCCAATACGGCAGGATCGCGTTCGTCGAAATCGGCCGCCAGAATTTCCATCCCGGAGTCACGATCCAGACCCAGCGTCAACTGCGTCAAATCGTTGGAGCCGATAGAGAAACCGTCAAAGTAATTCAGGAATTCTTCCGCCAGAATTGCATTCGATGGGACTTCGCACATCATGATGATGCGCAAGCCGTTCTCGCCGCGTTTCAAACCATTCTTCGCCAGCAGGTCAATGACTTTTTCAGCCTGGCCCAGGGTGCGGACAAACGGCACCATGATCTCGACGTTGGTCAATCCCATGTCGTCGCGCACGCGCTTCATCGCCTTGCATTCCATCTCGAACGCTTCGGCAAAATCAGGTGCGAGGTAACGCGCCACGCCACGGAAGCCCAGCATAGGATTTTCTTCATCCGGCTCGTAACGCGAACCGCCGATCAGCTTCTTGTACTCGTTAGACTTGAAATCCGACAGCCGCACAATCACCGGCTTGGGCCAGAATGCGGCGCCGATGGTAGCTATGCCTTCTGCCAGCTTGTCGATATAAAAAGCCTTCGGCGACGCATGGCCGCGTGCGACCGATTCCACTGCCTTCTTCAAATCCGGATCGATGTTCGGATATTCCAGAATCGCTTTTGGATGCACGCCGATATTGTTGTTGATGATGAATTCCAGGCGCGCCAGACCGACACCTGCATTCGGAATCGACTGGAAGTCAAATGCGAGCTGAGGATTGCCGACGTTGAGCGTGATCTTCAATGGCAGCTCAGGCAAATCGCCGCGCGCAATTTCCGTCACTTCGGATTCCAGCAAGCCGTCATACACTTTGCCTTCGTCGCCTTCAGCGCATGACACCGTGACCAGCGCACCATCCTTCAACAACTCGGTGGCATCACCACAGCCAACAACCGCCGGTACGCCCAGTTCACGCGCGATAATTGCCGCGTGACAGGTACGACCACCGCGATTGGTAATGATGGCGGAGGCGCGCTTCATGACCGGTTCCCAGTTAGGATCAGTCATGTCGGCGACCAACACGTCGCCCGGTTGCACGCGCTCCATATCTGCAGCGTCGAGAATCACACGGACCGGACCGGCGCCGATCTTCTGGCCAATGGCGCGACCGACGGTCAACACGGTGCCGCTACCTTTCATCTTGAAGCGTTGCTGCACATCAGTCGCTTTTTGCTGCGACTTGACGGTTTCCGGACGCGCCTGCAGGATGTAGAGCTGGCCATCCAGACCATCCTTGCCCCATTCGATATCCATAGGGCGGCCGTAGTGCTTTTCAATGATGACGGCGTACTTTGCCAGTTGCACGATTTCCTCATCGGTCAGCGAATAGCGATTGCGCATGCCGATAGGCACATCGACGGTCTGCACTGAATGTCCTGCTTTGGCTTCGGCAGTAAATTCCATCTTGATCAGTTTGGAACCGATATTGCGGCGGATGATAGGCAGCCTGCCTTGTTCCAGCATCGGCTTGTGCACATAGAATTCGTCAGGATTGACGGCGCCCTGCACCACAGTTTCGCCCAGCCCGTAGCTGGAAGTGATGAAGACCACATCGGTGAAACCGGATTCGGTATCCATTGTAAACATCACACCGGCAGAACCCAGATCGGAACGCACCATGCGTTGCACGCCGGCCGACAAGGCTACTTCGGCATGGGTAAATCCCTTGTGTACACGATAGGAAATCGCACGATCGTTGTACAGCGAAGCGAACACATGCTTGATGGCTTCCAGCACATTGTCGATGCCGACTACATTGAGGAAGGTTTCCTGCTGACCGGCAAACGACGCGTCCGGCAAATCTTCAGCAGTCGCGGAAGAACGCACGGCAAACGACATTTCCTTGGATGAGTCAGAGGAAAGATTGTGATAGTACTGCGTGATTTCATTCAGGAGTCGTGGTGGGAACGGTGTTTCCACGATCCATTGCCGAATCTCGGCGCCGGCCTGCGCCAGCGCACGGACATCGTCAATATCCAAATCGGCAAGCCGATCTGCAATGCGTTGCGCCAGACTCAGTCCGCCGCCTTCGCTATGCTCAAGAAAATCCCGAAATGCCTGTGCCGTAGTGGCAAAGCCGCCCGGCACCCGCACGCCTGCTTCTGCAAGCTGACTGATCATTTCTCCCAATGAAGAGTTTTTACCTCCCACCGAGTCCACATCGGACATCCGTAGATGTTCGAAGGAAATGACGTAATTTCCTTCTACTACCTGGTCATGCTTAATACCAGTGTTTACAACGTTCGACATAACAACCTCTGCTTTGATGACAAGAAATCTTCATGCGTGCCTTTCTGAGGCTACAGTTTTTGTTATTCTTCGAGAGCGGCCTTGGATAAAAACAGCTATTGGCCGCCATTTTACCGAATCCCGTCTCGATGCGCATCGCAGCGCAGCATTTTTTTAACTTACATCAGGCTTACACTTCATCCATGTCCACTTCTGCAAATCGTTCTACGCCCAGCGCACGCACCGTTTTCTTCATTTCGGACGGCACCGGTATCACTGCGGAAACCTTTGGTCATTCGGTATTGACGCAATTCGATTTGCGCTTCAAGCAGATACGCCTGCCCTTCATCGATACGCTGGACAAAGCGCATGACGCACTGCGCAAAATTAATGATGCATATGAGCTCGATGGCCAGCGCCCGATTATTTTTTCGACTTTGGTCAAAGCCAATTTATCGAAAGTAGTACGCCAATCCAAAGGCATGCATATGGATTTGATCCAGACTTTCGTCGAACCGCTGGAACAGGAACTGGGCGTGAAATCGACGCATACGATAGGTCGCAGCCATACCAGCACCGATTCCGAGGAATACAAAAACAGGATCGAAGCGATCAATTTTTCTCTGGCACACGACGATGGGCAGTCGAACAAGAATCTGGCGGAAGCGGATGTGATACTGGTCGGCGTCTCGCGCTCCGGCAAAACGCCAACCAGCCTTTTTCTGGCTATGCAATATGGCATCAAGGCCGCAAACTATCCTTTGATACCTGATGATTTTGCGCGGGAAAAATTGCCTGGCGGGCTGCTCGAATACAAGAGCAAGATATTCGGCCTTTCGATCGCGCCCGACCGGCTGGCAGAAATCCGCAACGAGCGCCTGCCCGGCAGCAAATATGCAGCATTGGCAAACTGCCGTTACGAAGTCAATGAAGCGGAAAAAATGATGCGTCGCGAAGGCATACGCTGGATGTCATCGACGACCAAATCGATTGAAGAAATTTCCGCGACCATACTGCAGGAAATAAAATCCGAACACCGAACGGATTAAAAGGAATCAGGAGCGCGCCGTTATCTGACGCACCTGCTCGAAGAAGCACACCGCCGAACTGGCAGCCACGTTCAGCGACTCGATCGCACCCAGATGCGGTATCGTGATCTGATGCGTCGCCAGCGCCAGTAAATGTTCAGTCACGCCCTGCCCTTCATGCCCGAACAGCCAGGCAACCGGCTGCGTCAGATCCAGATCGTAGAGTCGCTTTTCTGCATGCGAACTGGTGGCGATGACAGGAATGTCGGCACGCGCGATCAATGCCTCGAGATCGACGTTTTCAAAAATCTCCATCAGAAAATGAGCACCCATCCCGGCGCGCATCACCTTGGGCGACCAGGCAAAGGTCGTTCCGGCGCTGCAGAATACCTGCTTGATGCCGGCGGCCGCTGCGCTACGCACGATGGAGCCGAAATTGCCCGGATCCTGCACCCTGTCCAGCAAAACCGCAGACTGCAGCAGACGCTGCGGCTCTGTCAGTTCCGGCGTATCGATAACGAACAGGATATCGACACCATGCTCAACCTGGCTCAATGCATGGAATAAGGCATCCGGCAACACGATGCATTGCGTGTGGCTGTGAATGCACTGCTGCACGATCACCGTCACTTCGCTGTTGAGCAAGGCTGTCTCGCTCGCAATGCACAGCGGCGGCAGGCCGACCTGCTGCAGATACGCCTCGCACAGATGTATGCCATCGAGCAAAGTACGCCCAGCCTTGCGGCGCGCCTGCGAACTGGTAGCGAGATGCTTCAACTCCTTGTAGAGCGGATTGTCGCGCGATGAAATGATTTTGGTCGTCATGATGGTTCAGCGTTTTTCATTCGCAACCGCGTTATCCAGCAAGGCACGCACCGGCGCATACGATTTGCGATGCACAGGCGACACGCCATGCTCGCGCAGGCGCTCCAGATGCAATGCCGTGGGATACCCCTTGTGCTGATCGAAGGCGTAATGCGGATAGGCGATATGCAGCAATCCCAGGGCGTGATCACGCGCTGTTTTCGCCAGAATGGATGCAGCCGAAATAGCCTGCACCTTGTCGTCGCCCTTGATGATCGCTTCCGCACGTACCACCATCACCGGACAGCGATTGCCGTCTATCAGCGCCAGTGTCGGCTGTATGTGCAAACCTTCAACTGCGCGGCGCATCGCCAGCATTGTCGCCTGCAGGATATTCAGGCTGTCGATTTCCTGCTCCGAACATTGCGCGATCGACCATGACAATGCATGCGCCTTGATGTCGATGGCCAGTGCATCGCGTCGCACTTCGCTCAATTTTTTGGAATCGCACAGGCCGTCTATCGGTCGCATCGGATCGAGAATGACCGCTGCGGCGAATACCGGGCCGGCCAGGGGCCCGCGTCCCGCTTCATCGACACCGCAGATGATGTCCTCATCCAGACTGCTGAACAGGGAAAGATTGGTATCGGTTTTTATTGCCATGTCGGTCTATTAAATTCTGTAGCAGTAAATACCAGCGCTTCAGGCGCGACGCGGCGATTGTGCAATCAATTCCAGCACTGCACGTGCGCTTTCGCCTGCAGTGTCGCGCAACAGCGTGTGGTGCATTTCCGTGAAGCGGCGCTGCAGGCGATCGCGATGCGCACCATCCTGCAATTGCTGCCACAAGGCATCTGCCAGAGCCTGCGGTGTCGCGGCATCCTGCAACAGTTCCGGCACCAGAAATTCCTGCGCCAGAATATTCGGCAAGCCTATCCAGGGTTGATAACCCATATGCCGCAGCACATACCAGGATGCGCGCATCATTTTGTAGGCAATCACCATCGGTTTCTTGAACAAGGCGACTTCCAGCGACGCCGTACCGGATGCCACCATGACTGCATCTGCCGCCGCCAGTGCGCGATGCGATTGTCCGTCTATGACCTTGATCTGCACATCCTGCAAACCGGCCTGCGCAATGAGTTCATTGAAGTAGCGATGCTGCGCCTCGCCAGCCATGGGCGCGACAAACTGCAGCGACGAATCGCGTTGCAGCAATAGTTTGGCCGCCGCCACAAAAGCCACTGCGTTGTATTTCAGTTCCGACATCCGGCTGCCCGGCAACAGCGCCACGACAGGTGCATGTACGGGCAAGTCCAGCGCCACACGTGCAGCGGCCTGATCCGGCTCCATCGGAATCACTTGCGCCAGCGGATGGCCGACGTAGGTTGCCGGAATCCCGGCCTGACGATACAGCTCTTCCTCGAAGGGAAAAATCACCAGCATGTGCGACACCGCCCGCGCAATTTTCTTGATGCGCCCGCCCCGCCAGGCCCAGATCGAGGGGCCGATGAAATGCATGGTGGGTATACCGGCACTCTTCAGTTGCGCTTCGAGTCCGAGATTGAAATCCGGTGCATCGACACCGATGAAGACCGCAGGCCGTTCGGCCAGCAGCTGGTCGCGCAACGCAATTTGTATGCCCTTGATTTCACGATAATGTGCGAGCACTTCAAACAGCCCGCGCACCGACAGTTTTTCCATCGGAAAGTCGCTGACAAAACCATGCTGCGCCATGTTGGGGCCGCCTATGCCGTGCATCAGGGCATCCGGCAATTGCGGGCGCAAACCGGATAGCAGGCGCCCCGCCAGCAAGTCCCCGGAGGTTTCGCCGGCAACCATTGCTATCGCAGTCCTGCCAGCAAGGTCAGCGGATGATGCCACGTGGGGATGTTTCTATGAAAGTACGCAACTGGCGCAGATAGGGAGCTGCATCAGACGATTTGTTTTCTTCTGCCAGCAAAGCCGCCTTGGCTTCTTCGAGCGGCAGATTGGAGCGATAGATGATTTTATAGCCGCGCTTGATTGCCATGATCTGCTCGCTGCTGAACCCGCGCCGCTTCAAGCCTTCGCTATTGATGCCGGCCGGTACTGCGCGATTGCCGGCTGCCGTCACGAAAGGAGGAATATCCTGGCTGACGGCGGC